>DATJYX010000075.1:0-49668 GCA_035577965.1 Vicinamibacteria bacterium | reverse complement strand
CGAAGTCCGCGCGCGCGACGCCCGTCGCGGCGAGGGGCGCGCCGAACACGGCGAGGGCCGACCACGCTCGGTCTGCGTTCTCCGGATCGGGGGCGATCCAGACGTCGAGGTCGCCGGTCGCCCGCGGCACGCCGTGCACGGCCATGGCGTGGGCGCCCACGACGAGGAACCGGACGCCCGCCTCGAGGAACGCGGCGAGCAGGTCCCGGGAATCGCGGTTCACGGGCTGCCGGCGACGCGCCAGGGCCGCACGCTCACGGGAGTCGCGTGACGGGGATACTCGGGCAACGGCTTGCCGGTCAGGGACCACGCTTCCCGGGCGAGGTCCCACATCATGGCGAGACGCTCCTCCGCGGTGCCGGGCCCGCTCTGGCAGTCTCTCGGCTCATCCCCGAGGCGATACACTCGCACCGGCCACGCGCTGCGGGCTCCGGACGCCTCGTCCTCACCTGGGTCTCGACACCGGTGGAAGATCAGGAGCGGTGCCGGTGCCGGCTCGGGCTCCTGAATCCCCCTTTCAACCCGTGCATTCCGATCTCCAGCAGGCGGTCAGGACGCAGCCCTCGTCTCATTCATACCGTTCGCCTGTCTGTCGCTCTGCAGGAGGAGTCGGCCGCGCCTCTCACGTCGCTTGTGGTCGCGCGTGGGACGACCAGGGCCGCCTGGTCCGAACGGCCGCGTTGCTCCGCGGCCGCGCTGGCTTCGTTCCGCGGGTTCGAGGGGGTGAAACCGTAACTTACCCGCCTGTTACTTCCGGCTGCACCGTCCTGTGCTATGGTGTCGCCCTCGGCGAGCCATGCGAGCGTCCTTCGATCCGGTCGAACGACCGCCATCCCGCCCCGGTCCGGAGCCGACCGGCGGGTCTCGACGAAGCATCCTCGTGGGCCGGGTCCTCGAACGCCCGCTGACCTGGCGCCTCGCGGTGGCTCTCCTGCTCGCCGCCTCCTGCTGGGGCTTCGGGCCCTTCGGAGCGCGGGCGGCGGGACCACAGCCTCCGACCTCCGAGACCCCCGCCACGTCGCCCCAGCCCCATCCCGCGCCCGAGCCGAACGCGGCCGCGGAGCCCGAGGAGCACGGCCTCCCACGGAACGCGGTCGAGATCGGCCGTCCCTTCGGCTTTCCGATCACCAACTCCATGGTCGTGAGCTGGGTGGTGGCCCTGGGCCTCATCGCGTTCGCCCGGTACGCGACGCGGGACATGAAGCACGTCCCGGAGGGAGCGCAGAACTTCCTGGAGTGGCTCGTGGCCGGGCTCTACGGCCTCCTCGAAGGGCTCCTCGGCCGGCACCTCGTCCGGCGGACCTTCTGGTTCTTCGCCACGATCTTCGTCTTCATCCTCGCCGCGAACTGGTTCGGCCTCATCCCGGGGGTGGGGACGATCGGGTGGGGACACCGCACGGCGGAGGGCTTCAAGATCGACCGGCCCCTGCTCCGGGGTGCGAACGCCGACCTCAACCTGACACTGGCCATGGCGATCGTCTTCTTCGCGCTCTGGATCTACTGGGCGCTGCGGGAGGTGGGGCTCCGGGGAATGGCGCACGAGCTCTTCGGGGCCAAGGGCGACACCGCCGGCTTCATGAAGGTCCTCATGGTGGTCGTCTTCTTCGCCGCCGGCTGCCTCGAGGTCATCTCGATCCTCTTCCGGCCGGTGTCCCTGAGCTTCCGTCTCTACGGGAACATCTTCGCCGGCGAGACGATGCTCGAGACCATGGCCCGGCTGGTCCCCGGCTTCGGCTGGCTGCTGCCCATCCCCTTCTACTTCATGGAGCTGCTGGTGGGTCTCGTCCAGGCCCTGGTCTTCATGCTCCTGACCGCCGTCTTCACGCTGCTGATCTGCCAGCACGAGGAGGAAGGCCCCGAGGCCGCGCACGACTGAACGAAGAACGGCGCTTCCGGCTTCTCGATCCGGGGCGTCGGCGAGAGGACAAGGAAAGGCAGGCGAGAACGATATGATCGGCAATCTGCACGTCGGGCTGGCGGCTTTCGGTGCGGCCATCGCGGTCGGACTCATCGGCATGAAGGCGTCCGACGCGGTGGGACGGAACCCCGGCGCATCCACCAAGATCCTCGTCCAGTCGATCCTGGCCATCGCCTTCGCGGAGGCGATCGTCTTCTACGCGCTCTTCCTCGTTCGGTAGGACCCCGGCTCGAGCGCCCGTGGGGGTGCGACCATGAACGCTCTCTTGATGCTGGCCGGCGCCGGCGGTCAGGTCGACGAGATCGCCCGGACCTTCGGCGTGGACTGGCCCCACTTCCTGGCCCAGGTCGTGAGCTTCGCGATCGTCTGCGCCGTCCTGTACCTCTTCGCCTACAAGCGGGTCCTGGCCATGCTGGAGGAGCGGCGCCAGCAGATCGCCCAGGGGCTGGAGAACGCAGCGCAGATCAAGGCCGAGCTGGCCCGGACCGAGGCCAAGCGCCAGGAGGTCATCGGGCAGGCCAACGCGCAGGCGACGAAGCTGATCGAGGAGGCGCGGGCCGCGGCCGCCCGCGTGCAGCAGGAGGAGACGCAGAAGGCGGTCGCCGCCGCCGAGCAGATCGTCGCCCGGGCGCGGGAGGCGGCTGCCCAGGATCACGTGCGGATGCTCGCCGAGCTGAAGCGCGAGGTGGGCCGGCTGGTGGTGCAGACGACCGCCGCGGTCGCCGGCAAGGTCCTGACGCCGGAGGACCAACGACGGCTGGACGAGGAGACGGTGAAGCGGCTTTCGGCCTAGCCCGCTCGCCTCGAGACCGGAATGAGGATCAACCGACGAGCCCGACGCGAAGCGAGGCGCCTCTACCGGGCCTGCGTCGTCTCCGGCCTGCTCGACGAGGGCCGGGCCCGGCAGGTCGTCGAGCGCGTGGCCGGAGCGAGGCGCCGCGGGGGCTTGGCCATACTCTCCCACTTCCAGCGGCTGGTGAGCCTCGACCGCGCCCTCCACAGCGCGGTCGTGGAGAGCGCCACCCCGCTCCCCCCCGACCTCCGGGCGAGCGTCGAGGCGGGCGTCGTTCGGGCCTACGGGCCGGGGGTGAGCACGTCGTTCGCGGACAACCCCGCGCTCATCGGGGGAATGCGCGTGAAGATCGGCAGCGACGTGTACGACGGCAGCGTGCGGGCGGCGCTCCTCACGCTGGAGGAGCGCTTTTGAGTCACCCGCGCGAGCGGTACGAGCACGACGTCCCGGCCACCAGTCGGGCCGCGTCCTCACCGGTTGAAGGATTGGCCTGAGGTCCCAATGGACAAGCTGCTACGGGAGATCGAGGCGCAGATCGCGGGGGCCAAGGCGGCCACCGCCAAGGAGAACGTGGGGACGATCCGCGAGATCGGCGACGGCGTCGCCAGGATCGAGGGCCTCGCCGACGCGATGCTCAACGAGATGATCGACCTCGGCCACGGCATCACCGGCCTGGCCCTGAACCTCGACGAGACCGAGGTCGGGGTCATCATCCTCGGCGACTACACGAAGCTCCAGGAAGGCGACGAGGTCCGGGCCACCGGAAAGCTGCTGCAGGTGCCGGTCGGCAAGGGCCTCCTCGGCCGCGTCGTGAACACCCTCGGAGAGCCGCTCGACGGCAAGGGTCCGGTGAAGAGCGACTCCGCCTACCCCGTCGAGAAGACGGCCCCCGGGATCATCAAGCGGCGGTCGGTCAGCCAGCCGGTCCAGACGGGGATCATGGCCATCGACGCGATGATCCCGGTCGGCCGGGGCCAGCGCGAGCTGATCATCGGCGACCGGTCGACGGGCAAGACGACGATCTGCATCGACACCATCATCAACCAGGCCCGGCTCAACAAGGAGGCCGAGGCGAAGGGCGACAAGGAGTACCGCCCCCTCTACTGCATCTACGTCGCCATCGGCCAGAAGCAGTCGAGCATCGCCCGGATCCTCTCCACCCTCGAGCAGCACGGGGCGACGCCCTATACCATCGTCCTCGCCTCCCCCGCCTCCGACTCCGCGGCCAGCCAGTACCTGGCGCCGTTCGCGGGGGCGGCCATGGGCGAGTGGTTCATGGACAACGGCATGGACGCGCTCGTCATCTACGACGACCTCTCCAAGCACGCGGTGGCCTACCGGCAGGTCGCGCTGATCCTGAAGCGGCCGTCCGGCCGCGAGGCGTACCCCGGCGACGTCTTCTACCTGCACAGCCGGCTGCTGGAGCGGGCGGCGCGGGTCGGCGAGCAGTACGGCAACGGCTCCCTCACCGCGCTTCCCATCATCGAGACCCAGGCCGGCGACGTCTCCGCCTACATCCCCACGAACGTCATCTCCATCACCGACGGGCAGATCTTCCTGGAGACGGACCTCTTCTACCAGGGCGTTCGCCCGGCCATCTCGGTCGGCATCTCCGTCTCCCGGGTCGGCTCCGCGGCCCAGCTCAAGGCCATGAAGCAGGTGGCCGGCCAGCTCAAGGGCGACCTCGCCCAGTTCCGCGAGCTGGCCGCGTTCGCCCAGTTCGGCTCGGAGGTCGACGCCAAGACCCAGGCCCAGATCGACCGCGGCAAGAGGATCGTCGAGATCTTCAAGCAGCCGCAGTACAGCCCGGTGCCGGTCGAGGTCCAGGTGGCGGTCATGTGGTTCGTCCAGAACGGCTTCATGGACGACCTGCCGGTGGAGCGGGTGCGCGAGGGCCAGGCGAAGCTCGTCGACTTCCTGACCACGCGCAAGGTCGAGCTCCTCGCGAAGATCGGCCGGGAGAAGGCGCTCGGCGACGCGCTCGTCGCCGAGCTGAAGGCCGCCTCCGAGCAGTTCAAGCAGGGCTTCAAGTGATCGGCTAGAGCCATGGCGAGCCCCCGCGAGCTCCGAAGGCGCATCCGGTCGATCGGCGCCACCGCCCAGATCACTCGGGCGATGCAGATGGTCGCCGCGTCGAAGATGCGCAAGGCCCAGGAGGCGGCGCTCGCCGGACGTCCCTTCGTCCAGCTCCTGTACCGGATCATGCGCGCGGCGAGGCAACATCCCCAGTTCGAGCACCGCCTGCTGGAGCTCCGCGAGGTCCGCCGGCGGGGGATCGTCCTCGTCGCCGCGGACAAGGGGCTGTGCGGGGCCTTGAACACGAACGTATTCCGCGTGGCCGCGGAGTTCGACCCGGCGTCGACGGTCTTCGTCACCGCCGGCCGCCGGGCGGCCCAGTTCGTCGCCCGCTCGGGCCGGACGCTCGCCGCCGAGTTCGCCTACGGGGACAGCCCGACCTTCGCCGAGGCGAGGGCGATCGCGACGTTCGCCCGCGACCTCTTCCTGAAGGGGGAGGTGGACGAGGTCAAGGTGGTGGCCACGCGCTTCGTCAACACCCTGACCCAGGAGGCCGGCTTCGTCGAGTTCCTGCCGGTGGGCGAGATCACGACGCTCAGGATCCCGGGGATGGAAGCCGAGGCGGCGGCCCCGACCGAGGGCCCCGAGATCCTGTTCGAGCGTGATCCGGAGGGAGACCTCGGCTTCATCCTCTCGCAGTACCTGGCCATCCTCGTCTACCAGGTCCTGCTGAACGCGAAGGCGAGCGAGCAGAGCGCGCGCATGGTGTCGATGAAGAACGCGACGGACAGCGCGGACGGGCTCATCCGGGACCTGAGCCTCGAGTACAACAAGCTGCGGCAGGGCAACATCACCAGGGAGCTGCTGGAGATCGCGGGCGGCCAGGCCGACTGAGCCACGGGCGGCGGTCGCCCGCCACGGAGAGCTGGGTGCGTATGAACAAGGGCAGAGTCGTCCAGGTCGTCGGTGCGGTCGTGGACGTGGAGTTCCCCGAGGGGCGGCCCGCGATCTACAACGCGCTGACCGTGGAGTACGAGGTCCAGAAGCAGCCGGTCAAGCTGACCCTCGAGGTCCAGCAGCACCTCGGCGACAACTGGGTACGGACGATCTCGATGTCCGGCACCGAGGGCCTGAAGCGCGGCTTCGAGGTGGCGGACACCGGCGGGCCCATCACGGTGCCCGTCGGCGAGGGCGTGATGGGCCGGGTCTTCGACGTGACCGGGGAGCCGGTCGACGAGCGAGGGCCGGTCAAGGCGGAGAAGCGCTACGCGATCCACCGCCCGGCCCCGCCCCTCGTGGACCAGTCGACGTCTCCCGAGGTCCTCCCCACCGGGATCAAGGTCATCGACCTCATCTGCCCCTTCCTCAAGGGCGGAAAGGTGGGGGCCTTCGGGGGCGCCGGGGTGGGCAAGACGGTCGTGATCATGGAGCTCATCAACAACATCGCCAAGCTCCACGGCGGCGTGTCGGTCTTCGCGGGGGTGGGCGAGCGCACCCGCGAGGGCAACGACCTCTACCGCGAGATGTCGGAGGCGGGGGTCATCAACCAGAAGGACCTCGGCGCGTCCAAGATCGCCCTCGTCTACGGGCAGATGAACGAGCCACCGGGGGCCCGCCTGCGCGTGGCCCTGGCCGGCCTCGCCATCACCGAGTACTTCCGGGACGAGAAGAACCAGGACGTGCTCCTCTTCATCGACAACATCTTCCGCTTCTCCCAGGCCGGCTCGGAGGTCTCGGCCCTCCTCGGCCGGACGGCGAGCGCGGTCGGCTACCAGCCGACCCTCGCCGCCGAGATGGGCGCCCTCCAGGAGAGGATCACCTCCACCAAGAAGGGCTCGATTACCTCGTTCCAGGCGGTGTACGTCCCGGCCGACGATCTGACCGATCCCGCCCCCGCCACCACGTTCGCCCACCTCGACGCGACGCTCGTCCTCGAGCGCTCGATCGCCGAGCTGGGCATCTACCCGGCGGTGGACCCCCTCGCCTCCACCTCCCGCGCCCTCGCCCCGGAGGTCGTGGGCCAGGAGCACTACGAAGTCGCGCGCGGCGTGCAGCAGGTGCTCCAGCGCTACAAGGACCTGCAGGACATCATCGCGATCCTCGGCATGGACGAGCTCGCGCCGGCGGACAAGACGACGGTGCTGCGGGCGCGCAAGATCCAGCGCTTCCTGAGCCAGCCGTTCAGCGTGGCCGCGGTCTTCACCGGCCGCGAGGGCAAGCAGGTCCCCGTGGCGGAGACCGTGCGGGGCTTCCGGGAGATCCTCGACGGCAAGCACGACGCGGTGCCGGAGGGCAACTTCTACATGAAGGGCGGGATCGACGAGGTGAAGCCCGACTGAGCGGCGAGGCACGCGCGAGGGCGCCGAGGCGAACATGGCCGAGACCATGAAGCTCGAGATCGTGACCCCGGACGGCGAGGCCTTCTCCGAGGACGTGGAGATGGTCACGCTCACCGGGGTGCAGGGCGAGATGGGGATCCTCCCCGGCCACGTCCGGCTCATGACGAGGATCGTGCCGGGGGAGATCGTCGTGCGCAAGGACGGGCGGGACCGTTTCCTCGCCGCGGGCGGGGGCCTCGTGGAGGTCACGGGCCGCCGCGTGTCCGTCCTCACCGACATGGCCGTCGCGGCCGAGACGATCGACGAGGCCAAGGCCGAGGAAGCGCGTCGGCGGGCGGAGGCCCGGCTCCGCGAGAAGCTCTCGGCCGAGGAGGTGGCCTCGACCAACGCCTCGCTGGCCCGCTCGCTCGCCCAGTTGAAGGTCAAGCGCCGCCACCGAGGCTGACGGAGGTCGTCTTGAGCAGAGGGGACGTCGCGGAATGGGCCCGGACTCACGAGGCGTCCTTCGAGGTGGCGCCACTCGTGGAGATGGTCAAGGGACGCCAGGTCCAGGTGGGGTTCACGCTCGGCCTCTACGCCCGGCTGCCCCTGGGGTCGGGACCGGGTCCCGAGCGCCGGGCCGCTGCGGCCGAGATCTGGGACGAGCTTCGCGCGATCGCCCAGTCCCTCGCCCCGCCGGAAGAAGGCCGTGCCCGGGTGGAGGTCGAGAGCCCGCGGACGGCGGCCTTCTTCCAGCCCGAGGGCCAGATGCGGCCGGAGGTCGCCTTCAGCGCCCGCGTCTTCCGCGGCGACGACTACTTCACGGAAGTCACCGCGGACGAGGAGAAGAAGGTCCACGGCGTGGTCCAGCGCCTCACCGACCTGGGCTTGAAGGAGAGACCCCGGCGGACTCCCTCCTGAGCCTGGCGCGATCGCCGCTCGTTCAAGCCTCTCAGCGCGTGAGAGCGAGGGACAGGCGCCGGTCGCCGTAGCGGAGGGCGAGCACGACCCGGCCTCCCGCCTCCCCCACCGACACGTCGAGCCGCGACGCGAGGGGGCTCACTGTCTCGAACCTCGCCGGGCCCCTGTAGATCGTCTCGCCGCGCGGCGCGGGCGCCATCGCGTTCAGGTCGGGGAAGACGTCGCGCATGTCCACCCGGCGCATCTCGAGCGCCATCCCCTTGCCGTCGAGGTTGGGCCAGAGGGCGAGCGCGTAGTTGCCGACCGCCAGCCGGGCGCCCTCGAGGGTCAGCGGGTGGTCGTCCAGGATCACCCGGGCGACGACCCAGTTCCGCGTCGCCTCCGGGATCTCGCCCGTCCCCTTCTCCATGGCCCCGAAGATCGCCGGCTGCCAGTGGTAGTCGACGAAACGGACCTCGACTCCGGGCGCCTTCACGCTGTGGAGGAAGAGGTCCTTGGCCGGCTCCTTTGGAACCTGGGCCGGGATGAGCAGGGCCAGCACGGCCAGCGCAGTCGCCATCGAGTCCCCCTTCCGTGGTCGCGCCGTCGGCGCTCCCCGGGCCTGTACGTCTCCGCTCGCGCGATCATCCACCAAGGGCCGCCGGAACGCCAACGGGTTCGAAGGTCGGCGGCCCGGTTCCTGGAGCTGCAACCGTAATTTACGCTCCTGTTACTTCCCCGCGCCCGCGGGCCGAGGGAGGCTTGTGGCCTCACGAGCCATGCTCCTCGACGACATCCCTGCGAGCGAACGCGATCGGCGGGACCGAGGCGCCCGCGGTCCTGCTCGGCCGCCGTCCCTCCCCGTCATCGGTGCGGCGTGCACGGCTCTCCTTCTCGCCGTCCCCGCACCGGCCCTGGCCCAGGAGCCGCCCGCCCCCGCCCCGCCGCCACCCGCCGAAGAGGAGCGATCGACGGGCCTGCCGAAGAAGGGGCACTGGACGTTCAACCTGGACGCCGGGCTCGGGGGATTCGGCTTCGCGAACTCCCTCTACACCGACGTCCGGCCCGATCCCTCCGGCAACCTGGGCGACGACTGGGCGGAGACCTTCGTGAAGCCGGCCCTCTCGGCCCGCTTCGGCGCGGGAAAGAGCGAGATCTACGGCAAGCTCAGCGCCGTCGGCGAGCGGACGTTCGCCGGCCCGCCCTCCGTCGTCGGCGAGGACGCCTCCTCCTTCGAGATCGAGGACGGGTACCTGGGCTGGCGGTCCGGCACGGCCCTCGGGGGCTCCCAGAATCTCCTCGACTTCACGGTGGGCCGGGCGCCGTACACGATCGGGCACGGAATGCTGCTGTGGGACGGGGCCGGGGAGGGCGGCAGCCGCGGCGGCTACTGGACGAACGCCCGCAAGGCGTGGCAGTTCGCGGCCGTCGGCCGCGCGAGGCCGAAGCACAACACCATCGAGGTCTTCTACCTCGACCGGGACGATCTCCCCGAGCACGACACGGGAACCCGCCTGTGGGGCGCGAACTACGAGCTGGCCCTGGGGGACAAGAACACCTTCGGCGCGAGCTACATGAAGTTCCACGCCAACCACGGCCTGGAGCCGAACCGTGACGGGATGAACGTCTACGACGCCCGTGCCTACACCTCCCCTTTGCAGGCGCTCCCCGGCCTCGCCTTCGAGCTCGAGTACGCGCACGAGCAGAGCGGGGAGCTCCTGAAGTCCAACGCGTTCACGGCTCAGGCCGGCTACGAGATGGACGAGGTGGCCTGGAAGCCGAGGCTCTCCTACCGCTACGCCTACTTCCAGGGCGACGACCCGAACACGCCGACGAACGAGGGCTTCGACATGCTCCTGCCGGGCTTCCACGACTGGGGCACGTGGTGGCAGGGCGAGATCGCCGGCGAGTACTTCATCTCCAACTCGAACATGGTCTCGCACCAGGTACGGCTCCACCTGACGCCGAGCGCGTCCGTGAGCGGGGGCCTCATCGCCTACCTCTTCCGGCTCGACGAGCCGACCGCCCTCGGGCCGCACGTGACCTCGAAGGATGTCGCCTTCGAGCTCGACTCCTACTGCGACTGGAAACTCAACCGGGCGTTCACGGTGAGCTTCGTCGCCGCCTTCGCGAGCCCGCAGGCGGCCGTCCAGCAGGCGTACGACCGGACGAAGAGCTTCCTCTACGGCATGGTCTACGTCGCGTACTCCTATTGACATGTCGCCGAGATCGACCGCGGGAGGCAGGGCATGAACCGGGAGCGGCTCCTCGGGAACCGACGCTTCCTGGAACCCATCGACCGGGTGTCCGAAGTCCTCTTCGGCCTCATCATGGTCCTCACCTTCACCGGGTCCCTGAGCGCGGCCGAGGCCGGGCAGGCTGGCATCCGGGCGATGCTCGTCGGCGCCCTCGGCTGCAACCTGGCCTGGGGCATCATCGACGGCGTGATGTACCTGATGGCCTGTCTGGCCGAGCAGGGACGGGATCGCCGGACCTGGCGGGCGGTGCGCGAGTCGAAGGACCGCAGCGACGCCCGACAGGTCGTCGCGGATGCGCTCCCGCCGGTGCTGTCCTCCGTCGTCCTCCCCGCGGAGCTCGACGCGGTGAGCGACCGGCTGCGCCTCCTCCCCGAGCCGTCACCGACCGCACGCCTCGGCCGCGAGGCATGGCTTGGCGCGCTCGCGGTGTTCCTGTGGGTGTTCGTCTCGACTCTTCCCGTGGTGATCCCGTTCCTTCTCGTGGGCGAGGGGATCCGAGCTCTGCGGATCTCGAACGCCGTCGCCCTGGGGATGCTCTACCTGACCGGCCACGCCCTCGGACGCATCACCGGCCATCGACGCTGGGTCATGGGGCTCTCCACGGTCGCGATCGGAGCCGTCCTCGTCGCCATGACCATCGCCCTGGGCGGGTGACGGGCATCGCAGGGCTGACGTATGATCCGTGTCCGCCTGTTTTCGAGGAGACCGACCCAATGAAACGCGTTCTGACCGTGGCCCTCAGCGGCCTTCTGGCGATCGCCATCGCGAGCTGCGGCAAGACGGAGGCGCCGGCCGGCGCCGCGCCGGAGGTGTACGTCGCCGACGTCGTTCAGAAGGACGTGCCCGTCTACATGGAGGTCGTCGGGCAGACGAAGGGCTCCCAGGACGTCGAGATCCGGGCCCGCGTCGAGGGCTACCTGAACCGGGTGGCCTTCACCGAGGGCTCGTTCGTCAGGAAGGGCGAGCTCCTCTACCAGATCGACCCCCTGCCGCTCGAAGCCGCCCTCGCCAACGCGAAGGCGAACCTCGCCACCGCCAAGGCCCGGCTCGAGAAGACCACCACCGACGTGAACCGCCTGACGCCGCTGGCGAAGCAGCAGGCGGTCAGCCAACAGGAGCTCGACAACGCGCTCGCGTTCCAGGAGGCGGCCCGGGCCCAGGTGGACGCCCAGAAGGCGGCGGTCGACAAGGCGACCCTCGACCTCGGTTACACGCACATCGAGTCGCCGATCGACGGCCTCGTCGGGACGACGCAGGTCAAGGCCGGCAACCTGGTCGGGCGCGGCGAGAGCACGCTGCTCACGACCGTCTCCCAGGTCGACCCGATCCTCTTCCGGGCCGGCATCAGCGAGGCCGAGTACCTCAAGCTCGCGAAGCGCATCCAGGAGAAGGGCCGCCCGGCCCGGCAGGCCGAGATCGAGCTGCTCCTCGCCGACGGCACCGTCCACCCCTACAAGGGCAGCATCGACGCGGTCGAGCGCGCGGTGGACCCGACCACTGGCACTCTGGCCGTCCAGGTCAAGTTCCCGAACCCCCAGCGTGTCGTCCGCCCCGGGCAGTATGGGCGGGCCCGCTTCGTCTCCGAGACGAAGATCGGGGCCCTGCTCGTGCCCCAGCGGGCGGTGCAAGAGCTGCAGAATCTCTACTCGGTTGCGACCGTGACCCCGGAAAACAAGGTGGCGTTCCGCAACGTGAAGGTCGGGCCGCGCGTCGACGGGATGTGGGTCATCGAGGAGGGCCTGAAGCCCGGCGAGAAGGTCGTGGTCGAGGGCCTGCAGAAGGTGAAGGACGGCCTTGCGGTGAGCCCGAAGGCCACGGCGCCCGCACCGGCCGGAAAGGGCGCCGCGGAGCCGGCGGCCGAGGCGAAGTAGCATGTCCCGCTTCTTCGTCAACCGTCCGATCGTGGCGATGGTGATCTCCATCATCACCGTGATCCTGGGCCTCGTGGCGATGTCGGGACTCCCGATCGCCCAGTACCCCGAGGTCGTGCCCCCGATGGTCCAGATCACCACGACCTTCGTGGGTGCCTCCGCCACCGACGTCGAGGCGTCGGTGGCGACGCCGATCGAGCAGAAGGTGAACGGCGTCGAGAAGGGCATCTACATGAAGTCCACGAACGCCAACGACGGGACCCTGACCCTCAGGGTCTCCTTCGAGGTGGGCTCGAACCTCGACATGGACAACGTCCTCGCCCAGAACCGGGTCTCCGAGGCGACGCCCACGCTGCCGCAGTCGGTCAAGAACTACGGTGTCGCGGTCAAGAAGGCGCTCCCCTTCCCCCTGCTCATCATCTCCGTCAAGTCGCCGAAGGGGACCTACGACAACAACTTCCTGTCTAACTACGCCACGATCAACATCAACGACGCGGTCGCCCGCATCCCGGGCGTGGGCCAGATCAACCTCTTCGGAGGCAGCGACTACGCCATGCGCGTCTGGCTGCGGCCCGACCGCATCGCGAAGCTCGCGATCACCGTTCCCGACATCGTGAACGCGATCGGCCAGCAGAACCAGATCATCCCCGCCGGCCAGATCGGCGGCCCGCCCGCCGTGCCCGGCACCGAGTACACCTACACGGTGAAGACGCAGGGCCGTCTCCTGAACGAGGAGGAGTTCGGGAGAATCGTCGTCCGCACCAACCCCGACGGCTCGCAGGTGTTCCTCAAGGACGTGGCGCGCCTCGAGCTCGGCACGATGCTCTACAACGCGATCGGCCGCCACGACAGCGGGCCCGCCGCCGTCATTGCCGTCTTCCAAATCCCGGGCACGAACGCCCTGCAGGTGGCCGACCAGATCAAGAAGACGATGGACGAGCTGAGCACGCGCTTCCCCCGGGACATGGAGTACCTGATCTCGCTCGACACGACGCTGCCGGTCAAGGAAGGCATCAACGAGATCGTCCACACGCTCTTCGAGGCGGTCCTGCTCGTCATCCTCGTGGTGTTCGTCTTCCTCCAGAACTGGCGCGCCACGCTCATCCCGCTGATGACGGTGCCGGTGTCGCTGGTGGGCGCGTTCATGTTCTTCCCGCTGCTCGGCTTCTCGATCAACGTCCTCTCGCTCCTCGGCCTGGTGCTCGCCATCGGCATCGTCGTCGACGACGCGATCGTCGTGGTCGAGGCGGTCATGCACCACATCGAGCACGGGATGGCGCCGAAGGAGGCGACGCTCAAGGCGATGGAGGAGGTGTCGGGGCCGGTGGTGGCGATCGGCCTCATCCTGAGCGCAGTGTTCGTGCCCGTGGGCTTCATGGGCGGCATCACGGGGCGCTTCTACCAGCAGTTCGCGATCACGATCGCGCTCTCCGTGCTCCTCTCGGTCATCAACGCCCTCACGCTGAGCCCGGCGCTGTCGGGGCTGCTGCTCCGGGCGCCCACGGGCAAGAAGACGCTCCTGACGCCCTTCTACGGCTGGTTCAACAAGGTCTTCGGGCGCGGCACCGACGCCTACGTGAGCTTCTCGGGCATCCTGATCCGCAAGACGGCGCGGAGCATGATCTTCATCGCCATCCTCGTGGGCGCGATCGGCGTGCTGGTGCGGCACATCCCGGCCGGCTTCATCCCCGAGGAGGACCAGGGCTACCTCCTCGCCCAGGTCAACCTGCCCGACGCCTCCTCGCTCGAGCGCACCGACCTGGTGATGAAGAAGGCGGAGGCCATCATCAAGGCCAACGAGGCGGTCGAGGGCTACAACACGGTCACCGGCTTCAGCCTGGTCACCGGCGCCTACTCCTCGAACCAGGGCTTCTTCTTCATCCAGCTGAAGGAGTGGGCCGAGCGCAAGACCAAGGAGACGCACGCCAACGGCGTCATCGCCGCGCTCAACCGCGCCTTCGCCCAGCAGATCCCCGAGGCCGCGATCGTGACGTTCGGGCCTCCGGCCATCCCCGGGCTGGGGACGGGGGCGGGCTTCACGATGCAGCTCCAGGACCGAAGCGGCGGTTCGCCCGAGTTCCTGGCCCAGCAGGCCGCGCGCTTCATCGAGGCGGCGCGCAAGCGGCCCGAGATCGGACGCGTTTCCACGCTCTACCGCGCGAGCGTCCCCCAGGTGTACGCGGACGTCGACCGCAGCAAGGTGCTGAAGGTCGGTGCCACCATCTCCGACACGAACACCACGCTGGGCGCGCTCCTGGGCAGCTCCTACGTGAACGACTTCAACCGGTTCGGCCGCGTCTACAAGGTCTACGTCCAGGCCGAGCCCGAGTACCGGAAGGACCCGAAGCAGCTCGGCCTCTTCTTCGTGCGCAGCGCGCAAGGCCAGATGATCCCGCTCGACACGCTCATCTCCACCCGGCCCACGTCCGGCCCAGAGTACACGAACCGCTTCAACCTCTTCCGCTCCGCGGAGATCGGCGGTGTGCCCGCCCCCGGCTACTCCTCGGCACAGGCCCTCGACGCCCTCGAGGCGACCGCGAAGGAGATCTTGCCGCCGGAGATGGGCTACGAGTGGGCGGACATGTCCTACCAGGAGAAGCGGGCCCCCGGTGTCGCCGCAGTGTTCTCGATCGCCATCCTGCTCGTCTTCTTGATCCTGGCCGCGCAGTACGAGAGCTGGGGCCTGCCGTTCAGCGTGCTCCTCGGCACGCCGTTCGCGGTGTTCGGTGCCTACTTCGGCCTCTGGCTCGCCCGCCAGTTCTCGGAGAGCTACGTGAACAACGTGTTCGCGCAGATCGCGCTCATCATGCTCATCGGCCTCGCGGCGAAGAACGCGATCCTGATCGTCGAGTTCGCCAAGATGCTCCACGAGCAGGGGAAGCCGCTCGTCGAGTCGGCGCTCGAGGCGGCGAAGCTGCGCTTCCGGCCGATCCTGATGACCGCCTTCGCGTTCATCCTGGGCGTCGTTCCGCTGCTGACGGCGTCCGGCGCCGGCGCCGAGGGCCGCAAGGTGATGGGGATGGCGGTCTTCACCGGCATGCTCATCGCGACCATCCTCGGCGTCTGCCTGATCCCGGTGCTGTTCGTGACGGTGGAGAAGATCATCGGCCGGGGCAAGCACGAAGGGCCGCCGGGCGGGATGGCGCCCTCCACACACGGAGCAGGGGGACACTGACATGGCTCGACACGGCCTTTCCCGTCGCTCCCTCCCCTTAGCGGGCGCCCTGACCGCCGTCCTCTTCTCCTCCTGCGCCGTGGGCACCAACTACGAGCGGCCGAAGATGCCGACGCCGCCCGCCTATCGCTTCTTCGAGGGCGAGGCGCAGGCGCAGTCGATCGCCGATCTCCCGTGGTGGGAGGTCGTCAAGGACCCCGTCCTCCAGCAGCTCGTCCGCGAGGCGATCGCGAACAACCTCGACCTGCGCACGGCCACCGCCCGCGTCACCGAGGCCCGCGCCCAGTACGGGATCGCGAAGTCGTTCCTCTTCCCCCAGGTGGGCCTCGCCGCCGGCTACGACGCCCAGCAGGCCTCGCGGCTCTCGGAGCCCCCGCAGGGCACGGCGATCCAGAAGACGTACCAGAACTGGAACGCCGGCTTCGCGCTTTCGTGGGAGATCGACCTCTTCGGCCGGATCCGCCGGGAGAAGGAGGCCGCGTTCGCCGCCTACCTCGCCACCGAGGAGGGCCGCCGGGCGGCGCTCATCGCTCTCGTGGCCGACGTCGCGTCGACCTACCTCTTCCTGCGGGAGCTGGACCTGGAGCTCGAGGTCGCGCGCCGGACGGTCCAGACGAACGACGAGACGGTGAGCTTCTACGACAAGCGGCTCAAGGGCGGGGTCTCCAACCGCCTCGAGCTCGACACCGCGCATGCCAACCGGGCCCGCACGGCCACCGTCGTCCCCCAGCTCGAGCAGCAGATCGCGGTTGCCGAGAACGCGCTCTGCCTGCTCCTGGGACGGCCCCCGGGGCCGATCCCGCGGGGCGAAGCGCTCTCCGACAAGAGCAAGCCGCCCGAGGTCCCGGTGGGGCTGCCGGCGGCCCTCCTCGAACGGCGGCCCGACGTGCTCGCGGCCGAGGAGCAGCTCGTGGCCGCGAACGCGAACGTCGGCGCGGCCAAGGCCCTCTTCTTCCCGACCATCTCCCTGACCGGCCTCCTCGGCACCCTGAGCGGCGACTTCTCGAACCTCCTCAAGGCCAACTCGAACGTGTGGCAGCTGAGCCCGGGGCTCTTCCAGCCGATCTTCCAGGGCGGCCGGATCCGCCGGAACTACGAGGCGGCGAAGGCCCGCAACGATCAGGCCCTCGCCCAGTACCAGCAGGCCGCGCTCAACTCCTACCGCGAGGTGGCGAACGCGCTCGTCTCGGTCAAGAAGCTCGGGGAGGCGCGCCTCGAACTCGAGGACGGCGTCGAGGCCCTCCGCGACGCGGCCGCGCTCGCCCGCTCGCGCTACGACACCGGGCTCGCGACCTACCTCGAGATCCTGACCGCCGACCAGCAGCTCTTCGACCAGGAGATCCTGCTCGCCCAGACACGGGGCGAGGAGCTGCGCGCGTTCGTCGAGCTCTACCGCGCGCTCGGCGGCGGCTGGCAGCAGGAGGCGGCCGCGGCGCCCGTTGCGGCGACGCCCGCGCCGACGCCGCCGTCCGACTGAGGCCGCCTTTCTCCGCACGCCGAAACACGAAGGAGTGATCATGTTCCCGCGCCGTCTCCCCTCCCGGCGTCGCGCCGGCTTCGCACTCGGTCTTCTCGCTCCGGCCCTCGCGGTGGCCGGCCTCGCCGCGGCCCAGACCGCGCCCAAGGCCGCCCCGAAGCCGAAGGCGACCCCGGCCGCGGCTCCCGCCGCCACGCCCACACCGTCGCCTGTCGACGGCGGCTGGCCCCGGGAGGTGAAGACCTCGGCCGGCATCGTCACCGTCTACCAGCCGCAGCTCGACGCCTGGGACGGGGCGAAGCTCTCCTTCTACGCCGCCTTCGCCCTCCGGGACGCGCCGGACGCCCAGCCGCTCTACGGCGTCGTCTGGGGCGACGGCCGCACCGTGGTGGACAAGGACACCCGGCTCGTGACCTTCACCGACCGGACGATCCGGAAGCTCGCCCTCCCGTCCGCCCCCGAAAAGGAGAAGGCTCTCCTCGACGTCGTGAACAAGGAGGTGGCGCCGGTGACGCGCACGATCGCCCTCGACCGCCTCGCCGCGATGCTGGAGGTGGCGGAGGCGGACAAGGCGGCCCGGACCCTCACCCTGAAGAACGACCCGCCCCGGATCGTCTTCTCGTACAAGTCCGCGATCCTCGTCACGATCGACGGCCCGCCGGTGTGGCGGAAGGTGAAGGACTCGAAGCTCGAGCGCGTCATCAACACCCGCGTCCTCCTCGTGCGGAAAGACGAGGACGAGATCTTCGTGCGTGTCTTCGACGGCTGGATGACGGCGAAGAGCCTCGACGGGCCGTGGACGGTCGAGAAGGACCCGCCGAAGGAACTGAAGGCCGCGCTCGAGGACGCCAAGGCCTCCGGGCAGGTGGACCTCCTCCTCGGGGGCAACCCGAACGACGCGAAGACGCTGCCCTCGCTGAAGCAGCAGGGCCGCTCCCCCGTCATCCTCGTCGCCACGGCCCCGACCGAGCTCATCGTCATCGAGAACGGGGCGAACTTCGTCGCCATCCCCGGGACCGGCCTCTCGTACGTCCAGAACACCACGGGGAACGTCTTCCGCCTGGCCACCGACCAGAGGGTCTACCTGCTCATCTCCGGCCGCTGGTTCCGCGCGGCTTCGTTCGACGGGCCGTGGGAGTACGTGGCGAACGACGCCCTGCCCCCGGACTTCGCGAAGATCCCGGACGACAGCCCGAAGGAGAACGTGAAGGCGGCGGTTTCGGGGACGCCCCAGGCGAAGGAGGCCCGGATCGCCAACGCGATCCCGCAGGTCGCCGAGGTGAGGATCGCGGAGACGAAGATCGACCCCCCCAAGCTCGACGGGGAGCCGAAGCTCGCCCCGATCGAGGGCACGTCACTCCAGTACGTCACCAACACGGCGACCCCGATCATCCAGGTCACCCCGACGTCGTACTACGCGCTGCAGGACGCGGTCTGGTTCGCCGGTCCCTCGGCGACGGGACCGTGGGACGTCGCGACTTCGGTCCCCTCCGCCATCTATACGATCCCGCCGAGCGCGTCCCTGCACTACGTCACGTACGTCCGCGTCTACGAGGCGACGCCGACGACGGTCTCCGTCGGCTACACCTCGGGCTACTACGGCGCGTGCGTGTCGAACGACGTCGTGGTCTACGGCACCGGCTACACCTACCCGCCGTACGTGGGCACCGTCTGGTACGGCCCGCCCATGACCTACGGCGTCGGCGTCGGCATGACGTACACGCCGTGGACCGGCTGGACGTTCGGCTTCGGCTTCGGCTGGAGCTGGGGCGCGGTCACCGTCGGGTGGGGCTGGGGCGCCTACCCGTGGTGGGGACCCGTGGGCTGGGGCTACTACTACCCCTACCCCTACTACCGGCCGCCGTACTGGGGCGGCGCGGCCTGGGGCCCGTGGGGCGGCGGCGCGGTCTGGGGACCCGGCGGCTGGGCGGCCACGACCGGCAACGTGTACAGCCGCTGGGGCAACACGTCGGCGGTGACGCGCCGCTCCGGCGGCTACAACGCCTGGACCGGCAACGCCTGGCGCAACTCCGCCGGCGCGTCCTACAACTCGCGAACGGGCACCCTCTCTGCGGGACAGCGCTCGGCGGTGGGCAACGTCTACACCGGCAACTACGCCTACGGCGCCCGCGGCGGCTCGGTCAACACGAAGACCGGCGGGTCGGTGAGCGGCGGACGGGTGACCGGCGGCAACATCTACACCGGCAACCAGGTCACGGCCGGGCGCATCTCGGGCACCACCGGCGACGGCCAGTCGGGTTCGGCAGGCTGGGTGCGCGGCGAGCAGGGCGGCGTCGCCCGCGTGGGCGACGACCTCTACGCCGGCAAGGACGGAAGCATCTACAAGCGCAACGGCGAGGGCGGCTGGGACCAGGTTCAGCGCGACGGAAGCTGGCAGGGCGTCCAGGACGGGCAGCGCGCCGGCACGCTCGACCAGCAGCAGCGCGCCCGAAGCGAGGGCGCGCAGCGCACGGGCGGGTACGACAGCAGCCGCGCCGGCGGCTACGGCCAGGGCTACCGCTCGGGCGGGGGCTACAGCGGGGCGGCGGCGACGCCGAGAGGCGGCGGCGGTCGGCGCCGCTGACGCAAGACGACCCATGGACGCGGCCGAGCCCTGCGTGGCCCTCGTGATCGCCTTCGTCGCGTTCCGGGAAAGCGACCTCGGCCAGGCGGCGGTCACCTCGCGTCGGAGCTCCACCCCGTCGCCCGCTGGCTGCGGCCGCACGCGACGATCGACGCGCCGTAGGAGAGACCTCCGCGGTCGGCCTCGCAAGTCTTTACATCTCGTGCCTTGACTCCGGCCCGGGCGCGAGGCGACCCTTGCGTCATACGGCAGGAGGCGGCTGATGCGCAGGATCTCGCTTCTCCTCGGGCTCGCAATGGCGGCGGCCAGCCCGGCCCTCGCCCAGTACCAGGGCTCGTTCGGCCTCGACGCGATGGTCGCCCCCACGACCGGCCTCGGCTTCGCCTACTACCTGACGGACGGGCTGAGCATCCGTCCCTGGCTCGGCCTCGGCTACTCGGACTACGGCGGCTTCTTCGCCAACGTCGCTGCCCAGCTCCGCTTCGAGCCGGCGCCGTCCAGGGCCGTGTCGCCGTACGTCTCGGCCATCGCCCAGTACTCCCACTACGGCAACAGCGGGACCGCGGTCGTCGCGCCGGGGTCCGGCGCCTACATGCCGCTCGCCTACCAGAGCGACCTCGGCCAGTTCGGGGCGGGCGCGGGCGTCCGCTTCAGCGTCTCGAAGAGCCTCGCCCTCTTCACCGAGGGCCGCTTCATGTACGCCACGGCCCCCATGGGGGCGTACGGGACCGGATGGAGCTCGGTCGCGATCAACGACCAGACGCGCTTCGACATGGTGCTCGGCCTCACCTACATCTTCCATTAGCCGCTTCCCGCCTCTCGGCAGCCGCTCGCGGCCTGGGGGCCGCCCTTCGAGACGATCGACGGTGGCGGGCGCGGCGGCGACCTCAGGGTCGCTCGGTCCCTCCGACGTGGACCGCCGGCACGTCGAACTCGGTCGTCTGGCCCGCGGGCAGAGCGAAGCGCTCGAGGCCGAGGGCACGGTCGGTGTCGGTCACCGCGACGCCCTTCCCCTCCGTGACGGGCAGGACGAGCTCGCCGGGGCAGTCGGCGGGCAGCGTGACCCGGGCGTGGTGGCCTTCCTCCTGCGCCTCGGCCCGGAACGCGATCGGCCCCCGCGGCGTGTGGGCCGTCAGGTCGAGGGACGCGAGGTCGCCGAGCTGGGGCCGGATCTCCACCTTCTCGAAGCCGGGCCGCGCGGGCCGGATACCGGCGATCTCCATGTAGAGGACAAAGAGCGGCCCCACCGCGCAGTGGCTCCACTGGTCGGTCGAGTCGGGTCGCACGACCCAGTCCTCCGACGTGGTGTTGTTGTAGACGACGGAGGGCATCACCGCCCAGCGGCCGCGCAGCTCGCGGAGGACGGCGTCGATCCGGCCGTGGCGGGCCAGGGCCTGCATCCGCCAGTGGGCGTTGGCCGGGTAGGAGACGCCCAGCGACGCGGGCGGCGCGGCGAGCGCGGCCACGGACTCCGCCACGCGCCCGCCAGGGCACTGGTCGAAAAGGAGCGCGGTCGCGAGCGAGCGGTCGTCGAGCCGCGCCCCGCCCTCCTCGTCCTCCCAGGGCAGGTTCCCCACGAAGAGGCCTCGCTCGCGGCTCCAGAACCGCCCGACGGCCGAGGCCAGCAGGGCCTCCGCGGCGGCCGCGAAGCGCTTCTCGCCTGCGGCGTCTCCGGCCAGGGCCGCGATCGGAGCGAGGGCCGTCTTCAGGATCGCGGCCGCGAACAGGTTGAACGCGCACTGCTTGTGGCGGGGTCGCGGGAAGCAGTTGTCGATCCAGACCGCGGGCACGCCCCAGCCCTCGACGGGCAGGAGCCCGTCCTTCCCTCGCCGGGCGAGCAGGTAGTCGGCGAAGCGGACGAAGCGAGGGTAGAGGTCGAGCAGAAACTCAGCGTCGCCCGACTCGCGGTGGTGGCGCCACGCGTCGTAGACGAGGGTCACGCCGTGGTCGAGGAGAGGCCCCCAGGGTGTGGCCCCGACCTGGCGCTGCGCGAGGCGGTTCAGGCGGTCGAAGGCGGGCCAGCAGTCGAGGAAGAAGCCGTCGACGGTCTGGCCCATCGGGAGCGTCCGGAGGAAGCGGCGGGCGAGCTGGAGGTCACCGCACACGAGGCGGGTCGCGTGGAGAAGGTGGGCCCCGTCGCCGCTGTACTGCTGGCGCTCGCGGCCCATCCCGTCCACGATCGTCTCCTGGGCCGCGTTGACGAGGGTGTTGAACGAGGCCTCGAAGACGCGCTGGAGCGCCGGCTCGGGACACGAGAAGCTCGGGGCCTTGGGCCAGGGGTAGCTGCGACGCCTCACTCCCACGTCGCGCAGGAGCACCGGGCCGGCCGCCTCGTGCACGTGCACCTGCAGGTGGCGGAGCGACTCGTACTCGAAGCACTCGAAGGCGTTCTCCCCCTCCCGGCAGACGAACCGGGTCCAGGCGAAGCGGTGGGTGTCGAGCCAGGCCGGCCCCGCGGGGTCGTGCGACTCCTGGGCCATCACGTGGACCACGGTGCCCGCCGGGGCGACCACGGTGAGGAACGGGAAGCCGACCATCTGCTCCGGCAGCTCGAACGTCGCGAAGGCCCCCTCGCCGGGGGCCGGCTCGAGCCGCCAGGCCCCCTCGCCCGAAGGCAGGGCCGCCGTCTGGTCGACGATCTCGAAGGAGGTGGGGATGCGGTACTCGAACCAGTCGCGCGGGTCGCGGAGCCAGCGCACGCGTCCCGAGCGGCCGAGGCGGCCCGCGGAGACGAAGGTCTCGCGGACGAGGGGCACCTCCCGCGCGCGCAGCACCGTCCCCGCGGCGTCGATACCGCCGTCGGTCAGGTAGTCGTACTGGCCCCCCGCCGCGGCCGGGCGGTCGGCCGGCAGGTCGAGCACCCGCGGCTCCGTCCACGCGGCGTCCGTCGACCCGCCGGGCTCGCTCCAGGCGGCGGGCCGGAGGCGGGCGTCGAAGTCCTCCTGGAGCGTGCGCAGGTACCAGCGCTTGAACTGGCCGGGCCGGTGCGACCGGTCGAGGAGCGCCCTCCAGGAGCCGTCCGACAGGACCTCGCTCACCCGCCCGCCCGCTTCCTCCACACGCAGGGCGAAGAGGAAGCCCGGCTTGCCGAAGGGCCAGGTGCCCTCGCCGTGGCCGTAGAAGAGGACCTCCGCCGCGATCACGTTCCGGCCCGGCACCAGCCAGCGCGTGAGGTCCAGCGGATCCGCCTCGTACGAGCGGGGATCGCACGGCGCGGGGCCCCACTGGACGCGCCGCCCGTTCACCCACAGCCGGTAGCGGCTGTCGGCGGAGATCCACCCCCGCGCCGAGGCCACCTCGCCGCCGACCTCGATCTCCCGCCGGAAGAGGACGAACGTGTTGGCGAGCGTGCGCTCGCAGGGCAGCCAGATCCAGCGGGCGGGCGTGAGGTCGACGCGCGCGCCGGGCTCCACCGACGGCCAGCCTCCCTCGGCGACGCGCACGGAAGGCGCCTCGGGCGTGCGGACGACCGGCTTCACGGCCGGAGGGGCCGGCGTCGACTTCGGCTTCGCGGCCGGCTTCGCCGGCCGCCGCTTCGCCGGCGGCCGCTTCGCCTGTGCCGCGGCCACGCCCGGCACGGCCACCGACGCGGCCACGGAGGCGCCCAGCCGCTTCAGGAAGGCCCGGCGCTTCGCCATCAACGGCCGCCCCGCCGGCGGATCTGGCCCTCGGGCGGGTGCGACCGCGGCCCGAGCCGCACGGCCGGGGGCGGCAGCTCGCTCGTCCGCAGCCAGCGCGCCACGATCTCGAGCGCGGGACCGGTGTTCGACGGCGTGACGACGGTGGCGGCCAGGACTCCCTCGGCGACGAGCTTCTGCCCTCCCTCGGGCAGCCCGTCGCAGCCAAGGAAGGGCAGGTCAGCCCACTCGCGGCGCAGCGCACGGAGGGCCTTCCTCGCCCCCGCCGCCATGGAGTCGTTCTGGCCGACGACGACGTCCGGGCGGAACGTCTCGGCGGTCTTGAGGCGCAGCCAGCCGGCGATGGCCTTCTCGCCGCTCGCCTCCGTCCAGTCTCCGTTCAACCCCCGGACCTCGAAGCCGGACCCGAGCGTCTCCTTGAGGCCGGCGAATCGGTCCTGGGTCGCGGTGGAGTCGGCGGGGCCTTGCACGCACAGCACGTTCCCTCCCTTCGGAAGGAGCGCGCGGCACTGCCGACCCTGGAGCCGTCCGGCCTCGGCATTGTCGGTGCCCAGCATCGTGATCGGAAGGCCGGGGTGGTCGTTCCGGAGCTCGTCGACATAGGAGACCCGGGCGTTCACGAGGATCCAGCCGATCGCCGCCTTCGCCGCGTTGCGGGCCACCCGCTCCAGGCCTTCCGCGGTCGCGGCCTCGACGACGATCGCTCTCGGCCGCTCGGCCTCCGGCGCGTGGATGAACCGAAAGAGCTGCTGGATCTGGACGACGGCGTGGCCCT
This sequence comes from Vicinamibacteria bacterium, assembly GCA_035577965.1. GTDB lineage: Bacteria > Acidobacteriota > Vicinamibacteria > Fen-336 > Fen-336 > DATBSL01. The sequence continues at coordinate 25,945 of DATJYX010000075.1, read as the reverse complement.
CGGCGAACACGACCTCGACCTCGAGGCCGAGCCGGGCTCCCGTCTCCCGAGCGTCCTTTGCCTGCAGGCGCTGGAACTCCTGCTCCGCCTTCAGGAGACCGACCACGACCTTCGGCATTCAGCAGCCTCCCCGAGCGCGACGCTTCTCGTTCTCGCTCATCCAATACGTGCCCGCGACGAAGTAGACGACGGTGATGGCGACGGCCTGCACCTTGAAGGCGGCGAGGCGGGACGCCCACCCGCCAGGGTCGCCGGCGAAGACCCGCATCGGAAGCGCCACCAGGGCGACGAGGGTCGCGAGGGTCACGAGACCGGCGGCCGTCCAGGCGGTCGTCCGCGGCCCGGCCCCGCGAGGCGGCGCGGAAGCGGGCGCTCCCGCCGACTCGAGAGCGGCGGCCGTGGCCTCCGCAGGCAGCGGACCGCGCGCGCCGGCCACCGCGGCCAGCGCGACGTAGACGACCGCGGTCAGCGCCCACACGGGGACGGCCAGGAAGAAGAGGTGAACGAGGCCGGCCTGCCACGCCGCCACCGCCAGGGCGACCGACCCCAGCCAGGCGACGAGGGCCGGCCAGCTCACCGCGAGCCCGCGCCGGCTCACCCAGAACTGCGCGAGGCCGATCCTCGGGAAGATCCAGTGCTCGACGAACACGATCGCCCCCACCGGCATGAGCAGGAGGCCGTAGACGCCCACGAAGTCGAGGAGCTTCGTGAACACGAACGGCGAGCAGGCCATGAGCGTGGTCAGAGCCCCCGCGACGAGGGTCACGAGCCACCTCGGCCAGCCGGTCACCACCTGGAGGGCGAGCCCCGCCCGGTAGAGGGTGGGGTTCGCGGTCGTCCACCCGGCGATGACCACGGCCACGGCGCCCGCGGCGCCCAGGGCCTGGTTGGCCACGTCTCCCGAGTCGAGCTGGGTGAGGGGCTTCCCGGCCACGAACGCCGCCGCCGCCCCCATGATCCCGGCGCAGATCCAGGCGAGGTAGTGGCCGACGAACATGCCGAAGGCGGACAGGAGGCCGTAGCTCGACCTCCTCGCGAAGCGGAAGATGGCCATGTCCGAGAGTCCCACGTGCATCGCGAGGTTGCAGATCCAGGCGAAGGCCACGACGTGCCAGAACCCGAGCCCGCCCGAGGCATGCTCCGAGGCGCCCTTCCAGATCGTCCGGTTGGCGATGGTCCAGAGGTCGGAGAGGCCCTCGATCCGGCCGCCGGGCAGGACGGTGGCGAGGGTGGGCAGCATGACGATCGCCCCCGCCACGAACATCAGGACCATCCACGGCGAGCAGACGACGGCGAACTGCGCGAGGCGCTTGAAGCCGAGGACGGCGAGCGTGACCACGACTGCCCCCACGACGACGACGAGGACGACGAACCGCATGTCCTCCGGGTACCATTTCGTCTGGGCGGGGATCCCGAACGGCAGCCGGACGGCCGAGGCCGAGACGGTGATCATCGCCCCGGCGAGGATGCAGTACATGACCGCGTTGCAGAGGTTGTAGAGGAGCGTGACCCCCGGCCCGGCGATCCGGCGCAGGTACCAGTAGAGGGTGAGCCGGGTCTCGACCGCGATCGGGGCGCAGACGAAGGTCCAGGAGAGCACCGCGAGGAGGTTCCCCAGGAAGAGGCCGAGGACGATGTCGGTCGCGCTCGCCCCGAAGCTCACGAGGAGGGCCCCGATCACGAACTCGGTCGCCGCGACGTGCTCCCCGGAGAAGACGCCCGCGAAGTACGAAGGCGGCTCCAGCCTGTCCTCCGAGACCGGGGCACGCTCGAACTCGTAGAGCGTGTCGAGCCTCCGGACGACCTCGCTCCCGCCCGTCGGCGAAGACATGTCTGGTGGTCTCCTCTCGAGAGGTGTTGCGTCGGCGGTCCGGCGGAGTCAGTCTAACCGATCCGGACGACGCGCCAGGACGGGATGGGATCGAAAAAGGGCGGCGGGAAGGCTCAGAACGTTTGGGGTCCGATCATGATCCGCCGTCTCCGGCGGAACGGCGAGCCCGAAGGACCGGGCCGCCGTCCTCCTCCGCGCAGGGCAGGCAGACGCGGAAGGTCGTGCCGAGGCCGGGCTCGCTGTCGACGGCGATCGACCCGCCGATTCGCTCGACGACGCCGTGCACCGTGGCGAGGCCGATCCCGGAGCCTGCGCCCTCGGCCTTGGTGGTGAAGAACGGCTCGAAGATGTGCTTGCGGGTCGCCGGGTCGATGCCCACGCCCTCGTCGGAGACGGCCAGCACGACGTGCCGCCCGGGGGGGGCGGCGGGCGAGGGCGTGTCCCCATCGCCGATCCGCAGGTCCCGCGTCTCGATCGTCAGGCGGCCGCCCCCCGGCATCGCATCCCGCGCGTTCACGGCCAGGTTCAGGAGGAGCTGCTCCACCTCCGTGCGATGCGCGCGGACCCGCCCGAGGGCGCGTCCGGAGCGGATCTCGACCGCCACTTCTTCGCCGATCACGCACCGGAGCATCCCGTCGAGCTGCGCCACGACGGCGCCGAGGTCCAGAAGAGCCGGCTCGGGAGGCGAGGCTCGGCCGAGCGACAGCAGCTGCCGGGTGAGCGCGGCCGCGCGTTCGCCCGCCTGGAGGGCCGAGGCAAGACGCGCCGCGGCGGGGTGGCCGGAGTCGAGCGCCCGCCGCGCGAGCTCGATCTGGCCCATGGTCGCGCCGAGCAGGTTGTTGACGTCGTGGACGATCCCGGCGGCGAGCTGGCCGAGGGACTCCTGCCTCTCGGAGCCGGCGGGCGGCCGCGCCGGCTGCTCGTGCGCCTTCGACCGGTGAAGCTCGAGCAGAACGCCGGCCACGCGGGCCAGCTGCCCTAGCCTCGCCCCTGCGGGCATGCACACGTCCGCCCGGCACCCCGGGCACGCGACCTCCGGTGGAGCCGCGTGGAGCACCGGGATCGGCCGCGTCGCCGGGGTGTCCTTCAGTAATGCGATCGCGCTCGCCGCCTCCACTCCCGCAGCGGAGTGGCCGACGACCACGAGGCCGGGCCCCCATCGGGCCGCGCTCGCAAGAAGGCCGCTCCAGCGCGACCGCTCCAGTTGCCCCAGCCCCTGGAGGCCCTCGAGGCCGTGGACTGTGCCGACGACGAGGATCGTCGGCATGCCCGCCGCCGTACGCGCGAGCTGCGCCTCGTCGGCGGCCGGCTCGAGAGAGCCCGCGCCCGCGGCGCGCGGGCTCGAGCGCCGTCCGCCGCGCTCGAGCCCTTGCCGGCGACGAAGGGCGAAGGCGCCAGGGTCGCTCACTTGATCTTAGGGGGAGGAGTCGCGTTGGGGTTGGGCATGGGCGTTCCGTCCTCGCATGCGGTCACGAGCCCCCCGGCGCTCACAGACTGCCCCTTCACCTGCCGCCGGTCGTACGTACCGAGACCGATCAGAAAGAGGCCCGTCACGAAGATCCCGACCCAGAAAAGGCGCATGCTTCATCTCCTCCCGTGAGGCCCTCGCGCGGAGCGAGAACGCTCAGATTGTATATCTATCGTATATCCACTGGTTGCTAGAACCGAATGTCCTGGGCCAAAGGGCCTATGGCGACCAGAAAACTGGATCCGCGGCTGTCCCATGGGCTATAGTCTCAGGCTGTGAACACAATGGATTCGATGCTGGCACTCCTGGTCGCCGACGATCCCCGTCGCTCGGCCGACCGCATCCTGACCCGTCTCATCCAGATCCACCAGGCCCAGGGCGGCGCCATTCTCCGCCCGTCTGCCGGCCAGGTCGAGATCTGGATGAGCGCCGGCCTGAGTCTCGGTGCCGTGTCCGAGCTGCCCGTGCGCTGGGCGGACCATCGCGAGGCTCTCGAGGCGGGGAGAGCCATCCTCGAGCCCGGCTACGCGCTCCTCCCCGCGATGCTCGGGGAGGAGCTCGTGGCGGCGCTCTACCTCGCGCAGCCCCTGGGCCGAGCGGTCGCCGACGCGCGCCTCTTCGGCACCGCGATCGCCCAGGCCGTCACGGCCGCCAACCGGGTCGAGGGTCCGAGCCGCGTCCCGGAGCTGAGCCCCACGGAGGAGGCCCGCCTCCAGCTCCTCTCCCTCCTCGAGCGCCACGAGTGGAACATCGCCGAGGTGGCCCGGCTGCTGAGCGTGACGCGGCGCACGGTCTACATGCGCCTGCACAGCTTCGGCATCGAGCGCAAGCGGGTGCCCAAGATCTACAAGAAGATGCCTGTCGAAGGATGAACGATCTTCAGCTCCTCGTCGCCCACGCGACGAAGGTCGCGCTCATCGCCCTGCTGGCGGGGATCGCGTGGCGGGGGCGGGTGAGGCTGTGCTGGTCGTTCGCGCTCTACGTCCTGGCCGCTCTCCTCGGCAACGTCCTCGTATCGGTCTGGCCTTCCACCTTCCTCCTCCCCTCCGTCTGGGTGCTGAAGCAGGGGGTCTACGACGCGCTCAAGGTGGCGATCGCCTTGGAGCTGGCCTTTCGGGTCTTCTCCGCCCTGCCCGGCGCCGCCCGGACGGCGCGAGCGGTGATCCTCGTCCTCCTCGCGTCGAGCACGGTCGCGCTCGGCCTCCTGGCGCCCGGTTCGTCCTACCACACGGTCTGGAACTGGCAGCCGCGGGTCACCACGGCTGCCCTCTGGCTGCTCACCGCCACTGCCCTCATGGCCGTCTGGTACCAGGTGCCGATGCACGAGTGGCAGCGGGCGATCATGCTGGGCCTCGCGCCCTACCTGCTCGTGTTCGTCGCCCTCCTGGACCTGCTGCGCCGCCGCGGCTGGTCCCTCCTCGAGCCGGTGACGACCGCCGAGGCGTTCGTCTACCTGGGCCTCGTCCTCTTCTGGACGGGGGCGGCGTGGTGGGGAGACGCCCCGCAGCTCGCCCCCACTCCGGCCGAGGCCTCCTGATGCTCGAGCTCGCCCTCTCGACGGTCGGCTGCGTCCTGCTCTGCTACACCCTCGGCCGCTACAACCGCACGCTCACCCTGCAGCGCTGGCACTTCGTCTTGAACGCGCCCGAGCGGCAGGCGATCGAGTCCCTCCGCCAGCGGATGCAGCTCGACTCGGCGCTCGCCCGGCAGGCGTTCGAGACCGCCGGCCAGGCCCGCGGGGACGACCGGCACCCCGACGCCCTGACCGTCCTGCGGGTCGCTCTCTCGATCCTCGAGGACGCCGGCGCCGATCGGCTCACACGGCTGCGGGCGATGGGCGTGTACTCGCGCATGGTCCGGGCCATCCAGCCCCTCCCGCCGCCCTCCGCGAGGCCCTTCCGGGGCGCGGAGCTGCGCACGGTCGCCTCCCTCGCCGGCCTCGTCCACCGCTTCCTGGTGGGGGCCGGGGAGCGCTTCCGCCTCTGGCTGCTCGTGCTCGGCCTCGGGGTCAGGATCGTCCTGCGGGGCGGAAGGCGCTCGGCCGATGCGGCGGCCCGCGGGCCGGAGAGCGCGCGGCCGTGGGAGGCCTTCGCGCGGGGCATCGACGACTTCGACGCCCTCGACTCCTCCCACCTGACCGCGTTCGAGGCGCTCGTGGCCTCGCTCTCCGCCGTGGACCGGGGAGACCGCCTCCGGCTCTGGGAGCAGATCGCCGGCGACTCGCGCTAGGCCCGGTCAGGCGTAGCGGCCCTCGATCTCGCGGTAGCGCTCCGCCGCCTCGCGCCATCCCGGCCTCTCACGCGGCTCGAAGCAGCGGGGGCGGATCGCCTCGGCCACGAGCCTCCGGCCCTCGGCGAGGGACGCGAGACGGCCGGAGGCGATGGCCTGGAGGAGGACGTTGCCGGTCGCCGTGGCCTCGGACGGTCCGGCCCGGACCGGGCGACCGGCGGCGTCGGCGGCGGCCTGGTTCAGGTAGTCGTTCAGGCAGCCGCCGCCCACCACGTGGAGGCCGCGCACCGGCTCTCCGGTCAGCGCCTCGATCGTCCTCACGACCGAGGCGTAGCGGAAGGCCAGCGAGTCCAGGACGACGCGGGCGAGGCGCGCCGGGTCGTCGGGCACCGGCTGCCCCGTCTCGGCCAGCGCTCCCTGGAGCTCGGCCGTCATGCTCGCCGGGTTGAAGAAGCGCGGGTGGTCCGGGTAGACGAGGCCCGGGGGCCGCTCGATCGCCGCCGCCGCCGCGAGCAGGCCCTCGAGGTCGGCCGAGACGCCCCTCTCCTCCCACTCCTGACGGCACGAGTCGAGGATCCAGAGGCCCATGACGTTCTTCAGCAGTCGGACGGTCCCGAAGGCGCCGCCCTCGTTCGTGAAGTTGGCCCGGGCCGCCGCCTCGTTGACGAGCGGCGAGGGCCGCTCGACGCCGACGAGCGACCACGTTCCCGAGGAGACGAAGGCCCAGCCGGGCTCGAGCGGCGTCCCCGCCACCGCGCTCGCCGTGTCGTGCGTCGCCGGCGCCACCACCCGCATCGGCTCGAGCCCCAGCTCCTTCTCCAGCGAGGCCCTCGTCTCGCCCAGGACGGACCCCGGGGGCACGAGGTCCGGCATGAGCTCGCGAGGCAGGGCGAGGCGCGAGAAGAGGTCGTCCGCCCATCGCCGCGCGCGCACGTCGAGGAGCTGGGTGGTCGACGCGTTCGTGTACTCGCCGGCCACCGCTCCGCAGAGAGCGTGGTGGCAGAGGTCGGGGATCATCAGGAGCCGCCGGGCTCCCGGCGGCAGGCCCTGGTGCACGTGGACGTGGAGCTGGAAGAGCGTGTTGAACTGGAGGAACTGGACGCCCGTCCGGTGGAAGATCTCCTCCCGCGGGACCTCGCGGAAGACTCGCTCCATCGCGCCGTCCGTGCGGTGGTCCCGGTAGCACACCGGGTCCTCGAGGAGCTGCCCTCCGGCGTCGAGCAGCCCGTAGTCGACGCCCCAGGAGTCGACGCCGACCGTGGCGACCCGGCCCCGCCGCGCCCGAGCCGCGCGCTGGCCCGCGGCGAGGCCCTCACGGAGCCCGTCGAGGATCCGGCCCATGGGCCAGCGCAGGCGGTCCCCGTCCCGCGACGGCGGGTAGTGGAAGCGATGGACCTCGTCGAAGACGAGGCCTCCCGCGCCCAGCCGGCCGAGGACGACCCTCCCGCTGCCCGCGCCGAGGTCGACGGCCAGATGGAACGGCGGGTCGGGAGCGGACGTCACGGCTCGAGCTCCCGCATCATCCCCTTCGGACCCGAGCCATCCCGTTCAGACGATGCCGGCTCCGCGGCCGGCGACGGCCGGGCGCTCCTCGGCCTTCTTTGTCCGGTACCCGCTCGCCCGGTACGCGGCCACCGGCTCGATCGCGCCGCCGGACCGGTGCCGGGCCATGGCCAGGATGGGGCCCACGTCGGTGGTGAACGCCTGCTTCAGGGCCTGGAGCGCGAGGATCGGGTCGTTCCCCTCCTGCGCCTCGGCGAGCGCGGCCCGGTCCACGAGGTGCGCCTGCACGTAGGCCCGCACGAGCTCGATCGCGCTCGTCATGAGCGACTCGAGGGGATCGGTGACGTTGTGGGACTGGTCGAGCATGTAGGCGGGGTCGAAGCCCGGCGCGCGCTCGAGCTCCGCGTCCACGAGCTCGTTGAAGACGAGGAAGAGCTGGAAGGGCTTGATCGACCCGGCGTCGAGGTCGTCGTCCCCGTACTTGCTGTCGTTGAAGTGGAAGCCGGCCAGCTTCCCGAGCTGGACGAGCCGGGCCACGATCATCTCGATGTTCACGTTCGGGGCGTGGTGGCCGAGGTCCACGAGCGAGAAGGCCTTCTCCCCGAGCTCGCGCGTGCAGTAGTAGCTCGTCCCCCAGTCGTTGAGCACGGTGGAGTAGAAGGCGGGCTCGTAGAGCTTGTGCTCGATGAACATCCGGAACCGGTCGGGCAGCCCGGCGTAGATCGCCCTCAAGCTCTCGAGGTACCGGTCGAGGGCCCGCCGGAAGTGCACCTGGCCGGGGAAGTTCCCGCCGTCCCCGATCCAGACCGTGTGGGACCGGGCCCCGAGCCTCTTCCCGAGGGCGATGCAGTGCAGGTTGTGCTCGACGGCCTGCGCGCGCACGGCGGGGTCCGTGTGGGTGAGGCTGCCGAACTTGTAGGACAGCCGCTGCCCCTCCTGGTCCTGGAAGGTGTTCGAGTTCATCGAGTCGAAGAAGAGGCCCCGGGCCCTCGCGAACGAGAGCAGCTCGGCCGCGTCCTCCGGCTCGTCCCACGGGATGTGGAGCGAGATCCCCGGCGTGACCCGGACCATCTGGTTGACGAGCTCGCAGTCCTCGAGCTTCTCGAAGACGTCCCGAGGCTCCCCCGGTCCGGCGAAGCGCGCGAAGCGCGTCCCCCCCGTGCCGACGCCCCACGAGGGCACCGCCACCCGGAAGGCCGCCGCCCGCTCGGTGAGCGGCTCGATCTCCACCCCGCGCCGGCGGAGCTGCTTCCCGAGGTGCTCGTAGTCGTGGTGCAGCCAGTCGAGGGCCTTGCGGTTGTGCTCGCTCACGAACTCGCGGATCACCATCGTGGCTCCTTCTGCCCTTCCTCTCACGCCAGTCGGTCTCGATGATAGTCGGAACCGCGCGCGGGGGAACGGGCCGAATGAACCAGCCGCCTCACGCCCGGCCCGATGAGCCAACGGGACCACGTGCCGCGGTTGACGGACCCGGGATCGGAGGATAGGTTCCGCGGGCAGGCGAACCGCCCTTCCCGGGGTCGCGGCTCGGGATGACGAGAAGGAGAACCTGATGCTCCGCCGCCCACAGCTCGCCGCCGCCATCGCCCCCCTCGTCTTCCTGACCGCCGGAGCTCCCCGCGCGGTCGCCGAGGGGGCCACCGTCCGCGAGTACCGCCGGACCTTCCGGACGTACCCCTTCGCCGATCCCGACCCCATCCCCGAGGTCGGGCGGATCTACCCCTACTTCCGCTTCGACGGCTACACCGACCGGCCGGTGGAGCGTGAGTGGACCGTCGTGGAGCTCGAGAACCCCTGGATCCGCGTGACCGTGATGCCGGAGATCGGCGGCAAGATCTGGACCGCGGTCGAGAAGTCCACCGGAAGGCCCTTCCTGTACGGCAACCAGGTGGTGAAGTTCCGTGACGTGGCCATGCGTGGCCCCTGGACGAGCGGCGGCATCGAGGCGAACTACGGGATCATCGGTCACACCCCGAACTGTGCGACCGCCGTCGACTACCTCACCCGCCAGAACCCCGACGGCAGCGCCTCGGTCGTCATCGGCGTCCTCGACCGCCTCACCCGCACGCCGTGGCGGCTCGAGGTGAGGCTGCCTGCGGACAAGGCGTATTTCACGACGACGTCGCTCTGGCACAACGCGACGCCCCTCGAGCAGCCGTACTACACGTGGATGAACGCCGGGATCAAGGCGGCGGGCAACCTGCAGCTCGCCTTCCCGGGCACGCACTTCATCGGCCACGCCGGCGAGTCGAGCCCCTGGCCGATCGACCCCCAGACGGGCCGAGACCTCTCCTACTACGAGAGGAACGACTTCGGCTCCTACAAGTCCTACCATGTGCTCGGCCGGGAGGCCGATTTCTGGGGCGCCTACTGGCACGACGACGACTTCGGCATCGGCCGCTACGCGCCTCGCGACGAGAAGCTCGGCAAGAAGATCTGGATCTGGGGCCTCTCCCGGCAGGGGATGATCTGGGAGAAGCTCCTCACCGACACCGACGGCCAGTACGTCGAGGTCCAGTCGGGCCGCTCGTTCAACCAGGCCGCCGAGGACAGCACGCGGACGCCGTTCAAGCACAGGGGCTTCGTCCCGTACGCGACCGACAGCTGGACGGAGTACTGGTTCCCGATCAAGGGCACGAAGGGCCTCGTCGCGGCCTCGCCCCTCGGCGGCCTGAACGTGCGTGTGCTCGAGGCCGGTCTCGAGGTGCTCTTCTCCCCGCTCGAGGACGTGAGCGACACGCTCGAGGTGCGCGACGGCGACCGGGTCGTCTTCAGCGCGGCCGTCCGGGCTAAGGCCCTCGAGACGTGGACCACGTCCGTCCCGTTCGCCGCTCCGAAGGAGCGCCTCCGAGTGCGGATCGGGGGGTCGAAGCTCGAATGGAGCGGCGACCCCAGGGCGGGCGAGCTCTCGCGGCCTCTCGAGTCGCCCGCCGGCTTCGACTGGGAGTCCGTCTTCGGCCTTTGGCTGAAGGGCAAGGAGCTGCTGCGCCAGCGCTCTTACGGCCCCGCTCGGGAGGCGCTCGAGGGGTGCCTCCGGAAGGACCCGCACTACCTCCCGGCACTTTCCGACCTCGCGCTCCTCCGCTACCGCGCGATGGACTACCCGGGGGCCTTCGATCTCGCTCGGCGGGCTCTCGCCATCGACACCTACGACCCATGGTCGAACTACGCCTACGGCCTGGCTGCGGCGAAGCTGGGCCGGAAGGACGACGCGCGGGACGGCTTCGAGGTGGCCGCGCAGTCGGCCGAGCTCCGGGGGGCGGCATGGACGGAGCTCGCGAAGCTGGCCTTCCGCGACGGGGACCTCTCCCGCGCCGCCGCGGACGCCGAGCGGAGCCTCGACGTCAACCGCCTCAACCTCGAGGCGCGCCAGCTCCTGGCCCTCGTGCACCGCACCGCGGGCGACCGCGAGGGAGCACACGGGGCTCTCGACGCGCTCCTCGGCCTCGATCCCCTGAGCCCGTTCGGCCGGTTCGAGACGGCTCTCGCCGACGGCGGAGAAGCGGCGACCCGAGCCTTCGCGGCCGGGGTGAGGAGCGAGCAGCCCCACGAGACGTTCCTCGAGCTCGCCGCCTGGTACCACACCCTGGGCCGGCTCGAGGAGGCGGCCCGCGTACTCGAGCTGTCGCCGCCCGACGCCGAGGTCCTCTACTGGCTCGCGCGGGTGAAGGACGAGCGGGGCGACGAGGGAGCGACTGCCGCTCTCGAGAAGGCCGACGGCGCCTCCCCCCGCCTCGTCTTCCCCTTCCGCCCGGAGTCGGCCGAGGTGCTGTCGTGGGCGGCGTCGAAGACCGCCAGCTGGCGGCCGCGGTACTACCTCGCGCTCGTCGACTGGGGCGCCGGCAACCTCGACGAGGCGCGCCGCCTCCTCGAGTCCTGCGGGGACGCGCCCGACTACGCGCCCTTCTACGCCGCCCGGTCGCTCGCCTCCGAGGCCGCGTCACCGGAGAAGGCGACGGCCGACCTCGAGCGGGCGGCCCGTCTCGATCCCGCGGAGTGGCGCTTCGGGCGGATGCTGATCGAGAGGCAGCTCAGGCGGGGCGCCGCGGCGGCCGCCCTCGCCACGGCGCGGCGCTACTCCCGGCAGTTCCCCGGGAACTACATCCTCGGCATGCAGCAGGCGAAGGCTCTCCTCGCCAACGGGCTCCACCGGGAGGGCGCGGACCTGCTGGCCCGTCTCGAGGTCATCCCCTACGAGGGCTCGATCGAGGGCCGGCGCCTTTACCGCGAGGCCCACCTCATGCTGGCGGTCCGCGCCCTGAAGAAGGGCAACGGGAGCGCGGCCCGACGCGAGGTGGACGCGGCGCGCCTCTGGCCGGAGAACCTGGGCGCAGGCAAGCCCTATCCGGCGGACGTCGACGAGCGCCTCGAGGACTTTCTCGCCGCGCAGTGCCTCCTGCGGCGCGACCGGTCCGTGGAGGGGAACGATCTCCTCCGGAAGGTGACCGGGGTCGGCGGGCGTGAGCACGGGACGGGCCTCCTCGTCCGGGCCCTGGCCCTGAAGCAGCTGGGACGGGCGGCCGAGGGCCGCACCCCGCTCGCCGAATGGGCCGCGCGCGATCCCGGCGCCCTCGCAACCTGGTGTCTCCGAGCGTTCGACGGGGCCGCCTCGGCCCCTCCGGAGCCGGGCGGCGAGGAGGCGCGGATCCTGGCCGCCTGGCTCGAGGCGCCGACCCGCAGGGAGTGAGCGACTCCCCGAGACCGGGGAACGATCAGTGGGCGTTTTCCCCTTGACCGCACTCTTCTCGCCAGGGTAGTCTCCCGCCCCGACAACAGCCGTCAACAGGGATGTGCCGGTGACCGCCTTCGTTGGCTCGGCGGCGGGGCACGGTGGAGAGCGTGTCGCCCCGGGCTGGCTCGGTGGACGCCGGCATCCAGGGCGCGGGCGGCTCCGTTCCGGGGGTTCGTCGTCGAGCTCGAACGCATGACTTGGTCTTCGTGGACGTGAGCCTCTTCGCCCCGGTGGGCCCCCGCGCGTCCGGGTCTGGAGCCTGGACCCTCCACCTCCTCTCGCCCCCGCGCAGGTGCTCGCGCTTCCAGGAGTCGAGTCGCAGCCGGTCGGTGCCGGGACGCTTCGGACCGCAGCGGCGCAGCCGCGGCGGGAGCTTGAGGAGGGTCGTCAGGACCCGAGGAGGGCTCGTGGAATCGAGGAGACACGCGGACGACCGGGTCCGCACGTGCATCCTGTCGTGCCTCGTGCTGGCCGCGAGCGGGGCGCTCGCCCAGGAGACCCGGCCGAAGGACGTCCCCGACGGGCCCGTGCCGTCGGTCGACGCCACTGAGGCGGCGTCGACGGGCCCGGTGGTCTTCCGCCTGTCGCCCGACCGGCCGGCTGCCGTCCCGAGCCACCCGCCGCTCGGCCAGATCCCGCCGAAGCCCATGCCCGACATGGCCGCCCGCTCCACCGCGAGCAGCGGTCCGGGCAGCGCGGTCCTCCACGACTCCCGCACCGGGCAGACGTGGACCCTGCCGGCCTCCGCCCCCGCCGCCGCTCCGAGCGGCGTGGTCCTCGGGGGCGGCTACTCCGGCCCCGACGGCCCTGACCCCGCCCCCGGCGACGTGGTCCGCCCGGCCACGCTCACCGGCGCCATGACGCTCATCTCGCCCGCGGCCCGGGCGACCGACCCCTGGCGCATGAACGTGAAGCTCGCGCTGCGCTTCGGATCGTCCTACTTCGTCTGCTCGGGCACCATGCGCGACGCCCGCACCGTGCTCACCGCCGGCCACTGCGTGAACAACGGGGGCGGCGGCGCGTGGGCGGACGAGATCTGGGTCTACCCGGGCTGGGACGGGAACGGCTCGATCATCCCACCCTCGACGACCATCAACCCCTACGGCTGGGCCCACAGCACGACCCTCGGCTCGTGGACGGGCTGGACCGTGAACGGGGACATCAACTTCGACGTGGGCATCGTGGCCCTCGACCGCGCCGTCGGCTTCCTCACCGGCTGGTTCGGCTACGCGTACGGCGGGAGCTGCCCGGGTTTCTGGACGACCACCACGGTGAACAGCGCGAGCTACCCCGCGGAGAGCTGCGGCACGCCCGGGCTCCACAACGGGCTCGACATGTACTACTGGTTCGGCACCTTCGACTCCTGCCCGAACACGAACCGCCTCGGCCTCACCACCACCCCCGGCTGCTTCACCGCGATCTGGGGCGGCATGAGCGGCAGCGGCGCCTACTACGTCGACGGATCGGGCAACCGCTTCCTGCACGGCATCTGCTCGACGTCGAACCGCTCGACGTACGCGGAGTACCAGCGGCAGTTCCAGGACTGGGTGGACTACGACAACAACACCTTCATCCCGACGTACGGGCGCGGCTCGACGTTCGACCTCGAGCCGCTGAACGTGAGGGCGGGGGCGACGGTCGTGCCGGCCGGGTCGAGCGTCACGCTCGACCACCTCGCGGTCAACAGCACGAACGGGGCCGCGAACAGCACCTGGGTTTTCGGGGTCTACCTCTCCACCAACGACAACATCGAGACGACGGACACCCTCCTCGCCACCGAGTCCTACGCCTGGAACTTCGGCGCCCTGGGCTCGGTCCGGGTGAACATGGGCGCGATCACGATCCCGCCGAGCACGCCCCCCGGCAACTACTACCTCGGAGTGATCTACGACCCCTCGACGGACGGCAACCCGTCCAACAACGACACGGACGGCTGGGACGCCGTCCCGATCACGGTGACCAAGCCCGACCTGACGGTGACCGCGGTCAGCGTCCCCGCCGCCGCCCGCCCCGGCGACACGATCACCGTGTCGGACACCGTGCAGAACGCGGGGACGGCCAGCGCGGGGAGCTTCCGCGTCGGCCTCTACTTCTCGACCGACAGCACGTGCACGACCGGCGACACGCTCATTGCCAGCCGCGTGGTTGCTTCCCTGGACGCGGGGGTGAGCAGCAGCGCGAGCACGCCGGCCACGATCCCGAGCGCGGCGCCCCTCGGCACGCGGTACGTGTGCGTGATCGCCGACGACCTCGGCCAGGTGGCGGAGTCGAGCGAGTCCAACAACACGGGGTCGAGCCCCATCAACGTCGTCCGGCCGGACCTCGTGATACCCGACCTGACCGCGCCGGCCGCCGTCTCGCCCGGCTCCTCGGTCCGGATCGCGAACACCGTCCGCAACGACGGCACTGCGGCGGCGGGGGACTTCCGGGTCGGCCTCTACCTCTCGTCCGACTCCGTCTGCACGACGGGCGACACGCTCCTCGCCGGCCGGGCCGTGGCCGGCCTCGCGGTCGGGGCCAGCAGCGCCGACAGCACCCTGGTGACGATCCCCGCGGGAACGCCGCTCGGGTCGTACTTCGTCTGCGGCATGGCCGACGACCTCGGCCAGGTGGCGGAGTCGAACGAGGGCAACAACACCCGATCCGCCGCGGTCAGCGTCGTCTCCGCGACCCCGGTCATCACCCTCAAGGTCAACGGCCTGCACCCGACTCCGCCCGTCGTCACGGTCGGCGGGCCGACCCAGGTGACGATCGACGTGTCGCCCACCACCTACTCGGCGTCGGTCGACTGGTACTGGGCGATCATCCTGAACGGCCAGGTCTACTGGGTCACATCGGGCGGGATCTCCCCGGTCCCAGCCCCGTGGTTCGGCTCCCCGCCGGTCGTCCTGAACGGCTTCACGCTCCTCAACCTGACCCTTCCGCCGACCACGACCCTGACGAATGTCGTCTTCATGCTGAACGGGGGGAGCGTCGTCGCTTCGGACTTCGTCACGGCCACGAGACCGTAGCCGGGAGACGTCCTGTAGCGCCGTCCAACCGGCGGGGCGCCCGCGAGGGCGTCCCGCCGGCCCGTCCGGCCGAGACGGACCTTCGACAAGGAGAGGCCGCATGAAGGGAAGACGCTGGCTGGCGGCGGTGTTGGCACTGGCCTGCAGCACCGGCTGCCAGCGTGGGGCCGGGCCCGGCGGAGCCCCTGCCGAGAAGCGGGCCGCGGCGCCGGCGGCGTCGGCCTCCCGGTCGTCGTTCGAGCCGCCCGCGGACGGGCGCCTCACCGCGGCCCAGGTGCAGATGTACGTCGCGGTCCGCCGCCGGGCCCTGGTCATGGCCAGGAGCGCTCCATCCGCCGTCGCTCCCGAGCGCCTGGCCGAGATCGCCGCATCCGAGCGCCGGGCGACGCGTGACCTCGGCCGGGACCTCGAGGAGTACCTGTGGGTGAGCGCGCGCGTCGCCGAGGCGAGCCGCGTCGACACCCGGACGCTCGGCGGCCTGGCCGGCGCGCTCCAGGCGGCGGCCAGGACCGGGCGCGAGCAGATCGTGGAGGGCGCCGCAGCGCGTTTGCCCGTCGCGCAGGGCCCGGCGGCTTCGGAGGAACCGGCGATCGCCTACAACCGCGGGCTCCTCGAGCAGCACCGCGCCGAGCTCGAGGCGGTCCTGCCGTCGCCCGTCCTGCCATCGACCGCTCCGCGGCCGGCGGTCTCCGACCCGAAGACCTGACGCCCGCCCGTCGGGCGCCGTCGACGGGCGGCGGAGCCAAAGGACGAGCGCTCGCCTCCTGGGCGGGCCGGGGGAGAAAGGCTCCGACGCGAAGTGGGCCTTAGAGTCGGCCCCGACGGAACCACGAGCGTCCAGCGAGAGCGCTCCAGAGGCCGGTCGCGTCCTGTCCGCGGACCGCCGTCTCGTCGTCGTGGCGGGCGAGAAGGAGCTCCTGGATTCCGCTGCGGATGAGGAAGCTGCCCTCGACCGAGAAGCCCGGCATCATCCGCCCGAGGTCGTGCTGACCGTGGCGCGGGGAAGGGCGCACGGCCTGCGGCGAGGCCTCGTAGGCGAGGCTGTCGCGGCCCACGATCCGGTAGCTAGTCGTAGTACTCCAGCCCCAGGTGCGTGATGAGTTCCTCGCCGCGAAGGTGGCGCAGCGTGTTCTTGAGCTTCATCAGCTGGATGAAGATGTCGTGCTCCGGGTAGAGACCGGGCGCCGTCTGCGGGCTCTTGAAATAGAACGACAGCCACTCCTGGACGCCGCCCATGCCCGCCCGCTTCGCGAGGTCGGCGAAGATGGCGAGGTCGAGCACGATCGGGGCGGCCAGGATCGAGTCCCGGCAGAGGAAGTCGACCTTGATCTGCATCGGGTAGCCCATCCAGCCGAAGATGTCGATGTTGTCCCAACCCTCCTTGTTGTCGCCCCGGGGCGGATAGTAGTTGATGCGGACCACGTGGTGGATCTTCCCGTAGAGCTCGGGGTAGAGCTTCGGCTGCAGGATGTGCTCCAGGACGCCCAGCTTCGAGACCTCCTTCGTCTTGAAGGACTCGGGGTCGTCCAGCACCTCGCCGTCGCGGTTGCCCAGGATGTTGGTCGAGTACCAGCCGTTCATGCCGAGGAGGCGGGCCTTGAAGCCCGGGGCGAGGAGCGTCTTCATGAACGTCTGGCCGGTCTTGAAGTCCTTGCCCCCGATCGGCGTGCCCGTCCTCTTCGCGAGGTCCATCATGGCCGGGAAGTCGGCGGAGAGGTTCGGGGCCCCGTTGCAGTAGGGAATGCCCTCCTTGATCGCGCAGTAGGCGTAGATCATCGAGGGCAGGATGTCGGGGTGGCTCTCGTCGAGCCCCTTCTCGAACTTCTCGATCGACGAGTGGACGTCCCCCGCCTCGCGGTAGACCTCGGTCGAGCCGCACCAGACCATGACCAGCCGGTCGAGCCCCTTCTCCTTCCTGAACCGGGCGATGTCGGCCGAGACCTGCTCGGCCAGGTCGCGCTTCGACTTCCCCTTCTTGACGTTCGGTCCGCTCAGCTTCTTGACGTACTGCGGGTCGAAGACCGCCGGCCACGGCTTGATGCCCTCGAGGAAGGACTTCATCGGCTCGAGGTGCCGCGGCTCGAGCACGCCTGCCTTCCGAGCCGCCTCGTAGGCGGTGTCGGGGAACACGTCCCAGCCGGCGAACTCCATCTGGTCGAGGCCCGCCAGCGGCACGAAGTCCTTGACGAACGGCGAGCGCCCGTCCGTCCGCTTGCCGAGGCGGACCGTCCCCATCTGGGTCAGGCTGCCGATCGGCTTCGCCATCCCCCGTCGCGCCGCCTCGACTCCGGCCACGAACGTCGTCGCGACGGCCCCCATGCCCGGCAAGAGCACCCCGAGCCTCCCGCCCGCCGGCGCGATCGCGTGTTCCTTCCCTGCTGTCGTCATCTGCTCGCCTCCTGTGCCGCTCCTCGACGATGATGCCAAAACGGCATCCTAGCACGGGCACGCACGCCGCGTACCCGCGATGGGGAGCGGCCGCTTCGCCGCGTGCGGCGCCGCGGCTCAGGCGGGCGCGCCGAGCCGTCCGCTCTTCGCGAGGAACGCGAGCGCGGCGTCGGTCAGCTCACGGTCGTGGCGGGGTCCGACGAACCGTCCCTCCACGACGTGGTAGTGGAGGATGCCCGAGCGCGGCAGCCGGTCCTCGGTCTCGAACGAGTAGAACATCAGGATCCGGCTCTCGCGAGGCTGCCCGCTGTCGTCGAAGAAGCCGAAGTTGAGCTTTCTCATCGTCACGATGCCGCTTCGTCACCAACAGCGAGGACTCTTTCCGGGATCGCCGCCACGCGGGGCGCCACCGAATCTAGTGGCCGACCCCCGCGCTGTCAAGACTCCGCGCGACGGCCAACGACGCGGGTCCGCGACGAGCTCACCGACAGAAGCCGCGCCAGTCGCGGGGTTCGGGCACGCTCAGAAAACGCTTGAGGTGCGGTCGCGGAGCGTGACTTCGGTCGCTCCCCAGCCGCCGGCGAGAGCGGGGGCGTCCGAGAACGAGACGACCTCCGGCAAGGACGCCAGCACCCGTCTCACCGCGGCGCGCTGCACGCCGCGTCCGCGCCCGTGGACGAGGCGGAGGTGGAGGATCCCGCGCTCGCGGCACGCCCGCACGTACTCCCCGACCACCGACGGGATCTCCCGGGGATCGAACGGGTGGAGGTCCAGATCGCCGGTGACGGGGATCACGAACGGCTCGTCCGCTTCGCTCATCGGCCGCTCCGCCCTCCGCCGGCGGCGGTCTCGAAGAAGGCCGGCAGGTACTCGCTGTCGCCGAGCTCGAGCCGCTTGTAGGCCTTCCCGATCGCGTCCCACGCCGATCCGTCGGCCAGCGCGACCACCATCGGCCACGGCGAGACGCCGCGGAGCGGCGACCGCGGGGTGGGCGCCCACGCCCCGCCGAGCTGGCGCACCATCACCTCGCCCAGGTAGCAGCCGAGGACGAAGAGGGCCTCCGCCGCCCCTTCCCCGTCGACCCCCTCCTCGCGCAGCGAGTCAATGAGGGAGTCCACGAGCTCCAGGCTGCCCGGCGAGAAGTCGAGGTCGGCGTCGTACTCCTCGTGCGCGAGCTCGACCGCGATCTGCGCGTGGTCTCGGGCGTTCTCGGGGGACGCCGGGTAGCGCAGCTTGATCCTCAACGCCGCACCTCCTCTGCCTCGCGGCAGTCGGCCTCTCGGCCGCATCCGTCGAGCCGACGGACCGAGACGCGGTCCACCGCGGCATCGAGCCAGTATATGCGCTCGCCTCTCCCCCGCCGCGCGCGAGGGGAGCCCGCTCGTCCCGAGCCCTCGCGCGCAGTGCCGACGCCGAGAGAAGGGCGGCCGCCGGCGCCGATCGGACGTATGATGCGCGGCCATGACCCTCGAGAGCGTCTTCTTCCGGCTCGTCCTGGCCGTGCTGCTGGGGGCGATCATCGGGGTCGAGCGCCAGTGGCACCACAAGATCGCCGGCCTCAAGACCCACGCCCTTGTCACGACGGGCGCCGCCGCCTTCGCCGTCCTCTCGCAGCTCGGCCTCGGCCCGGGCGGCAGCCCGGTGCAGATCGCGGCCGGGGTCGTCACGGGGATCGGCTTCATCGGGGGCGGCGTCATCATGCGCCGAGGCGCGAGCGTGCAGGGCATCAACACCGCGGCCACGCTGTGGGCGGCGGGCGGCCTCGGCCTCGCCCTGGGCGGCGGCCACTACGGCGTCGCCTCCGCCCTCCTCGCCGCGATGCTGCTCGCCGAGATCCCCCTCCGCTCGCTCGCCCTGTGGATCGATCGCCGGTCAGGCCCGGCGAGGACGCTCGACCCCTACCGTCTCCTGGTCGACTTCGAGCCCTCCGCCGAGGAGGACGTCCGGGCCGCTCTCGCCCGTGCCTCCTCCGCGCAGGGCATCCTGTTCGCCGAGCACGGCGAGACGCGTGACGCCGCGGGGCTCGTCCTGCTCGAGCTCCGGCTCCGCGTACCCTCGGCCCGTCCCGGCGCCCTCCGCGCCGTCGGCGCGTCCCTGGCCGCCCATCCCGGCGTCAAGCGGACGGAGTGGACCCGCTGCCCCGACGACGAGCACGAGTAGGCGAACGACCCTCGGCCCTCCGGCGGGCCCTCGGAGAGAACCCTCGCCGGAGGGGCTGAACGGCTCGGGAACGCCTACTGCCGGTCGTACACCGCGACGGACTTGAACGGCGAGCCCTGGGCGTCCGTCCCGCTCTGGGTCACGGTCAGCGTCTTCCCGTCCTTCGACACGGAGACGGTGGCGGTGACGACCGCCTTCCCGCCCTTCTTCCAGACGTTCTCGTAGCTGTTGTCGTCGATCCGCTTCGGGCTGGCCGTGTCGGCCGACGGGTTGCCCTCCCAGGGCACGTCCTTGCCGTCGAACTTCGACGTGTACCCGCCGTGCATGGGCATCCCTTGGGCGTCGGTCCCGTCCGACGTGAGCTTGATGCCGGCGGGCGTCGCCTCGAACCGGAGCGCCTGCGCGCGGACGCTGGCCGACGCCTGCCTCGACTTCGCTGCGTTCAGCTTCCAGGTCCCGACCCAGTTCTCGCCGGCGACGGCCGACGAGCCGGCCATCCAGGCCACGGCGCAGACGAGCAAAGACCCGACGAACTCGTTCCTACGCATTCGAATGCCCCCTCTTCCAGATGGACGCGTCACCCGACGAGCAGTCGGGTGACGCGAATCCCGGGGAACGGCTCCCGGGACCTAGTGAGGCCGCGACCCGTGATGCCCGGAGCGACCCTCGTCCGCCGGGTCGGAGTCTCCCGCCTTCTTGCCGTCGTCGTCGGATCGGGCCATGACCAGGACATCGACCACCTTCCGTCCGACGGGCGAGCCGAGGCCGGTCGTGGCGTCCCATCCCGGCCGGGACACGAAGCCCCGGACTGGAACGAGGTTCCCGTCGGAGTCCGTCTCCGAGACCGAGTTGTTGCCGGAGACGACGTCGTGGAAGACCTTCGCGTAGAGGCCCTTCGAATCGGCCGTGTCGTAGAGCGCCGAGTTGGCGAACCCGAGGCTCCTCCGCGCCTTCTGATCCGCGATCGTGCTGAGCGCCGCCCACTGCGGAGAGCCGGAGCTCGTCCCGCCGAAGAGCCACACGTCGCCGGCCCAGAAGACGAGCACGCCGTGATAGATGGCCGCGTTGTAGGCGACGTCGGGGACTCCGCGCCCCCGGAAGCGCACGCTCTGCACCTGGTAGAAGGGCTTCCGGAACAGCACGCTCCGCCCCCCGCCGGTCGCCGCGTTGTCGGTGTCGAACTCGTTCCACGCGACCTCGCTCTGGTACGTTCCGGGCGCGGGGCTCGTGGAGGGGTCGCAGCCGAGGACGGTGAAGCAGTAGTCCGAGGCGTGGAGCTCGGTGCCGCCCACCGCCGTGACGAGGGGGTCGCTGGCCGGCGACGACGCCGCCCGAACCCACGACTTCCCGTCGCAGGTCGGCTGGGCCGCGCCCTCGTCGCCGGACGACGCGAAGAGGGCGATGTGCTTGCGCGTCGCCTCCTGGAAGAGCCGGTGCTGCGCCTCGGCCAGGTCCGAGTCCATGCAGCTCTCGTTCTCGCCGAAGCTCTGGGAGATGACGTCGCCGAGGCGGTTGTCGATGGCGTACTTCGTCGCGCTCAGGAGGTCGGCGTCCTCGTTGGACTTCGCGAGCACGAGGACGACCTTGGCGCCGGGAGCGATGGCGTGAGCCCACTCCACGTCCAGCGTGATCTCCCCCGACCACCCGACCATGTTGCCGTCGCTCGGATCGAACGGCGTGAGGCCGTCCGGGGCGACCTGGGTGAAGAACGTGGACCGGTCGGGCAGGCCGTAGTTCTCGTCGAACGCGTCGAGGTCGTCGGGCAGGGTCGGGCTCTGGAAGGCGTCGATGATCACGATGGTGCGGCCCGTCCCGTCGTAGCCCTTGTCGACCAGCGTGTCGAGGTCGTACGCGCGCCGGATCTGGAAGGGGTCGTAGCAGACGACCCCCGGCGTCTGGCCGACCTGGCAGGTGAACAGGAACTGGGGAGTGCCGCTGCCCGGGCTCGCCACCTCGGACCGGACCGCCTGGGGTCCGATGGCGAGGAAGGGCGACGCGGTGTGCCGGCCGCCGTGCGGACGTGCGGGAACCGTCCCCATCGCGATGGCGAGCACGACGAGCCCGGCCCCGGCCGTCTTGAGCTTCATCTGTCCCTCCGATAGCTTGGGTGCACGTGATCCTTCTCGAACCTCTCCCGTCGAGAGCCTTCGCCTGGTGCTTCGTGGAGGGCCGCTATCCTAGTGCGCGATCCGGTCCTTGGCAAGGGATTTCCGCGGGACGGCCCGCTCGCGCCGGGGCACCGGCTTCCCACGAATGGCGCCCACGCAAGGGCGAGAGATCAGGCGCCGGCGGGGTCGTAGCCGAGGTTCGGTGCCAGCCAGCGCTCCACCGCCCGCAGGTCCATGCCCTTGCGGCGGTGGTAGTCGAGGACCTGGTCGCGGCCGATCGGCCCGAGGGCGAAGTACCGGGACTGGGGGTGGGCGAAATAGAAGCCACAGACGGAGGCGGCGGGCCGCATCGCGAACGTTTCGGTCAGGTGGATGCCCGCCCGGTCCTCGCCCCCGAGAAGGTCGAAAAGGAGTCGCTTTTCGGTGTGGTCCGGGCAGGCCGGATAGCCCGGGGCCGGCCGGATGCCGCGATACTTCTCGCGGATGAGGTCCTCGATCGAGAGCTTCTCGCCGGCCGCGTATCCCCAGTCCGCGCGGGCCTTCTCGTGGAGCCACTCGGCGAGCGCCTCGGCCAGGCGGTCGGCCAGCGCCTTGACCATGATCGCGGCGTAGTCGTCGTGCTCCCGCTCGTGGCCGGCCACGAGGTCGTCGGCGCCGAGGCCGGCCGTGACCGCGAAGGCACCGATCCAGTCGCGGAGCCCCGTCTCGCCGGGGGCCACGAAGTCGGCCAGCGCCTGCGCCGGCTCCGCCTCGCCCTTGTCCGACTGCTGGCGCAGCGTGTGAAGCGTGCCGAGGCGGCCCGTCCGTGACCCGTCGGCGTAGATCTCGATGTCGTCGCCCGCCGCGGCGGCGGCGAAGAAGCCGTAGACCGCCCGCGCCTTCAGCCGGCCGTCCCGGACGAGGCGCTCCAGCATCCGCTGCGCGTCGTCGAACAGCTCCCGCGCCTTCGCCCCCCAGTCGGGGTTCTCGAAGATGCGGGGATACGTCCCCCGTAGCTCCCACGCGGAGAAGAACGGCGTCCAGTCGACGTACGGAACGAGATCGCGAAGCGGCACGTCGGGCAGCTCACGCACGCCGTGGAAGGCGGGCTGCGGGGGCGCGTAGGCCTTCCAGTCGATCTTCGTCCGCCGCCGCCGCGCCTCCTCGAGGGACACGAGCGCCCTCTCGGCGCGCCTCGCCGCGTGCTCGCTCCGCAGCCGCTCCTGCTCGCGGCGGTTCTCGCCGTCGAAGGCCGGCCGCCTCTCCGCGCTCTTCAGCTGGCTCACCACGCCGACCGCGCGCGACGCGTCGAGGACGTGCACCACGGGCCCCGCGTAGGCGGGGGCGATGCGCACCGCCGTGTGGGCCCGGCTCGTCGTCGCGCCGCCGATCAGGAGGGGCACCGTGAGGCCTTGCCGCTCCATCTCGCGCGCCACGTGCACCATCTCCTCGAGGGAGGGCGTGATGAGGCCGGAGAGGCCGACGAGGTCGGCGCCCGACTCCCTCGCCGCGGCCAGGATCCGGTCCGCCGGGACCATCACCCCGAGGTCGACGACCTCGTAGTTGTTGCAGCCGAGGACGACGCCGACGATGTTCTTGCCGATGTCGTGGACGTCCCCCTTGACCGTGGCCATCACGATCTTCGCTTCGGCCCGGGACCCGCTCGCCTCCTTCTCCGCCTCCAGGAACGGCGTGAGGTACGCGACCGCCTTCTTCATCACGCGGGCGCTCTTCACCACCTGGGGCAGGAACATCTTGCCCGAGCCGAAGAGGTCGCCGACCACGTTCATGCCCGCCATGAGCGGACCCTCGATCACCGACAGCGGCCGGCCGAGCTTCTGCCGCGCCTCCTCGGCGTCCGCCTCCACGAACTCGTCGATCCCCCGCACGAGGGCGTGGGAGAGCCGCTCCTCGACGGTGCTCTTCCGCCAGGCGTCCTCGACGACCGGCCCCTTCTCCCGCTCCCCCACGGTCTGGGCGAACGCGATGAGCCTCTCGGTGGCGTCCGGCCGGCGGTTCAGGAGCACGTCCTCGACCCGCTCGAGCAGATCCTTCGGGACCTCCTCGTAGACTGCGAGCTGGCCGGCGTTCACGATGCCCATGTCCAGACCGGCCTGGATCGCGTGGTAGAGGAAGGCCGCGTGCATCGCCTCCCGCACCGGATTGTTGCCGCGGAAGGAGAACGAGACGTTCGAGATCCCGCCGCTGACCTTGGCCAGGGGGAAGGACTCCTTGAGCCGGCGCGTCGCCTCGACGAAGGCGATCCCGTAGTCGGCGTGCTCCTCGATCCCCGTCCCCACGGTGAGGACGTTCGGGTCGAAGACGACGTCCTCGGCCGGGAAGCCGATCTCCTCGGTGAGGATCCGATGGGCCCGCGAGAGGATCGCGACCCGCCGCTCGGCGGTCGTCGCCTGGCCCTCCTCGTCGAAGGCCATCACCACGACGCCGGCCCCGTACCGCCGGATGCGCCGAGCGTGCTCCCGGAAGACGTCCTCGCCCTCCTTGAGCGAGATCGAGTTGACGACGCCCTTGCCCTGCAGGCACTGGAGCCCCGCCTCGATCACCCTCCAGTCGGAGGAGTCGACCATGATGGGCACGCGCGCGATGTCGGGCTCGGCGGCGAGCAGGTTCAGGAACGTCCGCATCGCCCGGGCCGAGTCGAGGAGCCCCTCGTCCATGTTCACGTCGAGGATCTGGGCACCGCCCTCGACCTGCTGCCGCGCGACCTTTAGAGCCTCTGGATACTGCCCCGCCCGGACGAGCTTCGCGAACCGCGGCGACCCCGTGACGTTCGTGCGCTCGCCCACGTTGACGAAGTTGGAGTCGGGCCGGATCACGAGCGGGTCGAGGCCGGAGAGCCGGGTCAGCCGCGGCACCTCCGGGCGTGCGCGCGGCGCCACGCCGCGGACCGCCTCGGCGATCCTCCGGATGTGCGCGGGCGTCGTCCCGCAGCAGCCGCCGACGACGTTCACGAAGCCGGCCCGCGCCCACTCGCCCAGGCTCGAGGCCATCGAGTCGGGCGTCTCGTCGAAGCCGCCGAAGGCGTTGGGCAGGCCCGCGTTCGGGTAGGCGCTCACGAAGCAGGGGGCGAGGCCCGAGAGCTCCTCGAGGTGCGGCCTCATCTCCTTCGGGCCGAGCGCGCAGTTGATCCCGACGCCGAGGAGGCCCGCGTGCGATACCGAGATCCAGAAGGCCTCGACGCCCTGGCCGGAGAGGTTGCGGCCGGAGAGGTCGGTGATCGTGACCGAGGCCACCACCGGCCGGCGGGTGCCGCGCTCCTCGAAGGCCCGCTCGATCGCGAAGAGCGCCGCCTTCGCGTTCAGGGTGTCGAAGGCGGTCTCCACGAGGAGGAGGTCGACCCCGCCCTCGAGGAGGCCGAGCGCCTGCTCGCGGTACGCCTCCTCGAGCTCGGCGAAGGTCACGGATCGCGCGCCGGGGTCGTTCACGTCGCGCGACAGCGAGGCCGTCTTGTTCGTGGGCCCGAGCGACCCGGCCACCCAGGCGACGCGCTCCTCTTCTTCCGCCATCACGGCGTCGACGGCCCTTCGCGCGGCCCGGGCGGCGGCGAGGTTGATGTCGTAGGCGAGGCCTTCGGTCCCATAGTCGGCCTGCGAGAAGCGGTTGCCGTTGAAGGTGTTCGTCTCCACGACGTCGGCCCCCGCCGCCAGGTACTCGCGGTGGGCGGCCTCGATCACGTCCGGCCGGCTGAGGTTCAGGAGCTCGTGATCGCCTTTCACCTCGCGGGGCCAGCCCTTCAGGCGCTCGCCGCGGTAGTCCGCCTCCGTCAGGCCGCGGCTCTGAAGGAGCGTCCCCATGGCCCCGTCGATGACGAGGATCCGCCGCTCCAGCTCGCGCAGGAGGGCTTCGTAGCGGGGGCCGAGGTCCGCAGCCATAGCCTTCCAGTCTAGCAGGCCGCGCCCAGCCGATGCTCCGGCGATCCCGCAGCAGAGCCTGTCGACCGCGTGGGCGCCGATGTGCCGAGGAGCCGGTTGGGCCAAGATGGGCCGGGGCTCGTTCCGAGCGCGGGCCACGCGGGAGGACGCCATGGCACTCTGGGACGGGTCGCGGGGCCTGAGGAGTCGCGCACGCGGACTCTGGAGCCGGTGGCCGACGCTGCGGAGCCAGCTCGTTCCCGGCCCGCGGGCGTGGGCGGGGGCGCGCCGTGGCGTCCTGCTCGTGGCGATCGGTCTCTTCGTCGCCTCGGTGTGGCCTCTCTTCGTCGTCCCCTCCTTCAACTGGACGGCGCTCCTCCCCGTCCTCCTGTTGCCGCTCGTCTCCGCTCTCGCCGGAGGCCTCCTCGTCCTGCTGAGCCGCCTGCTTTCGGCGCTGCCGCGCTCCTTCGTCTGGACGGTCGCCTCCGTGCTCACGGCGTTCACATTCCTCCTCGGCGGCGTGGGCAAGAAGGGCCTGTGGACCTCCGCGCTCTACGCCGTCGCCGCGGGCGCCCTCGCCGGCGCCGGGCTCGCGTCGCTCCTCTCCTCCGGCGGCCAGCGCCTGCGAGGCCTGCGCCGCGCTGTCGCCGTGAGCGGTGCCGCG
>DATJYX010000074.1:0-32903 GCA_035577965.1 Vicinamibacteria bacterium | reverse complement strand
TCGAGGGAGGGCAGAGCGGGCTGGAGGGACGGTTCGACCGGCTCGAGGGAGGGCAGAGCGGGCTGGAGGGACGGTTCGACCGGCTCGAGGGAGGGCAGAGCGGACTGGAGGGACGGTTCGACCGGCTCGAGGCCCGGATGGGCGCCCGCGAGCAGGTCATCGATCGTCGGCTGGACCTCATCACCGCTGCACTCGAGAGGATCGAGAGCGAGTCCCGGGTCCGTGACTCGTCGCTGGAGACGGGGCTCCGCGAGCTGCGTGTCGCGGTCCTGCAGATCGGCGCCGAGGTACACGAGCTCCGGGTGAAGGTCGAGGAGAACTCGGCGGACATCCGGGACCTTTCCACGCGGATGGCGGTCCTGTCCCGGCTGGAGGAGCGGGTCGCCGCCCTGGAGAAGCGAACCGCCTGAAGCCGCTCGATCATCCCGTCTTCTCTGCCATCGAGCAGGACGTCTCTCCCGCCGCGGGCGAGGCGTTCGCGCGACTCGTCGCCTCCTACTTCGACGGGGCGCGGTCCGGGGAGGGACGCGTCTCGACCGCGCTCGCCCCGGAGGAGCTGGCCCGCCGCTTCGAGGAGCCCCTTCCGCTCTCCGGCCGCCCGCTCGACGAGGTGCTCGAGCGCCTGAGGCTCGAGGTGATCCCCGACTCGAACCACCTCTTTCATCCCCGCTCGATGGGTCACCAGGTCTCGGCGCCGCTGCCGGCCGCGGTGTGGACCGAAGCCCTGACCGCCGCCCTCAACCAGTCCGCTGCCGTCTGGGAGATGTCGCCGGTGGGGACGATCCTCGAGGCGCGGGTCGTCCGCTGGATGTGCGACCTCGCCGGCTTCGGCCCGGCGGCGGGCGGCGTCTTCACCTCGGGCGGCACCGAGGCCACCTTCGCCGCGCTCCTGGCCGCGCGGGCGGCGGTTCTCCCGGACGCCTGGAAGGAGGGTGTCGGCGCCGATCCTCCGGTCGTCCTCCACGGCGAGCACGCGCACTATGCCGTGGCGCGGGCGGTGGGCGAGATGGGCCTCGGCACCGACCACGCGATCGCCGTGCCGTCGCCCGGGTTCCGGATGGACGCGGCCGCGCTCGAGGCCGAGCTGCGCCGCCTGCACGCCCGCGGGCGAAGGGTCATGGCCGTGGTCGCCACCGCGGGCACCACGGCGACCGGCTCCTTCGACGACCTCGACGCCATCGGCCGGATCTGCGAGGAGCGCGGCGTCTGGCTCCACGTCGACGGGGCCCACGGCGCGTCGGCCCTCCTCTCGACGGCGCACCGCGAGAGGCTCCGCGGCATCGAGCGGGCTCGCTCGATCGCCTGGGACCCGCACAAGATGATGCTCATGCCGCTCTCGGCGAGCGTCGTCCTGGCGCGGAACGAGCGCGACCTCGACGCGGCGTTCAGCCAGCGCGCGCCCTATCTCTTCCATCGCGGCGGGGCAGCCCGAGGCTGGGACCAGGGCGTGAGGAGCTTCCAGTGCTCTCGCCGGCTGGACGCGATGAAGGTGTGGGTCGCCCTCCAGCGGTACGGGGCGGACGGCCTCGGCGCCCTCTACGACCGCCTGTGCGCGGTGGCCCGCGCTCTCCACGACGAGGTCGCGGGCCGAGACGACTTCGAGGCGCTCCACGAGCCCGAGTCGAACATCCTGTGCTTCCGCTACGTCGGGGTCGGCTCGATGGACGGGGAGGCGCTCGACCGGCTGAACCTGCGCCTCCGGGAGGAGTACAACCGCTCCGGCGCGGGCTGGATCACGACCACGCTCCTCGGCGGCCGGCGGGTCTTGCGGGTCACGGTGATGAACCCCCGGACGACGACGGCCCACGCGGAACGGACGCTGGACGTCCTGGCGGAGCTGGGCGTGCGCCTCGGCCGCGGCTGAGAGCGCCTCGCCGAGACGGTCTCGTGCGGCCGGCCGGGATGCGGTATGTTCCGGCCATGTCGCCCGAGCGCTCTTCTCGTCTCCGTCGCCGGGGGTACCTCTCCTTCGTGGCCCTGGCGGCCGTCGCGGTGTCCGCTCCCTGGCCGCATGTCGGCCGTGCGGACGACCGCTTCCCGCGCGAGCTCGTCGACTGGGTCCCCTACGAAGGCAACCCTCTCTTCACCGGGACGGGGACGCCCACCTGGGACCGCGAGATCCGCGAGCGCGGGTTCATCCTGCGCGAGGCGGACGGCTGGAAGCTCTGGTACACGGGCTACGACTCGACGCGGAGCGACGTGAAGTCCCTCGGGCTCGCCACCTCGGCGGACGGGGTCCACTGGACGCGCCACCCCGGCAACCCGATCTTCGCCGGCGTGTGGACCGAGGACGTGTTCGTCGTGAAGCACGGGGGCGTCTACCAGATGTTCGCGGAGGGCCGGGACGACATCGCGCACCGGCTCACGTCGAGGGACGGCCTCCACTGGGAGGAGGAGGGGAGCCTGGACATCCGCGCGAGGTCGGGGAGGCCGATCTCGAAGGGACCGTACGGCACGCCCACGGTCCGGATCGAGGGCGGGACCTTCCACCTCTTCTACGAGCGCGACGACAAGGGGATCTGGCTCGCCACCTCGAAGGACCTGAAGGTGTGGACGAACGTGCGGGACGAGCCGGTGATCGCCCTCGGGCCGGAGGCCTATGACCGGTACGCGGTGGCCCTCAACCAGGTGGTCCGGTACCGCGGCCGCTACTACGGCGTCTACCACGCGAACGCCGACCCGAAGGGCAACGGGCCGTGGACGACGTGCCTGGCCGCGTCGGACGACCTCGTGCGCTGGGAGAAGTACCCCGGCAACCCGATCATCCGGAGCGACGACTCGAGCGGCATCCTGGTGGACGACGGCCAGCGCCTGCGGCTCTACACGATGCATCCCGCGGTGAAGCTGTGGCTGCCCCGGAGCGCGCCTTCCCTCGGGGTCGCAGTGTCCCGGCGCCCCGGGCGGCTCGAGCCGACCCGTCGATAGCGTCGTCAGCGGCCGGTCGGGCCGGCGGCTCCGCCGACGGGGACGTCGAGGCCGGCGGCGACGGCCTTCGCGTTGAGCGCCTGGAGCCGCTCGCGGCTGGCCGCGGGCAGGGCCTGCGCGCCGCGCGCCACGAGCTCCAGCACGTGCGGGTTCTCGAACGGGAAGATCGCGCGGCGGTGGCGCGTCTTCTCGTACTCCCGGACGCGCGATCGCTCCGTCGGGCTGAGCCTGGCGAGCAGAGCGGCCTGGAGCGCCTTGAGCTCGCCGGCCTCCGCGTGCGTGAGCGCGCTCAGGCCGCGCTCGGCAGCCTCGTCCGCGAGCTGGAAGGCGTCGGGAGGATCGAGCACGCCGGTCGGGCTGCGCGAGAAGAGGAGGCGGATCGTCTCGGGGGCGAGGTGGGGCAGCCGGGCGGCGGCCTCGGCGAGCGCCTGCTCCTGCTCCTTCGTCGTCTGGCGCGACCGCACCAGGTCGTCGATCTTCGTGACCGTCGCCTCGGCGATGCGGCCCGCCCCGGGGAGCCACCTCTCCCGCTCGATCACGGCGTAGGCGACCCCGGCGGCGAGAGCGCCCAGCACGACGAACCGCCTCGTCCAGCGCCAGATCGAGGAGATGGCGGGCGACGCGGTTCCCTCGCTCGCGTACACGTCCTCCGCCTCGGCGGGCTCGCGGTCCGGAGCGAACGGAATGACGGCCAGATCGCTGACCGGAGTCGGCGCCCGGAGCGGCTGGCGCGCGGAAGCTGAAGGCGCAGCGGAGCGTGCGGCCTCGCGCCTCGGCGCGGGGAGAGCGGCCTTCGGGGACCCCAAGCGCCTCACGTGGGGCTCGAGGACGCTGAGGCAGCGGCTGAGGAACCGCCCCACCGCCTCGATGACCGTCTTCAACGGGCCCTCGAGGCGGTCGTGTCGCGGCCTGGCCTCCTCGTATTCCTCGTCGCGATCCTCGGCCTCGACCAGCCGCTGCCTAGGCCTGGGCTCGTCGTCGAGGGGCTTCATCCGGATGATCGGCAGGTCGGCCACCGGCGACGGCCTCGAGCCGGCGGGGCTCGCGGACGCCGTCGTGTCGGCCAGGACCTGCACGCCCGGCGCCGACGGCGCGCCGAAATCGGGCTCGCGGAAGGCGGGCTCTCCGAAGCCCCGAGGGTGGCCGAAGGCCGGTGGCTCGTCGGCAGGGAGCCCGTCGGCCGAAGGGGCGGGCGGCGGGCTCGACGACGGCGGGGGCGGCGTCCGATCCGGCCGCGGCTTCGGGGGGATGAGCGCTCGCGCCAGCCGCGCGGCCCCCTCCTCCTCGGCGATCACCTCCCGCAGCGGCCGCCAGGCCTGCGTGCCAACGGCCTGTGCCATGGCTCGCTCGTCGTCCGCGAACCTCTCGAGCGAGTCCGGGTCGGCGGCCACGACGGTTCCGTCGGCGAGGCGCACTCTGTAGCGCTGGGGCATGACACCTCACAGGATCCCGGATCCTCGATGTCCCGCCCGGTTGTGGCCGGCCGTCACGTTAACGCCGTCCCCCGGCCAGGGTCAACGGGTCCGGCCGGCGCCGGCCCCGGCGCGCCTCGGTCCGCGCGCCTCCCCGCGCCTCTTGCCGCTAGACCGCTTCGCCGCGGGCGATCGCCCGTTCGGTCTGCTCCCTCACCCAGGGGTAGGTCCTGGCGATGCCGGCGCGGAGGGTGTGCCGGTCCGTCCAGCCCATCGACCGGATCCGCCGCGAGCTGTGGTTGCGGGCGTGGACGCCGACCGGGCCGTCGACGTGCCTGATCCTGACCGTCTTGCCCGCCACCTCGGCGACGAGGGCGACGAGGCCGTCGACCGACACGCGCTCGTCGCTGCCGATGTTCGTGGGCTCGGCGCGGTCCGAGTCCATCAGCGTGCGGATGCCGTCCACGAGGTCGTCCACGTACGTGAAGACCCTCATGGCGGTGCCGTCGCCCCAGACCTCGATCGTGCCTCCGTCCGGGATGGCCGCCACTTTTCGGCACATGGCGGCGGGGGCCTTCTCGCGTCCGCCCCGCCACGTGCCGTAGGGCCCGTAGGTGTTCTGGAACCGGGCGATCCGGACCGTCATGCCCTTGTTCCGCTGGTAGGCGAGCGCCACCCGCTCCGAGTAGAGCTTCTCCCAGCCGTACTCGTTGTCCGGCTGGCCGGGGTAGGCGTCGTCCTCGGTGAGGTCCGGCTCGTCCGGCCGCTGGTCGCGGTAGACGCAGGCCGACGAGGAGAAGAGGTAGCGGCCCACGCCGCGCTCGGCCGCGGCGCGGCTCATGTGCGTGTTGATGAGGAGGCTGTTGTGCATGATCTCGCACTCGGCGGCGTGGATGAAGCCCATGCCGCCCATGTCGGCGGCGAGCTGGTAGACCTCGTCGGCCGGCGCTCCGTCGACGAGCACGGCCCGGACGCAGCTCTCGGGCAGGCGCAGGTCGAGCTTCCGGAACTCGTCGGCCGCCGAAGGACGGAACTCGTGCTCCTTGATGTCGACCCCCCGGACCCAGTAGCCGTCCCTCTTGAGCCTCTCGACCAGGTGGCCGCCGATGAACCCGCCCGCCCCGCACACGACCGCTCTTCTCATGGCTGCGCGCCGCCTCCGGTTGACCGCCCGACGATCGGGCAGCCGGAACGTACCACACCTCGCCTACACTCAGGCCGGTGCTGGACCCCGACTTCGTCGCCGACTGCCCCTACGCCAGAGAGGCCATCCTCTTCGACGAGATCCTCGAGATCGACCGCGAGGGCGGGCGGGTCGTGGCCCGCATGCCGACCCACGACCGGCTGCCTTTCACCGACCTCCAGCGGGTCCACCCGGTGCGGCACCCGCGCCACGTCTCGGGCGCGGTCATGGTCCACGCGACCGGGATGCTGGGCTTCGCCCACGCCTACTACGTCCTCGGGCTCCGCCACGCCGACGGGTGGATCGGCTACGGCACCCACATCCAGTCCGCGCGCTACGGGGGCCTGGCCACGATCGGGCCGCCCCTCCGCCTCGAGTGCCGGTCGACGCAGGTGCGGCGGATCCGGGGGAGCCTCTACGTCCGTTACGCCTTCCGCTTCGAGCAGGAGGAGGCGGTCGTGTACGAGAGCGAGCAGGGCGCGGTGTGGCGGCGGATCGAGGACGAAGGCCAGGAACCCGCGTAGACTGTCGGGATGGCCGAAGACCGCGGGAGCCCCGCTGGCGCTCGAATCGTGCCGTTCACGACGGCCGCGGAACCCGACCGGCCGGGGATGGGACCGGAAGAGCTGCGCCGCGCGCGCGAGGTCCTGGAGGCGGTGTCGCGCGACCGCTCCCTGCTGGCCCAGCTGCCCGCGGACGAGCGCCGACGGCTGCTGGTCGCGGCAGGGCGAACGGTCCACCCGGAGACGGAGCAGAAGCGGCGGCTCGTGAAGGCGTTCCGGAAGGCGAAGCGCCGCCGCACGGAGGCCCACGACCGGCGGCTCGTCGCGGGGACGGGGATCCGCGCCGCGCGCGAGGCCGAGGTGTTCGTCCCTCCGCCGCGCCTGCTGCAAGCGGGGACGAAGGCGGCCGAGCGACCGCCTGAGCTCCTGAAGCCGAGGCCCTGCTACGTCTGCAAGGCCGAGTACCGCCTCCTGCACGCCTTCTACGACGCGCTCTGCCCGGCCTGCGCCGAGCTCAACTACGAGAAGCGCTTCCAGACCGCCGACCTCCGCGGGCGCGTCGCGATCGTCACCGGGGCCCGGGTCAAGATCGGCTACCAGGCGGCGCTCAAGCTGCTGCGGGCGGGCGCCACCGTCGTCGCCACCACCCGCTTTCCCCACGACGCGGCCCGCCGCTACGCCGCGGAGCCGGATTTCGCCGGCTGGAGCTCGCGGCTCGTCGTGCGCGGCCTGGACCTGCGACACACGCCGAGCGTCGAGCTCCTCTGCAGCCTGCTCTTTCGCGAGCTCGACCGGCTCGACCTGCTCGTCAACAACGCCTGCCAGACGGTGCGCCGCCCGCCGGGCTTCTACGAGCACCTGCTGGACTTCGAGGAGCGGAGGCTCGAGGACCTGCCCGCCGAGCTCCGGCCGCTCGTGCGCGCGCACCACGACGCCGTCCTCGAGCTCGAAGGCGCTTCGTCGACGCCGGCCGGGGCGGAGGGCTCTCTCCTCCGATTCGGCGGGCTCGTGGCCTCGCGGGCCGGGGGAGCCGGGCTCGGCCTGCGCCAGTCGGCTCGGCTCTCCCAGGCGCGCTTCGGCTTCGACGACCGGAGCGAGGACCTCTTCCCCGCCGGTGCGCGGGACGCCGACCTCCAGCAGGTGGACCGCCGGGCCGTGAACTCCTGGCGGCTCGCCCTCGCCGAGGTCTCGACGCCCGAGATGATCGAGGTCCAGCTCGTGAACGCGGTGGCCCCCTTCGTCCTCTGCGCCCGCCTCAAGCCGCTGATGCTCCGCACTCCGGGACGGGAGAAGCACATCGTGAACGTCTCGGCCATGGAAGGAGTCTTCTCCCGGGGGACGAAGACCGACCGCCACCCGCACACGAACATGGCCAAGGCGGCCCTCAACATGCTCACCCTGACCTCGGCCCCCGACTACGCGCGGGACGGGATCCACATGAACGCGGTCGACACCGGCTGGATCACCGACGAGGACCCGCTCGTCCACGCTCGGCGCAAGCGGGACGAGCTCGGCTTCGAGCCGCCGCTCGACGTCGTGGACGGCGCGGCCCGCGTGCTCGACCCCTTCCTGTCCGGCCTCGGGAGCGGCCGCCACGACCACGGGCGGTTCTTCAAGGACTACGAGCCGTCGAGCTGGTGAGCCGACCAGGCTCGGCGCGGAGGGACCGCGGTCGAGCCTGCCCGCCTCCGACTCCGGTCAGGGGCCCGCGGCGACCATCCGCAACGCGACGTCGATCGAGTAGGAAGGAGTGGTGACGGTCAGGTCGCCGCCCTTCCACTCGACGGCTTCCGTGCCCTCGACCCTGCCGCTCGCCGGATCCACCCACTCCTGCCGATAGCGGCCCGACGGCACCGCCTCGACGGTGAAGGTGTCGCGCCAGGTCCCCGGAGTCGCGACGAAGTGCGCGCCCCATTGCCCGTCGTCCCGGCCGTGAAAGAGGTAGACGGCGTACTGCCTCCCCGGCTCGGCGAGCGCGCTGGCCACGGCCCCCGCCGGGATCCCGGTGAGCTTCTCGAACCGGGCCATGCCGGCGAGGTCGAAGCCTTCGACGAAGTGCTTCAGCGCCTTCCGTTGCGGCATGATCCGCTCCCGCGTGTCCGCGCCCCCTTTCTCCTGGCCGCGGTGGAGCTCCCCGTTCAGGTTGATGACGCCTGCCCCGCCGCCGACGAGGAACCACCAGCCCTCGACGCGCACGTCCTCGACCGTGTAGGGCTTGACGAGCCCGTGGCCGAAGTAGTCGGACTCGACGTTCACGAGAGGCTTCCGTGCGCCGTAGTCCTTCTCGAGCGCGGCTCGCGCGGCGCGGACGTACTCGGTCGGAAGCCAGTCGCACCAGGCCTCGCCGGAGAGGTCGGGCGAGAGGCTCTGCACCGTCTGCCCCAGGACGTGCTTCTTCGGGAGCGGGGCCTCGGCCTCGAGAAAGGCGTCTCTCATCGCGTGCAGCCAGGGCACGACCTCGGCCTCGGGCAGGAAGACGACGCTCCCGTCGGGCCGGCCCTGGAGGAGCGGCTCGTCGCAGAGGTCGTAGATGACGTTGTCGTAGGGGTCGAGCTCGGCGGCGATCTTCGCCACGTACGCCCTCTGGTAGCGGACGACGTCCTCGTTCCGGGCGTTCCGCGTCGTGAAGAGGCCGCACTCCTCGGCCTCGTACCGGCCGACGCCCTGGACGTTGTTGCCGTGGTAGAAGGCCATGACCGGCCAGCTGTCCGCGTACATGCCGTTGAAGAGGGCGACCTCGACCACGATGCCCTTGCGCCCGGCGAGCTCGACGAAGGCCCGGAGGCGCGCGAAGTAGTCGGGGTTCCAGCGGTCGAGATCCAGCTTCCACGAGGGCTCGCCCGCCTCCGCGAGAGTAGCGTGGGCCCCGGCGACGCCGGACCGCGCCCAGGGCAGGATCTGCCGGCCGGGGCGGGGACCGAGCGGGTTGCCCGCGACGTACTTGTCGGGCACCTCGAACATCCCACCCGGATAGATGCGGGTGAGGTTGAGGCCGGCGCCCGAGAGGGACTCGAGGAAGGCCGGGAAGTCGAAGTCGGCGTCGATCACCGCTCCGTAGTGGTGGTCGGACGTCACGAGGACGAGCGGCTTCCCGTCGCGGGCGAAGTAGTGCGGGTTGGCCGCCCACACCCGGACGGGCTCGGCCCGGCCCGATCCGGCGGCGAGCGCCAGGGCCGTGGCGCCGAGCACGCAGGCACGCGGCGCGGTCCGTCTCGAGACCTTCATGCTCCCTCCCCCAGGGTCTTTGGTCCGCCGGAGCCCGCCTCGGCGAGCACCGCCAGCACGTGCCGGACCTCGTCGTCGACCTCGTTCTCGTCGGCCACCGTCCGCCCGACCTCGCGGCGCAGGAGATCGGCGAAGTCCTTGCGCAGGCGGTGGACGGCCGCGCGGACCGCCGACTCGCCCACCCCCCACTCGGCCGCCACCTCGGCGTAACCGGCGGCCGGGTCGGCTTCGGTCAGATAGGAACGGAGGCGGGCCGCGCGCTCGGCCTTCCCCTGGCGAGCGGCCTTCTGCTCGAGCTGGTCGAGCACGCGGTCGAAGAGCGTCCGCGCCCAGCTCCGCTCGAACAGGTCCTCCGGCGTCGTGCGGTCCGCGAGCCTCTCCTCGTAGGTCCGCTCGGCCGTCGCCGCGTCGAGCGACACGAGGCGCCGGCCGCCGCCTCGCTTGAGCGCGCGCGCGTGGTCCCGCGCGTTGTGGAGGAAGTTCCGGACCGAGACGAGGAGGAAGGCGCGGAACCGCCCCTGCTCCGGCCGGACCTCGCGGATGAACCCCTTCTCGAGGAACCGTGCGAAGTAGCCCTGGGTCAGGTCCTCCGCGTCGGCCGCCGAGTGTCCCTGCCGCCGGACGAAGGCGTAGACGGGATACCAGTAGGCCTCGCACAGGAGAGCCATGGCCAGCTCGGCCTCCGCGTCGCTGCGGGCCGCGCGCAGGATCAGGCTCCAGTTGGTGGTCGCGAAACGGGACAAGACGCCCTCCCGCCTCGCCGATTCTATCCGCCCGCCCGTCGAGCGGGGAGCGTGCTATCCTCGCCGCGTTTCCGGGCATCCGAGTCCTCGCGCCGACCGCCGCCGCCTCGCGGCGACGAACGGCCCGGCGCGGGCGGGAGCGCGGCCATGCGCGGACGTGGCGAGCTCGACCAGAGTGCACCCGCCCCTCCTCCCTGGTGGAGGCGCCTTCCCTGGCCCCTCGGAGCCTCTGCGGGCCCGGCCGCGGCGCTCCCCAGACGCTTCGGCCGCTACCGCGTCCTCGACGAGATCGGCGAGGGAGGGATGGGCCGCGTCTTCCTCGCCGAGGACGTCGCGCTGCGCCGGAGGGTGGCGCTCAAGACGCTGAAGCAGACCGACCGGTCCGCACGGCAACGGTTCCTGCGCGAGGCGCGCGCGGCGGCCCGGGTCAGCCACCCCAACGTGTGCCCCATCTTCGAGGTCGGCCAGGAGCGCGGCCGCCCGTTCCTGGCCATGGAGCTCCTGATCGGCGAGACGCTCGCGAGCCGGCTCCGGCGGGGACCGCTGTCCCACACCGAGGTGCTCGACGTCGCCGAGGACCTGCTGGCCGCGCTGGCCGCGGTTCACGACGCGGGCGTCGTGCACCGCGACCTCAAGCCGTCGAACATCTTCCTGACCCCCCACGGCGCGAGGCTGCTCGACTTCGGCGTGGCCCGCGAGCTGCCCGCCGACGTCGCGCGCGAGCTCGCCACGACCACCGACTACACCCGGCCGGGCCTCATCGTCGGCACCCCGGGCTACATCGCCCCGGAGCAGGTCCTCGGGAAGGTGGTGGACTCGCGGGCCGACCTCTTCTCGGCCGGGGTCGTCCTCTACGAGGCCCTCGCCGGGCGGCGCCCGTTCGGGGGCGAAAGCGCCGGCCAGGCGCTCTACGGAGCCCTCTACGACGATCCCCCGCCGCTCGCCGGCTCGCCGCCGCTCGCCGCGCTGGACCGGCCGATCCGGAGGGCGCTCGCCAAGAAGGCGGCCGAGCGCCACCCGTCCGCGCGCGCGATGGCCGACGCGCTGCGGCAGGCGGCGAGAGCGGCCGCGTCGGTCGAGCCCACGTCGGCCCGCGAGGCCTTCGTGGGCCGCGAGGCGGAGCTCGCGTGGCTCGAGGAGCGCTTCGCGGGCGCCGTCGGCGGGGCGGGCAACGTCGTGTTCGTGACCGGCGAGCGCGGGGTGGGGAAGACGGCGCTCGTGGGCGAGTTCGTCCGGCGGCTGCGGAGGAGCGAGCGGCCGTGCACGTTCGTGGCCGGCCGCTGCAACGAGGCGCCGGGTCCGGGAGCGGCCTTCCAGCCCTTCCTCGACGCGCTCGGCCGCCTCCTCACGACCCACGCGCGCGACCACGCCTCGGGGCTCCTCCGGACCTACGCGCCGACCATCGGAGTGCAGATGCCGGAAGGCCTCGTCCCCGACCCCGACGGCGCCCTCCACCGCCAGGCCGCGGGGGCGACGAAGGACCGCCTCATCCGTGAGGCCGGAGACTTCATGAAGGCGGCGAGCCGGGGCTTCCCGAACGTCATCCTCCTCGAGGACCTGCAGTGGGCGGACACGGCGAGCGTCGATCTCCTGCACCACCTGGGATGCCGCCTCGCCCGGCAGCGGACCCTCGTCCTGGCCACGTTCCGCCAGGCCGACGTCGATGCGGCCAACCTGCCGATGAAGCGGTGCGCCGTCGACCTGCTCGCGCGCGGCGCCGCCCGAGAGCTCGCCCTCGGGGCGCTCCGCGAGGAGGACGTCGGCGCCTACCTCGAGGCCCGGTTCCCGGGCCATCACCTTCCGGCGGGCCTCGCCCCGGCCCTGCACGCGCGGACGGAGGGGCTCGCTCTCTTCGTACGGAGCCTCGTCGACGTCCTCGTGGAGCGGGCCGACGTCGTCCGTGATGCGGCGGGGTGGAGCCTCGCCCGTCCCCTGGGGAGCCTCGACCTGGAGTCCGCGAAGGGCCTCCGGGACCTCGTGCGCCAACAGCTCGAGGGCCTCCAGCCCCTGGAGCGGCAGGTCCTCGAGGTGGCGAGTGTCGCCGGCCGCGAGTTCCTGAGCCCCGTGATCGCGGACCTCGTCGGGCGCGACGCGGTGCGGGTGGAGGAGGATCTGCGCCGGCTGTGCCGCGTGCGGCGCCTGATCGTGGAGGCCGGCGAGGAGACGCTCCCCGACGGCACGGACGCGACCCGCTACCGCTTCGCGCACGGGCTCTACCAGTCGGTGCTGCGAGAGGAGCTGGTGGCGTCGCGGCGCCTCGACCTCCACCGCCGGATCGCGACCCGCCTCCGCCACCACTGGGGGGCCGACGCGGCCCGCCTCGCCGCCGAGATCGCCCGGCACTGCGAAGAGGGCCACGACCACGAGAGCGCGGTCGAGTTCCGCGGGCAGGCGGGCGACAACGCGAGCCGCCTCTTCGCCTACGCGGAGGCGGAGGCGCACTACGACTGGGCCTTCCGTTCCGCGGCGAGCCTGGCCGCGGGGAGCCGGCCGCCGGCCCTCGTCAGCCTTCATCGGAGGAGAGGGACGGTGCGCCTCGCCCAGGCCCGCTTCGACGACGCGACCGCGGACTTCGAGGCGATGCTCGTCGTCGCACGGGAGAGCAAGGCACCGGCCGCGGAGCGGGCCGCTCTGGCCGGCCTCTGCGACACGCTCCTGTTCGCTCGGCGGGTCGAGGACATGGCGGCCCGCGCCCGGGAGCTGCTCGAGGTCGCGCGAAGAGGGAGCCCCGACGACGTCCGGGAAGCCCGGGCGCGCATCGCCCAGGTACTCGTGGTGGAGGGGCGTCTCGATGAGGCCGTCCCCCTCCTCCGGGAGGTGATCGATCAGGCCCGTCGGGACGGGCCGCACGTCGCGCTCGAGATCGGCCTCAGCTACCGCGGCTTCGCCCACTACTGGCAAACCCGCTACGAGGCCGCCGAGGCCGACGGCGTCGAGGCCCTGGCCCTCGCCACCGAGCTGGGCGACGGGTTCTACGCCCACGCCGCCCGCATGTTCCTGGGCCTGTCGCGAGCGAACCTCGGCCGGCTCTCCGAGGCCCTCGACGACTTCGCGGACGCCATCGCCGTCGCGAGACGCAACGACGACTGGTACTGGCTGCCGCGCATGGTCAGCCACCTGGGCTGGATCCACCGCGAGCTGGGCGCTCTGGAGCGGGCGCGGGAGCACGATGCCGAAGCGGTCCGCCTCGCACGGGAGCAGCCGAGCTGGGGCCCGAAGTCCGATGCCCTGCTCAACCTGTGCGTCGACGACGTTCGAGACGGACGGGCCGAGCAGGCCTCCGCCGTCCTGTCCGAGCTCCAGGCCCTTGCGGCGGAGAGCCCGTGGCTGCGGTGGCTGAGCGAGCTCCGGCTCGCCGCCGCCTCGTCCGAGCACTGGGCGGTTCGTGGCGACCTCGCCCGCGCGGACGAGGAAGCCTCGCGGCTCGCGGAGGTCGCCCGGCGGCTCGGGTCGCGGGACTACCTCTGCGGGGCGGAGAGGATTCGGGGGGAGGCCGCGCTCGCCAAGGACCGGGGCGTCGAGGACGCGGCCGCACGCCTGGAGGCTGCTCTCGCGGCCCTCCGCGACGCTCCCGCTCCCCTCGAGACCTGGAGGTCCGCGCGGACGTTGGGGCTGCTCCGCCGCCGCCTCGGGAACGAGGACGGGGCGCGCCGGGCGTTCGCCGAGGCCGCCCGGGCCGTGCAGACGATCGCGGCCGGGGTTCGGGACGACGGCCTCCGAGAGGGGTTCCTCGGCCAGCCTGAGGTGCGCGAGGTCCTCGCCGCGGCGGGTGTCCCGTCCCCGTCCGGGAGGCGAGCGGCCACGGACGTCAACGATTCGGGGAACTTCCCCGCCGCGCCGCGCGTTCCCAGGGATTGAGACGCAAAGGAGGCCAAGTTATGCGTGAGGCTTGGTTGGCCGGTCTGGCGATGGTCGCCCTCGCGGCGACTCCCGCCCGGGCCGACGAGTGGTCGCATCAGTACCCGCTCAAGGGAAGGCCCGATCTCCACGTGAAGACCGACGACGGGAGTGTCCGCATCGAGACCGGCGCCGCGTCGGAGGTCGGTGCCCGGGTGACGACCTCGGGCTGGCGCATCGGTCCCGGCGACGTGACGATCACGGAGAGCCAGAGCGGCGACCGCGTCGACATCGAGGTCCGCATCCCGAACCGGCACTTCTCGATGGGGCATCACTCGGTCACCCTCGCGCTGCGGGTCCCCAAGGAGGCCGACCTGGACGTCCACACCGGCGACGGCGGCATCGAGGTGCAGCCGGTGTCCGGCCGGGTCAGCCTGTCGACGGGGGACGGGAGCATCACCGCCGACGGCCTCCAGGGCGAGATCCACCTGCGCAGCGGCGACGGCTCGATCCGAGCCACCGGGCTCTCCGGACGGCTCGCGGCCGAGACCGGCGACGGGCACATGGACGTCCGGGGGCGGTTCGACGTCCTCACCCTGCACACCGGCGACGGGGGCATCGAAGCCGCGGCCGAGGCGGGGTCCAAGGTCGAGGCGGCGTGGTCGCTCCACAGCGGCGACGGGAGCATCACGCTGCGCCTGCCCGACGGCCTGGGCGCCGACCTCGACGCCCACACGGGCGACGGCTCGATCGCCCTCGACAAGCCGGTGACGGTCAGCGGGACGATCAACAGGAACGCCGTGCGCGGCAAGCTCGGTCCCGGAGGCCCGCCGCTGAAGGTCGAGACGGGCGACGGCTCGATCCGGCTCCTGGGCCTGTAAGCCCGCCTCGGCCCGCACGCATCGAAAACGCCCGCCCGAGCCCCTCAGCCCGCGGTCAGCCTGAATCGCACCGTCACGTCCATCACGACGGCGGCCGGCACGCCGTTCAGGAGCGTCGGCGTGTAGACCCACTGCTTGACGGCCTCGAGGGCCGCATCGCTGAAGACGGGCATGCCACGCAGGACCTTCGCTGCCGCGACCCGCCCCGCGGGGTCGATCACGCACTCCACGACGACGACGCCCTGAAGGTGCCCGAGGACGGCGACCTCGGGGTAGACGGGCGGCACGTCCCTGAGCTTCCGGGGCTCCTTGACCGCGCCCCCCACGCGGACAGGCGGCGCGGCCGGCGGCGGTGGGGCCTCGGGGAGCCCGCCGACGACCCCTCCCACCACGCCGCCCGGGACCCCGCCGTCCACGCCACCGGGGACTCCGTCGCCGAGACCCAGATCCAGGGTGCTTTCGGGGAGCTTCTCGACCGACGCCGCGGTTGGAGCGACGAACGCGTTCGGGTGCGAGGATTCGGGGACCGCCGGAGCCTTGCGCGCCTGCGCGGCAGGAGGAGGCGGTGGAGGTGGAGCCGGGGCCAGCTCGAGCGGCGACGCGAAGAACGCCCGCGCCTCCGTCTGCGCTTCGGGCAAGGGAGCGTCCAGCAGAAGTGGCACCACGACGAGGGCCAGGAGCGCCAGGCCGTGGACGGCGATCGACAGCACCGCCGAAGGTCCTCCCCGGCGCGGACCTGCCGTCGGCGCGGTCAATGGCAGGCCGTCGAAGGCGAGCTCTGGCTCCGGGCGTACGGAATGGCGTGACCCACCAGCCCCGGAGAACGCGGTCTTGACCACCTCTGACATGTTCACCTCGTTTGACGAAGAGAGAAGTCCCTCTCAGGCGGACGAGCGAATCCCACACCGGGACTACGCCTGCGGCCGTCACCCCGTTCCGCCGAAGTGGGGCGCTCTCGTTCTTTGACAGCCGCCGCCTCTCCGTGACTCGGCACTCGGGCACGGTCCCCGCATACCGGCGCCGCCCTCGGTGCCGCGCCTCCTTCAGAAGCGAAGGATGACGGACCCCTGGACCGTGCGGGGGGGCACGAAGTGCGTCCCGCTGAAGGTCGAGAGGAAGTTGTAGAGGGCGACGGTGTCGGTCAGGTTGATCACGTTGATCCGCAGGCCGAGCTTCACCCCCCGTCCCCCGAGGAGGTCGTCGACGCCCGCCGCCACGTCGATGAGGTTGCGGGGCGCGATGCGGGGCGGGTTGAGGTCGTCGTTCTCGGTGCCGTCGGCGGGGATGCGGAGCCGCGTCGCGCCGCGAGGCACGCCCGCGGGGCAGCTCGTGAGCGGCTGATCGCGCGTCGCGAACTGGCCGCCGCAGTAGAGCCCGATCACCGCCTGCTGGTCGGCGGTGAGGGTGAGCGCGGTCGCGTAATCGGTAACGGCCCCGGCAACGAGCCCGCTGTCGTAGCGCCAGGTGAAGGCGACCCAGGGCAGCCTTTCCTTCGGCTGGTACTGCAGATGGACCGTGCTCTGGAGCGCCTGGTCGTGGTCGATCCGGAAGACGCCGGTCGAGGTCGGCGAGTTGAAGATGATGCCGCCCGTCTCCGGGCCGAAGAACCGCGAACGCGTGTGCCCGAGGACGACGTAGCCGCTGAACCCCGCCGTCCGGGGGACGCTCAGCCGGACCGAGAAGCCGTCGATCTTGGACTTCTCCCACGCGATGGGGAAGGTGAGCGGCGTGTCCAGAAGCACGTCGAAATCGTAGGCCGGCTTCGTGTACTTCCAGAAGTACTCGGCGTCGACGACGAGGTGGCGGCCCAGCGCCTGCTGGAAGCCGGCGTTGAACTGGTCGCGGTGGCCCGGCTTGACCGGAGCCGCCCCGTAGGCGCCCGCCAGCCCTCCGATGCCAGTCGAGCTCGAGACGAGCAGGTTCTCGTTGAAGGGCGTCTCGAGAAAGCGTCCATAGCCGGCGCGAAGGAGGGTGTTCGAGCCCTTGACGTCGTAAGCGACGGCGAGTCGCGGCTCGACGAGCCAGTCGTGGGTGAGGCCGTCGTAGACGTCGGTGCGGACCCCCAGGTTGAGCGTCCAGTTCGCGAGGGTGACCCTGTCCTGGACGAAGAGGGCCTCCTCGTTCACCCCACCGGTCTGGTCGAAGGCGAAGCTCTGGCCTCCTCGCGTGAGGTCGTACGGGAGCAGGCCGGTCTGGAAGCCGTCGTTGGCGGTGAAGCCGGAGCCGAGGGTCGCGCACTGGCTCGGGTCGGACCCGCCGGGTGCCGGGCTCCCGCTGGCGTCGAGGCACGGAGCGTTGTAGGTCGGGTCGGTGATCCCGAAGCCGAACTTCTCGGAGAGTGACCAGTGCGCGTACTGGAGGCCGCCCTGGAGGGCGTGGACGCCGTGCACCGAGGAGAGGGTGGCCTGGAGCCCCGCGTTCGTCATCGTGCGGGCCTGGCTCAGCGTGACGGGCTGGTCGGAGAAGACGTCGCTGCTCGGGTCGTAGCGGACGTCGTCGTGGCGGAGGAAGGCGGTCGCGCTGAGGAGCGTGCTCGGGCCGAACGTGTGCGTCCAGCCGGGGGCGATGTTGAACGTCTCCAGGCGCTGGCGCTGATCCTGGTTCGCGGCGGCCTGGACGTAGGTGTTCGGGATCTCGAAGTTGGAGCGGGTGTAGCCCAGGTCGGCGTGGACGGAGTCGCTCCCCGCGCCCCGCCAGTCGATCCGGTCGAAGACGCTCTGCATGTCGCCGCGGGCGTGGATCGCCTCGGCCTCCGGCGGATCGAGAAACCGGTCGGTCCGCAGGCCGTTCACTGAGAGGAAGTTGCCCCAGGTCCCGTTACCGGCGGAGAGGGCCAAGCCGCCGGTCGGGGCGTTGAAAGTCCCGTAGCCGGCGGTGATCGACCCGTGGATGCCCGCGTCGTCGAGCCCGGAACGGGTGACCACCTTGATGACGAGGCTGTTCTTGTCCCCGAACTCCGCGGGGGGAAGGCCGGAGATGACCTCGAGGGACTCGACCGCTTCGACCGGAAGCTGGTTCGAGAACACCTTGCTCTGCTGGTCGGTAATGGGCTGGCCGTCGATCGAGAACTGGTTCTCGGCATGGTCTCCCAGGCCGTGGAAGAGGCCGTTCGAGTCCGCGACCACCCCCGGGGTCGAGAGGGTCACGAGCGAGCTCAGGCCCGAGGAGGCGCTCTCCAGGGGCAGCTTGTCGAACAGGCTGCGGTCGACGTCCGTGTGGGCGGCCGGCTCCCGCTCCAGGAGCGGACTCGCCTCGACGGTGACGCTCGAGGTGGCGACGCCCAGCCGGAGGGAAGCCTTGACGTTCACGGGGAC
This sequence comes from Vicinamibacteria bacterium, assembly GCA_035577965.1. Classification (GTDB taxonomy): domain Bacteria; phylum Acidobacteriota; class Vicinamibacteria; order Fen-336; family Fen-336; genus DATBSL01. Next base: position 14,880 of record DATJYX010000074.1, on the reverse strand, counting down.
CGACGAGCGGACGTCCACGTTCTCGGCGAACGTCTCGAAGCCTTCCTTGCTCACGATGACGTGATAGGGATTCAGGGGCACGTTCGAGAACGAGAAACGGCCCTGGCCATCAGTGCTGCGCGACCGCTGATAGCCGGTCAGCGAGTTCACGATCTCGACGGTCGCGCCGGGCACGACCGCCCCCGACGGGTCGCTCACCACGCCGACCACCGTGCCGGAGGTCGAGCCTGTCTGGGCGGCGGCCGGGGTCCATGGGAAGGACAGCACGAGTGCGACGGGCACGGCGATGCTCCATCCGCGCGCGGTACGGCTGCGGAGAAAAGATGTCGACATGATTCCCACCTCTCAGATCGAGGGGCCGACACCCGGTCCTCACGTCCGGGTGCGAGCCCTGGTCGTTGGGCCTCGTCGCTCCGGAGAGCGACCTCAGCGGGCGAGCGACTCCAACGGAGAGGGGGGGCCTCGAGCGGGGGTGACGCGAACCTCGCCGTCGGCGGTCCGAGACTCCGGGCCCGCGACGACGGGCTCGACGCGCGGAGCGCACGGCTCCAGGGACGGCGCATCGGGCGTCGTCCCCGTCGTCCCCATCTGCCAGCGGCACGCGAGGCAGTGCGTCTCGACGGCGCCCCCATCGTCGGTATGGAGGTACGCCTCCAGGACGAGGGCAGACCCGAAGACCAGAAGGGCGACAGCGGACCCTTCGAGCAGCACTCGCCTCGACCTGCCACGGCTCAGGGGCACTTTCATCGACCCTACCACTCGTGGCGCAAAACGGCAAGGTGGCCGTCGGCCCGAGCGCCGACACCCCATCGGGGCGCCGCGGAGGTCGGGGTGAACGACTTCGTCAGCTTGCGACGGCGGCCGGGGCGGCCTTCCTGAACCGCAGCGTCTCGCCGTCGGGCTCGACGACGATCGTATCGCCCTCGCCGAAGCGGCCGGCCAGCACGTCCACCGCGAGCGGGTTCTCGATCATGCGCTGGATCGTCCGCTTGAGGGGCCGGGCGCCGAAGACCGGGTCGTAGCCGCGCTCGGCCAGCATCGCCTTCGCCTCGGGCGTGACCTCGAGCTGCAGCTTCCGCTCGCCGAGGCGCCGTCGCAGGTCCTTGAGCTGGATCTCGACGATCTTCTCGATCTCGCCCTTCCCGAGCGACTTGAAGACGACCGTCTCGTCCACGCGGTTCAGGAACTCCGGCCGGAAGGTGTGGCGCAGGACGTCCATCAGCTTGTCCTTGAGCCGGTCGTCGTCCTCGCCCCGCCGCGAGGACTCCTGGATGAGGTCGGAGCCGACGTTCGAGGTCATGATGACGACGGTGTTGCGGAAGTCGACCGTCCGGCCCTTGCCGTCGGTGAGGCGGCCGTCGTCGAGCACCTGCAGCAGCGCGTTGAAGACGTCGGGGTGGGCCTTCTCGATCTCGTCGAAGAGGACGACCGCGTACGGGCGACGGCGGACGGCCTCGGTGAGCTGGCCGCCCTCGTCGTAGCCGACGTAGCCGGGAGGCGCGCCGACGAGGCGGGCCACGGTGTGCTTCTCCATGTACTCCGACATGTCGAGGCGCACGAGCGCGTGCTCGTCGTTGAAGAGGAACTCGGCGAGGGCGCGGGCGAGCTCCGTCTTGCCGACTCCGGTCGGGCCCATGAAGAGGAAGGAGCCGATGGGCCGGCGGGGGTCGCCGAGGCCGGCCCGGGCCCGGCGGACGGCGTTCGCCACGAGGAGGAGGGCCTCGTCCTGGCCGACCACGCGCTCGCGGAGGCGGTCCTCGACGTGGAGGAGCTTCTGCATCTCGCCCTCGAGGAGGCGGGAGACGGGGATGCCCGTCCACTTCGCAACGACCTCGGCCACGTCCTCGGCGTCCACCTCCTCCTTGAGCATCCTCTGCTTCGACTGGAGGGCGGCGAGCCTCTCGTTCTCGGCGAGGAGCTGCTTCTCGAGGCCGGGGAGCGTGCCGTAGCGCAGCTCCGCCGCCTTCCCGAGGTCGCCCTTGCGGGTCACCTCGTCGACGCCGAACCGGGTCTGCTCGATCTGCTCCTTGGTCGAGCGGATCTTCTGGATCGCGTCCTTCTCCTGCTGCCAGTGCGCCTTCATGCCCGCCGAGGCCTCGCGCAGGTCCGCGATCTCCTTCTCGACCTTGCCCAGGCGCTCGCGGGAGGCCTTGTCGGACTCCTTCTTGAGGGCCTGGCGCTCGATCTCGAGCTGGACGAGCTTCCGCTCCACCTGGTCGATCTCGGTGGGGAGCGAGTCGATCTCGATCCGCAGACGCGAGGCCGCCTCGTCCACGAGGTCGATCGCCTTGTCGGGCAGGAAGCGGTCGGCGATGTAGCGGCTCCCGAGGGTGGCCGCGGCCACGAGGGCGGAGTCCTGGATGCGGACGCCGTGGTGCACCTCGTAGCGCTCCTTGAGGCCGCGGAGGATGCCGATCGTGTCCTCGACGCTGGGCTCGCCCACGTACACGGGCTGGAAGCGCCGCTCGAGGGCGGCGTCCTTCTCGATGTGCTTCTGGTACTCGTTGAGTGTCGTGGCGCCCACGCAGCGCAGCTCGCCTCGGGCGAGCATGGGCTTGAGCATGTTGGAGGCGTCCATCGCCCCTTCGGCCGCCCCCGCGCCCACCACCGTGTGCAGCTCGTCGATGAAGAGGACGACCTCGCCCTCGGACTCCTGGATCTCCTTGAGGACGGCCTTCAGGCGGTCCTCGAACTCGCCCCGGTACTTCGCTCCGGCGATGAGGGCCCCGAGGTCGAGCGCGACCACCTTCTTGTTCTTGAGCGACTCCGGAACGTCGCCCTTCACGATCCGCTGGGCGAGGCCCTCCACGATCGCCGTCTTGCCGACGCCGGGCTCGCCGATCAGGACGGGGTTGTTCTTGGTGCGACGGGAGAGGACCTGGACGACGCGGCGGACCTCGTCGTCGCGGCCGATCACCGGGTCGAGCTTGCCCTTGCGCGCGAGCTCGGTCAGGTCGCGGCCGTACTTCTCGAGAGCCTGGTAGCGGTCCTCGGCGTTCGGGTCGTCCACGCGCTGGCGGCCGCGGATCTCCTTGAGCACGTCGAGGAGGGCGTCGCGGGTGGCGCCGGCACGCTTCAGGGCCCCGGCCGCCTCCGTCCGGCCCTCGAGGAGAGCCAGCAGGAGGTGCTCGGTCGAGACGTACTCGTCCTTGAGCGCCTCCGCCTCGCGGAGGGCCTGCTTCAGGACGGCGTCGAGCTTCGGCGAGACGTGGGTCGCCGCGCCCTGCGTCCGGGGCAGGGAGGACAGGCTGCGCTCCACCGCGGCGGCGAGGCCGCTCGTGTCGAGGCCCATCTTGCCGAGCGCTGAGGGGACGACGCCGCCCTCCTGCTCGAGGAGCGCCTTCAAGAGGTGCTCCGGCGTGACCTCCGGGTGGTCGCTCTTCTCGGCCAGGGTCTGGGCGGTCGTCAGCGCTTCCTGGGCCTTCACCGTGAACTGATCGAGGCGCATGGCTTCCAACGTCCTCCGCTGGAGAAGATACTAGATTAGCATGCTATTGTCAAGTAATCTGAGCCTATTATGCTAAGTCACGCCGCTCCCCTCCACGGTGCCGTTTCGGGGTCTCGTCGCCACGAAAACCGATCGCCACGGGCCGAATGGCGCAACGGCAAGGCCGGACGATGCCGCTCGTCGGGCACCGGTGAGCGACCGTGCTACCATGCGGGGGCTTGTCGAGAAACATGGCCGAGTCCCCCCATCCGCTCCGGCCTCCTCGGCCGAGCGGCTTCGGGTCGGTCCTCGTCCCCGCCTTGGCCCTCCTGCTCGGACTGCTGGTCGTCTCCTGTGGCAGCTCGAACCCCGATGAGCCGTCGACGGGTCAGCCGGGCGGCACCGTAACCGGCCTCTACACCCTCCAGCTCGTCCCGGCGGCGACCTGCCCCGGGGGGCGGCCCGTGACCTTCCCGGTCCAGGTCACGGAGACCGGCACCACGCCCCATCCCGGGGTGCAGCTCCTCATGGTGAGCTCGGATCCCGCGCTCCTCGAGCTGGAGCTCAAATACACCGACGACACGCTCGAGGGCGGCGTCGGCACGACGGGCGACGGCCAGCCCTCGGCCGAAGGTCCGCAGACGTGGGTCAACTCCATCGCGAGCGGCAAGACCACGCAGACGAGCGACGGACGGGGCGAGGTCGTCTCGGGCGTGCTCCGGGGCTACCTGGAGATCGAAGGGGTCATCACCGCGTGCTGGTCCGCGAACCACTCGTTCACGCTGCGCGCCAAGTGACGAGCCGGTCCTGGCGTTCCCGGGGACTCGTCGCGGCGGGCGTCGTCTGCCTGACGGCGACGGCCGGCGACCGGGGCATGGAGGCGGCGTCCCTGGGCGAGGTGCGGGTGCGGGCGAGCGAGGCGTTCGCGCCGTGCCTCGCGCCGGCGCTCGACGCCTTCACGCGCGAGACCGCCGTGCCGGCGAGGCTCGAGGTGAAGGACCCCGACCCCGCGGCCGGCGCCGACGTGGTGGTGGGGGACGACTCCGAGCTGAGGCGCGTGCTCGAAGGAGGCACGGCCGACCTCGCCACCGCCTTCGACCTGGGCACCCTCCCGTGGGTGTTCGTGGCCCCCGAAAGCGCGCCCGCCGACGTGAAGGCGGCCGCCGCGGGGGCCGACCGCGTCGCCGTGCTCGGGGGAAGGCTCGGGCGCAGGGCCCGCGCGTCGCTCGGCCGTCTGCCCGCGGATCGGCTGCTCTCGACCGGTGATCCGGCCGAGCTGCGTCGGGCGGCCTACGCCCTCGTCCCGCGCTCGCTCGCCGGACCGGGCGTGCAGCGGCCGGCCGGCGTGCATCCGCTCGTCGCCGTGGCGGCGGCGGTCGCGGGCTCGGCCAACCCGTCGGGCGCACGCGGCCTGCTCGCGTTCCTGAAGAGCCCACGCGGCCGCGAGGTCCTGTCGTCCTGCCTCTCGCCGGCGGCGGAGGCGGGCGTGTCGGACGCGGCCGGGCCCGGCGCGCTCGCGGGGCCGACTCCCGCCTACGCCACGGCCGTCATCGACTGGTGGATGCCGCGGTGCTCGCTGGAGACGAACTCCTACACCGACCCGAGCGCCGTCCTCGGTCCGCCGGACGCGGTCTACCTCGGCATCAAGGACCACTACACCGGGATGATGAGCCTCGGCGAGGGCGGCTACGTCACCGTGGACATGGGCGTCTCGGCCGTGGACGGTCCCGGACCCGACGTCCGCGTCTTCCAGACCACCTCGAACGAGCCGGTCACCCTGTACGCGGCGACGAGCCCCCAGGGGCCGTTCACGCTCGTGGGCCTGGACGTGGACTGCGGCGAGCGCACCGGGGGCGGCATCTTCTCGAACCACTGCGACTTCGACCTCCACGACGCCGGGCTCACCGAGGCGCGCTACTTCAAGATCGAGGACGGCGAGATCTACCCCTGCCTCGAGCGCGGGACGGTGACCGAAGGCGCGGACATCGACGCGATCCAGATCCTCAACCAGAAGCCCTGAGCCCGGTCAGGGCCGGAAGAAGACGAGCGTCACCACCACGAAGACCGGGACGAGGACGAGGCCGCTGTAGAGCATGTAGCCCCCGAAGCTCGGCATCCTCACCCCGCGCTCCTCGGCGATCGAGCGGACCATGAAGTTCGGGCCGTTGCCGATGTAGGTGTTCGCGCCCATGAATACCGAGCCCAGGCTGATCGCGGCGAGGATCTTCTCCGGCACGCCCGCCACGTCCGGCCGCAGCCCCAGGCCCTGGCCGAGGGCGACGAAGGTGAGGTAGGTCGGCGCGTTGTCGAGGAACGAGCTGAGGGCGCCGGACGCCCAGAAGAACTGCCAGGGTTCCCGCACGCCCAGCTCGGCGCCCCGGGCCCGCAGGAGGTCGAGGGCGGGGAGCATGGTCGCGAAGATGCCCGCGAAGAGCGCGGCCACCTCGAGGATCGGGTGGAAGGTGAAGTGATTGGCCCGTCGCAGGCCGGGGTCGGTGCGCACGAGGGAGACCGCCGCGAGGGAGACGATCGCCACCTCGCGCCAGGGCTCGCGCAGGAAGGCGACCGCGACGAGCACGCCGAAGAGGAGGAGGAAGTTCGCCTTCCCGGCGAGGCGGAGCGGCCGGACCTCGTAGAAGTCCCTCCTCAGGTCGGCCCGCGACTCGAGCGCGTGGGCCCGGCGGTCCCAGAGGAAGTAGACGCCGAGGACGAGCGACGTGGTCACGAGCCAGGGCACGAGCAGACGGAAGGTCCAGACGAACGGCACGCCCATCAGGTAGCCGAGGAAGAGCGGCGGGTCGCCGAGCGGGGTGAGGCACCCCCCGATGTTCGAGACGAGGAAGATGAAGAAGACGACCGTGTGAGCGACGTGCTTCCGCTCCCTGTTCGTCTGGAGAAGGGGCCGGATGAGGAGCATCGACGCTCCCGTCGTGCCGACGAACGACGCGAGGAGCGCGCCCAGGCCCAGGAAGGCCGCGTTCGTCCGGGGCGTGGCCTCGAGGTCCCCCTCGAGCAGGATGCCCCCCGAGATGACGAAGAGGCCGCCGAGGAGGACGATGAACGACACGTAGGCCTCGGCCGCGTGCAAGAGGGCCTCGGGACGCGCCCGCGCGTACAGGACGAGGACGGGCGCCGCGAGCAGGCCCGCGACGGCGAGCTTTCGGAGGTTCGACTCCCAGAGGCGGGGCGCCGCGAGGGGGAAGACGGCGATGGACAGGAGGAGGGCTGCGAATGGCAGCGTCCAGGCGACCCACGGGACGAAGGCCCCCGAGTGCATCCGGGCAGTCTATCCTGATCGACGCCTGAGGACGGTCGGCCTACTCCGCCCTCTCGGCCCGGTAGTCCCGCCCCGCCGCGGCCCAGGCTCCGACCTCGACGTGGCCGATGGTCCAGCAGTGAGGACAGGCCACGGGCGCGAGCTCCTTCGGCTCGTCCGCTCGCCCTTCGTACACGACCACCACACCCTGGCCGCACCGTTCGCAGAGGTGCCGGTTGCGCACCTCGGCCGACGGCACGCTCTCCGCAGCGGCCGAGGAGAGGGTGGCCGCGCCGCCACCCCGGTCGACGAGCGAGCGGACGGCGTCCGCGAGCGAGGCCCGGTCGGCCATCACGGACGCGCTCCGCAGGCCTCCGCCGTCGACGGTCACGGAGAGCTTCCCGGCCATGTGGACGACGGACACCGACCAGGGCTCGGTCGCCGCCCGCGGGCCGAGGCCTTGCCGGACCGCGGCCTCGACCGCGCCCCGATCGTCCTTGTCCACGCCGGCCAGCAGGATGCGGAGGGCCGGTGTGGGAAGAGGGGCCGGTCTGGCGCGGACGACGGGTGGAGTGGTGCGGATGGGTGGGGTGAGACGGAGGGCGCTCCCCGACGCGCCCCGGGAGGGACGGGGCTGAGTGCGCGACATCGCGGGACGCATCCTCCGCCGATCCCGGTCCCGCGGGATGTGATCCCGTTCACTGCGGCCTGATGGGCCGGCCTCGATCGGGTTCGGGTGGTCAGGTTCGGGTGGTGGGCGGCCCGCTGTGTCCGGAGAGCGCGGCGGCGATGCGGTCGGGGTCGTAGACCCCTCCGGCCCAGATGCCGCCGCTCGCCTCCTGCAGGACGGCCCAGAGCCGCGTGTCGGCCGGGAGGTCGGGACGGGGGGCGAGGCCCGGGTGGGGCGGGCGCGCCTCCAGGAGGCGCGCGGCCGCGGGCGGCGTGAGGGGACCCTCGGCCGTGCCGACGAGGTCGACGCGCCCCTCGTGTCGCCGACGGTCGATCTCGATCTCGACGACGTCCCCGTCGCGCAGCCGTCCGATCGGCCCTCCCGCGAGCGCCTCCGGGCTGACGTGTCCGATGCAGGCGCCGGTCGACACCCCGGAGAAGCGCGCGTCGGTGATCACGGCGACCGACTTCCCCCACGGCAGGAACTTGAGGGCCGAGGTGACCTGGTAGGTCTCCTCCATGCCGGTGCCGCGGGGACCGAGGCCGGCCAGGACGAGGACATCGCCCGCCTGCACCGGAGGCGGCGCGAGGCCCTTGATGGCCGCGATCGCCTCCCGCTCGGAGGTGAAGACCCGCGCCGGGCCGCGGTGGCGATAGACCTCGTCCTCGACCACGGACGGGTCGATCGCCGTGGCCTTGACCAGCGACCCTCCGGGGGCGAGGTTGCCGAGGGGGAAGACGGTGGTCGCCCCGGCGAGGCCGCGCCGGCGCGCCGCGTCGGGACCCATCACCACCTCATCGGCGTCGACGCCGTCCGCCTCGAGCAGGAGCGCCTTCATCCGGCGCCGTCGCGGGCTCTCTTCCCACCAGTCGAGCTGCTGGTCGAGGGTCTGGCCGGTGGCGGTGAGCACGTCCCGGTGGAGGAGACCCATGCGCCGGAGGTGGAGCAGCACCTCCGGCACCCCGCCGGCCAGGAAGACGCGCACCGTGGGGTGGTTCCGGGGGCCGTTCGGGAGCACGTCCACGAGCCGGGGCGCGGCGCGGTTCACGCGCTGCCAGTCGGCCACCGTCGGCACGGGGAGGCCAGCCGCGTGGGCGATCGCCGGGAGATGGAGGACCAGGTTGGTCGAGCCGCCGAAGGCCGCGTGCGCGAGCATCGCGTTCTCGACCGCCTCCGGGGTGAGGAGGCGGGCAACCGGGAGGCCGAGGGCGGCGAGCCGCAGGAGGGCGAGGGCCGAACGGCGGGCGACGTCGAGCCACACCGGCTCGCCCGACGGCGCGAGCGCGCTGTGGGGAACGGCCAGGCCGAGGGCCTCGGCCACCACCTGTGCGGTGGCGGCGGTGCCGAGGAACTGGCAGCCGCCCCCCGGCGAGCCGCAGGCGCGACAGGCGAGGGCCGCCGCCTCGTCGAGGCTGACGAGGCCGTGCGCGTACCGCGCGCCGAGCGACTGGACCGCGCCGGCGTCCTCGCCCTCGGCGGGCGGAAGCGTGACCCCGCCCGGGACGACGACCCCCGGAAGGTCCGAGCACCCGGCGAGGGCGAGCATCGTGGCCGGCAGGCCCTTGTCGCAGGTGGCCACGCCGAGGACGCCCGCCCGGCGGGGCAGGGAGCGGACGAGACGGCGCATCACGATCGCGGCGTCGTTGCGGTAGGGCAGGCTGTCCATCATCCCGGGCGTCCCCTGCGTCCGCCCGTCGCAGGGGTCGGTGCAGCTCGCCGCGAACGGCAGGCCGCCCGCCTCGCGGATCGTCTCCGCGGCGGCCCGGACGAGCAGCCCTACTTCCCAGTGGCCCGTGTGATAGCCGAGGGCCACGGGCCGTCCGTCCTCGCCCCGGAGGCCGCCCTGCGTGCTGAGGACGAGGAAAGGCGTTCGCACGGCCTCCTGCGGGTCCCACCCCATGCCCGCGTTCTGGGTGAGGCCGAAGAGGTCGCCGCTCGGCGCGGTGCGCAGCGTCTCCGGGTCGAGCGGCAGGCGGCCGGTCGACGCCTCGCCCCGGGTGCGGACGGGCCCCGGGTCGGTGTCGCTCAGCACCTCCTCGACGCCGGGCGTCCGGCTGGTCAGGCTGCGGGTCAGGCTCCCTCCTGGCGGCTCGCGTCTCCAGTCTAACCCGCCGCCCCGCTAGAATGGCCGCGAGCGGGGGGACGATGGCCGACTACGACGTGGTCGTCCTGGGCTGCGGCCCGGCGGGGGAGCGGGCGGCCATCCAGGCCGCGCGGGCGGAGAAGGCCGTCGCCGTCGTCGAGCGGGCCCACGTCGTGGGAGGGAACCGCGTCAACTGGGGCACCATCCCCTCGAAGACGCTACGGGAGAGCGCCGTCTTCTTCTACCAGCTCACCCGCCACCGCCTCCACGGCATCCGCTACGAGGTCTCTCCCGAGCTGACCGTGGCCGACTTCATGTTCCGCGAGCGCGCCGTCGTGGCCCGCGAGTTGGAGCTCATCAACGACTCGCTGGGCCGCTACGCGGTCGACCTCGTGAGCGGCCACGCCCGCTTCGCCGGGCCTCACGCGGTCGCGGTCAGCCCTCCGGGTGGGGCCGGGATCCGCACCCTCACCGCGGACCACTTCGTCATCGCCACCGGCTCCCGGCCCAACCGGCCCGACGACGTGCCGTTCGACGGCGAGACGGTGTTCGACTCCGACACGATCCTGCAGCTCCCCCGCATGCCGAGGACGATGACGGTCCTCGGCGCGGGGGTGGTGGGCATCGAGTACGCGAGCATCTTCGCCGCCCTCGGCATCGCGGTGACCCTCGTCGACACGCGGGACCGGCTCCTCCCCTACTTCGACCGGGAGATCGTGGACGGTCTCGTGACCGAGCTGCAGAAGCTCGGGGTCACGATCGTCCACTCGGACCGCCATGCGGCGATCCGGCGCACCGCCGCCCGACCCGCCGGCGTCGAGTGCCTGACCCAGGCCGGCCGGCGGCTCGAGTCCGACGCGCTCCTCTACTGCGTCGGCCGCGACGGGAACACCCACGACATCGGCCTCGGCACGCTCGGCATCAAGCCCGGCCAGTACGGCCTCCTGGTCGTCAACGAGAACTACCAGACCGTTCACCCCCACATCTACGCCGTGGGCGACGTGATCGGCTACCCGGCCCTGGCCAGCACCTCGATGGAGCAGGGGCGCCAGGCCATGCGTCACGCCCTGGGCATACCGGGGCCGAAGGGACGGACGGAGGTGCTGCCCTTTGCCGTCTACTCGATTCCCGAAGTGGCGTACATCGGCGAGACCGAGGAGTCCCTCATGCGGTCGGGAGCCGACTACGTGGCCGGACGCGGGAACTACGACAAGAACCCGCGCGGACAGATCCTCGGCGACTCCGGGGGGATGCTGAAGCTCCTGTTCACGCGGCCCGGCTTGGGGCTCGCCGGCGCGCACGTCGTGGGGAGCGCGGCGAGCGAGATCGTCCACGTGGGGCAGGCGTTCCTGCGCGCCGGCGCCACCGCCACCGACATCGCGGAGACGCTCTACAACTACCCGACCCTCTCGGACATGTACCGCCACGCGTCGCTCAAGGCGTTGGCCGAGGACCGGCGCCGGGGCGGCCGCTGACACACCCTTCGCGGCTCGGGCGGCGATCTACTCCAGGCGCCGCAGGACGAAGCACTTCAGGTAGAGCGTCTCCGGCACGCCGAGCATCACCGGGTGGTCGCGGGCCTGGCGGCGCTTCTCGACGACGGTGACGGCGGCTCCGGCGTCGACCGCGGCATCGGCCAGGATCGCCTCGAAGTCCTCCTCGTGCACGTGGTACGAGCACGAGCAGGTCACGAGGCAGCCGCCGGGCTTCAGGACCTTGAGCGCCCGGAGGTTGATCTCCTTGTAGCCGCGGACCGCCTTCTCGACGGCGTCCTTGCTCTTGGCGAAGGCGGGCGGGTCCAGGATCACGGTGTCGAAGCGCTCGCCCCGCTGGTCGAGGTCGCGGAGCAGATCGAAGACGTTGGCGTCGCGGCCGGTCACGTTCGTGAGGCCGTTGCGAGCCGCGTTGGCCTTCAACCGCTCGAGCGACTCGGCCGAGAGGTCGACCGCCGTCACCTCGTCCGCCTGCCGCGCCACCTGGAGCGCGAAGCCCCCGTCGTAGGTGAAGGCGTCGAGGACGCGTCCCCGCGCGTACTGCCGGGCCGCGAGGTGGTTCTCGCGCTGGTCGAGGAAGAGGCCGGTCTTCTGCCCCTTCCGCAGGTCCACACGGAAGCGGACGTCACCCTCGGAGACCTCGACCACCTCCGGCACATCGCCGTGGAGCACGGAGACCGTCTGCCCGAGGCCCTCCAGCGTCCGCACGCGCGGGTCGTTGCGCTCCACGACTCCCTTCGGCCTCAGGAGGTCGACGAGCGCGGCGACGATCTCCGCCTTCGCCCGCTCGGTGCCCTGCGAGAGCGTCTGGATCGCGAGGGTGTCGCCGTAGCGGTCCACGACGAGGGACGGGAGGCCGTCCCCCTCGCCGTGGACGAGCCGGCAGGCCTCGGCTCCCGCCGCCACCGTTTCCCGCCAGCGGCGCGCCCGATCGATGCGATCGCGAAGGAAGGTGCCCGAGAGGCTCTCGCCGCGCGCGATCATGCGGAGGCGGATCTCGGAGCGCGACGACCAGAACGCGAAGCCGAGCGGCGTGCCCCGCCGGTCCGCGACACGCACGACCGCTCCCGGGCTCGCCCCGCCGTCCTCGACGACGTCGGACCGGAACACCCAGGGATGGCCGCGCTCGATCCGCTCCCGGCCCTTTCGGGTGACGACGACCGGCCCCTCGACCTCCATGGGGGGAGCAGCATATAGGCTTTGCGGAGCCAGGGCACGGGGGAAGGGGAAGAGAGACCAGGGCTCTCGTCGGCGGGACGGGCATCAGTAGCCGGCGGCCTTGTCGACGACGTCGAGCAGAGGCTCCCCGTTCCGGAACCGCAGGAGCTGGCGGAGGAAGACCCGCATCGACTCGTCCACCCACCCCGGCGCGTGGTCGGCGCAGTGCGGCGAGAGGAGCACGTTCGGCAGGCGCCAGAACGCGTGGCCGGCGGGCAGCGGCTCCGTCTCGAAGACGTCGAGCGCGGCGCCGCGGATCCGGCCCTCCTCGAGCGCCTCCACGAGCGCCGGCTCGTCCACCACCGGCCCCCGCCCGACGTTCACGAGCACGGCCGTCCTCTTCATCGCGGCGACCGCGTCCCGGCTCACGAGCCCCCGCGTCGACGGGGTGAGGGGCAGCGTCACGACGACGTCGTCCGAGCGGGCCAGGAGGTCGCGAAGCCTCTCCGGCGGGACGGTCTCGCGCACGAGCGGGTCCTCCGACGACCGCTCGGGCCGGCGGCGGAGGGCGAGGACGTGGGCGCCCAACGGCCGCAGCCGGGCCGCGACCGCGCGGCCGATGTCGCCGTAGCCGACGATGCCGACCGTGCGCCCCTCGAGGCGCTCCATGTCGAACGGCGACCAGGCGGCCGCCGCCTGCTGCGCGACGAGGCGCCGCAGGTCCTTCGCGAAGAAGAGCAGGGCGGCGAGGACGAACTCGGCCAGCGCGGGGCTGAAGGCCCCCCGGCCGTTCGTGACGACCGCCGGGTGCGCGACGACCTCCGGCACGAGCACGCGATCGAGGCCGGCGGAGCGGGCGTGGATCCATCGCAACCCGGGCGCTCTCCGGAGGGCGGCCGCGATGCGGGTCGGCCCCGCCCAGCAGTCGAGGAGCGCGTCGGGAGCCGGCGCGCCGTCGAGCTCCTCCGGCTCCCAGCCGACCACGAACCGCACTCCCTCGGGCGGCGGCTCGAGCAGGTGGAGCCCCGGGTCGGCTGGTCGGGCGAGGACCCACACGACGACCGGGGGGGTCATGACGAAGGGACGGTAGCACGCCGGACCTGCAGGTGGCACGCGCGTCGGCCCTCGCGCGACGCCGGCGTCACGCGAGACGACGAAAACCCCGATCCCAAGGGGAGTTGATTCGCTGGACTTCAATTGTTGCATAACTGATAATCCCGGGTCGCCGCTCACGCTGTGACGCGGTCGCAGCGCGAAGGGCGGTCCCGAGGAGGGGGCAATGACACGCCGCGGGTCTTGGAGTCGGGTTCGCGGCCCCTGGGCGGCGGCGGCGCTCGGGCTCGCCGCGTGGAGCGCGCCGGGGCGCGTCGACGCACAGTCGTGCTCGCCCCCCAGCTTCGTCCCCGCGCCGTCGCTCGGCGCCACCGCGACCGGACCCGTCCTCACCGGCGACTTCGATCGCGACGGGAAGGTCGACCTGCTGGTGCCGAGCGTGTCTGGCCAGCAGCTCCTCTTCTTCCGCGGCCGCGGGGACGGGAACTTCGATCCCGCCGTGCCTTCGCCGGTGGAGGACACGCCGGGGCCGCTCGTCGCGGGCGACTTCGACCGGAACGGCACCCTCGACGTCGTCCTCGTCCTCGACCACGGCGCGGCGAACGACATCCTTGCGGTCATGAGGGGCAACGGCGACGGCACCTTCTCTCCCCCCCAGACGATCGCCAGCGGTGGCAACTACGTCGCGCTCGTCGCGGGCGGCTTCCGGAACCCGTCCCGGCTCGACCTCGTCGTCTCCGACGCCTCGGGCACCGGCGCTCTTCGCTTCTACTCGGGAAACGGCGACGGCACCTTCGGTGCGCCCTCCACCGTGGCGACGCCCGGGGCCTTCGGGGCCCTCGCCACCGGCGACTTCGATCGCAACGGGAAGCTCGACCTGCTGGTGGCGAATGGCAACGGCGTCTTTCGGTACCTCGGCGCGGGCGGTGGGATCTTCAATCTGAACCCGGTGGCGCCGATCGCCACCACCTCGGCGCCCACGCCGGGCATGGTGGTGGCCGATTTCAACCGCGACGGCCGACCGGACGTGGCCGTCCTCGATCCCACGGCGTCGTCCGTGATCCTGCTCCGCGACAACGGCAGCGGGGGTTATGCCCCCCCGTCGTCGACCGGCGTCTTCGGCGCCGGCGCCACGATCGCCGTCGGCGACTTCGACGGCAACGGCGTGCCGGACCTCGCGGTCGGCCAGCAGTCGCAGCCGCTCGTCATGGTGGGGCTCGGCAACGGCTCGGGCGGCTTCCCCTCCGCCCAGCCGGTCGCCGTCGACGTGCCGGCCACGACGCTCGCCGTCGCCTCGCTCCGAGGGGACGCGCGCCGGGACTTCGTCACCGCCGGCGCCGACAAGGTGTCGGTCCGCCTCAACGGAGTGGGCTTCCCGTGCCCGAGCTCGTCCTTCGCGAAGAACGCCCGCATGCTCCGGACTCCCTCGTCGCCGTTCCAGGTCGCGCAGGGGGACTTCGACGGGGACGGGATCCCCGACCTCGCCGTGACGAGCACGACCGGCAGCCTGTTCGTCTATCAGGGCACGGGGCAGGGCTACGTCCTCAAGACGACGATCCCCGTCGGCACCCAGCTCACCGGCGTCGTCACGCTCGACTTCGACAGGGACGGCCACACCGACGTCGCGGTGGCCGACTACGGCGGGAACCGTTTCGTCGTGCTCAAGGGCGACGGCGCGTTCGGCTTCGTCCCGTTCCCCCTGGGCACGGTGGCCACCGGCCTGGGACCCGGACCCATCGC
>DATJYX010000073.1:0-3878 GCA_035577965.1 Vicinamibacteria bacterium | reverse complement strand
CTCGCCCGCGTCACCGAGGCGCACGCCATCACGCTGCAGCAGTACAACGTGCTCCGCATCCTCCGCGGCGCCGGCGAGGGGGGGCTCCCCACCCTGGAGATCGTCTCGCGCATGATCGAGCGAAGCCCCGGCATCACTCGTCTGCTGGGGCGCCTCGAGGCGCGTCGCCTCGTGCGCCGGGTGCGCTGCCCGGGAGACCGGCGTCAGGTCCTCTGCCACGCCACGGGGGCGGCCGGCCGGCTGCTGGCCGGACTCGACGGTCCCGTGGCGGAGGCGGCGCGGGGCTTCCTCGCCCCCCTCGATCCCGCGCGCATCGACGATCTCATCCGTCTGCTCGACGCGGTGCGCTCGACCACGGCTTCATCGATCGACGAGGACTCGAACGAGAGCAGAACGAAGAGACAGAAGAAGAAGAAGGAGCAAAGGACATGAAGACAGGACTCGCCGTTCCCGTTCGCCCCTGGCCTCGCGGAGCCGTGCTCGCCGCGGCCCTGGCCGTCGCCTCCCCCACCCTCGCCGCGGACAGCTACACATTCGACAAGGCCCACACGACCGTCGGCTTCCAGGTCCGCCACATCGTGACGATGGTGGGCGGCAAGTTCCAGGACTTCGCGGGCACGATCCAGGTCGACCGCGCGAAGCCGGAGAGCTCGTCCGTGGAGTTCACGATCCAGGCCGCGAGCATCTCGACCGGCGACGCCAAGCGCGACGAGCACCTGAAGTCGCCCGACTTCTTCGACGTGGCGACCCATCCGACGATCACGTTCAAGAGCACGTCGGTCAAGCCCTCCGGGAAGGACGCCTTCCAGGTCACCGGCAACCTGACCATGCGCGGCGTCACGAAGCAGGTCACGCTCCCCGTCACCTTCCTCGGCGAGGCGAAGGACCCCTGGGGCAACGAGAAGGTGGGCTTCGAGACCGCGACCACCCTCAACCGGCAGGACTACGGGATCAGCTGGAACAAGACCCTCGACCAGGGCGGCGTCCTCGTCGGCGACGAGGTCCAGGTCCAGGTCTCGGTCGAGGCGAACAAGGTCAAGCAGTAGGCCGCTGGAGGCCCGGGCCGGGCGACGGGCCCGGCTCCGGGTCCCGTCGCTCCCGCTCCGGAACGGCTCGCGCTCCTCGCTGCCGAGTCACGTCTTCGGGATCTCGGGGGTCGGTGAGATGGCCTTCAGGGGCGTTGCGGACGAACCGGTCGACCTGCCGTCAGACAGGGATGGCGTTCGCTCGACTCACAAGGAGTTGCCGCGTCGTCCGGCCTTCGGCGCTTACGCCGGAGCGGTGGCGCGGCGGGAGGCGGGCGACAGCCGGTCGAGGTCGTCCACGCCCGCCTCGCGGTCCACACGGAACTCCCCGAGGGCGATGGGGACCGCCACCTTGAGCATCAGGGTGAACACGAGGAACCCGACGGAGAAGACTCCGGCCGCCACCCGCAGCTCGACGAGCGTCGGGTAGTACTCGTAGATCTCGCCGAGCGGGTCGGGGGTGAGGCCGGGAATGATGAGCCCCATGCCCTTCTCGATGTAGACGCCAGCGTAGATCGCCAGGCAGCCCAGGTTCAGCGTCACCCAGTGGCGCCGCGCGGCGGGGACGATGAAGAGGAGGAACGCGGCCACGTTCAGCGCCACCGCCGACCAGGCGTAGGGGACCATCGCGCGGTGCTCTCCCAGGCCCTGGTACCAGTAGCGCGTGTACAGCAGGTGCTCGGTCGCGGAGTAGTACTCCTTGAAGGCCTCGACACCGTGCAGGAAGAGGTTGAAGAACATCGCGTAGGCCATGAGCTCGGCGATCTTCCAGATGGCCTCGTCGGAGATCTCGAACCGCGTGAAGCGGCGCAGCAGCTGCAGGAGGATGAGCAGGATGGCGGGGCCCGAGCAGAAGGCGGAGGCCAGGAACTGCGGGGCGAGGATGGAGGCGTTCCAGTAGGGCCGAGCGGCGAGGCCGTTGTAGAGGAACGCGGTCACGGTGTGGATCCCGACCGCCATGGGGATCGAGACGAGCACCAGCGGCACGACGACGCCCTTCACGTAGGGGCGGCCCGAGAAGGCCCGGTACAGGATGTGGGTGACGACCGCGAAGTTCAGGACGAAGTAGACGTTCAGGACGAGCACGTCCCACGCCAGGAGCGAGGTCGGGAAGTTCAGATGCCCGACGGGCGGGAGCAGGTGCCAGAACCGCTCCGGGCGGCCGATGTCCACGAGGACGAACAGCAGGCACATGACGATGGCGCTCACCGCCAGGAGCTCGCCGTAGACGACGATCTGGCGGATCGGCTTCCAGTCGTAGACGTAGGCGGGGATCACGAGCACCACGGCGGCCGCGGCCACCCCGACCAGGAAGGTGAAGTTGCCGATGTAGAAGCCCCAGCTGACCGGGTCGCGCATGGCGGTCACCCCGAGGCCGGCTTGCACCTGGTGGACGTAGGCGAGGCTGCCGGACGCGATCAGGGCGAGGAGGAAGGCGATCCAGGCCCAGTAGGTGGAGTTCCCGCTCAGGACCAGCTGCAGGCTTCCCGTCGTGAATCGGGCGAAGAGGCGCGCCGTGCTCACGCGGGCCTCACGTCGCGTAGAAGTAGAAGAACCGGGGCACGGTGCCCAGGTCCTCCTTCAGGACGAGGACGCGCTTCCTCTCGATGATGTAGCGGATCTCGCTCTCGGGATCGAGGAGGTTGCCGAACTTGCGGGCCCCCACGGGGCAGACCTCCACGCAGGCGGGATAGCGGCCGGCGCGGCTGCGCTGGATGCAGAACGTGCACTTCTCCACCACCCCCTTCCTGCGCGGCCGGTTGCCCAGGTAGTGGGTGCTCGGGTTGAGCTCCCCCTTCGGTATGGTGGGCTCGGCCCAGTTGAAGTGCCGGGCACCGTAGGGGCACGCCGCCATGCAGTACCGGCACCCGATGCACCAGTCGTAGTCGATCACGACGATCCCGTCCTCCTCCTTCCACGTGGCCCCGACCGGGCACACCTTCACGCACGGGGGGTTCTCGCACTGCTGGCAGGCCACGGGGACGTAGAAGCGGCCCTCCTGGGGGACCTCCTTCGGGTCGTAGTAGGGGTCGGAGTGAGAGAAGTCCACCCCCTTCTCCTTCTCCATCGCGTGCACGCGGATCCAGTGGATCTGCGGATCCCGGGACTGGTTGTTCTCCTCCACGCACGCGTAGACGCACCGGCGGCACCCGATGCAGCGGGAGAGGTCGAGGGCGTAGGCGAACTGCACGCCGGGCAGCGCCTTCGTGTCGGCCACCGTGACCGCGGTGCCGTAGGCCTCGGAGTACTGCCGCTCCATCTCGCGAAGCGCGGCCCGCAGACGTTCCTTCGGCATCTCGACGAGCCGCTTCGGGCCGCAGGCGGTGAGGAGGAAGCCGGCCGCCGCCGCGGCGGCGCAGGAGACGAACTCGCGGCGGGAGGGAGCGCCCGCGTCTTCCGGGTCCTGCCTCACGGAAGCCATCCGATCGTCTCCTTCGGCCTCTCCGGCCGCTGAGGCGCCGGCTTCGGCGGCAGGGCGCGGAACCGCGGCTGGTGGGGGTTGTGGCAATGGGCACAGAGCAGGTAGCGCTTCGGGCCGTTCCAGTAGCCGGTTCGCCGCCCGTGCACGCCCGCCCTCCAGTCCCGCAGCTTCTCGCCATGGCACTGGCCGCAGAGCAGGTAGGACTGCTCGAACGGGACGAGCTCGCCGCTCGCCAGGTGAAGCCGGTCGCGGTTCGTGGCGTCGTGGCAGTCCAGGCACCAGCGGTGCTGCTCGTCGTGCCGGAGCTGGACGTCGTCGTGCATCTGGGTGAGCGGCCGCCGCTCGCGATTCACCTTCAGGTCGGCGTGGCAGCTCGAGCAGGGGAAGATCCCCTCCGAGAAGGGGGGCGGGGGGATCTCGAGGCGCTCGGC
>DATJYX010000072.1:0-2004 GCA_035577965.1 Vicinamibacteria bacterium | reverse complement strand
CCTTGAAGCTCGCTCTCTCGGTCGGGGTCCTGGCCGGTGTCGCCGCGATCGAGCGTCCGGCGGCCGGGAGCGGCGAGGGATCCTCGCTCGAGGGAGCCGCCAGCCTGGCCCCGATCGTCGTGGACTACCCGCAGGACGGGTCGATCTTCCCTCCCGACATGGAGGCGCCCACCTTCCTCTGGCGCGACCCCTCGCCGGACGCCGTGCGCTGGCGGCTGGAGGTGACGTTCGCGGACGGCTCTCCGGCGGTCCGCGCGAGGACGCTCGGACCGCGGCTGCGCGTGGGCGAGATCGACCCGCGGTGCGTCGGCCCGACCAACGAGCCGCCGAAGCTGACGCCGGAGCAGGCGGCGGCCCGCACGTGGAAGCCGCCCGCCGCAACCTGGGCCGCGATCGAGGCGGGCTCGCGGGGAGGCGAAGCCACGGTGACGATCACCGGCCTGGCCGCCGGCGCCGCGGGCCGTCCCGTCTCGCGGGGCGAGGTCCGGATCCGGACGTCGGCCGACCCCGTCGGCGCGCCGATCTTCTACCGTGACGTGCCGCTCATGCCCTCGGCGGGAGAGAAGGGCCTCATCAGCCCGCTCGCCGTCGCCAACGTGCCGCTCATCGCCTGGCGGCTCCGGAGCGTCGCCGAGCCGCGCAGCCGCGTGCTCCTGACGGGGATGCACACCTGCGCGAACTGCCACTCTTTCTCCCGCGGCGGGAAGACCCTCGGGATGGACCTCGACGGCCCCAAGAACGACAAGGGTCTCTACGCTCTCGCCTCCGTCCAGCCCCAGACGACGATCCGCAACCAGGACGTCGTCGCCTGGAGCTCCTTCCGCAGCAAGCTCGGCAACCAGCTGCGGGTCGGCTTCATGTCGCAGGTGTCGCCCGACGGCCGGTACGTGGTGACGACGATCAAGCCGAGGGACGCGGAGGCGGATGCGCGGTACGCCGAACTGCCCCTGTCGAAGCGGCCCCTCGTTCCCCTCTACTACGTGGCGAACTTCCCGACCTACCGCTTCCTCCAGGTGTTCTACCCGACGGGCGGCATCCTCGTGTGGTACGACCGGACGACGGGCAGGCTCGAGCCGCTCCCGGGCGCGGACGATCCCCGGTACGTCCAGGCGAACGCCACGTGGAGCCCGGACGGCCGGTACCTCGTCTTCGCCCGCGCGGAGGCGACGGACCCGAGGCCGCCCGGCCGCCCTCTCGCCACCTTCGCCAACGACCCGAACGAGGTCCCGATCCGGTACGACCTCTACCGGATCCCATTCGACGGCGGACGGGGCGGGAAGGCCGAGCCCGTCGCCGGCGCCTCCGGCAACGGGATGAGCAACTCCTTCCCGAAGATCTCGCCCGACGGGCGGTGGATCGTCTTCGTCCAGGCGAAGAACGGCCTCCTCATGCGACCGGACAGCCGGCTCTTCATCGTCCCCGCGGAGGGCGGCGAGGCCCGCCTCATGCGCTGCAACACGCCCCTCATGAACTCCTGGCACAGCTTCTCGCCGAACGGCCGCTGGCTCGTCTTCTCCTCCAAGAGCCGCTCGCCCTACACGCAGATGTTCCTGACCCACGTGGACGAGGACGGGACCGACAGCCCTCCCCTCCTCGTCGAGAACTCGACGGCCGCGAACCGGGCGGTGAACATCCCCGAGTTCGTGAACGTCCCCGCCGACGGCTTCCTCAAGATCGACGCCCCGGCCGTGGACTTCTATCGCCTCTTCAACGAGGCGGCGGCGCTCTCCGAGAAGGGCCGCTTCGCGGCGGCCGTCCCGGCGTGGGAGCAGGCGCTGGCCCTCGACCCCGAAGACGACCGGGCGCAGAACAGCCTCGGGGCGGCGCTCGCTTCGTCCGGGCGACCGGCGGAGGCGATCCCCCACTTCGAGAGGGCGGTGGCGGCGAACCCGGAGTTCGACGAGGCCATGAGCGGCCTCGGCGCCGCCCTGATGGCGACGGGACGCGTGGACGACGCGATCGCCCAGTACGAGAAGGCGCTCGCGCTCAACCCGGAGAACGGGG
>DATJYX010000071.1:0-59417 GCA_035577965.1 Vicinamibacteria bacterium | reverse complement strand
ATGCGTCCCCGCGCATCCTTGACGCGCGGCCGAGGCTTCCCGTATAAACCGGCGGTTGGGCCCGCGAGAAGACCGCACGGTCAACCTGCCGAACGCGCTCACCGTCCTCCGCATCTTCCTCGTCCCTCTCCTCGTCGTGGTTCTGCTGACGCGGTTCGAGGGACACGTCTACCTGGGGGTGGCGATCTTCGGCCTGGCCGTGCTGACCGACTACCTGGACGGGTTCTTCGCGCGGAGGCGGAACGAGGTGACGCGCCTCGGCATCCTCCTCGACCCGCTGGCCGACAAGCTGCTGACCGCGGCCGCGTTCCTGTCCCTCGTCGAGATGGGCCTCGTGCCGGCCTGGGTCGTGATGATCATCCTCGCCCGCGAGCTGGCGGTGACCGGCCTGCGCAACGTGGCCGCGGGGCGGGGGGTGCTGATCCGGGCGTCCGGCCTGGGCAAGGCGAAGATGGCCACCCAGGTCACGGCCATCCTGCTGTTGCTCCTGTCGCGGCTCCTGCCCGCCCTGCGGGTTCCAGGCCTGGTGGCCCTCGGGGTGGTCGTCGCGGTGACGCTGGCGTCGGGTGCGGACTACTTCCTCCGCTTCTGGAAGGACGTCGTCCGAATCGCTCCGCGCGCCGAGCGCGGGCCGGGCTGAAGCGCCCCTACCGCAGCTCCACCTGGTCGCCGACCATGACTTCCTTGTGGGAGTAGGTCACCTTCGCGGTGGCCGTGCGGTCGCGGACCGAGATGACGGTGGCCTCGCCGACGGCGTCGCGGGGCGTCGGCACCGACGGGTAGATGATGCGGTAGACCGAGAAGACGTTTCCCGGTGCGACCCCGTCCTCGGTCCCGGCGTCGATCGTCACGAGCTGGCCCGTCCCCGCGATCGTGGCGTCGTCCTGGAGATCGACCACGTGGCGGCTGACCTTGCCGTTGGGCGGCGTGCAGCAGTCGGCCGGATCCTTCCGCACCACCATCGGGACGTTGACCTTCTCGAAGGGCTTCAGGTAGTCCCCGGCGTGGACGTCGAGGCAGGAGTGCTCGATCACGGCGCAGGCGCTGTCGTCCTGGACCATGATGACCTTGACCCAGCCCGTCGTCTCGATCTTCATGCCGATCTTCTTGCCGGAGACGGGGTGCTTCACCGTGTAGGCCTCGTGCTGGAGCGAGTAGAGGTCCCCGGCCTTGACGCCCGCGTTGGCGCCCTTGCTCAGGTACACGATGTCGCGCTCGGCCAGGGCGACCTTGTCGTCGCCCTGCTCCGAGCCCAGGAGGTACAGGCTCTCGTCTTCACGCGACGACACGACGTACTGTGCGCACTGCAGCGTCATCTCCTCGGTGACCGGCCCGAGAGCCGCCGCGGCCGCGCCCGCTTCGCCCTCCGGCGCCTGGCCGAGGGGCGACTCCTGGCCTGCCCCGGGGCCGATCCCTTCCGGCGGTCCGCCCGGAGGGGCCTGGCCCGCCTGCTCGGCGACGACGGCGAGCTTCGGCAGGACGAGGGGGTCGCCGGGGTAGATCCAGTGGGCGTCCTTGATGTACTTGTTCTGGTCCCAGATCTGTGGCCAGAGGTAGGGACTCTTCAAGTAGCGCCCCGCGACGTCCCAGAGGGTGTCGCCACGGACGACGATGTAGTAGGCGGCCCCTTCCGGGATGGTGGTGGGGAAGGACGGGTTCTTGGTCCAGTGGGGGGCGATCGTGGCCGGGCCGGTCTGGAGGCCGGCCGGCGCATCGGCGGCCAGGACCAGCCCTCCCGTCAGAACGAACGTCACGAGACCACCGACGATGAGCTTCGGTCTCACAGCCTTACCCTCCTGGACGGCACTCGACCCGTCCAACGTGAGAGCCCCGGTTCCCGCCGATGGACCTTGGGCTCTCGGGGACGGTATCAGGAAAAAAGGCGTGTCGTCAAGAGATCTTTACTCGAATCGTCAAAGTGACACTTGAGGTCAGCGGCCGGGCGGTGGCGCCGAGGGCGGCGTGGGGTCGGCGGCGGGCTTGGCAGAGGGCTGCGGACTCGCCGGGGCCTTGGCGGGCGCCACGGCCGGGACGCCCGGAGGCGGGAACGTCGCCTCGAGCTTCTTCGCGAGATCGACGAACGGGCTGTCCGGGAACTCGGCCTGGAGCCGTCCGAGGTAGGGCCGGGCCTCCGCATAGCGGCCCGCGTTGCCGAGGCATTCCGATAGCCGGAACAGGACCTCGTCGAATCGGTCGAAGTCCGGGTAGTCCGCGAGGATCGTCTCGTAGCGCCCGATCGCGGATCGCCAGGCCTGCCGGGTCTTCTGGTAGAAGAAGCCGACCGAGAAGTGGGCGCGGGCGAGAGACTGGCGACAGTCGTGGACCCGGTCCCGGGCCGGCTCGACCCAGGCGGACTGGGGATAGATGTCGAGCAGCCTCTGGTACTCCTCGAGGGCCTGCTCGGTCGTCGTCTGGTCCCGTTCGGGCGTGTTCTTCTGCTTGTAGTAGGACTCCGCGGCCCGGAACTGGGCGTAGTCGGACTTCGGGTGCTGCGGGTAGAGGGTCAGGAACTCGCGATAGGAGGAGACGGCGAGCACGTAGTTGGCCGTACCTCCCTCCTCGAAGTAGCTGTCGGCGAGCGAGATCCTGGCGTCGGGCTGGTGCTCGCTCTGGGGGAAGGCGTCGATCAGGCGACGGAAGTACTGCCGCGCCGACTCCCAGTCCTTCTTCTCCACGGCCTTCTGGCCCGCCTCCCAGACGACCTGGTCGGAGGCGCTCGAGAGCGCCTCGAGGTTGACGTGGTGGCTCGAGCACGCCGGCAGGACGAGCGCCGCCGCGACGGCCAGCCACCGCCTCAACGGCCCCCCCGGATCCACTCCCACTCGCGCACGAGGCCGTCGGCCAGGCTCACGGTCGACCGGAAGCCGAGGTCCCGACGGGCCGCGGTGGTGTCGGCGAAGGTGTCTCTCATGTCGCCCTTCTGGGCCTCCCGACGCTGGATGCGGAGGGTCCGGGCAGTGATGCGCTCGACGGCCCGGAGGACGTCGTTGAGGGCGACGCGCTCGCCTCCGCCAACGTTATACACGCAGCCGTGGCGCCCCGAAAGGGGCGCGGTCCGGGCTGCGGCGACGACGTCGGCGACGTAGGTGAAGTCGCGGGTCTGGAGACCGTCGCCGTAGAGCGTGACCTCCTGCCCTTCGAGAGCCGAACGGAGAAAGCGGTGAAACGCCATGTCCGGCCGCTGCCGCGGGCCGTAGACGGTGAAGAAGCGCAGGCAGACGGTCGGGAGGCCGTGGTTGCGGTGGTAGAGGAGCGCGAGGTGCTCCGCGGCCAGCTTCGTGACGCCGTAGGGCGAGATCGGCCGGCAGGGGCCGTCTTCCCGGAGCGGCAGGTCGCCTGCGTCCCCGTAGACCGAGGAGGACGAGGCGTAGACGACGGTGGGGCGCCCCGCGTCCACCGCCGCCTCGAGCAGTCGCTGCGTGGCGAGGACGTTGTGCTCCGTGTAGTGGCAGAACTCGCGACCCCACGAGGCCCGCACGCCGGCCTGGGCGGCGAGGTGGTAGACGTGCTCGGCGCCCTCGAGGAGGGGGGCCAGGTCGAGGTCCTGCAGCCGCCCTTCGACGAGTCGAAAGCGCGGGCTCCCCCGGAGCGGGCCGAGGTTCGCCTCCTTGGCCGCGCGGGGGTAATAGTCGGTGAAGCAGTCGATCCCGACCACCTCGTGCCCGTCCCCGACGAGGCTCTCCGCGAGATGGGAGCCGATGAAGCCGGCCGCACCGGTGACGACAGCCTTCACCGGGCGGCCTCCAGGAGCGCCTTCACCGACGCCTCCGGGTCGCCGCCGGCGAACGCCGCGGCACCGGCCACGACGAACCCGGCCCCCGCCTCGACGACCGAGCGGATGTTGCCGACGTGAACGCCGCCGTCCACCTGGATCCCGGCCCCGAGGCCCCGCGAACGCAGGGTGTCCCGCAGCCTCCGGATCTTGTCGAGGCTCGCGGGCAGGAACTTCTGTCCGGCGAAGCCCGGATTCACGGACATGACGAGGACGAAGTCGACCTCGGGCAGGATCTCCTCGAGCGAGCCGAGCGGCGTCGAGGGGTTGAGGGCGACGCCCGCCCGGACCCCCCGCTTCCGCAGGTGCTCGACCGCCCGCTGCAGATGGGGGAGGGCCTCCACGTGGACGCTGACGGACGAAGCGCCCGCGTCCACGAAGGCGTCCAGGTAGCGCTCGGCGCTCTCGATCATGAGGTGGGCGTCGACGGGCAGGGAAGTGGCTCGCCGGCAGGCCTCGACGACGAGGGGGCCGAAGGTCATGTTGGGGACGAAGCGGCCGTCCATGACGTCCACGTGCACGAGGCCCGCTCCGCCTCGCTCCACGGCGGCGAGCTGGTCGGCCAGGCGGCCGAGGTCGGAGGCCATGATGGAGGGGGCGAGGATCACGAGGCGCCCTTGCTCACGTCGAGGAGGACCGCGCCGCGCGGGCTCACCGGGTATCCGGCGGGCGGGGTCTGGCGGAGCACGATGCCCGGCTGGACCCCCGGGTACGTGCGGTAGCGCACGTCCGAAACCTTGAGGCCCGCGGCCTGCAGCGCCCGGAGGACGGCGGCCGCGTCGCGCCCGATGAGGTCCGGCATGACGTAGCTCGCCCCGGCCGGCCCCCGGCTGACGAGGAGCGACGCCCCGCCCGGCGAGAGGTCCGCCTCGCCCGGCGGCGGGCGCTGGACGAGCACGGTCCCCTCGGGAGCCGCGTCCTCGATCTCGACGACGCGGGCCACGGGCACTCCGGCCTGCTCGAGCGCGATGCGGCCCGTCCTCACCGTTCCGCCCTCGACCTGGGGCACGGTCGCGCGGCGGGGCCCGAGGCTCACCCAGACGCGCACCGCCCGGTGGGCCTTCAGCGTGGAGCCGGGGGGCGGCTCCTGGGCGACGATGTGGTCGGCGGGCACGACGGCGTCGTGGCGGCGGCCCTCGATCCGGAGCGAGAGCCCGCGCTGGGCGGCGAGAGCGAAGGCCTCGGCGGCGGCATGGCCGGCGAGGGGAGGCACGGCGACGTCGCGCGAGGCGAGGACGACGCGCATCGTCACGAGAGAGCTCAGGGCCAGCGTCGACACGAGGGCGACGGCGAGCAGCGCGTTCTTCCCGAGGACTCGGAGGATCTTCGAAGGGCTCAAAGGCGTGCGTGCGCGGCGGCGCGAGCCGTCAGGGTACCACATCCCCCACGCGGGGCCGGCGCCGAAGCCGGGCGACGAAGAAGGCGTCTCCTCCGCCGGCGGGCAGGATCCTCACGAAGGATCCTCGTCGGAAGCGGTCGGCCCACGGGGGCGGTGGCTCCGGCTCGAACTCGGCGTGCGCCTCCGTGAACGGGCCCACGACGTCCTCCGTCTCCTCGGGCTCGAGGGAGCACGTCGAGTAGACGAGACGCCCTCCCGGCGCGACGAAGGGGGACAGGCTCTCGAGGAGCCGCCGCTGGCCGGCGCCGTGACGGACGATGTCCCCGGGCCCGAGGCGCCAGCGGAGGTCGGGGTTGCGCGCGAGGGTGCCGAGGCCGCTGCAGGGTGCGTCGAGCAGGACCGTGTCGAAGGACGTCCGGAACGGCGGCCGGACGCCGTCGCCGACGACGATGCTCACGTTGGGCGCGCCCCAGCGCGAGACCAGCCGGGCGAGGGTCGCCACCCGCCGCCGCGAGGCCTCGGCGGCGATCACGCGAGTCCGGGGTCCTCCGGCGTCGGCGATCAGGAGGGCCTTGCCGCCCGGTGCGGCGCAGGCGTCGAGGACGAGGCCGTCGCTCGCGGCGAGGCGGGCGACGGCCTGGGCGCCCTCGTCCTGCACGTAGAGGACTCCGCGGCGGGCGAGGTCGAGGAGGCGGCCTCCCGTCGTCTCCAGAGCGCCGGGGACGCCCGTCGCGCGGCTCGCGACGCCCGCCGATGCGAGCTGGGCCTCGGCGTCCGGCACCCGGGGGTTGAGGCGGATGCAGGTCCGGGGGGGCTCGAGCAGGGCCTGCGCGCGCGCGACGGCGGCCTCGGGTCCGAGGGCGGAGCACCAGCGGTCCGCCAGCCAGCGCGGCAGCGATCCGGCCGTGGTGAGCCAGCCCAGGGGATCGGTCCCGGCCTCAGGCTCCTTGGGCGGGCCCTCGCGCTGGAGGCGCCTGAGGATGGCGTTCGCGAAGCCGGCGGAGCGGGGCTCGACCTGCCGGGCGAGCTCGACCGACTCGGAAACCGCCGCGTGCGGGGGCACGCGGAGGTAGAGCAGCTGGTAGGCGCCGAGCCGCAGGGCGTCGAGGACGCCCGGGCTCAGGCGGTCGAGCGGCCGGCTGGAAAGGCCTCCGAGGACGTGGTCGAGCCAGCCCCGGCGCCTCAGGGTCCCGAGGACGAGCTCGTGGAGGAACCCCCGGTCCCGCTCGTCGAGGGCCTCCGCGGCGGGACGAGCGAGGAGGTCCGCGACGGTCACTCGGCCCGAGGACAGGCGGCGCAACGTCTCCAGGGCGAGGGCACGCGCGGACTGCGCCACGACGCTCAACCCAGCCGCGCGCCCGGCCTGATCCGCGCCCCCTGGGCCCACGCGGCCGCCGGCATCGCCCGTCGGCTCTCCTCCTGGACTTCGACGAGACGGAGGCGCGTCCCGTCCCCGCAGGCGACGGTGACGCCCTCGGGATCGACGCCCACGATCGTGCCTGGGGCGGCGGCCACCGCCGCTCCGGGCGCGTCGCGGACGCGCAGGACCTTCAGGAGGCGCCCGTCGTGCGAGGTGAAGGCCCCGGGCCAGGGGTGGAAGCCGCGCGCGCGATGGGCGATCTCGGCCGCGGCCCGAGCCCAGTCGACCTGGCCGTCCTCCTTCTCGAGCATCGGCGCGAGGGTGGCTCGGGTGTCGTCCTGTGGACGGGCCACGAGCGTCCCTTCGGCGAGACCCCGCACGGTCTCGACGAGCGCCTCCGCGCCCAGCCGGGCGAGCCGCGGCTCGAGGTCCGCCGCCGTCTCCTCGGGGCCGATCGACGTGCGGCGGGCGAGGAGCGTGGGACCGGTGTCGAGGCCCTCGTCGATGAGCATGGTCGTGACACCCGTCTCGGTCTCGCCGGTCGCGATCGCCCACTGGATGGGCGCGGCACCGCGGAGCCGGGGGAGAAGCGAGGCGTGGACGTTCACCGTGCCGAGGGGCGCCAGGTCGATCACGCTGCGGGGCAGGATCTGGCCGAACGCCACCACGACCTGCAGCTGCGGCCGGAGGCGCGCGATGGCCTCCTGGGCCTCCGGCTCACGCACCCGCCGCGGCTGCAGGACGGGGACGCCCCGGCGGTCCGCGACCGGCCTGAGGGGCGGAGAGGCCATGGCCTGGCCTCTTCCCCGCTGGCGATCGGGCTGGGTGACGAGGGCCGCGACGTCGTGGCCCGCGTCGAGGAGGGCCTCGAAGCAGGGGATGGCGAAGCTCCCGCTGCCGAGGAAGACGATCCGCAAGGCGCTACTCCTCCCAGCCCTCCCGGGCGCGCTTCCGGAGCTTGCGCTTCATGAGGTCGCGCTTGAGCGGGGAGAGACGGTCCACGAAGACGAGGCCGTCGACGTGGTCGATCTCGTGGCAGAAGGCGCGGGCGAGGAGGTCGGTGGCCGTGTAGACCCGCTCCTTGCCCTCGGGTCCGAGCCCGCGCACGGTCACGCGCGCCGGCCGGCAGGGAGAGCCGGCGAAGCCGGGGATCGAGAGGCAGCCTTCCTCGTGCTTCTGCTCGCCCTCGCTCTCGAGGACCTCGGGGTTCGCCAGCTTGATCACCTGCTGGGGATCCTCGCCCACCGAGAGGTCGATGACGATGACCCGCAGCGGGACCCCGACCTGGGGCGCGGCGAGGCCGATCCCCGGTGCGGCGTACATGGTCGCCACCATGTCGTCGAAGAGGGCTCGGACCCCGTCGTCGACGCGCTCCACGGACGAGGCCGGCTGGTGGAGGACGGGGTCCCCGAACCGGACGATCGGACGGATGGTCATGGCGCGCGAATTATCGCCGGAATCGGTGGACCGTCAGCGAGGGCGGGCGAGGCGGGCCTGCCCGGCGCGCGTCGACTCGAGATGGGCCAGGAGCTCGTCGACCGAGTCGCCCCCGGCCTTCTCGAGGAGCGCGTCCGCGAGGACGAGGGCGAGCATGGCCTCGGCCACGACGCCGGCTGCGGGCACGACGCAGGTGTCGCTCCGCTCGACCGAGGCCTTCTGCGGCTCCTTGGTCGCGAGGTCCACCGAGCGCAGGGCGATCAGGAGGGTCGGGATGGGCTTCACCACGGCGAGGGCGCGGACCTCCTCGCCGTTCGACACCCCGCCTTCGAGGCCGCCGGCGCGGTTCGTCGGGCGCTCGAGGCCGGCGCTCGAGTCCCAGAGGATCTCGTCGTGGAATGCGGATCCGCGCGTCGTCCCGCCGGCGAAGCCCTCCCCGATGGCCACCGCCTTGACGGCCGGGATCGACATGAGGGCCTGAGCGATGCGCCCGTCGAGGCGCCGGTCCCACTGGACGTAGGAGCCGAGGCCCGGGGGGACTCCGCGGGCGGCGACCTCGACGATGCCCCCGACCGTGTCGCCGTCCTTCTTGGCCCGGTCGATCTCGGCGATCATCGCAGCCGATACCGCCTCGTCCGCGCAGCGAACAGGGCTCGCCTCCACGCGATCGAGGGCTCCCCACGCGACCGGCCCTTCCGGCATCGCCGCCGCCCCGATCCTGACGACGTGGCTCCGAACCTCGACCCCCGCCGCGCGGAGCAGAGACCGCGCGAGCGCCCCCGCCGCCACCCGTGCCGTCGTCTCGCGGGCGCTCGCCCTTTCGAGGACGTTCCGCAGGTCGGAGGTGCCGTACTTGAGGGCGCCCGCGAGATCGGCGTGGCCGGGCCGCGGGTAGCGCAGCCGCCTTCTCTCTCGGGCCGCGTCCGGCTGGGGGTCGGGCGACATCACGTCGCGCCAGCTCTCGTGGTCGCGGTTCCGCACGACGAGGCTCACCGGGCTGCCGAGGGTGCGGCCGTGGCGGACGCCGCCGAGGATCTCGACCGTGTCGGTCTCGATCTTCATGCGGCCGCCGCGGCCGTAGCCACCCTGGCGGCGGCGGAGGTCGGCGTCGATCGCCTCGCGATCGACGGGGACGCCGGCGGGAAGGCCGTCCACGACGACGGTCAGGCCGGGGCCGTGCGACTCGCCGGCCGTGAGAAAGCGCAGCACGAGCGACATCGTGGGGCAACGCATTCCGTGCTGTCAAGGAACGGGGCTCTGTGACGCTCGCGGATGTGTGACAGGGACTGGCGGGCGCCCCCGGCCGGTTCGAATAGCCTCTCGCCGTCGTCCGCCGGTCTCATTCGACGAACCACCACCCAAGGGAGGAAGTCATGCCAGGGAATGTGGCGGCCCTCGCCGGGCTGATCGGCCGTTGCCCGGCGATGGAGCGCTTGAAGCGGGATCTCGTGCTGTTCGGGCCGAGCGACGAGCGCGTGCACGTCTTCGGCGAGACGGGGACGGGGAAGGAGGTCGTGGCGAAGGCGGTCCACGCGTTGTCCGCCCGCGCCGGCCGCGCGATGGTGGCCGTGAACGTGGCCGGCCTCAGCGACGAGCTCCTCATCTCGGAGCTCTTCGGCCACGCGCGGGGCGCCTTCACGGGCGCGGTGAGCGACCACGAGGGCTACGTGGCCCGGGCCGAGGGGAGCACCCTCTTCGTGGACGAGGTGGGGGACATGTCGCCTCTGGCCCAGGTGCGCCTCCTCCGCTTCCTCGAGGACGGCGAGTACCAGCGCCTGGGGGACACCGCCGTGCGCCGGGCGAACGTGCGCGTCGTGAGCGCGACGAGCGTCGACCTCGAGCGGCGCGTGCGGGAGGGACGCTTCCGGCGCGACCTGTGGTTCCGGCTCAAGGGCGAGCGGCTCGACCTGCCGCCGCTGCGAGAGCGGGGAGACGACGTGCTCCTGCTGGCCCGCCACTTCCTGCACCGGCAGGCAGCCGAGCGGGGCGGGGCGCCGCCCGCGCTCGGCCGCGAGGCGGAGGCGGCCCTCCTCGGGCACTCGTGGCCCGGCAACGTGAGGGAGCTCCAGTACGAGATGCGGTGTGCGGGCGTGCGCGCCACGGGCCGTCCGGTCGCGGTCGAGGACCTCTCTCCCGAGCTGCGGGAGCGGCCGACCGGAAGGGCGGGGCCGCTGCGGGAGGCCGTTCGGCGCTTCGAGGCCGAGCTCATCCAGGACGCGCTGGAGCGGCATCACGGCAACGTGGCGCGGGCGGCCACGGAGCTGGGGATCACCCGCCAGGCCCTGTGGGCGCGGACGCGCCGGCCCGCCCTCGTCGCCCAGGGTGCATGAGGATGCTATCCTCGCGCGCCGTCGCGAGGAGGCGTCTTGGCGGAGCCCGAAGGGGAGAGCCGGGGCTGGGCGCGGCTCCGGTCGATCGTGGGGAGCCGGCGGCTCTCCTCCGTCGTCCTGCTGTCGTTCTCGTCGGGCCTCCCCCTCGGGGTCGTCTGGATCGCCATCCCGGCCTGGATGGCACGGGTCGGCGTCGACATCAAGGTCATCGGCCTCTTCACGCTCGCGCAGGCCCCGTGGTCGTTCAAGCTCCTGTGGTCGCCGTGGATGGACCGCTTCCCGCCGCCGTTTCTCGGCCGCAAGCGGGGGTGGATCCTGGTCGGCCAGGTCGCGCTCTTCGCGGTCACGATGGGCCTCGCCGGCGTGTCGAGCCACCCCGAGGCGGTGTGGGTCATCGGGGCGTTCGCCCTCGCGATCGCCTTCGCTTCCGCCACCCAGGACATCGCGATCGACGCCTACGCCGTGGAGGTGCTGCGCCGCGAGGAGCTGGGCCTCGCCTCGGGCCTCCGCACCGCCTCCTACCGCGCGGCCATGCTGGTGGCGGGCGGGGTGGCGATCACCCTCGCCGGGGCGACGTCCTGGAAGCTCGTCAACTTCCTCCTGGCCCTTCTCTACGTGCCCTGCATGGTGGTGACGGCCCTCGCTCCCGAGCCGGAGTCCCTGCCCGCGCCGCCGCGCACGCTGCGCGAGGCGGTGTGGGGGCCGTTCGTCGGCTTCCTCGCCCAGCACCGCTCGCTCGAGATCCTCGCCTTCGTCGTCCTCTACAAGCTCGCCGACAACCTGAGCCAGTCCCTCATCGGTCCCTTCCTCGTCCAGACCGGCTTCAGCGACTTCGACGTGGGCTTCGCCCGGACGACGATCGGCCAGTTCGCGGCCGTCGGGGGCACCCTCCTGGGCGGGATCCTGACCGGACCGCTGGGTCTGGGCCGGGCGCTCTGGGTCTTCGGGATCCTGCAGCTCTCCGCAAACCTCGGCTACGCCGCCGTGGCCCAGGTGGGGCCGAACCGCCTGCTGATGTACGCTGCGCACGGCTTCGAGCTCGGAACGAGCGGCCTCGCCCAGGGCGCCTTCGGCGTGCTGCTCCTCCGGCTCACGCAGAAGCGCTTCTCCGCGACGCAGTACGCGCTCCTGTCGAGCCTCTTCACCCTCCCGCGGATCCTGGCCGGGCCGATCACGGGCGTCCTGGCCGACGCGATGGGGTGGCGGGACTTCTTCCTGTCGACCCTGTTCGTCGGCCTCCCCGGCCTGGTCATGCTGGCCCGCTTCGTACCCTGGGGCGTGCGGGACGTGGAGTTCGAGGTCCTCGCCCCGCCCGCGGGGGAGCCGCTCTCGAAACGCGGACTCGCCGCGCGGGCGGGGCTCGGGGCGGGGGTGGCTCTCCTCGTCGGCCTCGGGAGCGTCGCGCTCGTCGGAGCCCTGTCGTCGGTACGTGCGGGTCGAGGGTTCCGCTTCCTGCCGGCGCTCGCCGGGGTCCTCCGGCCTCACGGCGTCGCCGGGTGGACGACGGCCGTCGGCCTGCTGGTCCTGGCCGGGCTCGTGGGCCTCGCGACCGCAGCCACCCTCGCCGCCCGGCGGGGCCTCGCGCCGGAGGGCCGATAGGCGCGAGCGCGAGAGCGCCAGGAGTACCATGGGCCGAGGGAACGCCCCGGGGCGAGCCGGTGTCCAAACTGGTGGAGCGCGGCAGGGGGATCGCGATGGGCGTCGGTGAGATGCCGCTCGAGGCGCAGGTCTTCAGCCCCGGCGCGACCCAGGACCGGGAGCTCGTCGCCTCGTGCCGCACCGGCGATCCCGGGGCCTTCGCCCGCCTCGTCCGGCTCCACGAGGGCATGGTCTTCAATCTGGCCGCCCGCCTGCTCGGTGATCCCGAGGAGGCCCGGGACGTGGCCCAGGAGGTGTTCCTGCAGGTCTACCGCATGCTCGGACGGTTCGAGGCGCGCAGCACCCTCAAGACCTGGATCTACCGGATCGCGGTCAACCAGTGCCACAACCGTCGGCGCTTCTGGCACCGCCGCCGCCGGGACCGCGAGGAGGCCCTGGACGACGGCATCGTCGGGAGCGCGGCCTCGGCGGGACGGGGGTCCGGGTCGAGCCCGTACGAGGAGGCGCGTCGGCGCGAGCGCGCGCGGTGCGTCCAGGCGGCGCTGCTCGAGCTCAGCTTCGAGCACCGCTCGGTCCTGGTCCTGCGCGACGTGGAGGGCCTGACGTGCGGGGAGGTGGCCCACGCCCTCGGAGTCCCCGAGGGCACCGTCAAGAGCCGTCTGTCGCGGGCCCGGGAGGCGATGCGCCTCCGCCTGCGGGGACGGGTCGAGGAGGATTTGAGGCCATGACGTGCGGACGCGTTCGCAGCCGGCTCTCCGAATGGCTCGACGGCGAGCTCGAGCCCGCGGCGGCCCGCGCGGTCTCGTCGCACCTCTCGGAGTGCGCGGACTGCGCCCGCCGGGCCGGGGAGCTCCGGGCCGTATCGGGGCTCCTCGCCGGGCTGCCCCGGCTCGCGGCGGCCGAGCCGGTGGCTCCCGCCGTGCTCGAGCGCCTGGAGATGGAGGCCGAGGAGAGGCGGCCGGCCCTCGCGTTCCTCTTCCGCGGCTTCGCCGCCGCGCGACCGTTCATGGTGCCGAGCCTCGTCCCGGCCGCGCTCGTGCTCGTGGGAGTGCTCGCGGGCGTCCTCGCCCTCGACACCGGACCGCTTCCCGAAGTGCACCTGGCGCCCGGCGCCTGGGGCGCGGTGCCCGCCTCGGGCACGGAGGGCAACCCGCTCTTCCCGTCCGACGGCATCGACCTGCCCCGCGAGAGGGCGGCGCTCGCCCTGTCGCCCGAGGTCCTCGCCGGCCGGGGCGAGGGCTCGGTCTTCGTCGAGACGGTCGTCGCCCGCGACGGCTCGGTGGCGGGCGTGACCGTCCTGGAAGGCAACGCCGAGGGCGAGGCGCCCCTCCTCGAAGCGCTCCGGCAGCAGCGGTACACGCCGGTCCGGTACCGCGGCCGGCCGGTGGCGGTGAGCGTCTACCGGCTCATCAGCCGGATGGAGGTCCGCTCGCCCCGGATCTGAGGGCGCGGGCGGCCGCGACGACCTCGTCCACGCCCAGGTCGGCGACCACCCGGGTCGGGGGGCGCAGCGCCTCGACCGCGGCCCCGACCGGGGCCCACACGGCGGGATCGGTGGGGCCGAAGAGGGCGAGCGTCGGCGCTGCCGAAGCCGCGGCCAGATGGGCGACTCCCGAATCGTTGCCGACGAAGAGGCCGGCGCGAGAGAGAAGGGCGCCGAGCGTCCGCAGAGGCCATTCGCTGGCCTCGACGGCGCTGTCTGGAGCCGGCAGGTTCTCATCGGCCGGGCCGCGGACGAGGAGCCAGGGCTCGTCGCCTGCGATCCGGTGCGCCGCCTCCCGGAAGCGCTCGCCCGGCCAGTTCTTGGCCAGCGATCCGCTCCCCGGATGAACCGCCAGAAAGCCGCGGGGCAGGCCCGGCGCGCGGCTCTCGGCCTCGCGGTGCTCGGCCTCCGTGAACGCGAGCGGCGGTGGATCGGACGTGGCGTCGAAACCGAGAGAGGCGAGGCTCCGCGCGAGCCACAGAGAGGCGTGGGGTCCGGCCGGCGGCGGCGTCGGGTCCTGGACCACGAGGCGGCGGGAGCGGGACCGGAGGACCTCGATGACGGACGCGCTTCGGGTGAAGGCGAGGACCGCATCCGCCGAGCGGAGGGCCCAGGCGATAGGCCCCGCGGAGTCCTCGTCGGCGAGGAGTGCCGCCATCTCCGCTCCTCCCCACGGGAGGACGGCCTCGACCTCGCCGGCCCCCCGCCCGACGAGGGCGGCGGCCGGCCCCGATGGCGCCAGGAGGCGGACGCGGTGGCGGCCTCTCCGCAGCGCGGCGATCGTCCGCCGGAGGAGGACGAGGTCGCCGAGTGCGCCGGCGCGGACGAGCAGGACGTCCAGGGCCGGGCCTACGGGACGTCCACTCGAGCCGTGGAGACGTTGCCGAGGAGGTCGGTGGCGCGCAGCACCACCATGTGCGGCCCGGCACCCGAGCCCGGCGGCAGCGTGATGTCGTACGTCTCCTCGAGCGAGTCGGCGATCCCGTCGACCGGCTGGACCTCCACCCATCGCCCGGCGTCGACCGAGATCTCCAGCTTGCGGACCGGGGTCGCCTCGTCGCGCACGGTTGCGTGGATGCGGTTCGGCGCGCGGGGGTCGAGCGAGGCGGCGATCGTGGGCGGGGCGTTGTCGACCTCGAAGGAGGCGGACTCCTTCGAGGCGGTCAGGGCCAGCGCGGGCGGGTTGCCGGGCGCGTCGGAGGCGACGACGCGCAGGACGTAGCGTCCGTTCGGCACGCTCGCCGTGTCCCAGGCGAACACGGGCTCGGTCAGGCCGGTCCGGAGGGGACGCCATCGCTCGTCGCCGACGGCGCGGTACTCGACGTCGAAGAGGAGGGCATCGCCGTTCGGGTCCTCGGCCTGCCACGAGAACGTGCGGAGGCCCCTCTGGAAGAGCTTCCGGCTGAAGGTGATCGCCGGGGGGCTGCCCGCGGGGGGGCGTTGCGCCGCCGCACGGTCGCTCAGGGGATCGACCTCGAGGCCGAGGATCTCGGGCTCGCCGGTGGCGGTGATGGGCTTCTGGAACGCCTCGCCCGGAGGGTGGACGGTGACGGACTTGACGACCGGCGGCAGGTTGCGCTGCAGGTAGGCCGCAGCGACCGCCTCGACCGTCGGCGTGGCCCCACCCTTGCCGGAGAGCGTCAACCGAATCTGGAGGAACCGGGCCTTCTCGCTGTGGATGGGCTCTCCCCCCGCCCGAGTCGCGGGGAGCGACCACTCGGTCCAGGTGGAGTCCGGGGCGGCGACGTTGCCGGCCCGAGTCTGGATCCGCACCCCGGTCCCGGGAGGCGCCGTGCCCTCCCAGGACACGCGGCCCCAGCTCGAGACGACCGCGGTGTCCTTCACCCTCGAGAGGAAGGTCCCCTCCGTGGCGGCCGTCCCGTCGAAAGCGAAGATGCGGGCCGGGTTGGAGGTCACGACGAAGGCGCCGCCTTCGGGCCCCCGGGCGAGGGCCGTGACCTGCTCCGCGGGCAGCGTCGCTGCGAGCGACCAGCGCCCGTCGTCGCTCACGCGGTAGACCTTCCCCTTGTTCCCCGTGCCGACGAGGAGGTCGCCGCCGACCCGGATCGCCGAGTGCGGCACGTCCTCGGGCGAGCTCCAGAGGGTGTCGATCTCGCCCGTGGGCCGGAGGCGCAGGATCGCGCCCTTCGGCGGCCCGGGGGCGGCCTCGGCGCCCGGGACGGCGGCCGTCGCCGGGGCGGCCGGCGGCGCGACGATGGAGTAGCTCTCGCTGACCGTGACCTCGGCCACGACCGCTCCGCCGGCAGGAGCGGCGGGGCCGGCGGCCGGCGTGGCCGCGGGACGGGCCGGCGTCTCCGTCGTGCGCCCGTCGATCGCCGCCGCGTAGAGGGTGCCGTCCGCGGCCACGTCGAGGGCCTTGATCTCGCGGTAGCTCGAGTCCAGGAGGACGAACGCCTTCCCGGGTGCGTCGATCCGGTACACGATCCCGCGAGGAGCGGTGCCGGCGAAGACGCGTCCCTTCGAGTCGATGGCGAGCGAGAGGACGTGCGTATCCGAGGAGGCGAGCGCCAGCTCGGACCTCCCGTCGCGCGCCACCCGGTAGACCCGGCCCTCGTCGCCGGTGGCGACGTAGAGGGCGCCCTGGGCGTCGAAGGCGAGGGCCCAGATGTACCGCTCCGTCGGATCGAAGAAGCGGGTGGCGCGTCCGGTGGCGTCGATCGCGTAGACGGCGCCCTCCGGCGACGTGGCCGCGTAGACGCGGCCGTCCGGCCCGGCCGCGACCGCGTGCACCTCGAGCTCCTCCGCCTTGTAGAGGACGGTGCTCTTCGATCCGTCGAAGCGCAGGACGCGGCCGTCGTTGCCGGTGCCCAGGTAGAGGACGCCGCGGGGGTCGCGGGCCACGCTCCACGCGTTCGGAGCCTCCGGATCGAAGAGCGGCCGGGGCGAGGCGCCGAGCCGGAGGCGACCCTCGGAGTCGAGGGACAGCCCCTGGAGCTCGCCTTCGAGGAAGGCCGAGGCTCCTTCGAGGCGCCAGAACTGGGGGCCGGCGGCCCGGACGGAGGCCGCGGTGGCGAGGAGGGCGAGAACGGCGACTCGGCGGATCATGTCGGCGGGCCTCTTATCCTAACGGCGCTCGACGGCGAGCGTGAGCTGCCGCCAGCCGGACACGGCGTGATCCGTGGTGAGCTCGCCGGACCAGACGGGCGACGCGGGGAGGGGGACGACGCTCGTCCCCTGATCGGAAGAGCCCAGCACGGAGAGCACGGACCCGGGCAGCGCGGGCAGGTACTCTCCGCCCACGACGGCGCCTCCGGCGGGTCGGGTCAGCCGGGCGTAGATCCCGCTTCCCGAGCGCAGGCCGTTCAGGAGGCGCAGGAGCTGGGCCAGGTCCCGCGCCGCCGCGCCCTGGCGCTTTTCGCGCTGCTCGACGGCGTCCATCGTCGCGGCGTCGGCGACGAGGAGGGTGTAGCTGCCGCTGGGGGCGCTCTGCGGGATGGCGACGGGCAGGGTCTCGGTCAGCGTCTCGCCGCGGCGGGTGCGGAGCTGGACCTTCACCGAGGCCACGGTGCCCGGCCGGAGGGGAGACGGGCCGTCCACCCAGGTCCGCACGAGCGTCGCCTGCTCGAGCGTCTCCAGGGCGTCGACCGCCACTTCGAGCCGCTCGATCGCCACCTTCTCGAAGTCGTTGCCGACGAGGAGGGCGAGCGGGCGGGCGACGACGGCGGCCGCCTGCTGCGCCGCCTGGTCGGCGGCCACCACGTCCCGCACCCGAACCTCGCGTCCCCCGGCCAGCAGGAGACGGGCGTCCAGCCGAAGCGTCGCCGCCCCCAGGGCGCG
Organism: Vicinamibacteria bacterium; assembly: GCA_035577965.1. GTDB lineage: Bacteria > Acidobacteriota > Vicinamibacteria > Fen-336 > Fen-336 > DATBSL01. The sequence continues at coordinate 42,299 of DATJYX010000071.1, read as the reverse complement.
GGCGTGGCCCTGCAGGACCGACAGGAGCGAGACGTAGCCGAGGACGGGCGTGAAGAGCTCGTCGTCGACCACCCGGAACCGGAACGTGCGCTCGCCGGCCCTGGCCGAGCGGAGCCTCACCTCGACCGGGATCATGCCGGGGGCCTCGCCGAGGCGGCCGGAGACCGCGGTCGTCCGGTCCTGGTCCATCGTGCCGACGGTGTCGAGGGCGGCGGCGATCTTCCAGGACACCTGGAGGCTCGGGAAGACCGCGTACACCCAGGCCTTCTTCATCGGGAACCGGGTCGGGCCGAGGCTGTAAAAGGGATGGCCGAACGCGTAGACCCGGCCGTCGTCGATGTGCGTGACCGTCCCCGTCACCGACAGGTCGAGGTCGCCCTCGACGAGGGAGATGCCCACGGCCGCGCCCGGCTCGAGATCGGGCAGGGGGCCGACCCTCCCCGCCGCGCCTCCCCCCATCACGGGGGCGAATCCCATCGCCGAGAAGACGCCTCGCGCCCAGTCGAAGGTCTCGGGGTCGAAGCCCGAGAGGACGAGGGGTAGCGCGAGGGGGCTCAGGGAGGCTCCGGCCACGCCGGCCGGGAGAGCCTCTCCGCGGAATGTGCCGGTCGCCAGTGCCGGCAGGGAACGGCGCAGGGTGGCGGCCACCGCGGATCGGTCGAGGGGAGTGCCGTCGAGGCCCGGCGCGTGCAGCCGAGCGGCGGCGGGTCGAGGCGAGGTGTCGCCGCCGGCCGCGATCATGTCGCCGATCGGCGTGAGGCCGGCGATCGCCTCCTTCCCGAACGGGAAGGCGTAGGCCACGGCGCCCACCAGCCGGCCGTCCACGAACACCGGGCTCCCGCTCATGCCCGCGATGACTCCGGTCTCGGCGAGGGGCCCGCCCTCGAGGCGGGCCAGGATGATGCTCTGCCGCGGCCCGACGGCGTTCTCCAGCACTCCCAGGATGCGCACGCCGAACTCGTCCACGCGGGCGCCTTCGAACACCGTACGGCCGACCCCTTGCATGCCGGGCCGGACGTCGGCGAGGGGCAGGAGGTCGGCCCCCGCCCCCGCCCGGGCGAAGCAGAGCAGGACGAGAGCGGCGACGCGCGCAGAGGGCATCGCCGCATGGTAGGGTGAGGTGCGGGCGAGCGCAACGCGCCGCTTGACCCCTCGTCGGGGGGCCGATAGCATCGGCCGGTTCGGCGGTCGACCTCGAGGAGAAGAAACGTGTCCGAGACCAGGGCCGCAGACGCGGCCCACGATTCGTCCCGCACGGTGGCGGCGGGCCTCCTGGCCTGGGTGTGGCCGGGCCTGGGCCATCTCTTCCTGGGCCGGCGGGGCAAGGGCCTCGTGCTCATGGGCTCGACCCTCGCCCTCTTCGTCCTCGGGGTCGCGATGGACTCGCGGCTGCAGCTGAACCTGGGCCTCGAGGACCCCCTCGCGGTCCTCTTCAGCCTCGCCCAGATGGGCATCGGAACGCCCTACGTCCTCGCCCGCTTCCTCGGGTTCGGGGGCCAGGCCGACCCGGCCGAGATCGTGCGCCTCGTGAAGTCGCCGAGCTTCGAGTACGGGAACACGTTCACCGCGGTCGCCGGGCTCCTCAACATCCTCGTGATCCTGGACGCGCTCGACACCGCGCGGGGAGTCCGCGGCAAGTGATGCACTCCCACCTCGTCACCCTGCTCGTCTTCTCGGCTCTCGTCTCGACGGTGTTCGCGACGCTGCTGCGAGACACGACGCGCGAGCGGGTCCGCTTCTTCCTCGCCGCCTTCGCGGCCTTCGTCCTCTCGACCCTGGCGATCGGCTGGCTGACGAGCCCGTTCCCGGGCTAGCCGCCGGAGGGCCTCAGCTCCCCGGCAGCCAGCGCGGCGAGCCCATGAGGAAGCCGGAGTCCTCGGAGTGGAGGACGGTGCGCCCGGAGCCGTCCGGCTGGATGAGCACGAGCTGCGAGCGGGACTGGGAGGCGTCCGTCTCGACGTAGACGATCCCCTTCGCATTCCAGTCGGGAGCGCTCCGGTAGAGCGGACCCGTGACGAGCGCGGTCGGCTGGGAGGCGCCGTCCGTCTTCACGGTCATGAGGTCCCAGCTGCCGAGGCCGCCGTTCCCGACGTCGGTCAGGCGGCGGAAGACGACGTAGAGCCCGTCGGGGGAGAGGGCGGGGCTCGCGTCGCCGCCCACGACGTAGGGCGTCCCGGGCAGGGCCGGTCCTCCCGTCGCGGGGCCGCTCGTGAGCGGGGTCTGCGAGAAGAGATAGACGCGGCTCGCCCCGTTCGCCACGCTCAAGTCGATGCCTTCGTACACCGCCGTGCTGGCGAAGGGGTCGACGCGGGGGTCGAGCTCCCGGAACGTCGTCGTGCTCGTGAGGTCCTGCTCCCCCTGGCCGTTGGGCTGCGAGTAGTAGAGGTCCGTGTCCCCCTGCGTTCCCTCGGGCGCGGAGTAGATGATGAACGAGCCGTCCGGGGAGTAGTCCGCGCTGTCCACGCGCCGGTTCTGGAAGATGACCGTCTCGACCGAGCGCGACAGGTCCATGAAGTAGAGGGTGCTCGTCCCCGCCGCCGCGCCGGGGATCGTGCGGATCGCGATGACCCGGTTCCGGTCGGGCGACGGGGCGACCTGCAGGAAGTCGCAGGGCGTCGAGGCCGTGGCGCACGTGGTGAGCCGCTCGACTTTCGACCCGTCGGCGTTGATCGCGAAGAGCTCGCGCGGCTGGCCGGGCGTCTGGCTCCAGGAGCCGCTCACGAAGAGGAGGGCGGCGTCGGCCGAGGGCGGTGTGGAGGCTCCGGTCCTGGCGAAGGGGTTCCCGGCGCTGCTCTGGCACCCGGCGGCGAGGGCGAGCGAGGAGGCGACGATCATCCGGCGGAGCATGGACGAGCCTAGACCTGCGTGAGCGGGCAAGTCAAGAAAGCCGGTGGTATAGTGCGCGGTCGCGCGAGCTCTCGAGAGGGGAAGGATGTCGGGGCGAACGAGCGGGGGCCGATGAAGGAAGCGCCGCCGGAGCGCCCCTCCGCGCGCGGCCTGCGCCTCGCGATCGTGCGTTCGCTCTTCAACCGGCCGGTGACGGACGGCCTCCTCGAAGGCGCCCGGAGCGAGCTCGCCGAGATGGGCGCGGCGGCCGGCCGGGTGGCCGTCTTCGACCTGCCGGGAGCGTTCGAGCTCCCTCTCGCCGCCCGGGCCGCCGCGCGGTCGGGCCGCTTCGACGCCGTGGTCGCGCTGGGCGCCGTCATCGAGGGCGAGACCGACCACTACGAGCACGTCGCCCGCGAGGCGGCCTCGGGCCTCGCCGCGGTCGCGCGGGAGACCGGCGTGCCGGTGTCCTTCGGAGTCCTGACCGTCCGTCAGGAGGAGCAGGCCCGTCGGCGCGCCGCGCCCGGGCCCGGCAACAAGGGCGCGGAGGCGGCCCGGGCCGCAGTGACGACGGCGCTCGCCCTGCGTGCGATCGCCGGTGCCGGCGCACGCCGCTCCCGCGTTCGCCGCGGCCGCCGGAAAGGCCGGTGAATGGGGCGGCGGACCAAGGCCCGCGAGTGCGCGTTCCAGCTCCTCTACCAGTGGGAGATCACGGGCGAGCCGATGGAGCGGGTGCGAGAGGGGTTCTGGCGCCTGCGCTCGGGGACGCCGCCGATGCGGGCGATGGCCGAGCGGCTGGCGTGCGGGGCGCAGTCGCGGGCGGCCGAGCTCGACGAGGCGATCGCCGAGGCGGCCACCCACTGGCGCCTGGACCGGATCGCGACGGTGGAGCGGACGATCCTGCGGCTCGGAGCCTACGAGCTCTCGGCGGAGACGGAGACGCCGGCGGCGGTCGTCCTCGACGAGGCGGTCGAGCTCGCCAAGCGTTTCGGGGACGCCGAGTCCCCGGCGTTCGTCAACGGCGTGCTGGACGCCATCCGACGGCGCGTCCGCGGCCCGCAGGGATGAGGACCGCATGAGCGACGACCGCAGGGCGGCGGGAAGCGAGGAGCCGCCGGTTCCGGGCTGGCCGGCGGAGTCGGCGCCGAGGCTCGAGAGGGCGCGGATCCTCCGCGAGCTCGGGATCCTCGTCTATCCGACCCGGTTCGAGCGCAGCCACCGCCTCGGCGAGATCGTCGCCGGATACGGCGGGAAGACGATCGAGGAGCTCGACGCGCTCGCCGTGTCGGCGAGGGTGGCGGGGCGGGTCCTCACGAAGCGCGGTCACGGCAAGGCCGCGTTCGCGACGCTCGGGGACGGAGAGGCGCGCCTGCAGGTCTACGTCCGGTCGGACGAGGTGGGAGAGGACGCCTACCGGCTCTTCGACCTCGTGGACCTCGGTGACTTCATCGGAGTCGCCGGCCGGGTCATGCGGACGCGGAAGGGCGAGCTGAGCGTCGAGGCCCGCGAGATCGTGCTGCTCACGAAGGCTCTCCTTCCCCCGCCCGAGAAGTGGCACGGCCTCGCCGACGTCGAGGTCCGCTACCGCCAGCGCTACCTCGACCTCCTCGCGAACCCGGAGGTGCGGCGCACCTTCGTCCTGCGGAGCGCCATGGTCGCGGCGATGCGGCGCTTCCTCGACGAGCGGGGCTACGTCGAGGTCGAGACGCCGATGATGCAGCCGATCGCCGGAGGGGCGGTGGCCCGGCCCTTCGTGACCCACCACAACGCGCTCGACGTGGACCTCTACCTGCGGATCGCCCCCGAGCTCTACCTGAAGCGGCTCGTGGTGGGGGGATTCGAGCGCGTCTACGAGATCAACCGGAACTTCCGGAACGAGGGCATCTCCTCGATGCACAACCCGGAGTTCACGATGCTCGAGTTCTACACCGCCTACTTCGACTGCCGCGACGTCATGGCGACGACGGAGGACCTCGTGGCGGCGGCGGCGCGCGTCGCCGGCGAGGGCCCCGTCGAGTATCGCGGCCGGAAGGTCTCGTTCGCCCCTCCCTTCCGACGAGTGCGGATGACGGAGGCGATCGCGGCGGTGGCGGACGAGCAGGGCTGGGGCCTCGGGGAGGCCGACCTCGCCGACCGGGAGAGGCTCGCGGCGTGGCTGCGGAGCGACCCCCGGCCCTCGCGGCTCGCGGCCGGGTCCCGCGACCTCGAGGTGTTCAACGACGAGGTCTCGTGGGCCCGGCTCGAGGGCCTCTCGCACGGGAAGAGGGTGGCCCACCTCTTCGAGGTCTGGGTCGAGAGGCGCTGGGACCCCGCGGCGACGCGCCTCTGGGACCCCACCTTCGTGGTCGACTATCCCGTGGACATCTCGCCCCTCGCCAAGGCCCACCCGGACCGGCCGGGCGTGGCGGACCGCTTCGAGCTCTTCGCGGCCGGGATGGAGATCGCGAACGGCTTCTCGGAGCTGAACGACCCGCTCGAGCAGCGCCAGCGCTTCCTCGAGCAGCTCGCCGAGCGCGAGCGGGGGGACCTCGAGGCGCACCAGATGGACGACGACTACGTCCGCGCCCTGGGGCACGGCCTGCCGCCCACCGGAGGCTGCGGGGTCGGCATCGACCGCCTGGCCATGATCCTCACCGGCTCGCCGTCGATCCGGGACGTCATCCTCTTTCCGCACATGAGGCCCCCGGGCGGACGTCAGGGACACGAGGACGAAGAAGCCATTCCTCGGGACCCGTCCGACCGGAGTCCCTCGGAATGACATGGGAGCTTCAGGTCGCGCTGCGGTACCTGACCGCGCGCCGGAAGCAGGCCTTCATCTCCCTCATCTCCGGCGTGGCGGTGCTCGGCGTCTCGGTGGGCGTGATGGCGGTCCTCATCGCCCTCGGCCTCATGACCGGCCTCCAGTCCGAGATCCGGGCCCGCATCCTGGGAGCGACGGCCCACATCAGCGTCTTCCGGACGGGGGCGGCCGCGTTCGACGACGTGGAGGCCGTGGTCGCGACGGTGCGAACCGTCCGCGGCGTGGCCGGAGCGGCGCCGGCCGTCTACGGGAAGGTGCTCCTCACGAGCGCGACCGGCGCCGCCGCCGCCACGCTCAAGGGGATCGTTCCGGCCGAGGAGCGGACGGTCACCGACGTCGTGGCCAAGGTGCGCGAGGGCACCGCGGCCGCGCTCGGGGAGGAGGCGGGGGACGGGCCGGCCCCGATCCTCCTCGGGAGCGCGCTCGCCGATTCCCTGAACGTGGGCGTGGGGGACGTGGTGACGGTGACGTCGCCCCGTGGGCGGCTCTCCCCGATCGGGATCATCCCTCGCCAGACTCGCGTGCGGGTGGCGGGGATCGTGAAGACGGGCCTCTACGAGTTCGACGCCGCCTGGGGCTACCTGTCGCTCGCCGCCGCCCGGCGACTCATCGACGACGAGGGCCGGACGACCCACGTCGAGGTCCGGCTCCACGACATGTTCGCGGTCAAGCAGGGGGCGAAGGACATCCTGGCCCGGCTCGGCGACGGCTACGTCACCACGGACTGGGTCGAGATGAACCAGGCCCTGTACTCGGCCCTCTGGATCGAGAAGGTGGCGGTGGGGGCCGCGATCGGCCTCATCGTCGCGGTGGCGGCGCTCAACATCGTGGCCACGCTCGTGCTGATGGTGATGGAGAAGCACAAGGACATCGCGATCCTCGTCTCGATGGGGGCGTCGCGCGGCTCGATCATGCGCGTCTTCGTGCTGCAGGGCTCGATCATCGGGGCGGCCGGCACTGCGACCGGAGGCCTGCTGGGGGCGGGGGCGTGCTGGGCCCTCGATCGCTTCCGCGTGGTGAGGGTGCCGGAGAGCGTCTACCAGATCGCCTGGGTCCCCTTCCGCCTCGTTCCCGCCGAGGCCGCGATCGTCCTCGCCGCGGCGCTCCTCGTCTGCTTCTCGGCGACCCTCTACCCGGCCCGCGGGGCGGCACGCCTCGATCCCGCGGAGGCCCTCCGCTACGAGTGATGGCGGCCCTGATCTCGGCCCGCGCCCTCACCAAGGCCTACACGACCCCGGCCGGCGAGGTGCCCGTTCTGCAGGGGCTCGACCTGGACGTCGAAGCCGGAGAGATGGTGGCCGTCGTCGGGGCGTCGGGGGTCGGGAAGTCGACCCTCCTCCACGTCCTCGGCACGCTCGACCGCCCCGACGCGGGCTCCCTGGCCGTGGCCGGCGAGGACGTGCTGTCTCTCTCCGAGCGCCGGCGGTGCGAGTTCCGGAACCGGACGCTCGGCTTCGTGTTCCAGTTCCACCACCTGCTGCCGGAGTTCTCCGCCGTCGAGAACGTGTCGATGCCGCTGCGGATCGCGGGGCGGGTCCGCGACGAGGCCGAGGCCCGGGCCCGCGCTCTCCTCGCCGAGGTGGGCCTCGCGGGACGGGCCGAGCATCGGCCGGGCGCCCTCTCGGGTGGGGAGCAGCAACGAGTGGCAGTGGCGCGGGCGCTCGCGGGGGCTCCGCGCGCTCTCCTCGCCGACGAGCCGACCGGCGACCTCGACCGGTCCACCGGCCAGTCGCTCCACGCGATGCTGCGGGCGCTCGTGCGGGCGAGGGGGCTCACCGTGGTCGTGGTCACGCACAACGAGGAGCTCGCCGCCGGGTGCGACCGCGTGCTGAAGCTCCAGGCCGGGCGTCTCGCCCCGGCCTGACCCCGCGGGCCTTCGGCGCCGCTCGGGCCGGCGGGATCTGGGCTATGATAGCGAGCTGGCCGGAGGGGACGGCTTCTTCGGCCGATCCCGGGGTCTCGAGGGGATGTTCGAACGCTACACCGAGAGGGCTCGGCGGGTGATCTTCTTCGCCCGCTACGAGGCCAGCCAGCTGGGCAGCGGAGCCATCGAGACCGAGCACCTGCTCCTCGGGCTGATCCGGGAGGGCAAGGGGCTCACCTCCCGGCTCTTCGCGAAGAGCCACCTGTCGATGGACCAGATCCGCAAGGACGTCGAGGGACGCTCCCCGTACCGGGAGAAGGTCTCGACGTCGCTCGAGATCCCGCTGTCGCCGGAGAGCAAGCGCGTCCTCAGCCACGCCGCCGAGGAGGCGGAGCGGATGCTCCACAACTACATCGGCACCGAGCACATCCTCCTCGGGCTGATGCGGGAGGAGAGGAGCGTGGCCGCCGCGATCCTCGCCGAGAAGGGGATGCGCCTCGGGGGCGCGCGCGAGGACATCCTCGCCCTCCTCAACGAGAAGGCCACCGCGGGCAAGGCCAAGGAGACGCCGCTCCTCTCCGAGTTCTCGCGCGACCTCTCCGAGGCGGCGTCGCGGGGCGCGCTCGACCCCCTCGTTGGCCGCGAGGAGGAGCTCGAGAGGGTCGTCCAGGTCCTGTGCCGGAGGACGCGCAACAACCCGGTCCTCATCGGCGAGCCGGGAGTGGGCAAGACCGCCCTCGTGGAGGGCCTCGCGAACAAGATCGTCCAGGGTGACGTGCCGGTGTACCTGGCCGACAAGCGGGTCCTCGCCCTCGACATCTCGCTCATCGTTGCCGGCACCAAGTACCGGGGACAGTTCGAGGAGCGGCTCAAGACGATCATGCGGGAGCTCACCGAGACCCCGAACATCATCATCTTCATCGACGAGCTGCACACCCTGGTCGGGGCGGGGTCGGCCGAGGGGTCGCTGGACGCGGCCAACATCCTGAAGCCGGCCCTGTCGCGGGGCGAGATCCAGTGCATCGGGGCCACGACCCCTGCCGAGTACCGCAAGCACATCGAGAAGGATCGGGCCCTGGAGCGGCGCTTCCAGGCGGTCAAGGTCGCCTCGCCCACGGAGGAGGAGACGGTGGCGATCCTCCGGGGGGTGAAGGACCGGTACGAGAAGTTCCACAACGTGGCCTACCTCGACGAGGCGATCGAAGCCGCCGTCTACCAGTCGAGCCGGTACATCACGGACCGGTTCCTGCCCGACAAGGCGATCGACCTCATCGACGAGGCGGGCAGCCGGGTGAAGCTGCGGGAGGCGTCGGTGCCGGCGGTCACGCCGGAGGTCCAGGGCCGGCTGCGGGTCGTGCTCGAGCCCGACCTCGGGGAGCGGGGCGGGTTCTTCCGCGAGGACGAGGGGGCCCGCCGGGAGAGCGTCCACGTCCTGAGCGAGCAGTGGACCCTCGGGTCGGAGGCGCCCCAGTCCGTCACCAAGGCGGATATCGACGACGTCGTGTCGCGCTGGACGGGCATCCCGATCGCGTCCCTGAAGGAGGAGGAGTCGGAGAAGCTCCTTCGGATGGAGGCGGAGCTGCACCGCCGGATCGTCTCCCAGGACGGCGCGATCAGCGCCGTGGCCCGGGCCATCCGGCGCACCCGGGCCGGGCTCAAGAACCCGAACCGCCCGGTGGGCTCCTTCCTGTTCCTCGGGCCCACCGGCGTCGGCAAGACCGAGGTCGCGCGCGGCCTCGCCGCCTTCCTCTTCGGCAGCGAGCGGAACCTCGTCCGCTTCGACATGTCGGAGTTCATGGAGAAGCACTCGGTGAGCAAGCTCATCGGCTCCCCCCCCGGCTACGTCGGCCACGAGGAGGGGGGCCAGCTCACGGAGCGGGTGAAGAGGAACCCCTACTGCGTCGTCCTCCTCGACGAGATCGAGAAGGCCCACCCCGACACGTTCAACGTGCTCCTCCAGGTCTTCGAGGACGGGCACCTGACGGACGGGCTCGGCAACACGGTGGACTTCAAGAACACCATCCTCATCATGACCTCCAACATCGGGGCTCGCTTCATCGAGAAGAAGGGCCGGATGGGGTTCGCCTCGCACGAGCCGGGGGAGGCCGAGAGGACGACGAACGAGATGGTGCTGGGCGAGGTCAAGCGCACGTTCAACCCGGAGTTCCTGAACCGGGTCGACGAGATCATCATCTTCGACGCCCTCACCGACCAGGATCTGGTCGAGATCACGAGGCTGCTCGTGGCGCAGCTCAACCAGAACCTGAAGGAGAAGGGCATCGTCATCTCGATCCGCGACGAGGCCGTCGAGTGGCTGCTCGCACGGACCCTCTCCGACCGATCCTACGGGGCGCGGCCGCTGCGTCGCGCGATCCAGCGCCACATCGAGGACGCGCTGTCGGAGGCCTTCATCCGGGGTCAGATCCGGGGCGGCGTCCCGATCGAGGTCGGGGTGAAGGAAGGCGCATTGTGGTACGAGCAGGGCGGGCGGGGCGGAGCTCTGTCGACATGACGGAGCGGCCTTCGGTCTTCCGCGCCCGAGGCGAGCGCGCCGGCCAGGCCCCTCCTGCGGCCGGGACTCCGTCTCCTCCGCCGGAAGCAGCCCGCCTCCGCGTTCCGGAGCCTCGGGGGCGGCGCCGGCCCGACGGCCCGCCCCGTCGACGGCCGCCGGCCGCCCGACGCCATTCCATCCCTCCGGTCCGACAACGAAGACCCGCACCTGCCCTACTCCAGCGTCCAATCGCCGTCCGCACCACCCTCTAAGGAGAAGACATGAAGAAGACGTTCGTCGCCGGCGTCCTCATGGCCCTCGCCGCCGCGGGAGCCGCCACCGCACAGGAGGCCGCCAAGGCCCCGCGCCTCGGCGTGATCGACATGGCGCGGGTTTCCGCGGAGAGCCTCCTCGGCAAGAGCTACGCCGCGCAGCTCGAGAAGCTGCAGAACGACATCAGCGCCGAGGCCACGAAGAAGCAGACCGACCTCGGCAAGATGGACGCTGCGATCAAGACCCTGCAGGACGAGCTCGAGAAGCAGGGCGCGGTCCTGAGCCAGGAGGCCCGGGACAAGAAGCAGCAGGACATCGTGCGCAAGACCCGCGAGCGCCAGGCGTTCCTCGAGGACGGCCAGGCCGAGATCAACCGCATGCGGGAGCGGGCGCAGCAGCAGGCCCAGTCGATCAACAACGAGTTCCAGCTCAAGGTCCGTCCCCTCGTCGAGCAGGTGGCGAAGGAGAAGGGGTACGACCTGGTGCTCGACTCGCAGGTCGCGTACACGATCAACAAGGACTTCGACATCACCCGGGACGTGATCGTGAAGGCCGACGAGCTGGAGAAGGCGAAGCCCGTCGCGGCCGTGGCTCCGGCCGTGCCAAAGCCGTAGGGCTCTCCGGGCGGCGGGGGAGGGCGACCGCCTTCCTCCGCCGAGGCCCGAGGCAGCGCCTTCTCGAATGAGCAGCGGCGAGGTCGGGCGGCTCGTCCGCCAGATCCCCACCCAGTATCCCTTCGTGCTCGTGGACCGGATCCTCGAGCACGACGACGGAGGACGCCTGGTCGCGGTGAAGAACGTCACCGGGGCCGAGGACTTCTTCGCCGGGCACTTCCCGTCCCAGCCGGTGATGCCGGGCGTCCTGATCCTCGAGTCGCTGGCCCAGGCGGCGGGCATCTGGCTCCTGAAGGCGGCTCCGGATCCCCGCCGGGTGGAGATCCGAGTGGTGGGCTTCGACGAGACGAAGTTCCGTCGTCCGGTCGTCCCCGGCGACCAGCTGCGGCTCGAGGTCCAGCTCGTCCACCGGCGCGGCGACCTCGTCCGCTTCCGGGGCGAGGTGCGCGTGGGGGACGCGCGAGCGGCCGAGGCCCGCCTGCTCCTCCAGGTCGCGACGCTGCCCTCGCCCGACGTCGACCCGCTCGCCCGCGTCTCGGCGGAGGCGGTGCTGGAGCCGGGGGTGCGGGTGGGGCCCTTCTCCGTGGTCGGGCCGCGGGTCCGTCTGGGCCGGCACACGGTCGTCGAGTCGCACGCGGTGATCGACGGGGACACGCGCGTGGGGGAGGGGAACCGATTCTTCCCCTTCAGCTCCATCGGCCTCGTGCCCCAGGACCTGAAGTTCCGCGGCGAGCCGACCCGGGTGGAGATCGGCGACCGCAACGTCTTCCGCGAAGGCACGACCGTGCACCGGGGAACCGCCGGCGGCGGCGGCGTCACCCGCATCGGCTCGGACAACCTCTTCATGGCCCAGGTGCACGTGGCCCACGACTGCCGGGTCGGGAGCCACACGATCCTCGCCAACGCCTCGGCCCTGTCCGGACACGTCGAGGTCCAGGACCACGCGACCCTGGGCGGCTTCTCGGGCGTGCACCAGTTCTGCCGCGTGGGGACGCACGCTTTCATGGGCGGAGCCACGATCGCGACCCGCGACGTGGCCCCCTACTCGCTGACGGTCGGGAACCGGGCCCACTTCTTCGGCGTCAACCTCGTCGGCCTGCGCCGCCGCGGCTTCTCCGCGGAGGCCATCCGCGCCTTGCGCCACGCCTACCGGCTGCTCGTGACCCTCCCCTTCGCGGAGGCCGCGGACCGCCTGGAGGCCGAGGGACCGGTCACCGACGAGGTGCGAACGGTGCTCGACTTCGTCCGGTCGTCCGAACGAGGGGTCGTCCTCCAGCGCCGTCGCGGCGCCCGTTCGAGCGAGCTCGAGGCGTGACCGCGATCGGGCGAGAGGGGCCCGGCGAGTCGGTCGGGGCGGGGGCGGCCGCACCGCTGGGCCTCATCGCCGGCAACGGGCGGTTCCCCTTCCTGGCCGCGGCGGGGGCGCGGCGCGCCGGACGGCGCGTCGTGGCTCTGGCCATCCGCGAGGAGGCCGCGGGAGACCTCGAGCGCGAGGTCGACGAGTTCCACTGGATCGGCCTCGGCGAGCTGGGCCGTGGGATCGAGATCCTCCGGAGCGCGGGGGCGCGCGAGGCGGTCATGGCCGGGCAGGTCAAGCACCGGCGGATCTTCTCGGACGTCGTCCCCGACCTGAAGCTCCTGGGCGTGCTGGCCCGGCTCGCCTTCCGCAACACGGACAGCCTGATCGGCGGCGTGGCCGAGGCCCTCGCGCGCGAGGGGATCACGCTCCTGCCGTCGGTGGCGTTCCTGGGCGACCAGCTCGCCGTCGTGGGGCCCATGACGCGGCGCCAGCCCGCCCGGGAGGAGAGGCGCGACGTCGAGTACGGCGAGACGGTGGCGCGCGCCCTCGCCGCGATGGACCTCGGGCAGACGGCGGTCGTCAAGCACCGCGCGGCCGTCGCCCTCGAGGCGATGGAGGGCACGGACGAAACGATCCGACGGGCGGGGCGCATCGCCGGAGTGGGCACGATCGTCGTGAAGGTCTCGAAGCCTCGCCAGGACATGCGCTTCGACGTGCCCGTCGTCGGGGCGGGCACCCTCGCCGCGATGCGGGAGGCGGGATCGAGGGTCCTGGCCGTCGACGCCGGAAGGACGCTCATGATCGACCGCGCAGCCTTCCTGGCCGAGGCCGACGCCGACGGCGTCGCCGTCCTCGGCCTCGAGCCGGCGGCGACGGAGACGAGGGGCGATGGCTGAGACGGAGCTCAGGGCCGGCGTGGTCGGGGTCGGCGCGCTGGGCCGCCACCACGCGCGCGTCTGGGCCGCCGTCCCCGGCGTGAGACTCGCGGGTGTCGCGGACGTCGACGCCGCGCGGGCGGCGGAGGTCGCCGCGCAGCACGGGGGCCGAGCCTACGCCGATGCCGACGCCCTCCTCGCGGACGTCGACGTCGTGTCGGTGGCGGTGCCCACGGCCTCCCACCACTCGGTGGCCCGACGGGCCCTCGAGCAGGGGAAGGACGTCCTCCTGGAGAAGCCCATGTCGGCGACCCTCGCCGAGGCCGACGACCTCGTGGCGGTCGCGGCGAGGCACGGCGCCGTGCTCCAGGTCGGCCACATCGAGCGATTCAACCCGGCGACCGAGGTCCTCCTCGCCGCCGGCCGGGGCGCGCGCTTCGTGGAGGTCCACCGCCTGGGCTCGTTCTCGCCGCGCAGCCTGGACGTGGACGTCGTCCTCGACCTCATGATCCACGACCTCGACATCGTCCTCGCCCTCGACGGAACGGAGGCCGTCCAGATCGAGGCGGTCGGTGTCCCCGTGCTGACGCCGAGGGTCGACATCGCCAACGCGCGTCTGCGCTTCGCCTCCGGCCTCATCGCCAACCTCACCGCGAGCCGGGTATCGGTCGAGAAGGTGCGCAAGTTCCGAGTCTTCGCCCCGCGCACCTACGTGTCGGCGGACTTCGCGGCTCGCGGGGTGCAGGTCTACCGCCTGGAAGCGGACGAAGCGGGGCGGCCCCGGGTCGAGTGCCAGCGGCAGGCGGCGCCGGACCGCGAGCCCCTGCGGCTGCAGATCGAGGCGTTCGCGCGGGCGTCGCGCGAACGCTCCCGGCCGCTCGTCACCGGCGCGGACGGCCGGAGGGCCTTGGCCCTGGCCCACGCGATCCTGGGCCGGATGGCCGAAGGCTGATTCCGGGTCCCGCGGGGGCGGACGCCCGGCCCCCCGCCTGCCGGCGCCCGCGAAAGCAGGCGTCCCATGCTGTGCCCCCGTCAGCCCTTGTGGTCACTCCGGGCCCGACCCCGCCCCCTCGTGGGGGGAATCGGCCGAAGTGCAATATCTTGTGTGGATTACTTGATCCATTCTCCGCGGGCGTGCTACCCTCGCCCCTTGAGGATGGGACTCCGGGGGGCGTAGTTGTGCATCGCTTCGACCAGCGCCAGGGCTTCCTGGTCTCCGCGATCCTCCACCTGACCCTCCTCATGATCCTGATCGCTCATCCGCAGCTGGTGGCCCGGAAGCCGGCGGACATCGAGCCGAATGCCTTTGAAAAGAAGGACTTGGTGTTTCTTCCCCCTGCCGCCGTCCTGAAGAAGCTCATGCCGATGCCCCCTCCCGGAGCCCGGCCGCGGCCGGTGCCGGCCCCGACGCCTCTGCCGGCGCAGCCTGCGCCTCCGAGCCAGACGAAGGACCGGATCAGCGTGGGGCCGCCGTCGGACCTCCGCCTGAAGGGGCCGATGATCCTCCGGCGCGAGGACGACCTGACCAAGGTGCCGAAGGGCGAGAGGGTGCCCCCGGCGACGGTGGTCCCCCCGGCCACGCTCGCCACTCCGCCCCCGCCGGCCGAGGTCGCCCGCAAGTCGGGGGCGACCGAAGTGCCGGGGCGCGAGGGACTGCGCCTGCCACCGGGTCTGCTCGCCGGGCCTCTTCCCCGCGGTGAGGAGGGCCGTCGGGCACGGCCAGGCGATCTCGGTCCTTCGATCGCCGGTGCCGTCGACGGCGTGACTCGCCGCCTCGAGCAGAACGCTCAACTGGGCCTCCCCACGGGCACGGGGCAGAACCTGAGCGGGCTCTATTTCGATCCTCAGGGGGCCGACTTCACCCTCTGGATCAATCATTTCAAGAACGAGGTCTATCGGAACTGGATCGTGCCGCAAGCGGCCCAGTTCGGCAGCGCCCGTGGCCACGTCGACTTCGAGTTCACCGTCGAAAGGAACGGATCGATGTCGACGCTGCGGATGGAGAAGTCGTCGGGGACCCCCTCCCTCGACAAGGCGGCGCAGTTCGCGCTCACCAGCAGCCGCTGGTTGCCCTTGCCCGACGACTACGGCCCTCCGCGGGTGACGATGCACGTCACCTTCTTCTACAACGAGGCGCCGCAGGGTTCGTGATCCGAAAGAGCATCGTCAACCACGCCGGCGCGGCCTGGCTCGCGGCGGTGGCCGGGGCATGGCTCGTGGCCGTGGCCTGCCGCACGCTCCAGGGAGGGGCTTCGCTCGTCGCCGCTCCCCTTCCCGGAGCCGGTGCACGGGAAGAGACCGGGGGGGTGCGGGCGCCGACGATCCGGGTCGGCATCCTGACCGACGTCGACCACGTCACGATCGCGGCCGCCGCCGGGATCGAGGTCCGCGGTCGGGCCCCAGGCGAGCCCGGGATGCGCCTGCGCTCCCTGCCCCGGGCGACCTTCCGCCCCGGCGCGCCGGGGCGGATTCGACTGCTTGAGACCGGCGACGAGCTGGATCTCGCCATGGTGGCGACGACCGACCCCTCCCAGCTCCTCAAGGCGGACGCGACGTCCTATCGCGGCCTCATGGAGGTGCGGCCGGCCGACACCGTTCGCCTCACCGTCGTGAACACGGTCCAGATCGAGGACTACGTGCGAGGGGTCGTCCCGAACGAGCTGTCGCCGGAGGAGTTCCCCCGCCTCGAGGCGCTCAAGGCCCAGGCTGTCGCCGCGCGCACGTACGCCCTCGCCCACGTCGGCGACTACGCGGCGAAGGGCTACGACGTCTGTGCGACCGCGGCGTGCCAGGTCTACCACGGCCAGTCCTCCGAGCACCCGCTGACCGACCGGGCCGTAGCCGAGACTCGCGGGATCGTGGCCACCTGGCGCGGCCGGCCCATCAACGCGTACTACACGTCGACCTGCGGCGGGCACACCGAGGACGGGGCACCGATCCTCGACGACGACGCTCCCTATCTCCGCGGCGTGGCCTGCCCTTCCGAGGCGCCATCGCGCCGCAACGTGAAGACCAAGGCCGCTCCTCGTCGGGACCTTCCCGGCGGGCCGGAGACGGCGCGCGCGCTCGCCCTGCTCGAGTCCCTCGGCGTCGTCTCCGCCGCCGAGGCTCAGCCGGCGAGGCTCCGGCGGATCCCGGGGGACGCCGAGGTGCGAGCGTGGACGGCCGGGCTCCAGGCCGCCCTCCGACTGACCGGGTGCGAGAGCCCCGTCTCCGGCTCCCTCGCTCGGCGGGCCACGTTCGCTCGCCACCTGGTGGCCTCGGCCTGCTGGAGCGAGCGGGCGGTGGCGGCGCTCGCGGACGGCGCGGCCCCGGGCCTCCCGGCCGAGGATGCGGCGAAGCTCGACGGGGACGGCGAGCGGCAGGCCGTCGCCTTCCTCCTCGCGGAAGGCCTGCTTTCCTCGGGGCCGGACGAGGCGCTGCGGCCGAATGCCGCGCTCACTCGGGCGGAGATGCTGAGGCTCCTCGCCGGGGCGGCCGCGAAGGCGGGCGCTCCCGACCTCGCCGAGGGAGAGGTCACAGGCCTCGGTGAAGGCGAGATCAGCCTCCGTCGCGGGGATCGGATGGAGAGCCACCCGCTCGACGCCGCGGCGCGCCTCTTCCGGGCCGAGGGCGGCCTCCACTCCACCGCCTCGGAGCTCACGCTGGACCTGGGCGACAGAGTCCTGTACGTGGTGCGCGAGGGCCGGGTCGTCTACCTCGAGGCGGAGCAGGGCCGCCCGGACTCGCCCTACTGCTACTGGCAGGTGCGCCTGACCCCGGCCCAGGTGGCGAGGGCGATCAACCGGTACGGCTCGGTCGGCCAGGTCCGCGACATCGTGCCGAGGCGGCTCGGGGTCTCCGGCCGGGTCGTGGAGCTGGGCGTCATCGGCTCCGACGGGCAGATCGAGCTCAAGGGCCTGCGCGTGCGGTCCGGGCTCGGCCTCCGCGAGAGCCTCTTCGTCGTGAGCCGCGAGAGGGGTCCTCGAGGGGACGTCGAGCGCTTCGTCATCAGCGGGAAGGGCTGGGGGCACGGGGTCGGCCTCTGTCAGGTGGGCGCGTTCGGGATGGCCCGGGCGGGGTCCACGTTCGAGGAGATCCTGAAGCACTACTACACGGGGATCAGCCTGACCCGCGACCCGAGCGAGGCGCGGATCGACTCCCCCCGTCCGTCCGCGGGGCACGCGTCGGGTTCTTTGACCCCGGCTTCGCTCACGCGGCTCGCGTCGGCCCGCTGATGGACCTCGCGGCCTCGAGGGCCTTCCTTTGACACCGGGGCCGAGGCCCCCCTAGAATCCTCGCGCGTTCGTTCGCCACGCCGATGAGCACCCCCGCGAAGCGTCTCGATCCGTTTGCCGTGCCGGGTGGGCTCCGGGGCACGCTGGCCCGCCTGCCCCTGCCCGACCTCCTGCGAGAGCTCCAGGCCGAGGACGCGACCGGCATCCTCTCGCTCACCTCCGGCGGCGCGCGCAAGGCCCTGTACCTGAAGGGCGGCCGTGTCGTCTTCGCCGCGAGCAACCTCCCGAGCGACCGGCTGGGCGAGGTGCTGCTGCGCGAAGGGAAGATCACGCCCGAGCAGAACGAGCAATCGGTCCGCGCTCTCGCCCAGGGCCGCCGCCAGGGCCGCGTGCTCGTGGAGATGGGCACGCTCTCGCCGGACGAGCTGTGGTGGGCGGTCCAGACGCAGGTCCGGGAGATCGTCTTCAGCGTGTTCCAGTGGGACGAGGGGCAGTTCCACTTCGAGGACTCGGTGCTCCCCGAGAAGGAGAAGATCACCGTCGACCTCGACGTGACCGCTCTCGTCCTCGAGGGAGTCCGGCGCATGGACCTCTCGGGCGGCCTGCGCGGACGCCAGCCCGACGGTTACCTGGTGATCGAGCGCGGCGAGACCCCGTCCGAGGGCCTGCTCCACGCGTGGGAAGAGCACGTGCTCTCGCTCGTGGACGGGCAGCGGAGCGTCCTCGAACTGTGCCACGAGAGCGAGGTGGGAGAGGGACAGACGCTGAAGGCCCTTTACTCCTTCCTCTGCACCGGGATCGTGCGCGGCCGGGGCCGGAAGGTGCGCGCCCTCGACCAGGACTTCGTCCCTGAGGACACGGCCCTGACCGTGCTCGACTCCTTCAACCGGATGTACCGTCACGTCCTCGCCTACATGGTGAAGGAGGTCGGCCCCATCGCCGAGAACGTCCTCGCCAAGTACCTGAGCACCGTGCGCGAGGCCCGGCCCGAGGTCCTGCAGGACGTGGCGCTGCGGAAGGACGGCTCGCTCGACGAGGCGGCGGTCGAGCGCAACCTGACCCGCCTCTCGGAGGACGCCCGGCGGACCAGCCTCGTCGACGCCCTGAACGAGCTGCTCTACGCCGAGCTCCTGGCGGTGAAGCGGACCCTCGGCGCCGACCACGAGACGGCCATCGTCCGGGACCTGCGCCCGCCCCGGTGAGCGGGCCGACGCGGCAGCAGGTCCGAGGGGCGGTGCTCCTGCTGGGCGCGCTCCTGCTGCTCGTCCTGTGGCGGCTGTGGCCGCTCCTCTAGTCGCCATCGTCGGCCCGACGGCGTCCGGCAAGACCGCCCTCGCCCTGCGCCTCGCCCGCGAGCGCGGGGGCGAGATCGTGTCCTGCGACAGCCTGCAGGTCTACCGGGGGTTCGACATCGGCAGCGCCAAGGCGACGCCCGAGGAGCGCGCGCTGGTGCCGCACCACCTCGTCGACGTGGCCGATCCCGGCGAGGTCTTCTCGGCTGCCGAGTACTCGCGCCTCGCCCGCTCCGCTCTCGGCGGCATCCGGGCCCGGGGGCGGCTCGCGATCGTGGCCGGAGGGACGGGCCTCTACCTCCGAGCCCTCCTCGGTGGCCTCTTCGAAGGGCCGTCACGGGACGACGCCCTCCGCCGTCGTCTCGACGCGCTGGCGACGAGGTTCGGCGACGAGCGGGTTCACCGGCTCTTGGCCCGGATCGACCCGGACGCGGCCGCGCGGATCCCGCCTCGGGACCGCCTGCGCGTGATACGGGCCCTGGAGGTCTTCCGCGCGACCGGCGAGCCCATCTCCGAGCGGCAGCGCGAGGGTGCGGAGCCGCTCCGGGGCTTCCGGATCCTCATCGTCGGGCTCGACCCCGGCCGTGCGGCCCTTCGCCGGGCGGTCGAGGAGCGCACGCGCCGTATGCTCGCGCTCGGCCTCGTGGACGAGGCCCGGGCCCTCCTCGCCCGAGGCCTGCCCGCCGATCGTGGCCCGTTACGCGCGATCGGCTACCGCCAGGCCGTCGCGGTCGCCCTCGGCGAGACGTCGGCGGACGAGGCGGAAGGCCAGATCGTGACGGCCACCATGCGCCTCGCGAAGCGCCAGATGACCTGGTTCCGCCACCAGGCGGATGCGCGTTTCTTCCCCGCCGCAGAAGAAGCACTCTCCGCCGTGCGGCTCTGGCTGGACGATCAAGGCGAGCTAACTCCTTGACCTGACGACCGAAATCAGTAGAATTTGGAGGTTTGCGGTCGGCCCCCATGCTGCTCATCGACATCCCCCGGATTCCTCCCGAGGGCCTCGACATCGACGAGGCGCTCGAAGCCGCCGCCCTGCACCTCTCAGGCGACCCGGACGTCGAGCTCCTCCCCGGCGGCCGCGTCTCCGCCCACGTGGAGGTCACGGAGGGGACGAACCTGCACGTCCGCGGACGCCTTTCCGGCACCGTGACGATCGAGTGCGCCCGCTGCCTCGAGAAGTGCCCGGTCGCCCTCCGCCAGGAACTGGACCTCTTCTACCTCCCGCAGGAGGCCGGGCAGCCGGACGCGCAGGAGGAAGACGTCGAGCTGAGCGACCGCGACGTCGTGGTGGGCTACTACGCCGGCGACCGCCTGGACCTCGGGGAGGTGCTGCGGGAGCAGATCCTCCTCGGCCTCCCCCTGAAGCCCCTCTGCCGCGAGGGTTGCCGGGGACTCTGCAGCCGCTGCGGAGCGAACCGCAACACCACTCCCTGCGGCTGCGTGCCGGAGGAGGAGCCGGGCGACCTGCGCCTCGAGCCCCTCCGCCGGCTCATCGAAAGAAAAGGTCACTAGGAGCACCGATGCCCAATCCGAAGCGCCGTCACTCTAAGGCCCGCCGCGATCGCCGCCGGGCCCACGACCACCTGCAGGCTCCCGGCCTCAGCGTCTGCCCGAACTGCCACGAGCCGAAGCTGCCGCACCGCGTCTGCCCGCGCTGCGGGCACTACAAGGGCAAGGCAGTGGCCGGGGGCGAGGAGGCCTAGGAGTGGCGCAGCCCCGGGTGGCCGTGGACGCCCTCGGCGGCGACCACGGCCCCGCGGTGGCGGTCGAGGGCGCCCTGCTCGCCGCCCGCGAGCACGGGGTGGCGGTGTCCCTCGTGGGCCCCGAGGGCGTCCTGCGCGGCGAGCTCGCCCGGCTCCACGCGCCGGGCGCGGTCGAGGTCCTGGACGCCCCCGACGCGGTCGCGATGGGGGAGAAGGTGAGCCTCTCCACGCTCAAGAGGCGCTCCTCGATTCAGGTCGGCCTCGAGCGCGTGCGCGACGGGCACGCCGACGCCTTCTTCTCCGCGGGGAACACCGCTGCGTGCTGGACGATCGCGAAGCTCGTTCTGGGCACGCTCGAGGAGGTGGATCGGCCGGCCCTCGCCGCCGTCGTGCCGAACCGCGGCGGCCACACGGTCCTCCTCGACGTCGGGGCGAACGCCCGCTGCAAGGCCCGCCACCTCGAGGAGTTCGCGATCATGGGGAGCGCCTACGCGCGGGGCGTCCTGCACGTCGACCAGCCCCGCGTGGGGCTCATGAGCGTGGGCGAGGAGGAGACGAAGGGGAACGAGCTCGTGCGCGACGTGCACGAGGTGCTGAAGGCCTCGAGCCTCAACTTCGTCGGCAACGTGGAGGGCCACGACCTCTTCACCGGCCGCGTGGACGTCGTGGTGATGGACGGCTTCACCGGCAACGTGGTGCTCAAGGCCTGCGAGACCCTCGCCGAGTTCATGATGGACCTCATCCGGGAGGAAGTCGGCCGCGATCTGCGCCGCCGGCTCGGCGCCCTTCTCCTGGGGCCGGCCTTCCGGGCGGCGCGGAGGCGAAGCGACCCGGGCGCGGTGGGCGGGGCACCCCTCCTGGGCGTGAAGGGGTGCTGCGTGATCGGCCACGGCCGGTCCAAGGCCCACGCGGTCATGCACGGGATCCGGACGGCGGCCGAGTTCCACACGAGCGGCGTCAACGCCTCGATCGAGGAGGAGCTCGCCCGGCTCGGCGCGCGCAAGGAGGCCTCGGGCGCATGAGCATCGCCTTCCTCTTCCCCGGCCAGGGCTCGCAGCAGGTCGGGATGGGCCGGGCTCTCGCCGCCACGTTCGGGGAGAGCCGAGCCGTCTTCGAGGAGGCGGACGCGGCCCTCGGGTTCTCCTTGTCCCGCCTCTGCTTCGAGGGCCCGGAGAGCGACCTCCAGCTCACCGCGAACACCCAGCCCGCGATCCTCGCGGCCAGCGTGGCCGCGCTCCGACCGCTTCTCGCCCGCGGGATCCGTCCGGACTGGGTCGCCGGCCACAGCCTCGGCGAGTACACGGCCCTCGTGGCCGCCGGCTCGCTCGCCTTCGGCGACGCGATCTCGACCGTGCGCCGCCGCGGCGAGTCCATGCAGGAGGCGGTTCCGGTCGGGGTGGGGGCGATGGCCGCAATCCTCGGCCTGGACCTCGCCGCCGTCGAGGAGGCGTGCCGGGAGGCGGCGCAGGGCGAGGTCGTGTCCCCGGCCAACGTGAACTCGCCGGGCCAGGTGGTGATCGCCGGCCACGCAGCGGCGGTGGACCGGGCGACGGTCCTCTGCCGGGCACGGGGGGCGAAGCGGGCGGTCCGGCTGCCCGTGTCCGCGCCCTTCCACTGCGCCCTCATGAAGCCGGCCCAGGAGAGGCTCGCGCCCGTGCTCGCGTCGCTCGCCTTCCGCGACCCGGAGGTCCCCGTCGTGAGAAACGTCGACGCGCGGGCCGTGCGCACCGCGGAGGCGTGCCGCGAAGGCCTCGTCCGCCAGGTGGCGGCCGCGGTGCGCTGGCAGGAGTCGGTCGAGCTGCTGGCGCGCGAAGGGGTCACGACCTTCGTGGAGGTTGGCCCGGGCAGCGTTCTGGCCGGTCTCCTACGGAAGATCGACCGGGGCGCCCGCGTCCTGAACGTGGACTCGCCGGAGTCGCTCGACGAGACGGTGGCGGCGATCGGCGCGGTCGCGGGATCGTGATGGGGGCGCTCGAGGGCCGGGTCTCTCTCGTGACGGGCGCCTCCCGGGGCATCGGCCGGGCGATCGCGCGGAGGCTCGCCGCCGAGGGCGCCCACGTCGTCCTCGGGGCCCGCGACGAGAGCAGGCTCGCCGAGGCGGTTGTCGAGATCGGGGCGGCCGGGGGGAAGTCGGAGTCCCTCGCCCTCGACGTGACCGACCGCGGATCGGTCGAAGCCGCGCTGCAGCACGTCCTCTCCGTCCACGGAAGGCTGGATCACCTGGTCAACAACGCGGGCCTCACCCGCGACAACCTGCTCGTGCGGATGAAGGACGAGCAGTGGGCCGAGGTCCTGGCCACGAACCTCACCGGCGTCTTCCTCTGCACCCAGGCCGCGCTCCGGCCGATGCTGAAGCAGCGCGACGGGCGCATCGTCAGCGTCACGTCCGTCGTCGGACTGGGGGGCAACGCCGGCCAGGCCAACTACGCGGCGAGCAAGGCCGGGATCGTGGGGTTCACGAAGGCCGTGGCCCGCGAGGTGGCCTCCCGCGGCATCACGGTGAACGCGGTGGCGCCGGGGTTCATCGAGACGGACATGACGGCCGCGATGACGGAGAAGGCGCGGGAGGCCGTCCGGGAGGCCATCCCGATGGGCCGGGTGGGGCGGCCCGAGGACGTGGCCGGGGCCGTGCTCTTCCTCCTGTCCGCCGCCGCCGCCTACGTCACCGGACAGGTCCTGTCCGTGGACGGCGGCTTCCGTATGTAGAATACGGTCACCCCGCCGACCGGGGCGGGGGGCATTTTCCCGAGGAGCCTTTCGAATGGAGCCTGTTGCCGATCGCGTGAAGAAGATCATCGTGGACCAGCTGGGCGTCGAGGAAGAGACCGTCACGCCGGAGGCCTCCTTCGTCGAGGACCTCGGCGCGGACAGCCTCGACACGGTGGAGCTGGTGATGGCGCTCGAGGAGGAGTTCGGCATCGAGATCCCCGACGAGGACGCCGAGAAGATCACCCGGGTGAAGGAAGCGGTCGACTACATCGAGAAGCACTCGGGCAAGAAGTAGGCCGCTCCCGATCGTGCTGGACGGTCGCAGAGTGACCCCGAGCCGGAGGGTCGTCGTGACGGGCGTGGGCCTCGTGTCCCCGGTCGGGATCGGCACCGAGGAGACCTGGCAGGCTCTCCTCGCCGGCCAGCCGGGGGCGGGGCCGATCACCCTCTTCGACGCCTCCCACCACTCCACCCGGTTCGCGTGCGAGGTGAAGGGCTTCGACCCGCTCCGCTTCCTGGAGAGGAAGGAGATCAAGAAGGTCGACCGGTTCATCCAGTTCGCGGTCGCCGCCTCCGACCTCGCCCTCCGCGACGCCTCGTTCGCCGTGAGCCCGGCCGAGGCGGGCCGGGTGGGGGTCTTCATCGGGAGCGGCATCGGCGGTTTCGCCACCATCGAGCGCGAGCACGAGGCGCTCCTCAAGGGAGGGCCGCGGAGGATCAGCCCGTTCTTCATCCCGGCCGCGATCGTCAACCTCGCCTCGGGGTGGGTCTCGATCCGCACCGGCGCCAAGGGACCGAACTCCGCCACCTGCACCGCCTGCACGTCGGGCGCCCACGCGGTGGGGGACGCCTTCCGCCTCCTGCAGCGCGGGGACGCCGACGTGATGATCGCGGGCGGCGCGGAGGCCGCGATCACGCCCCTCGGGGTGGGAGGCTTCTGCGCGATGCGCGCCCTCTCCACCCGCAACGACGACCCGGCGCGGGCTTCGCGGCCCTTCGACCGGGACCGCGACGGCTTCGTCATCGGCGAGGGCGCGGGCATCGTGCTCCTCGAGGAGCTGGAGCACGCGCGGCGGCGGGGAGCGAAGGTCTACGCCGAGCTCGTCGGGTACGGGATGTCGGGGGACGCCTACCACATCTCCGCGCCCTGCGAGGACGGCGACGGCGCGGTGCGGGTCATGCGGGCGACGCTCGCCGACGCCGGGGTCGAGCCGGCCGTGGTCGACTACATCAACGTGCACGGGACGTCCACGCCGCGCGGCGACGCGGTGGAGACGATCGCCACCAAGGCCGTCTTCGGCGAGCACGCGCGGCGCCTCGCCCTGAGCTCCACCAAGTCCATGACCGGGCACCTGCTGGGCGCCTCGGGCGGCCTCGAGGCCGGCATCGCCGTCCTCGCCATCCGGGACCAGGTGCTGCCGCCCACCGTCAACCACGAGAACCCCGACCCCGAGTGCGACCTCGACTGCGTGCCGAACGCGGCCCGCAAGGCCGCCGTCGGCTACGCGCTCAGCAACTCCTTCGGCTTCGGCGGCACGAACGGCGCCCTGCTCTTCAAGCGCTTCGAGGCCTGAGAAGGGAAGACCCATGAAGATCGTCGTCTGCGTGAAGCAGGTCCCCGATACGGAGACCCGGGTCAAGGTCGGGGCGGCGGGGAACGCCATCTCCGAGGCCGACGTCGCGAACTGGATCGTGTCGCCCTACGACGAGTTCGCGATCGAGGAAGCGCTGCGCATCAAGGAGGCGAAGGGGGGAGAGGTGGTGGCGATCACCGCCGGACCGGAACGGGCCCAGGCCGCGCTCCGCACCGCCCTCGCCATGGGAGCCGACTCTGCCGTCCACCTGAAGGACCCGGCCCTCGAGTCGAGCGACACCCTCGGGACGGCCCGCGCGCTCGCGGCCGCGATCGGGAAGCTCGCGCCCTTCGACCTCGTCCTCTGTGGCCAGCAGGGGGTCGGCGGGGACAACAGCCAGGTCCCCGCGATGCTCGCCGAGCTGCTCGACCTGCCTCAGGTCACCGTGGCGGTCAAGATCGACGTCGGCGACGGCCGGGCGACCGTGGAGCGCGAGGTCGAGGGCGGCCGCGAGACGTGGGACACCGCGCTGCCCGCGGTCGTGTCGGCCCAGAAAGGCCTGAACGAGCCGCGCTACGCGAGCCTCAAGGGGATCATGCAGGCCAAGAAGAAGCCGATCCAGGCGCTCGACCTGGCCGCGCTCGGCCTCGACGCGGCCGCGGTCGCCCCGAAGACGCGGGTGGTCGGCCTCGAGCTGCCCCCGGCCCGGCCGGCCGTGCGCATGATCGAGGGCGATCCCGAGGCTCAGGCGCGGGAGCTCGTCCGCCTCCTTCACGAGGAAGCCAAGGTCATCTAGGAGGGAGCACATGGGCGTCATCCTGACCTTCGCCGAGCAGCGGGACGGCAAGCTCCGCCGGGCCTCCCTCGAGGTCCTCTCCGAAGCGCGGCGGCTGGCGCCGGGCCTCGCGGCCACGGTGACGGCCGTCGTGATCGGCCCCGGCGCGGGCGCGCTGGCCCAGGAGCTCGCCTCCTTCGGTGCCGACGAGGTGCGG
The DNA here is from genome assembly GCA_035577965.1 of Vicinamibacteria bacterium. Taxonomy (GTDB): domain Bacteria; phylum Acidobacteriota; class Vicinamibacteria; order Fen-336; family Fen-336; genus DATBSL01. The sequence continues at coordinate 16,766 of DATJYX010000071.1, read as the reverse complement.
GCGCTCGACGGTCCCGGCCTCGCGGCCTACGCGCCCGAGGCCTGGGCCCGCGCGCTGGCGCGGGTGATGGAGGAGACGAAGCCGTCGGCCGTCCTCCTGCCCTTCACCCCGATCGGCAAGGATCTCGCCCCGCGCCTGGCGGCGAAGGTCGGGGCCGGCCTCGCCTCCGATTGCGTGGGGCTCGAGACGAAGGGCGGGCGGCTCGTCGCCCGCCGCCCGATGTACGCGGGCAAGGCCTACGCGACCGTCGAGTGGGCGGGCGAGCCCCAGATCGCCACGCTCCGGCCGAACGTCTTCCCGCTGGGAGCGGCGGACGCGTCCCGGAAGGCCACCCTCGTCGAGGGCACGGTCGAGGCGTCGCCCCGCGCGCGGCTGACCGGGATCCACGCCGCGGGCGCGGGCAGGATCGAGCTCACCGAGGCCCAGGTGATCGTGTCCGGCGGGCGCGGCCTCCGGGGGCCCGAGCACTTCCACCTCGTCGAAGACCTCGCTTCCGCGATGCACGCCGCCGTCGGCGCGTCCCGGGCGGTCGTGGACGCGGGCTGGGTGGACCACCAGATGCAGGTGGGCCAGACCGGCAAGACCGTCTCCCCGACGCTCTACGTCGCCTGCGGGATCAGCGGCGCGATCCAGCACCTGGCGGGCATGTCGTCCTCGAAGTACATCGTGGCCGTCAACAAGGACCCGGACGCGCCGATCTTCAAGGTTGCGAACTACGGCATCCTCGGCGACGTCTTCGAGGTGCTGCCGAAGCTGGCCGCAGCCGCGAAGGCGCACTTCGCCTCGCGAGGCTGACGCCGCTTTCGCCCCCGTCCGGCGGCGACGGGAGATGGCCGGTCGCGCCGAAAGGCAGGGGCCGGCTTGATAGACTTGGCCGCACCGGAGGTCGTCACGCATGGTGCTGCCGTTCCTGCAATCCCTCCTGACCCTCGCCCTCCTCGTCGTCGCGTTCGGCTTCATGGCGCGGCGCCTCTGGCAGATCGGCGTCCTCGTCAACACGGGCACTCGCTGTGAGGAGACCCTCACCGACCAGCCGGGCGGGCGCACGGCGACGATGCTCGCCTACACCCTCGGCCAGAAGAAGCTCATCGAGGACCCCGTGGCCGGACTCCTGCACGGCGTCTTCCTCTACGGGTTCCTCGTCCTCGGCCTCGGCCACCTCGAGGTCGTCCTCGAGGGCCTGACCGCCTTCCTGAAGGCCTTTGGCGGCCGTCCCTTCCTCTACGAGCGCGTCCTGCCCGCCGCCCTGGCCGCCCTCTACCACCTGAGCCAGGACGTGATGGCGGCGGCGGTGCTCATGGCGGCCGTCCTCGCCCTGGCCCGGCGGGTCGCCGGCCACCCGCCGCGGCTCTTGCCCCGATCGAAGGACGGGGAGCGGATCCTCTGGTTCATCGTCGCCCTCTACGCCACGTTCTTCGTCCTCGCCGGGGCCAGCGTGCTGCTGAGGCAGCGGGCGGCGGGCGACCCGGCCCCGTTCCCCTACCAGCCGTTCAGCTCCCTCGCCGCCCGTGGGTTCTCGCCTCTCCCGACCCCCGCTGCCGCGGGCCTGAGGGCCCTCGGCTTCTGGGCGCACGTGCTCGTCTTCCTCGGCTTCGCGGCCTACCTGCCGACGACGAAGCACATGCACCTCGTCTTCGCCTGGCCGAACGTGTGGCTCTTCCGCCGACAGCGCTACGGGCTCGCGCCCCGCATCGACTTCGAGAAGACGGAGAAGTTCGGGATCGACCGGGTGGAGGAGCTGCCCTGGAAGAGCCTGCTCGACGCCTACGCCTGCACCGAGTGCGGCCGCTGCAACGCGGCCTGCCCGGCCCACGCGACGGGAAAGCCTCTCATGCCGATGAAGGTGCTCCACGACCTCAAGGTCAACCTCCGTGACCGCAACGGCGGATCCATCCTGCGATCCCGGGACTCGCGGGGACGGCCGAGGCCCGGTGCCGAGGCCGAGGCGGCCGACCCGGAGACGCCGCTCGTCTCGAAGGCCGCGATCGACCGGGCGGCGCCGGGCGCCGTGCGGGCGGACGGCGGCTACGCGCAGGTCGACGGGCAGATCCACGTCGACGAGCTCTGGGCCTGCACGACCTGCGCGGCCTGCGTGCAGGCCTGTCCGGTCCTCATCGACTCGGTTCCGGGAACCCTGATCGGCCTGCGGCAGGGCCTGGTGATGATGGAGTCCGACTTCCCGCAGGAGGCCACCGCGGCGCTCAAGGGCATGGAAGTCCAGGGGAATCCCTGGGGCGTCGGCCGGGACCGCAGGACGGAATGGGCGGTGGGCCTCGACGTGCCGGTGATGGCGGACCTCGGTGGACGCGAGGTCGAGTTCCTCTTCTGGGTCGGCTGCGCCGGCTCGACCGACCCGCGAGCCCGCAAGACGAACCAGGCCCTGGTCCGGGTCCTGAAGTCCGCGGGGGTGGACTTCGCGATCCTCGGGGCCGAAGAGAAGTGCACGGGCGACCCGGCGCGACGGCTCGGGAACGAGTACCTCTTCGCCCAGCTCGCCCAGGAGAACATCGAGACCCTCGGGCGTTACAAGTTCCGGAAGATCCTGGTGACGTGCCCGCACTGTCTCAACAGCCTGGGCGGGGACTACCGGGAGCTCGGCGCGCGCTTCACCGTCGTGCACCACTCGCAGCTCCTCGCGGAGCTCCTGGCCGCGGGGCGGGTCCCCCTCACGGCCGCGGAAGCGGCCGAGGGGGCGGTGACGTTCCACGACCCCTGCTACCTCGCCCGATACAACCGGACGGTGGAGCCGCCGCGCGAGGTGCTCGTCCGCCTCGGCGTCCGGACGGTCGAGATGGAGAAGAGCCGGCAGAACGGCTTCTGCTGCGGCGCCGGCGGAGGCAGGATCTTCCTCGAGGAGACGATCGGCCGGCGGGTGAACGTCGAGCGGACGGAGCAGGCTCTCGCCACCGGTGCGAAGACGGTCGCGGTGGGCTGTCCCTTCTGCATGACGATGATCACCGACGGCACGAAAGCCAAGGACGCCGAGATGCAGGTCAAGGACATCGCCGAGCTGGTGGCGGAGCGGCTGCGGGTTTCCGCCCGCTGAGGGGGCGGCTCTCGGTGCGCGTCGGCTTCTGCGACGACCCCGCGTTCCACGAGCACGACGCCGGCCCGGGGCACCCCGAGCGTCCCGAGCGGCTCGACGCCGTCCGGCTCGGCCTCGCGGAGTCGGGGCTCGCCGACGACCTCCTGCCGCTCCCGGCGCGCCCGGCGACGCGCGAAGAGCTCCTCCGCGTCCACACGGAGGCCCACGTCGACCGCCTGGCCGCCGCCGCCGGGCGGCGGGTGCGGATCGATCCCGACACCGCGATGTCGCCCCGGTCCCACGAGGCCGCCGTCCGCGCCGCCGGCTGTGTCGTGGAGGCCGTCGAGAGCGTCCTGGACGGGCGCATGGACCGCGCGTTCTGCAGCGTCCGCCCGCCCGGCCACCACGCGACGCCCGGCCGGGCGATGGGCTTCTGCCTCTTCAACAACGTCGCGGTCGCCGCCGCGGCGGCGCTCGCGCGGGGCCTCTCGCGCGTGGCGGTGATCGACATCGACGTCCACCACGGGAACGGGACGCAGGAGGCCTTCTGGAGGGACCCGCGGGTCCTCTTCGTCTCCTCGCACCAGTTCCCGTTCTATCCGGGGACGGGCTCCCTGGACGAGCTTGGGCAGGGGGACGGGCGTGGCTTCACGGTCAACCTGCCCCTGCCCGCAGGGACGGGGGACGCGGAGTACGCCGTCGCCTATCGCGAGATCGTGGAGCCCGTCGGGCGCGCGTTCGACCCCGAGCTGGTCCTCGTCTCCGCCGGCTTCGATGCCCACCGAGACGACCCCCTGGGGGGGATGGCGGTGAGCGCGAGAGGCTTCGCGGAGATGATGGACGTCTGCCTCGGCGTCGCCTCGGGCGCCGCACGGGGCCGGCTCGTGGCCGTTCTCGAGGGCGGGTACGACCTGGACGGCCTCGCCTCGTCGGCGGCGGCGACCGTGGGGCGCATGCTCGAGCGGCCCCATGCTTCTCTCGCCGGCGCGCCCGCTCCGGCCTTCGCGAAGCGCCTTCTGGCCTTTCGCGCGACCCACGCCCGCCACTGGCCCGTGCTCGATCGCCGCTAGGGCGCGGGCGGCCGCGTGGTAAACTGCCCTGTTCTCGCACCTTGGCCGACACGAGATCTCCATGACCGACTACGACTTCCAGACGATCGAGGCGCGCTGGCAGAAGCGCTGGGCCGACGAAGGGGCGTTCGAGGTCGCCGAAGACCCGCGAAGGCCCAAGTTCTACTGCCTCGAGATGCTGCCCTACCCTTCGGGCGACATCCACGTCGGGCACGTCCGCAACTACTGCATCACCGACGTCATCTCGCGCTGCAAGACGATGCGCGGCTACAACGTCATGCACCCGATCGGCTGGGACGCCCTCGGGCTGCCGGCCGAGAACGCGGCCATCAAGCGGGGCGTCCACCCCGAGCAGTGGACACGGCAGAACATCGCCGGCATGAAGCGCCAGCTGCAGAGGCTCGGCTTCAGCTATCCCTGGAGCCGAGAGATCGCGACCTGCGACCCCGGGTACTACCGCTGGAACCAGTGGTTCTTCCTCCGGATGCTCGAGCGGGGGATCGCGTACCGGGCGGTGGCGCCGGTCAACTGGTGCCCGTCGTGCCTCACCGTGCTCGCCAACGAGCAGGCGGAGGGCGGGGTCTGCTGGCGCTGCAAGAGCCCGGTCGAGCAGCGCGACATGGAGCAGTGGTTCCTGCGGATCACCGCCTATCAGGACCAGCTCCTCGACGACATGGCCCAGCTCGGGGCGTGGCCGGAGCGCGTCCTCGTCCAGCAGAAGAACTGGGTGGGGAAGTCGAAGGGCGCCGAGGTCGACTTCCCGGTCGAGGGCTTCCCGCCGATCCGCATCTTCACGACCCGGATCGACACGATCTGCGGCGCCACCTTCATGGTCCTCGCCCCCGAGCACCCGATGGTGGAGGCCCTCCTGGCCGGGCTGCCCGACGCGGCCGAGCGCCGGGCCGAGATCGCTCGCCTGCGCGCGCAGGACCGCCGCGCCCGCCTGGAGGGTCGGGTCGAGAAGGAGGGCGCCTTCACCGGCCGCTGCGCGACGAACCCGTTCACGAACGAGAAGATCCCGATCTGGGCCGGCAACTTCGTCCTCATGGGCTACGGCACCGGCGCCATCATGTCCGTGCCCGCCCACGACGAGCGCGACTTCGAGTTCGCGCGCAAGTATGGCCTCGAAGTCCGGGTCGTCATCCAGCCGGAGGGGAAGGAGCTCGACGGCGCGACGATGGCGGCCGCGTACGACGGGCCGGGGCGGGTGGTGAGAAGCGGGCCGTTCGACGGCCTGCCCGCCGACGAGGCGATCCCGAAGATGGCCGCCTTTGCGGAGGCGAAGGGCTTCGGCAAGGCCACGATCACCTACCGCCTCAAGGACTGGCTCATCAGCCGGCAGCGCTACTGGGGCACGCCGATCCCGGTCGTCTACTGCGAGAAGGACGGCCTCCAGCCGGTCCCCGACGACGAGCTCCCCGTCCTCCTCCCGCCCGACGCGCCGTTCACCGGCGAGGGAGGGAATCCCCTGGAGAAGGTGCCCTCGTTCGTGAGCGCGACCTGCCCGCGGTGCGGGGGCGCGGCCCGACGCGAGACGGACACCATGGACACCTTCGTGGACTCCTCCTGGTACTTCTACCGGTACCTGTCCCCGAGGAAGACGGACGGCCCCGTAGACGCGTCCGCCGCGGCCTACTGGTTCCCGATCGACCTCTACGTCGGCGGCATCGAGCACGCCATCCTCCACCTCGTCTACTCGCGCTTCTGGACCAAGGTCATGCGCGACCTCGGCCTCGTCCACCTCGACGAGCCGGTGACCCGGCTCTTCCCCCAGGGCATGGTCCACAAGGACGGGGAGGTGATGTCGAAGTCGAAGGGCAACACGATCGCCCCCGACGACGTGGTCGCCCGCTACGGCGCGGACACGCTCCGGCTCTACATCCTCTTCGCCGGCCCGCCCGAGCTGGCCATGGACTGGAGCGAGACGGGAATCGAGGGCCCCCACCGCTTCCTCCAGCAGGTCTTCCGTCTCGTGGACCGTCACGCGTCCTCCCTCGCCGGCGAGCCCGCGGCGCCCATCCCGGACGACCTCCCGCCGGCCGCCCGCGAGCTGCGGCGCAAGGTCCACCAGACGATCGGCAAGGTGACCCGTGACGTCGAGGAGCGGATCCAGCTCAACACCGCCGTGGCCGCCCTCATGGAGCTGAAGAACGAGATCCTCCGCCTGGAGGCGCAGGTCCAGGAGGGTCCGGGCCGACCCGTGCTGCGCGAGGCTCTCGAGACCCTCGTCCTCCTCCTGAACCCCTTCACGCCCCACGTCTGCGAGGAGATGTGGACCGGCCTCGGGCACGCGGACGGCCTGGTGCGGGCGGCCTGGCCCGCCCTCGACGCCGAGGCGGCGCGGGAGGACGCGATCGAGCTGGCCGTTCAGGTCAACGGCAAGGTCCGAGGGCGGGTGGTCGTCCCTCGTGAGGCTCCGGAGGCCGAGATCCGCGAGAAGGCGCTCGCCGAGCCCCGGGTCGCGGAGCACGTCCAGGGGAGGCAGATGGTGAAGTTCGTCGTCGTGCCCGGACGTCTCGTGAGCGTGGTGGTGCGATGAGGCGCAGGGACCTCCTCGCCGCCGCGGCCGGGGCCCTGGCCGGCGGCTGCGGCTACTCCCTCCAGGGACGCGCCATCACGACCGATCCCTCGGTCAAGCGGATCGGGGTCCCGCTCTTCAAAGACCGCTCGGGAAAGCCCGGCCTCGCCGCCCGGGTCACGCAGGCCGTGATCGAGGAGCTGCTGAAGCGGGGGCGGTTCACCGTGGTGAAGGAGGCGGCCGGCGTCGACGCGCTGGTGGAGGGCGAGATCGTCTCCTGGTCCGTCCAGCCCGTGAACTTCTCGGGCGACACCGGCGTCACCCAGGCCACGCGCTACGCGATCGCCCTCACCGCGAACATCGTCTACCGGAAGATCGGCCAGAAGGAGCCGATGTGGGCGAACCCGGCCTTCTCGCAGCGGGACGAGTACGACATGACCGAGAACGCCCAAAGCTACTTCGACCGCGAGGACCAGTCGATCGAGCGGCTGTCCGTCGCCTTCGCCCGCAGCCTCGTGGCGGCGATGCTCGAGGCCTTCTAGCCGAAGATGGCGAGCCAAGCCGGCCCCGGACCCGTCCACGTGGTCCTGGGCGAGGACACGTACCTCGCCGAGCAGGCGGTCGAGCGGATCCTCGACGCCTCGATCGGCGAGGACCGGCGGGAGGGGCTCTCGTCCCTCGACGGCGACGAGGAGCGGTGGGAAGACGTCGTGTCCACCGCCCGGACCGGCTCCCTCTTCGTGTCCCGCCGCGCCATCGTCGTCCGCCGGGCCGACCACCTGGACGGAGACGAGGCGAAGCTCGCCGCCTACGTCTCGGACCCCGCGCCCGGTGTGACCCTGGTCCTCGTGGCGGGGAAGCCGGACCGCCGCCGCAACCCCTGGAAGAAGCTTCTGGGCCAGGCGACCGTCCACGACGCCTCGCCGAGGAAGGGGCGGGCCCTGCGTTCCTACGTCGAGGAGGAGCTGCGGGCGCGCGGGCTCCGCCTCGAGCCCCAGGCCTTCGAGGACCTCCTGGGCGAGGTCGGCCAGGACCTCCGCCGGCTCCTGGGCGAGGTGGACAAGCTCGAGGCCTACGCGGGGGGACGGCGGGAGATCTCGGCCGACGACGTGGCGGCCGTGCTGGGGCGAGGGCTGGGCCAGCCGCTCTACCGCCTGAGCGACGGCTTTGCCGGTCGCGAGACGGCGGGCTGCCTGGAGCTCCTGGAACGGCTCCTCGACGACGGCGAAGAGGGCCTCCGGATCCTGTCCGCCCTGCACCGTGCGCTGCGGCAGGTGCGCGGCGCCCGGGCGATGCGCGAGGCCCGCAAGCCGAGGGCCGAGATCGGGGCCAGGCTCCTCCCGGCGCACATGCAGTTCAAGCTCGACGCCCTGCTCGAGGCAACGCGGCGGTGGAGCGAGCCCGACCTGCGGAAGGCGCTCGGGGCGCTCGGGCGGGCCGACGCCCGGCTGAAGCGGGGGGCCGATTCCGCCGCGACGCTGGTGGCGGCGGTCGTCGAGTCGTGCCCTACTTCGCCGCCCCGAGGGCAGTGACCTTGCGGGCCAGGCGGCTCTTGTACCGGGAGGCGGCGTTGTCGTGGACGACGCCCTTCTTCGCCGCCTTGTCGATCACGCCCGCGGTCTCGGGAAGGAGCTTCTTCGCGGCCTCGGCGTCACCTTCGGCGATGGCGGCGCGGAGCTTCTTCACCTGGGTCTTGAGCTGGGAGAGGTTCTTGCGGTTCCTGGCCCTTCGCTTCTCGCTCTGCCGCATCTGCTTCAGGGCCGACGCGTGGTGTGCCACTCTTCATCTCCTCCTAAGGCGCACAAAACTCTAGTTTAGTGGGCAGGGATCCGGAGGTCAAGGCGACGTCCGAGAAGGCGCGCATCGCTCGCGCCGCCTCTCTCGTTTCCGCGATGACGCTCGTCTCCCGGATCTTCGGCCTCGTCCGCGAGATGGCCTTCGCTTCCCTGGTCGGGGCCGGCTATCACTCGGACGCCTTCCGGATCGGGTTCAGGATCCCCAACCTGCTCCGCGACCTCTTCGCGGAGGGGGCGCTCTCGGCCGCCTTCGTTCCCACCTACGCCCGGACCCAGAAGGAGGACGGCCGCGAGGCCGCCTTCGCTCTCGCCAACTCGGTCCTGACCGTGCTGGCCGTGCTGCTCGGCGCGGTGGTCGTGGCTGCGGCCGCCCTGGCCTGGCCCATCGTCTCCGGGCTCGCGCCGGGGTTCGACGACCAGCCGGGCAAGGCCGCCCTGACCGTCCTCCTGACCCGGGTCATGATGCCGTTTCTCCTCCTCGTGTCCTTCGCCGCCGTGGCGATGGGCATGCTCAACGCCGAGGAGCGCTTCGCCGTCCCCGCCCTCTCGCCGGCGCTCTTCAACGTCGTGGCGATCCTGTGGGCGGTCCTGCTCTGGGCGATGAAGCTCCCGATCGAGCAGGTCGTGCTCGGCTGGGCCATCGGCACCCTCGTGGGCGGCCTCGCCCAGTTCGGAGTGCAGGTGCCGTCGCTCCGCCGCCTCGGCTGGCGCTTCCGGCCCCGCTGGGCTCCGCGCGACCCAGGCCTCCTGCGGATCGCGCGGCTCATGGCCCCGGCCACGGTGGGCCTGGCCGCCGTCCAGGTGAACATCTTCGTCAGCAGCCGCTTCGCCTCCGAGGACCCGGGCGCCGTATCGTGGCTCGATTACGCCTTCCGCCTGCTCTATCTGCCCATCGGCCTGTTCGGGGTCGCCCTCGGCACGATCGCCACGTCCGGCCTGGCCCGCCGCGCCGCGGAGGGGGACATGGCCGGGCTCCGCGACACGCTCCGGCAGGCCCTCTCGATGCTCGCCTTCCTCACCGTCCCGGCCACGGTGGGCCTCATGGTGCTGCGCGTGCCCGTGGTGCGCCTCATCTACGAGCGGGGCCGCTTCACCCCCGGCGACACCGACGGCACCGCCACCGCCCTCGCCGCCTACTCGCTCGGCCTCCTCGGCTACAGCGGGGTGAAGGTCATCGCGCCGGCCTTCTACGCCCTCGGGCGACCTCGCATCCCGCTCCTGGGAAGCGGCCTCGCGGTGGCGACCAACCTCGTGGTCATCCTCGTCGCCCATCGGAGCTTCGGCTTCCGGGCCGTCGCGTTCGGGACGGCCATGGCCTCCCTGGTGAACCTGGCTTTTCTCGGAGCGGCGTTCGAGCGGCGCATGGGGGGGCTTCTGGGGCACGGCCTCTTCCGCCCCGTGATCCGGATGGGCCTCGCGGCGGCGGTGATGGGACTCCTGGCCTGGCTCTCTGCGGCCGGCCTCGAGCACGTGGTCGGGAGCCGCGGCCACGCCGCTCACGCCCTCACGGGGCTCGTGCCGGTGCTCGCCGGCATCCTCGCGTACCTCGCCTTGACCCGAGCGATGCGGGTGGGGGAGGCCGAGATCCTGTGGCACCTGTTGGCCGGCCGCCTGAGGCCGGGGAGCAAGGGGTGAGCCCTCGGGATCGGTCCCTGGAGGCGTGGCTCGATCACCTCCGGGTCGAGCGCGGTCTCGCCGAGAACACCCTGGTGGCCTACGCGAAGGACCTCGAAGAGCTCGCGTCATTCGCGAAGGGGCGCCGCACGCCTCTCGTCGGTCTGGGTCAAGCCGACCTCGCCGAGTTCCTCGGCTCTCTCCGGGACCGCGGCCTCTCCCCGCGCTCCCAGGCCCGACACCTCTTCTCGGCCCGGGCCTTCTTCCGCTTCGCGCTGCGCGAGGGCCTCGTCGAGCGGGACCCAGTCGAGAACCTGCGACCGCCGAAGAGCTTCCGGGCCCTGCCGCGCTACCTCACGCCGGCCCAGGTCGAGGCGCTCCTCTCCGCGCCGGACGTCGCGACTCCCGTCGGCCTCCGGGACCGGGCGGTGCTCGAGGTCCTCTACGCGACCGGCCTGCGCGCGTCCGAGCTGACCGGGCTGACCGTCGACGGCATCGACCTGGACCTCGGCGTTGCCCGCGTGTTCGGCAAGGGCCGGAAGGAGCGCCTGGTGCCGCTCGGGCGCGAGGCCCGGCGCTGGGTCAGGAAATACGCGGCCGAGGTGCGCGCTTCCTTCGCCCGCGGCCGGTCGAGCCCTCTCCTCTTCCTGAGCGCCCGCGGCGGCCGACTGTCTCCCACGGGTCTCTGGGGCCTCGTGCGCCGCCACGCGGTCACGGCCGGAGTCGAGAAGGTGCTCACGCCGCATGTCCTGCGCCACTCCTTCGCGAGCCACCTCCTGGAGCGGGGCGCCGATCTGCGGGCGCTGCAGGCGATGCTGGGCCACGCCGACATCTCGACGACGCAGATCTACACCCACGTGACTCGGGAGCGCCTGCGCCAGCTCTACGACAAGTTCCATCCCCGGGCCTGACCCCGCCGGCCGGCGATGATAAGATTCGGCGCTCTGTTGGCGCTCGGGAGTGCGGGAGCGCGAAGGACCAGGCACGCATGGCAAAGAACGGACGTCATCTCTTCACCTCGGAATCCGTCACCGAGGGCCACCCCGACAAGATCGCCGACCAGATCTCCGACGCCGTCCTCGACACGCTCATCGCCGAGGACCCGATGAGCCGGGTCGCCTGCGAGACCCTGGTCACGACGGGGCTCGCCTTCATCGCGGGCGAGATCACCACCAAGGCCTACGCCGACCTCCCGACGATCGTCCGGGAGACGATCAAGGACGTCGGCTACACGCGGGCGAAGTACGGCTTCGACTACGAGACCTGCGCCGTCATCTCGGCCATCCACGAGCAGTCCCCGGACATCGCCATGGGCGTCGACCCGGGCGGGGCGGGGGACCAGGGCTTGATGTTCGGCTACGCCTGCCGCGAGACCGAGGAGCTGATGCCGCTCCCGATCATGCTCGCCCACAAGCTGACCCGGCGGCTCTCCCAGGTGCGCCGAGAGGGCGTCATCGACTACCTTCGCCCGGACGGCAAGAGCCAAGTCACCGTCGAGTACGAGGGCGACAAGCCGGTCCGGGTGGAGGCCGTCATCGTGTCCGCCCAGCACAGCAACCTCGTGCCCATCGAGACCGTCCGCGAGGACATACTGGAGAAGGTGATCCAGGCCACCGTTCCCGCCGCGCTCCTCGACGAGAAGACGAAGTACCTCATCAACCCCACCGGCCGCTTCGTGACCGGGGGTCCCCAGGGGGACTGCGGCCTCACCGGGCGCAAGATCATCGTCGACACCTACGGGGGAGTGGGCAGCCACGGCGGGGGTGCGTTCTCGGGCAAGGACCCGACGAAGGTCGATCGGTCGGCGTCCTACATGGCCCGCCACGTCGCCAAGAACATCGTCGCCGCCGGGCTCGCGGAGAAGGTCGAGCTGCAGATCGCCTACGCGATCGGCGTCGCCGACCCCGTCTCGATCATGGCCGACACGATGGGGACGGCGGCCGTCGACGAGGCCGCCCTCGTGAGGGCGGTGCGGGAGATCTTCCCCCTGACGCCGAAAGGGATCATCGAGTACCTGAACCTGCGCCGGCCGATCTTCAAGAAGACGGCGGCGTACGGGCACTTCGGCCGGAGCGAGCCGGAGTTCACATGGGAGCAGACGAACAAGGCGGGGGACCTCGCAGCCCATTTCAAGCGCTAGGCCCGGAGCGATCGGCGGGCCCGGTGCCCATCGGCGTCCGGACGGCATGAAGGGGGCGCGGAGGCGGCGGTGGGTGTGGGCCTCCCTCGCCGCCGTCTCCTTGGTCGGGCTCCTCCTTCTGCGCCTCGCGCTCTGGCGGCCGCTCGCTCTCGTCGGGCGGGAGCCGGCCGACGGCTATTCCCGGCTGGCCGGCGTCGTCCACGTCCACACCACCCTCTCCGACGGCGGGGGCGCGCCGGAAGAGGTGATCCGGGCCGCGCGGGCGGCCGGCCTCGGCTTCCTGGGCATCACCGACCACAACAATCTCGACGCCAAGCCCTTCGAGGGCTACCACGACGGAGTGCTCGTCCTCGTCGGGGCGGAGCTCTCCACTCCCGCGGGGCACGTCCTGGGGGTGGGTCTCGACCGTGATCCGGCCTGGCGCTTCGCCGGCGACGGTCAGGACGGCCTCGAGGACGTCCGCGACCTCGGCGGCGTCCCCTTCGCCGCCCACCCGCTCTCGGCCCGGGCGGACCTGCGGTGGCGGGGCTGGGACCTGCCCGGCCCCTGGGGCCTCGAGCTCCTGAACGGCGACAGCGACGCCCGCCGCGCGGGACCGCGGCTCCTGCTCTGGGCGGCCCTCTACCGTCTCAACCCCGGCTACGCCCTCCTGCGCAGCCTGAGCCCCGTCGACGACCTCCTCCGGCGCTGGGACGACATGCTCTCGAAACGGGACGTCGTCGGCCTCGTCGGAGCGGACGCCCACAGCCGGCTGCCGCTCACGAAGGCGCACGCCCTCCGGTTCCCGTCGTACGAGGCGCTGTTCTCCCAGGCCCGCAACCACCTGCTCCTCGACCGGCCCCTCGCCGGCGACGCGGCCGCCGATCGGGCCGCCGTTCTCGACGCCCTGCGGCGCGGACGCTTCTACATCGGGCTCGACGCCCTCGCTCCCGCGGACGGCTTCCGCTTCACGGTCGAGCCGGTCGCTCCGGCCGGGGGTGTGCGGTGGACGATGGGCGACCACGTCGACCCGTCGATCGGCCTCCGTGCGGTCGCCGGCGGACGCGTGCCTGCAGGGACGCGTCTCGTCCTCCTGCGCGACGGCCAGAAGGCGGCGGAGGGAGCCGAGTCCCTCGCCGCGCTCCTTCCCGGATCCGGTGTCTACCGCGTCGAGGCCCGCGTCCCGGGCTGGCCGGTGCCGTGGGTGATCACCAACCCCGTGTACGTCCACGACGAGGCGATCCGCGAGAGGCGAAGGCTCGCCGCGGCGTGGCCGGGCCCGCCGGCGGCTTCCCGCGAGGCCCGGAGCCTCGGCTCGCTCGAGGGATCGCCGATGTTCGTGGCCGAAGCCGACCCGACGTCTCGCGTAAACGCCGACGTGCAGGCGCCCAAGGAAGGCCCGGAGGGGCAGGACGCTCTGCGGCTCTCCTTCCGTCTGGGGACGCCGACCGAGGCACGGCCCTTCACGTGGTGCGCGCTCGTCAACCGGCAGGCCCGCGATCTCTCGCCCTGGACCGGCCTCCGCTTCCGCGTCCGCGGTGACGGCGAGTATCGTCTCTGGGTGCAGGTGCGTGACGTGAATCCGGCCTCGGCCGACGAGGGCCTCGAGTGGTGGCTGGCCTCGGTCCGCACCTCGGTCGAGTGGCGCGAAGCCCGGCTCCCGTTCTCCCGCTTCCGCACGATCAACCCGAAGACGGACGGACGCCTCGACATCGACGCCACGAGGGCGCTCGTCTTCGTGCTCGACGGCGCCTCGGTCAAGGTCGGCACCGCGGGCACGATCTGGATCAGCGACCTGGGGGTGTACAGGTAGCTGTCACCCGAGGGACTCCGCTATCCCGAGGGACGCCGGCTGTTACGGGTCCCGAGGGATATCTGTCCGTTCGTATCTTCATTCAGGCCCGTTCAGGTCGGGCTAGGTCTCCAGAGTCAGGATCAGATAGAGGCCGGCCGCGCCGAAGAGGAGGTTCGGCGCCCAGGCGGCGAGCGCCGGGTGCAGGTAGGCGTTGTTCCCGAAGGCCTCGAAGGCCCCGAGCACGGCCCAGTAGAAGATCGCGATCACGATCGCGAGGCCGATCCCGTAGAGCGCCCCCCGCCGTGCGACCACGAACGAGAACGGCACCGCGAGCACCGTCATCACGAAGCCCACCATGGGGAAGGCCACCTTGCGGTGGAGCTGGACCCGCAGCTTGGCCACGTCGAAACCGCGGGCCTGGAGGGACGCGATGTAGTCGCGCAGCTCGCCGAAGCCCATCGTCTCGGAGGGCTTGTCCTCACGCCGGAAATAGGAGGGCGGCTCGACCTCGCCCCCGGGGTCGGCCCCGAGAGCCCGCACCCGCTGGCTGCTGAACGGCCGGAACGAGGACCGCGCGCCGGTCGTGCGCCGCCAGCCGTCCTCGAGGTCGTAGGTTCGCCGGGCCGCGTCCCAGGTCGCCTGCCGGGCGAAGAGCCGCTCGCGCAGGTCCCAGCTCCTCGGGTCGACGTCGTAGATCGAGAAGCCGTACACGGCGAAGTCGCCCCCCGTGGTCGGCTCCGCCACGCCCTGGGGCGCGGCCTTCGCGCGCTCGACGATGTAGTCGAAGTTGTAGAAGCGCTCGTCCCTCGCCAGCACCCAGCGCCTGTCGAACTGGTCGGACGTCTGGGCCGGCCGGCCCTTGATCACGTTGAACTGGAGGGCGGCCGCCTTGTTGGTGACCGGCAGCATCCACTCCTGCATTCCGTAGAGGACCCCGCTTGCGAGGAGGCCCATCCCGAGCACCGGTCCCGTCGCGCGGAGGACGCTGATCCCCCCCGCCTTCATCGCCGTGATCTCGTTCCGGCGGGCGAGGAGGCCGAGGGTGATGAGCACCCCCACGAGCACGGCGACCGGCACCATGAGGAAGCCGATCTGCCAGATGTGGGCGATGTAGTAGCGAAGGACGACCCTCCACGCGACCTTGTTCTGCTGGATGTCGTCGACCAGGTCCATGAACTCGGCGAGGACGAAGATCGAGACGAAGGCGAGCAGGACGAGGGCCACGTTCGAGACCCAGGAGCGCGCGATGTAGCGGTCGAGGATCGACGGGAAGCGGAGGGTGGGGCGGGGGATGCGGAGCACGACCGCCGGCCGGGCCGGTGCGGCGTCGCGCCCCGGGGCGGCGGGGCGGCCGGCAGGGCCAAGCCTGATCCGAGGCACGAACGAGAGGTAGTGCGCGGGGTCGAGGGGGTCGAAGGCGGCCTCGCGGTGGTTCAGCCACAAGAGCCCCAGGGCCAGCGATCCCAGGACGAGGTTGGCGGCCCACATCGAGAGCCAGGGGATCATCACGCCCGCGTCGCCGGCCTGCTCGCCGAGCCGGATGAAGACGTAGTACACGAAGATGACCGCGATCGACAGGGCGAACGCGGAGGATCGGGCCTCCTTCTTGCTCCCGAGGGAGAGGGAGAGGCCGAGGAGGCCGAAGACGAGGCACGCGCTCGGGATCGCGAACTTCTTGTGCCACTCCACGGCGAAGCGGCTCCACTCGGTCCGCGGCTTGCCCAGGGCGCGGAGCGTCCCGACCCGCTCCGCCAGCTCGGGGAGGGTCATCTCTCGGTCGCCCTTCGACAGGAGCAGCTTCTTGCGGTCGGGGAAGAACTCGTCCACCGGGAGGTCCCAGTCCATCCGGCCGAAGGTCGTCCGGCTGTAGAGGAGAGGGTCCTTGGCGGAGAAGCTGTGCTCGCTGCCCGCGCCGAGCACGAGGCGGACGACCTGCCGGTCGCGATCGACGAGCAGCTCGCCCGTCCGGGCCAGGATGAGCTTGGGCTCCCGCACGTCGCGGATGTCGTGGATGAGGAGGTTCTTCCACCGTCCGGTCTCCGGCTCGATGTCCTGGACGTAGAGCATCGTCTGGCCGGGGAGGAGGTCCGTGTTGAAGGTGCGGGGCTGGACCTCGGTGCGCGCCTTGCTGACCACGAGCGAGAAGACGAGCTCGCGATAGGACTGGTTGGCGGCGGGCAGGGCCACCGCGTTGATGTAGAACGTGATCGCGGTCATGACCAGGGACAGCATCGTGACCGGGACGAGCAGGCGGACCGGGCTCACCCCGACCGCTCGCAGGGCCACGATCTCGCTGTCGCTCGCCATGCGCCCGAAGGCGAGGAGGACCCCGAGCAGGAACGCCATCGGTATCGTGACCGCGAGGATGGAGGGCAGCAGGTTCAGGAAGACCCGCAGGATCGTCGTGAAGTCGGCGCTGCGCGCGACGAGGACGGCGAGGAGGCGCGGGATCTGGTCGACGAGGAGGACGAAGGTGAAGACCAGGAGGCCGATGGCGCTCGGGGCCAGCATCTCGCGGACGATGTAGCGGTCCAGGAGGTGTGGCCGCGAGAGCGGAAGCCGCCAGGCCACGGTCATCGAGGCATCCTAGCACGCGTCTTCCGCGCGGCCGGAGGTGGCCGGAGGCGGCGTCTTTGCCGGCGAGACGACTTGGGTTATCGTCGGCGGTCCGACCATGGATCGAGCGACCTGCTACGCGCCGGGGTCCACGTCGAACGTGGGCCCGGGCTTCGATTGCCTGGGCATCGCGATCACCGGGATCGGCGACCGCGTCGAGGCGGTGCTCTCTCCCGCCCCCGGCGTCCGGGTCCTCTCGGTGTCGGACCCCCG
>DATJYX010000070.1:0-66047 GCA_035577965.1 Vicinamibacteria bacterium | reverse complement strand
GGGTCGATGTAGGGGTTGCGGACGCGGATCGAGCGCTGCAGCCACGGCGCCTCGTCGAGGAGGTCGCGCTGGCCGGTCAGCCTCGCGATCGCGCTCTCGGTGAGGCGGTACTCCTCGCGGATCCGGGGGAAGACGGCCTCGCGGTCCTCGGGCCCGGCGAGCGTCGCGTAGACGGCGGCGATCAGCATGTCCGCCGTGCGCAGGGCGAGCTGGGCGTTGTCGACGAGCGTCTTGAAGAAGGGCCACTCGCGGTACATGGTGCCGAGGAGGGCGAGGCGCGAGCCGTCCCCGCCCGCCCAGGCGGAGAGGGCGGAGCCGAGGCCGTACCAGCCGGGGAGCATCACCCGGCTCTGCGTCCACGCGAAGACCCACGGGATCGCCCGCAGGTCGGCGAGGCCCGTCGCCCCGTCGCGCCGGGCGGGGCGGCTGCCGATGTTGAGGCGCTCGATCTCGTCGAGGGGCGTGGCCGCGCGGAGGTAGCGGGGGAGGGACGGCGTCTCGTGCACCAGGCCGCGGTAGGCCGCCTCGGCGAGCGGGGCGAGCTCGTTGAGCGCCCGCTCCCAGGCCCCGCCCCGTGACGGGCTTCCCGACGGACGCCGGCCGCCGGCGATGAGCACGGCGTGGACGAGCTGCTCCAGGTGGCGGCGGGCGAGGGCCGGGTAGGCGTAGCGGTTCGTGACGGACTCGCCCTGCTCGGTGAGCCGCAGGCGGCCGCCCACCGACTCCGGCGGCTGGGCGAGGATGGCGCGGTTCGTCGGCCCGCCGCCGCGGCCCACGGTCCCCCCCCGACCGTGGAAGAGGGTGAGCGCGACCCCGTGCCTGTGGCAGGCCGCGGCGAGGGCGCGCTGGGCGAGGTGCAGCTCCCAGTGCGCGCTCAGGTAGCCCGCGTCCTTGTTGGAGTCGCTGTACCCCACCATGATCGTCTGTGCTCCGCCCCGGGCCGCGAGGTGGCGGGCGTACGCGGGGTTCTCGAAGAGGCGCTCCATGGTCGCCGGCGCCTCGTGGAGATCCCTCACGGTCTCGAAGAGGGGCACGACGTCGAGGCGGTCGGAGACGCCGGCGTCCCGGGCCATCAGGAGGACGGCGAGGAGGTCGCTCGGCCCGCGGGTCATGCTGACGACGCAGGTCTCGACCGCCGCCGGGCCGATCCGCTCGTGGGCGCGGCGCACGAGGCGGAAGACCTCCAGCGTCGCGTTCGTGGCCGGGCTGAAGTCGAGGCGGTGGGGCGTGAACGGCCGACCGGCCAGGATCTCCGCGGTGAGGACGCGCGCGCGCGCGTCCTCGTCGGCCGCGGCGTAGCCGGAGGCGATCCCGTACCGCGCCAGGACCTCTCCCACCGCGGCCGCGTGCCGCGCCGCGTGCTCGCGGACGTCGAGGCTCGCCAGGTGGAAGCCGAAGATCTCGGCCTGGCGCACGAGCGTGCCGAGGCGGCCGCCGGCCAGGCGGTCCCCGCGGTGGGCGCGGAGGCTGCGCTGGAGCACGTACAGGTCCTCGAGCAGCTCGGCCGCCGAGGCGTAGGCCCCCGGCCGCACGCGGTGGTCGGCCCGCCAGGGCCGCGCGCTCGCCTCCAGGGTCGCCCCGAGCCGGCGGTAGACGTAGAGGAGCTTCTGGCGGTACGGCTGGCGCCGGTAGCGCTCCTGGGCCCGCCGCGCGTCCTCCGGCAGGAGGGCGGCGTCCCGGCGGAGGCTCTCCTCGAGCTCGGCCGAGACGCCCCGCCGCTCGGTCGCGCTCAGGTGGCCGTGCAGCCGCTCGATGCCGCGCCGGAGAAGCCGCAGGGCCAGGTCCTGGTGCGCGCGCAGCGTCTCCTCGGTCACGGCCGCGGTCACGAGCGGGTTGCCGTCCCGGTCCCCGCCGATCCAGCTCCCGAAGCGGAGGAACGCCGGCGGGACCCGGAGGCCGGGGTAACAGGCGGCGACCGCCCGCTCGAGCGCGAAGGCGACCTCGGGCGCGAGGTCGTGGAGCGTCGTCTCGAAGTAGTAGAGGCCGTTGCGCACCTCGTCCATCACGCCCGGCTTGTAGGCGCGGGTCTCCTCGGTCTGCCAGAGGGAGACGAGCTCCTCCCGCAGCACCTCGTGGGCGGCACGCTCCTCTTCGGGGGTCGGCGCCTCGAGGTCGAGCCGGCGCAGCACAGAGGCGATGCGGGCGAGCTTGGTGAGGATCGTCCGCCGCTTGGCCTCGGTCGGGTGGGCGGTGAAGACGGGCATGATGAGCAGCCGGTCGAGGAGGGGCTGCATCTCCTCCGCCGTCACCCCGGACGCCCGCAGCTCGGCGACGGCGGCCCCGATCGACTCCGTGGCCGAGGCCCCGGCCGCGTGGGCGTCGCGCTCCCGCCGCCGCAGCACCCGGACCCGCTCCTCCTCCTCGGCCGCGTTCACGAGCTTGAAGTAGGTGGCGAAGGCCTTGACGACGCCGCGCGACTCGGCGAGCGGCAGCGCCTCGACCCGGCGCAGCAGGCGCTCTCCCGCGCCCTCGTCGCCCGCCCGGTGGGCCTTGGCGAGGCCGCGCACCTCCTCCACGAGGTCGAAGAGGGGCCGTCCCTCCTGCTCGACGATCGTCTCCCCGAGCAGGTCCCCGAGCAGGTGGACCTGCTCGCTCAGCCGGTCGCGCTCGGGGGGCATGAGGTCCGATCATAGCGCCCGAGCGAGGCCGCGATGGAGGGCGCGCCGCGTCGGGTGGGTCCCTTCCGAACCGACTCACGACCCCGCGTCAGCCGCCCGATCGCCGGAGGATCTCGGCCGTCCGCTCGACGGTCTCCCAGTAGCGCGTGGTCGCCCTTACGCCCAGCGTCTTCTCGACCACCTCGTTCGGGAACACGAACCCTCGCGGGCGCCGTTGCCAGAGGCCCAGAGCGAAGGGCACGTCCAGGCGTTCGAACCGGACGCTCCACGCCTTCCCCGCCGGGACGGCGATCGGCAGCGTCGGTCGCGACTTCGGCGGCCCGTCGAGCACCGCGACCCAGCCCCGCAGGTCCTTCGAGAGCGTCACGCGAGCGAAAGGACGGCCGTCCACCAGGGCGAGGACGTCCTTCCCCGGCACCACGGCGAGCCCCGGCTCGAAGGGCAGGCGGGCCAGGATCTCGCGACGGACCGCAGCCGCGGTCGCCTTCCCCCGCACGACGAACGTGCCCGCCGCCCCCACGTTCACCACGTCCAGGTGCCGCAGCTCCCGCACCAGCTCGGCGGGGCGGAAGACGTTTCGGCCGCCGACGTTCGCCGCCCTGAGGAAGACGACGTGGCCCATCACCGCACCGTCGTGCCCGCGAGGGCGACCGCGAGGAGCGCGGCGAGGAGCCACACCGTGCCCGAGAGGCCGAGGAGCGGGACGAGGAGGACCGCGGCCAGAAGAGCGGCACCAGCGGCGCCCACGTGGTCGGCCGTCTCGAGGCGCCCCGCCGCCTCGCCCGCCCCGTCGCCGGCGGCGAGTCGAACCTCGGCCGCGACCGGGAAGACGCCGCCCGTCGCGGCGCCCGCGGCGAGCAGGAGGCCGGCGTGGCCGAGGAGCGCCCAGCCCAGGGCGGCCGTCCGCGCGGCCGCGGCGAGGGCGAAGGGAAGCGCGAGGGCGAAGACCAGCGCCACCCCGACCGTGAGGCGGAGCGCGCGCACGGCACCCAAGAGGCTCGCCGCCTCGCGCTCGTCCGGAAGGAGGACCGCCCGCGGGGCGAGGGCCGCCCCCAGCGCCAGGCCGAGCATGAAGGCCGCGGCGAGCGCGCCCAGCTGGCCGTAGAGCGCCCCGGCGCGCGTCTGGAAGGAGAAGAGGACCAGGAGCCACCACGCCATCCCCGCCGCGCCGACGACGGCGACGGCGTGGGACGTCGTCGCCGCCGCGCGTCGGGCCGGAGACGAGCCGCCCCCGAGGACACGCCCAAGGAACGCGAGCGAGGGAAGGAACGCGAGGACCGCGAGCAGGCCGGGCGGGACGCGGCTCGCGGCGGCCACCGCACGCCCCCACGCGCCCGCCGTCGTCTGCTGGCGGCGGGCGAGGGCGTGGAGGAACGAGACCGGCCGATCGTCCCGGCTCGGGTCGGCCGAGGCCGCCGCCGACCGGAGCGCGGCCTCCTCCGTCGCCACACGGTCGGGCGCCAGGAGGACGGGCAGGACCGCGGGGTCGAACGAGGAGGAGACGACGCCGCGCTCCCGCCAGCGCGCGGCGAGCACCGTGGGGTCGAGCGTCACCGCCTCGGCGCTCCTGCCGGCGACGAGCAGCGCGTCGGGCCCCGGTGTCGCGCGGACGACGGGCAGGGCCTCACGCAGCGAGCGGAAGAGCGAACCGGCGAGGGACGCGGTCTCGCCCGTGATCGCGACGGGCGCGGTCCGCACGGGGAGGACGAGGACGCCGTCCGGCCCGAGGCGCGCGGCCACGGCGGAGAAGAACTCGACCGTGGCGAGGCGGGCGCGGAGGAGGGTGGCCGGCTCGCCGGAGAGCAGGAGGACGAGATCGTACGGCCCGCCGACCGGCGCGGCGAGGAACCCGCGCGGGTCGCCGTGCACGGTGAGGACGCGCGGGTCGCGGAGCGCCGCCCGGTCCGCCGCGGGCAGCCACGGGACGAGGAAAGCGAAGGCCGCCTGGTCGGGCTCCACGAGGGCCAGCGTCTCCACCCGGTGCCGGAGGAGCACCGGCACGAGACCGACCTCCGTGCCGCCGATCATCAGCACCCGGCGCGGTCGCGGCGCGAGGAGGGCGAGGAGGTGGCCGAGGCTCTCCGCCGCGTAGGGGTCGGGGAAGCTGGCCGCGTACTGGCCGCTCGCGTACAGGTGGAGGACGTCGTCGCCGCCGAGGGCGAGGTTCTGGTAGGGCGTCTCGGCCACCGCACGCAGGGGGACGCCGGGAGCGATCCCGGCGAACCGCGCCCGCTGGCTGAACGCGTCGAGCCACGGCGATGCGGCGAGCAGGCCCGCGCCGAGCACCAGAGCCACCACCAGCTGCCGGCGCCGGGCGAGCAGGTCGCGTCCCGAGACGAGGGCGAGGAGCGCGCCGACGAGGCCGAGCAGCGCGGCGAGGCGGAGGGGCGCCAGCCAGGCGCCGGCCAGGACGGTCACCGCCAGGCCTCCGAGCAGCGAGCCCGTCGACTCGACGACGTAGAGCCGTGCGATCCCCTCGCCGGCCTCCCAGACGCGGGAGGCGGACGCGGCGAGGGCGGTGAAGGTCCAGCCCACGGCGAGGCCGGGCGGCGCGAGCGTGGCGAGAGAGGAGGCGAGGACGTGGCCGAGGCCCGGCAGCTCCCCGGCCTCCGGCGCGAGGGCGAGACGCAGCAGCCGCCCGCCGAGGATGGCGAGAGACGGCAGGAGGGCGAGGACGAGGAGGCCCGAGGTGGCGTCTCCGGGAGCGGCGAGGACGCGGCGCCGTCGCGAGGCTGCGGCGCCGAGGGCGATCCCGGCCAGCCAGGCCGTGAGGCCCACGCCGATCGCGGCCTCGTCGCCGGCCGCGTCCACGACGAGCTCCCGGAGGAGGAGAACCTGCGCCGCGGTCGCGAGGAGCCCCACGGCGAGGAAGGCCGCGTGCCGCACGAGGCAGTCTACTCCCGCCCTGAGCCGTCCGGCTCAGCCGCGGATCGCGGTCCTGGGCCACAATCGGGGCCGTGGAGGAGCGCATGAAGCGCGCGATCGGACTCGCCCTGCTCCTGTCGGCCCTCGGTCCGGCGGCCCGCGCCGCCGAGCCTGCGGTGCGCGCGTGGGAGGCGCCACTCCGCATCCCCACCTACCCGGTCGGCCCCGCCGAGCCCAATCCGATGTTCTACGCGGGCCGCGAGTACCAGGGGGCGCAGGGCCCCGTCTACCCCTACCCGCTCCTCGACCGCCTCCTCGACCGTCGCGAAGACCGGACCTACCGCGCCCTCTGGCTCGAGAACGAGTACGTGAGGCTCTCGGTCCTGCCCGAGATCGGCGGACGGGTCTTCAGCGCCGAGGACAAGACGGACGGCTACGACTTCTTCTATCGCCAGCACGTCGTCAAGCCCGCCCTCATCGGGATGCTCGGGGCGTGGATCTCGGGCGGCGTCGAGTGGAACGTCTTCCACCACCATCGGGCGACGACGTTCATGCCCGTGCAGTCGGCGATCGTCGAGAACGCCGACGGCAGCCGCACCGTCTGGGTGGGCGAGACCGAGTGGCGCCAGAGGATGCGCTGGGTCGTCGGCCTGACCCTCCGCCCGGGCCGCTCCTGCGTCGAAGCCGAGGTGCGGATGACGAACCGCACCCCTCTCCCCCACTCGATGCTCTACTTCGCGAACCCCGCCGTCCACGCGAACGAGAGCTACGAGGTCGTCTTCCCTCCCGACGTGGACTGGGCGACCTTCCACGCCAAGAGCGACTTCTCTCCCTGGCCCTTCGCCCGCGGGCGGTTCGTCGGCCGCGAGTTCCCGCCCGGCACCGACCTCGGCCTCTGGAAGAACCATCCGTACCCCATCTCGTTCTTCGTCTACCGGTCGGAGGAGGACTTCCTCGCCGGGTACGACCACCGCCGGGGGGCGGGCGTCGTGCACGTGGCCGACCGCGACACGATGCCCGGGAAGAAGTTCTGGACGTGGGGCAACGGGCCCGACGGGCGGATGTGGGACCGGATCCTGACCGACGAGGACGGACCGTACATCGAGCTCATGACCGGTGGGTACTCCGACAACCAGCCGGACTACTCGTGGATCCAGCCGGGCGTGACGCGCACCGTCACTCATCGCTGGTACCCGGTGCGAGAGCTGGGGGGCGTGAAGGCGGCGACCCTCGAGGGAGCGCTGAACCTCGAGGTGAAGGCCGGCGTGGTCCGGATCGCGGTCAACTCGACGTCGTCCCGGCCCGGCGCCCGGGTCCGCCTGACCGCCGGCGACGCGGTGCTCTTCGAAACGACGGCCGACGTCGCACCCGATGCGCCGTTCGCGCGCGAGGTCGCGCTTCCGGCCGGCGCCCGTGAGGAGACGCTGCGCCTCGCTCTTCTGTCGGCAGATGGCGAGGAGCTCGTGGCGTACCAGAACCTCCCGCGCCCGAAGACTCCCGAGCCCTCCCGCTACGCGCCGCCGCCGGCCCCGGCGCAGGTTCGGACGGTGGAAGAGCTGGTCCTGGCCGGCCAGCGGCTCGAGCAGTTCCACGACCCCCACCGCGACCCCGAGGCGTACTACCGCGAGGCCCTGCGGCGCGACGCGGGGGACAGCCGGGCGAACACGGCCCTCGGCATCCTCGCCCTCCGCCGCGGCCGCTTCGAGGAGGCGGAGGAGCGCCTCGCCGCCGCCGTCTCCCGGCTCACCGCGAACCACACCCGAGCGAGAAGCGGCGAGGCGCAGTACGCCCTCGGCCTCGCCCTCGCCGCGCGCGGGAAGGGCGATGCCGCCCGCGAGGCGTTCGCGGCGGCCGGCTGGGACTCCGCGTTCACGGCGGCGGCCGCCCTCGAGGAGGCGCGGCTGGAGTCGGCGCGGGGCGACGCCTCGCGCGCCGTCACTCTCCTCGACCGGGCGCTCGACGCCGACGCGCGCGACACCACGGCGCTCGTGCTCTCCGCCGCCTTGCTGCGCCGCAACGGCCGGGTCGACGCCGCCTTCGCCCGTGCCTCTGCGGCCCTCGCGGTCGACCCGCTCGACCCCCTCGCCGCCCGCGAGCGCCGCCTCGCCCGCGACGCCGGGGCGCACCCGGCCGGGGACACCGCCCTGGACGCAGCGGAGAGGGGTGCGGCGAAGGCCCTCGACGAGGACGCCTACGCTCTCGAGGCCGCGCACGAGTATGCGCGGGCCGGCCTCCTGGACGACGGGATCGCGGTGCTCCGAGCGCGCCTGCCGTCCGACGACGCGAGGGCCGACCCGATGGTCGCCTACACCCTGGGCTTCCTGCACGAAAGGAAAGGCGACGCCGGCGAGGCCGCCCGCGGGTACGCGCGCGGGCGCGCGCTCCCGCCCGACTACTGCTTTCCGTTCCGGGTCGAAGAGATCGAGGTCCTGGAGCGCGCGATGGCCGCTGTTCCGAAGGACCCGCGCGCGCCCTACTACCTCGGCAACCTGCTCTACGACCTGCAGCCGGACCGGGCGATTCGCGAGTGGGAAACCTCCCGCGAGCTCGACCCGTCGTTCCCCCGCGTGCACCGCAACCTGGCCTTCGCCTACGCGCGCGCCGAGGGCGCCCTGCCGAAAGCGGTGGCCAGCCAGGAGACCGCGGTCTCCCTCGAGAAGGGCGAGCCGAGGCTCTACTACGAGCTCGACCAGTACCTCGCCTGGACGAAGACGCCCCTCGCCACCCGTCTCCGACGCCTGAGCGAGAGCCCCCAGACGGTCGCGAGCCGCGAGATCACGGCCGGCCGCCTCGCCCGGGTGCAGGCGCTCCTGGGCCAGGACGACGCGGCCCTCGAGACGCTCTCGCGCACCCGCTTCCACGTGTGGGAGGGCGAGAGCGGCATCCACTCGGTGTACGTGTCCGCGCGCCTCGAGCGCGGGCGGAGGCTGCTCGCGGAAGGGAAGGCCGCCGCCGCCCTCGAGGAGTTCCGCGGCGCCGTCGCGATCCCGGCGAACATCGAGGTCGGCCACGGGGTGGGCGCGCACCTCGCCGCGGTCCACCACCACCTGGGCCTCGCCTTCGAGAAGCTCGGGCGGACGGACGAGGCGGCGGCCGCCTATCGCGAGTCGGCCGCTTCTCCGGCCGTCGCCCTCGAGTGCGACTACTGGATCGGCCGCTCCCTCGAGAAGCTGGGCCGGCCGGCGGAGGCCCGGCTCCGCTTCGAGCGCCTCGCGGCGGCGAAGCCGCGCGCCGTCGACGCGGCTCGCCCGCTCGAGGTGCGCATGGGCGCGCGCGAGGGCAGGAGCGAGGATCTCTTCGTCCGGGCCCTCGGTCTTCTCGGCCTCGGGCGGGAAGCCGACGCCCGTGCCGCTCTCGCCTCGGCGCTGGAGACGGATCCCGACGACGTCGGCGCTGTCGCGCTCCAACGAACACTCACGGCCGCGAGTCGGCCCTCGAGCGGGCAGCTTCGCCACTGATCGGACGCTTCAGGAGCGCGGGTCGGCCGGGCGGTTCAGGCTCGTCGACAGAAGATCCTCGCCGGCAATCGGGGCGACTTCAGGATGCTGCGGAACCCGCGGACTCCTCCCCACGTAGTCATCCCAAGAGAAAGACGCGAAGGGGCAAGGGGCGAGGCGCGTTCAACGCGCTGGACGGGGGAGGAGAGCCATGGCCAACCCGCATCCGGGGATCCGGATCGATCGTATTCCGGCCGAGGAGGGAGGAGGGCTCATCTTCGCCCTCGGGACGATGGCCGTCTTCCTGATCGCCTTCCCGGCCTTGCGGCCGGTGGCTCTCGTGGCCCTGCTCGGAGGCGCTCTTCTCGCGCCCATCCTCCACCGGCTCTACCGTTGAGGCTCCAGCGCCTCCGCCGCCGAGCCGAGCCTCGCCCGGTGGCGCGCCGCTTCAGTCTTTGACCCGGAAAGGCA
The DNA here is from genome assembly GCA_035577965.1 of Vicinamibacteria bacterium. GTDB lineage: Bacteria > Acidobacteriota > Vicinamibacteria > Fen-336 > Fen-336 > DATBSL01. The sequence goes on along the minus strand of DATJYX010000070.1, from coordinate 56,656 downwards.
GCGACGAGAGGTCGGCCGATCGAGACGACCGCCCCATGAGAGCCGTGTAGGCGACGCGCTCGACGACCCACGCCTTCTGGGCGGCGTCGTAGTAGGCCAGGTCCTTCGCCGGCATCTCGATCGTCACCCGCTTCGTTTCCCCCGGGGCGAGCGCCACCTTCTCGAACCCGCGGAGGAGCTTCACCGGTCGGTCCACCTTCGATCCCGGGAAGCCCACGTAGAGCTGGACGACCTCCTCGCCGGCGCGCGGGCCGGTGTTGGTCACGTCGACCGAGGCGCGCAGCCTTCCGTCCGCCTTCACCTCCTTCGCGTCGAGCGCCGGACGCGCGTAGGCGAAGGTCGTGTAGCCGATGCCGTAGCCGAAGGGATACCGGGGCTGCCCGCCCTTCTTCTCGACGAGCGTGTAGCCGTGGTAGTACCCGTACTCGACCGAGAGAGACGTGTTGTCGAAGGGCGGCAGCTGCGTGGAGTCCTTCGGCACCGTGAACGGCAGCCTTCCGCTGGGGTTGGCCCGGCCGAGGAGGAGGCGGGCGAGCGCCGTCCCGCCCTGCTCGCCGGGGTAGAAGGCCATGAGGATCGCCGCCGCTTTCTCGCGCCATTCCTCGACGGTGATCGCCGCCCCTCCGATCAGGACGACGATCGTCCGCGGGTTCGCCTCCGCGACGGCCAGGATCAGCTCGCGATCCGCCGCCTTCAGGGCGAGGTCCTTGCGGTCCCCTCCCCACTCGTCCTTGTTCGGCTTCTGCGGGATGTACTCGCCCTCGTCCGACTGGTCGAACCCGGCGACGACCACCACCGCGTCGGCCGCCGCGGCCGCCGCCCGGGCCCCCGCGAGGTCGGTCCCCGGCTCGTGGACGACGCGCGCCGCGCCCAGGGCTTCCCGGAGCCCCTCGACGATCGTCACGGTGTGCGGCGGGTAGACGCGGCTGCTGCCGTAGTCGCCGAGGTTGGGGGCGTCGGCCAGGCGGCCCACGACGGCGACGGAGCGGAGCGAGCCCTCGTCGAGCGGCAGCAGGCCCCCCGCGTTCTTCAGCAGGACCGTCCCCTTCTCCGCGATCTCGCGAGCGAGGGCCCTGTGCTCGGCCGCCCCGACGAGCGCGGGCGGATAGGCCATCGGATCCGGGCGCGTCGCGTACTCGATCTTCCGCCGCAGGATGCGCAGCACGGCCTCGTCGACCACGGCCAATGGCACCTCGCCCTTCTCGACCGCGGCGACGAGCGTCTTCCCGTAGGCCATCGTCCACGGCATCTCGAGGTCGAGCCCGGCGAGGGCGCCCTTCTTCCCGTCGTAGACGCCGGCGAAGAAGTCGGACATCACGAAACCCCGGTAGCGCCACTCGTCCTTCAGGATCTCGCGGAGCAGGTGCCGGCTCTCCCCGCAGTAGTCGCCGTTCACCCGGTTGTAGGCGCTCATGAAGGCGGCGACGTCCGCCTCGGCCAGCCGCCGGAAGTGCGGCAGGTACACCTCGCGCAGCGTCCTCTCGTCCACGCGGGCGTCCACCTTGTTGCGCGTCTCCTCGATCGAGTTGAGCGCGAAGTGCTTCGCGCAGGCCATCACGTTGTGGGCCTGCACCGCCTCGACCTCGGGAAGGGCGAGCTCGCCGAGGAGGTAGGGGTCCTCGCCGAGGGTCTCCTGCGCGCGCCCCCACGACGGGTGGCGGAGGAGGTTCACGCACACGCCGCCCCAGAGGTTGCCGCCCTGGGCCCGGATCTCCTTCGCAACCGCGTCGCCGACTCGCCTCTGGAGGCCGCGGTCCCACGTCGCGCCCCGGGCCATGGCCACCGGGAAGGCGGTCGAGTGGTTCAGCACCACTCCGCGCGGGCCGTCGGAGAAGGCGATCGGAGGAATGGCGAGCCGCGTGTCGGCGCCGGCCGTGATCGGGACGTCGTTGTACTTCCCCTTCTCGATCGTGACGAGCTTGACGAGGTCCCACAGCGAGCTGTCCCCCGACATCTGGAGGACCTTCTGCTCGAGCGTCATCTCGACGATGAGCCTCCGGGCGTAGGCGTCCACGTCGTCGGCGGAGAGGACGCGGCCCTTCGGGATGTCGGTGAACTTGAAGATGCCCGGACCCGCCTGGCGTACGAAGACGCCGCTCACCGGGCGCTTGGGCTGCGTCCACCAGAGCAGGAAAGAGGCGATCGCGACCAGGGCGACCGCGAGCAGCCCGAGGGCCTTGACGACCTTCTTCAGGATGCGCATCGCGGGCTCCTTGACGGCGGCGGGCGGCGGCCGCCTACCCGGGGGATGGAGAAGGAAGGGTGAAGCAGACCGTCGTTCCGCGGCCTCGGCCCTCCGACTCGATCCAGACCCGCCCGCCGTGCACCTCGACGACCCGCTTGACGAGAGCGAGTCCGACGCCGCTGCCCTCGGCCCGCGGGTCGAGCTTCTCGAAGAGGCCGAAGACCTTCTCGTGGAAGCGGGGGTCGATGCCGATCCCTTCGTCCCGCACGAAGAGCACGGGCATGGAGCCGGCCGGGGCGGGACGGCAGCCGACGGTGACGACGGGCGAGGGCTCGTCGCCCGCGAACCTGGCCGCGTTCTCGAGGAGGTTCTGGACGACCTCGACGAGGCGCAGGCGGTCGCCGTGGACCTCCGGCAGGTCTCCGTCGACCTGGAGCCGCACGCCCCGCTCGTCCAGGTGCGCGCGGACGAGGTCGGCCGCCTCGCCGACGATCGCCGCGAACGAGACCCGCTCGGAGGGGTTCACGATCCGGCCGATCCGGGAGAGGCGCAGGAGCTCGTCGAGCAGGTGCTGCATCGTGTCGGTGGCGCTCGTCATGCGGCCGACGTCCTCGCGGAGGCGGTCCCGCCGGCCCTCGGCGACGTCCTTCTCGACGAGCCCGAGAAAGCCGCGGATCGTGATGAGGGGGCTCTTCAGGTCGTGCGAGACGGTGTAGGTGAACCGCTCGAGCTCGTCGTTCTTGGCCTGCAGCTCGCGGATGAGCGACTCCCGCTCGGCCTCGAAGCGCTGGCGGTCGGTGACGTCGAGGACCGTGCCCCGCGTCCTCACCGGGCGGCCCTGCGGGTCGCGATCGACGCGGCCGTGGAGCTCGAGCCAGCGGATCCTCCCATCGCGGTCCCGCACGCGGTGCCGTATCGAGGAGAGATCCGACTCGCCCGCCAGGGCGGCTTCGATCGTCTCCCTCACCCTGGCCCTGTCCTCGGCGTCGACGGCATCCAGGAAGGCCGCGGTCGTCGCGGGGGCGCTCCCCGCCGGCACGCCGAGGACTCCTTCCGCGCCCTCGGACCAGCGCACCACGTCGGTGCGCGGGTCCCACTCCCAGGTCGCCATGTGCGCCGCCTCGAGGGCCCCCCGAAGACGCGCCTCGCTGTCACGGATCTCGGCCTGTCGGTCGCGCTCCAGCCGATCGCGGTGCACGATCGACACCAGGGCCAGGCCGGCCATGGCCACGACGAGCGACAACGGGGGTCCCACGTCGCGGTAGGTGACCGGGGGTGCCGTGGCCAGGAACGGCGTCACGAGCACCGTGACCGCGGCGGCCGCGGCGAAGAGGACCGTCCCTCGGGCGGAGAAGAGGATGCTCGCGAGGAGGACACCGGGCGCGAGGTAGATGAGGTGCAGCTCCGGCCGGGCCACCCCGGCCACCACCATGCCGAGGAGCACGATCGGGAACATGGCCAGGGTCAGGGCGGCGGCGGCGGTGTAGCGACCGAGGCGGTTGAGCATCCACGCACCGAGGAGGAAGGCGTAGCCGTGCCAGGGAGGGACCCAGCCGGGCACGAGGACTGACCGGGCGAGGTCGACCATCCCGAACACGGCGATCAGGATCAGGAGGAGCGCGGAGAGCAGCCGGGATCTCCGACGCGCCGACGGGTCGTGCCCTCCCTCGCCGGGCTTCGGGGCGTCGCTCACGATCGCGGGATTCTACGCCCGCCGCGACCTCGGCCGCCCCGATGGTCCGGGAATCGCGTACGATCGGTGCGTCGCTCCCGGGGACGCCGATGTACTACCTGCTCCTCTACGACTACGTCGAGAACGCCGTCGAACGCCGGGCTCCCTTCCGCGACGACCACCTGCGCCTCGCCCGAGAGTCGCTCGGGCGTGGCGAGCTGCTCATGGGCGGCGCCTTCGCCGACCCGGTGGACGGGGGCGCGTTGCTCTTCCGCGCGGACGACCCGTCGGTCGTCGAGGACTTCGTCCGCCGCGACCCCTACGTGGCGGGCGGCGTCGTCACGGCCTGGCGAATCCGCCCGTGGACCGTGGTCGTGGGTCCGCCGCCGCGCTCGTAGCAGCCCCAACAGAGGCTCCGTCCGACGCGTTGCTTGCCGGCCGCCGCCTCGTCCGATAGCATCGACCGAAAGACCATCGAGCGGAAGGGAGCATCGACCGCCACCTCGTCCGGTGTGGTCCGTGATGCCCCGGGAGCGTGACCTTGAGCAAGAAGACGATCGCCGTCGTGGGTGCGACCGGGGCGCAGGGTGGGGGGCTCGTCCGGGCCATCGTGGCCGATCCGGGCGGAGGGTTCGTCGCCCGCGCGCTCACGCGGAAGCCGGGAGCGGAGAAGGCCCGCGCCCTCGCCGCGCTCGGCGTCGAGGTGGTGGCGGCCGACGTGGACGACACGGCGAGCCTGCGGAAGGCGTTCGACGGCGCCCACGGGGCGTTCTGCGTGACCGCCTTCTGGGAGCACCTTTCGGCGGAGAGGGAGCTGGCCCAGGCGCGGGCCATGGCCCAGGCCGCGAAGGACGCGGGCCTGAAGCACGCCGTCTGGTCCACCCTCGAAGACACCCGGCGGTGGGTGCCTCTCGATGACCCGCACGTGCCCACGCTGCGCGGACGCTACAAGGTGCCTCACTTCGACGCCAAGGGCGAGGCGAACGGCGCCTTCTCGGCGCTCGGCGTGCCCACGACGTTCCTCCACACGTCCTTCTACTGGGACAACCTGATCCACTTCGGCATGGGGCCGAGGAGGGGCGAGGACGGGAAGCTCGGCTTCGTCCTGCCGATGGGCGACAAGAAGCTGCCCGGCATCGCGGCCGAGGACATCGGCCGCTGCGCCTACGGCATCTTCCAGCGGGGGAGCGAGCTCGTCGGCAAGAGCGTCGGAATCGCGGGCGAGCACCTCACCGGCGCCCAGATGGCGGCGGCGCTCTCGCGGGCCCTCGGGCAGGAGGTCGTGCACCGGGCCGTGCCGCCCGAGGTCTACCGCACGTTCGCCTTCCCCGGGGCCGACGACCTCGGCAACATGTTCCAGATCAACGCCGAGTTCGAGCGGGAGTTCTGCTCCGCGCGCGACCTCGCGTTCTCGCGCTCCCTGAACCCGCGGCTCCAGACGTTCGCGCAGTGGCTGGCCGACAACAAGGAGCGCATTCCGCTCGGGTGACGCCATGACCCGGCGCTCGCGGGGCCGCAAAGGCGGGCCGGGAACGATCGGCGGGGCGCTGGCCGCGGCGACTCTCGCCACGCTCCTGGTCGGCGCCGCGGCTCGCCCTGGCCCGCGCGACCCCTGCGCGGGCCGCGTGGTCGACAAGGCCCCCCATCAAATGGTCGCCCTCCCCAAGCCGCGGCCCGGCGCGACGTACCGCGACCCCGCGTTCGGGACCGCGGTCACGCGGATCACGGCCGCGAGCCCGTCCGAGGGCGAGAACGCGGTCATCAAGCCGATGTACTCCACGATGCCGGCCTGGAACGCGGACGAGACCCTCCTCCTGCTCTGGCACCGCGGCCGGGGGCACGAGCTCTACCAGGGAGACGCTCCCTACCGCTTCCTCCGCGCGCTCGCCCCGCACTCGCCGACCGACATCGAGCAGCTGCTGTGGGACCCGATCGACCCCTCGCTCCTCTACTACCCCTCGAACTACGAGGCGAAGCCCCTGCTGATCGAGCACCGGGTCAGGCCCGCCGATTCCTGGCGCGTGCTCCACGACTTCGGCCGCCCGCCCACGAACTGCCCGGTCGACTGGGGGAAGCTCCTGCGCCTGGGATCGGACCCGCAGTGGATGGGCTGGGGCCCGCGCAAGCTGCTGGGCCTGCAGTGCGGCGACACGAAGTTCCTCTACAGCATCGCCGAGAGGGCCGTGGTCGCGGTCGGACACGACTCGTCGGCCAACGCGCCGATCGCCTCGCCCTCGGAGAAGGCCGTCTACCTCGACGGGTACGTCATCGACCTGCTCTTCAAGCCGCTGCGGAAGCTCGCGATGGCGAACCGCTTCGAGCACTCGAGCCTCGGCCGCTCGGCGAAGGGCTATGACGTCCTGAGCGCGGTGGCCTTCGACGGCGACGAGGTCGGCGCCCTCGTCGCCCACCGCCTGGACACGGGCGAGCACCGGGTCGTCATCGGCCCGGCCACCGGGTACCCGTACCCGCCGTCCTCGACCCACCTGTCGGCGGTCGGCCAGAAGGCGCCCGGCTGGGTGGCGCTGGGCATGGTCGGCACCCACACCGGCCAGGGCGTGCTCGACAACGAGATCGCCCTCGCCAACGTCGACTCCGGCGAGGTCTGCCGGGTCGCCCACGCCCGAACGTTCGCGGGGACGACGTCCGAAGGCCACTGGGGCTACTGGAGCGAGACCCACCCCGTCCTGAGCCCGACCGGCTCGAGGATCCTGTTCGGGAGCGACTGGATGAACGGCGCGACGGTCGACACGTACGTGGTGGACCTGCGCCCGCCGCCCCGCTGAGGCGGCCTCACTTGTAGGCGCGGGAGTAGCTCGCGAAGACGCTGATGCTCGAGCGGTCGGAGGCGATCAGGCCCGTGGGCTGGTAGTGACGGAAGTTGTAGGAGAAGCCGGCGCTGCCGCGCTTCTTGATGCGGGTCGAGACGGACACGCCCGCCACGGACGTCTCGTACGAGTAGAGGTCGAAGGCGGGGTCCCGCGCATTGAGGTAGTAGGCGAAGGCGGCGAGATAGACGCGGCGGCTCACGGTCCGGCCGAGGCTCCCGTAGGCGAGGTCGACGACCTGGTTGCGGCCGAGGACGAGGGCCTGGTAGCGGGAGCGCGAGTAGCGCGCCGCGAAGAACGTGCGCTTCAGCCGCACCGCCACCCCCGCGCCGCCGACGTAAGTCCAGCCGGACACCGAAGGCACGGGGCTGTCGATGTAGCTCGCGCCGAAGGACACGTCCCCCTTCACCTTGGAGTTGAACTCCTTGTCGGCGCCGCCGCCGAACGAGTGGGTCTGTACCTGCGGGTTGAACCGGTTGTCCTGGTAGGCGTACGTCAGGTTGAGGTTCGCGCCCGAGTCGAGGGCCTGACGGAGGCCGGCCGAGAGCTCGATCTGATCGCCGACGGCGTACGTCCGCGGCTCCTGCCCCGTCTCGCGGTACCCGAGGGTGAGGTTGACGCTCGTCCGGGGAGAGAACGTGTGCGCGAGACCGCCGCTCACGTGCCACGTCCAGAAGTCGAGGCTGCTGACGCTCAGCGCCTGGGTGGCGAGGGTGCCGAGCGCCTCGAGCGAGGCGTCGGGTGCGGGGGCGAGATCCGTGGGGTCGCGCCGGAGGTTGCCGAGCACTTCGGGCGGGGTGAGGGAGTCGGCCGGGAGCTGAGCGGTGCTCACGAGCACGTCCGTGTGGTACCGGATGCCGGTCGCGTCGACGCCGGCGTTCAGGCTGGTGCTCGGGGACGCGGTGAAGGTGATCCCGGCCGTGGCCACGCCGGTCTTGACGTCGATCTGGGGCAGCCCGACGCGGCCCGAGTAGAGGGCCTCGAGGTTCAGGCCGTCGGCGTAGGAGAGGGAGGCTCGACCCGCGAAGCGTCGCGTGAACGAGTGGCGCCCGGAGAGCCCGAGGCCGAACTGGACCCCGTTGTAGGCGCCGTACCGCCGGTAGATCGATCCGTTCGCCCAGCCGAGCGCCGACAGGGTCGTCGCGTCGTCCACCTTGCTCCAGGCCAGGCTGACCGTCCCCCCCGTGATGGACTCGCCGGGACCATCCGATACGAGGAACAGGTTGTCGGTCAGCGTCTCGGAGACGGTGCCGGAGACGACCCAGCGCTCGGCTTCGACCTGGGCGGTGGAGGGGGCCGGCCAGAGGCCGAGGACGACGACGGAGAGGACGAGAGACCGGCCGACGACGAGACCCTTCAGAAGCCCTCCGGGGCGGAACCCTGCCTGGAGAGTAGCGGGCAGCGCCGCTCGAGGTCAAATCTGGGTTAAGGTATCGGGATCCATGCTCGGGATCGGGGCTGACTCGAGCCAGTCGTCTCGCCGAGCGTGGCGCGACGCCAAGGACCTCCTCCGTGGCCAGCGGGGACGGCTCGCCCTCGGGCTGCTGCTGCTCCTGGTGAGCCGGGTCGCCGCCCTGGCCCTCCCGGCCTCGAGCCGGTTCCTCGTCGACGAGGTCATCACCCGACACCGCGTCTCCCTGCTCGGACCGCTGGCTGGCGCCATCGTCGCCGCGACGCTCGTCCAGGCGCTCACCTCCCTCGCCCTCTCGCGGGTGCTGGGGGTCGCCGCCCAGCGGGCGATCACGGAGATCCGGCGCGACCTCCAGCGCAAGGTGCTCCGCCTGCCGGTCGCCTACTTCGACTCGACCCGGAGCGGGACGCTGGTCACCCGGATCATGACCGACCCGGAGGCGCTGCGGAACCTCATGGGCACGGGCCTCGTCCAGCTCGCGGGGAGCCTGCTGACCGCGGTCTTCGCCCTCGCCGTGCTGCTGTGGCTGAACTGGCGCCTCACCGTCATGACCCTGCTGCTCTTGAGCGCCTTCGTCGCCCTCGTCGTCTACTCCTTCCGGCTCGTCCGGCCCCTCTTCCGGCAGCGGGCGGAGATCTCCTCCCAGGTGGTGGGCCGGCTCACGGAGACGCTGGGCGGCATCCGCGTCGTGAAGGCCTACCGCGCCGAGGAGCGGGAGGCGCGCAGCTTCGGGGCCGACCTCGAGCGCCTCTTCGCGAGCGTCGCCCGGGAGGTGAAGGCGAGCGCCGCGGTGGGGGCGTTCGCTCTCGTCCTCTTCGGGTGCATCTCCGCCGTCCTCGTCTACTTCGGGGGCCGTCAGATCCTCGACGGGACGATGACCCTGGGCGGCTTCGTGATGTACGTGTTCTTCATCGGCCTGCTCGTCGCCCCCCTCGTCCGGGTCGCGGAGACGGCGAGCCAGCTCGGCGAAGTCTTCGCCGGCCTCGACCGCATCCGCGAGCTGCGCGACCGACCCACCGAGGAGGAGGGCGACGAGCGGCGCGAGCCCTGCCCCCGCCTCGCGGGCGAGGTGGCCTTCGAGAACGTCGGCTTCGAGTACTCGCCGGGGACGCCGGTGCTCAGCGACGTCTCCTTCCACGCCCGGGAGGGGACGACCACGGCCCTCGTGGGCCCGAGCGGCGCCGGAAAGAGCACCGTGATCGGCCTCCTGATGGCCCTCTACCGGCCCACCTCGGGCCGGATCCTCGTGGACGGGCGGGATCTCGCCTCCCTGCGCGCCCGCGACTTCCGCTCCCACCTCGGCGTCGTCCTGCAGGAGAGCTTCCTCTTCGACGGCACGATCGCGGAGAACATCGCCTACTCCCGGCCCGAGGCGAGCCGCGAGGAGGTCGTCCGGGCCGCCCGGTCGGCCCACTGCGACGAGTTCGTGGCCGGGCTCGAGCACGGGTACGAGACGGTGGTCGGAGAGCGGGGGGTGAAGCTCTCCGGAGGGCAGCGGCAGCGGGTGGCGATCGCCCGCGCGATCCTGGCCGACCCCCGCCTCCTGATCCTCGACGAAGCCACGTCGAGCCTCGACAGCGAGAGCGAGGCCCTCGTCCAGGACGGGCTCCGGAGGCTGCGGAGCGGGCGGACGACGTTCGTGATCGCCCATCGTCTCTCGACGGTGCGCAGCGCCGACCAGATCCTGGTGCTGGACGCGGGCCGGATCGTCGAGCGCGGCACGCACGAGAGCCTCATGGCGCGGGAGGGCCGGTATCGACGGCTCCACGAGCGGCAGCTCCCGAGCCGGGAGCCGCTCCTCGAGCTGCGGCCGGGCGGCGTCCTCTGAGATACCAACGGCCAGGGACGCCAGGCCGGGGACGGCAGGATCCCCGAGCCGCGCGGCCCTTGGCCTCGCCGTCAGCGGGCGGGCGGGCGGTCCTTGACACCGGGGGCGCCATCGCGGAGACTAACTAAGCTCACCCAGGAGAGGAAGTTAAGCGGAGATCGAGACGGCGGTAGAGGGCGCGTCGAGGGATCGGATGGCAGCCGGCTCCGACGGGCCCGGGTCGGGGGGTAGTCGAGTGCGAAACGTGTTGTTGTCGTGCGTCTGGGTCGGGGTGTCGCTCGGCGGCCCCGCCTCCGTGCTCGCGGCGCAGGCACCGCCGTCGGACACCGCGCCCGCGGCGACCGAAGAGGTCGTCTCGTACTCCGTCGCGCCCGGCGACGTCCTGCGGATCTCGGTCTGGAAGGAGCCCGAGCTCAGCACCGACGTCTTCGTCCGCCTCGACGGGATGATCACGGTGCCCATCGTGGGCGACGTGAAGGCGGCGGGCAAGACGACCGAGCAGATCGCGACCGAGGTTCGGACGAAGCTGCGCGCCTACCTCGAGGTGCCCCAGGTGACGATCACGGTCACCCAGGCGGTGAGCGCCCGCTTCTACGTGATCGGCGAGGTGACCGTCTCGGGGGCCTTCCCGCTCACCGGACGCATCACCGTCCTCCAGGCGCTCGCGCTCGCCGGAGGCTTCCGCGAGTTCGCGAAGCGCGAGAAGATCGTCGTGATCCGGGAGCACCGGGGCGAGCGCAAGGCGATCCTGTTCAGCTTCCGGGACCTGGAGGCCGGCGTCAACCTGGAGCAGAACATCCCGGTCGAGGCCGGCGACACCCTCATCGTCCCCTGATGGCCCCGCCGCGGACGGTCCTCATCGACGCCTTCCCGGACAGCGCCTTCCGCCACCGGGAGCACGCCGCCCTGGCCTGCGTCGACGTCATGCTGGCCACGACGACGCTGGTGACGGCGGCCGCTCAGGGGCGGACGACGCGAGTCGCCGCGAGCCTCGAGGAGGTGCGGGCGCTCGCCGCCGGCCTCGAGGGCGCGATTGTGGCGGGCGAGCTCGCCGGGGCCCCTCCCGGCACGTTCGAGGCCGCGGACGGCCCCGGAGCGCTCTTGCAGCGGGGCGAGACGAGCCGACCCCTCGTTCTGGCCTCGCCGCCGGGGACCGACCTCGTCGTGAACGCCGCCCGCCCGGGGCCCGTCCTCCTCGCCTGCTTCCGCAACCTCACGGCCACCGCCGCGGCCCTCGCGCCGCAGCCCCGGGTGGCCCTCCTGGCCGCCGGCTGGCACGAGGAGCTCTCGTGCGAGGACCAGATGGCGGCGGCCTGGATCGCGCAGCGGCTGGTCGAGCAGGGCTTCGAGGCGGCGGACCGTCGCACTGCCGAGGCCATCCGCCGCTGGTCGGGGATCTCGCCCGCTCTCGCCGGCTGGGGCAACAGCGCGGCGGCGCTTCGCCGCGCGGGCCGTGGCGACGAGGTGGAGTTCGTGCTGGCCCACGTCGACGACCTGGCCCAGCCGTGCTGGGCCCAGGGAGCCGAGGTGCAGGTGGGGGAGGCCGTCGACGTGCGGCGGGCGGGGGGCAGGGAGCGATGAAGGGGCCGGAGTACGACGAGTACGACGAGCGACCGGGGCGGGACGTCCTCGAGTACCTCGAGATCCCCTTCCGCTATCCGCGGCACGTGTGGGTGCCCTTCGTGACGATCGTCACCCTCGCCCTCCTCCTCGGCATGGTCCTCCCCCGCAAGTTCCGCTCGGGCACCCTCATCCTCGTCGAGTCGAAGAACATGCCGGAGTACTTCGTGGTCCCGGTGACGACCGACGGCATCGCGCAGCAGCTCAACACCATCCGCCAGGTGGTCATGAGCCGGACGAGGCTCGAGCAGGTCATCGCGAAGCTCGACCCCTACCCGGAGATGAGCGGGCAGCCCTCCCACGTGGTGGTGGACGCCATGCGCCGGGCGATCGAGATCCGCGTCCAGGGCAACGACTCGTTCGTGATCGAGTACGTCAACCGCGACCCCTACAAGGCCATGATGGTCACGAACATGCTCGCCACCCAGTTCACCGAGGACGCGGGGAGGCTCCGCGACGCCCTGACCCGGAAGGCCTACGACTTCATCCAGCAGAACGTCGCGGACGCGCGCCGCGCGCTCGAGGCGCGGGAGGAGGCCCTCCGCCAGCACAAGCAGAAGTACTGGGGGGCGCTGCCCGAGCAGCTCGACTCCAACCTGCGCGTGCTGCAGCAGCTCCAGGCCGAGCAGCAGACCCTCGGCGACAACCTGCGCACCCTGCAGGAGCGGCGGGCGGCGCTCGAGCGCAGCCTCCTCGAGGGCCGCCGCCTCGCCACCCCGGGCGGCGGCTCCGCGACTCCCGCCGCCGAGCTGGCCAAGCTGCGCGCCGCCTACGACTCGCTCCGCGGCCGCTACACCGCGGAGCACCCCGACATGCGCGCGCTCGCCGCGCGCATCGATCGCCTGGAGCGCGAGGTCCGTGAAGAGGGGGCGAAGCCGGCGAGCGCCCACGACTCCCTCGCCGACCCCGAGACGGCCTCCCTCGTCGAGTCGCTCCGGCTCGTCGAGGCCGACATCGACGCCCTGAAGGCCAAGCGGGAGAAGCTGGACGAGAGGATCGCCAGCTTCCAGACCCGCGTCGAGGAGACGCCCCGGGCCGAGCAGGAGCTCCTCTCGCTGACCCGCGACTACCAGCAGCTCCGGGAGAACTACAACGTCGCGCTCAAGAAGGAGACGGACGCGGAGATGGCGAAGCGCCTGGAGGAGTACTGGAAGGGCGGCTACTTCCGCGTGCTCGACCCGGCCTACCTGCCCCGCCAGCCCATCCGGGCCTACGTGCCGCTCTTCCTCCTGGGCGGCCTGGTGGTGGGCCTCGGGGTGGGCCTCGTCTCGGCGTTCGTGGCCGACCTCCTCGACCGCTCGGTCAAGTCGGAGGGCGACCTCCAGGACCTCGTCGCCGCCCCGCTCCTCGTCACCATCCCCCGCGCCGCGCCCCTCGCCCGAGGAGCGAAGGCGTGAGCGTGGGCCTTTCGGAGGTCGTGCCCGTGGCCGCGGCCCGGAGCCGGCGCGAGATCTGGGCCGTGGGAGGAGGCAAGGGAGGGATCGGCAAGTCCTTCATCACCGCCTCGCTGGGCTGGGAGCTGGCGAGCATGGGCCGGAGGGTGGTGCTTCTCGACGCGGACCTCGGCGGGGCGAACCTCCACCTCCAGCTCGGGATGCCCAAGCCGGCGCGCACCCTCGGCGACTTCATCCAGCGCCGAGCCTCGTCGCTCGAGGAGGTGGTGACCGACACTCCGGTGCTGGGCCTGCGTCTCGTGAGCGGCGCGGCCGACCTCCTGTCCGCTCCCGACATCAACCACCTGCAGAAGCTGCGTCTCCTGAACCAGATCCGCGCCCTCGACGTGGAGGTGGTCGTCATCGACCTCGGCGCCGGCACCTCCCACAACACTCTCGACTTCTTCCTCCTGTCCGACGTGTCGATCCTGGTCGTCGTGCCGGAGCCCGCCTCGGTCGACAACGCCTACCGCTTCATCAAGAGCGCGCTCTACCGGAGGCTGCGGGCGGCCGCACCGACGCGGCGCGCGCGGGAGCTCGTCACCGCCGCCCTCGACCCCAAGGGCTCGCTGGCCATCCGGACGCCGGTCGACCTCCTCGCCCGGGTCGAGGCGGAGGACGCCGAGGCGGCCGTCGTGCTGCGGCGCGAGGCCGACGCATTCCAGCCCTGCTTCGTCGTGAACGAGGTCCGGGACGAGGCCGACGTCGACATCGGCCACCAGCTCGTGGCCGCCTGCTCGTGGCACCTCGGCCTGCGCACTCGCTACGCCGGCTTCGTCCATCACGACGACGCGGTGTGGAAGGCGGTCCGCAGCCGCACGCTCTTCATGTCCGAGGCCCGCGCCTCCCGCGCCGCGGAGGAGGTCCGCCGGTTGGCGGGCGGGCTCGCGGCAGGGGAGAGCCTGCGCCATGGCCACTGAGGGGGCCGTGCGGGACGATCTCTACCAGATCCTCGGGCTCGAGCCGCGGGCGTCGCGCGAGCAGGTCGAAAAGGCCTATCGCTTCTGCGTCGAGCTCTACCGCGAGGGCTCGCTCGCGACGTCCTCGCTCCTCGAGCCGACCGAGAGGGAGAGGCAACGGCTCCGGGTGAAGGAGGCCTACGAGGTGCTGAGCGACCCGGAGCGGAGGCGCGACTACGACGAGAGTCAGGGCTTCCCGCCGCCCGACTCGCCGGTGCTCGCGTTCCCCGCCCCCGCCCCCGCCCCGGCGCCGGAGCCGCCGGAGCCGCCGGGCGCGCCATCGGCGGCGCCCCCGCCCGCGCCCGACCGCGACGCCGCGGTGACGTTCTCCGAGGACGTCTCGGTGGCCGCCGAGGTCGCCGACCCGAGGCTCGCCTCCCTCCTCGCCCCCGCCTCTCCGTCTTTCGAGCCCTTTCGCGTCCTCCGGACCAAGGTCCACGCCCTGGGCGCGGATCGGCCCGCACGCTGCCTGGGCCTCGTGAGCGCCACCGCCGTGGAGGGCACGACCGCCGTCGCGCTCGGGCTGGCGAGCGCCCTCGCCCAGGAGGGCGAGCACCGCGTCCTCGTCGTGGAGGCGGGGTTGCGCGCGCCCGCGCTCGGGAAGACGCTGGGCCTCGGCGACGAGCCCGGCCTCGGCGACTGGCTGGGCGCGCCGGCCGGACGACCGGTGCCCCTGCGCCGGGTCGAGCCCTGGCGCTTCCATCTGCTGGCCGCGGGCGCACCCAACCCCCGGGCCGCGGAGCTCCTCGGGTCGGAGTCGATGGGCCGTCTCCTCGCCGCCGCGCGCGAGCGCTTCGACTTCGTTCTCCTCGACTGCCCGCCCCTGGAGACCGTGGCCGACTCGGTCATCCTCCAGGACCGGCTCGACGGCTTCCTCCTCGTGGTGCGCGCCCGCCACGCTCCGCTCCCCGCGCTCCGCCAGTCTCTCTCCCATCTGAAGCCGGGGGCGGTCCGGGGTGTCGTCCTCAACGACCGTACGGAGGTCCTGGCCCGGTGGCTCGACCGCCGCCGCGCGCGCCCCGGATCCTGAGGCGACGTGAGCCCGGCCTCGCTGCCCGATCGCCGCCGTGTCGCCCTCGTCGCGGTGGACTCCGTCCTGCTCCTCCTCGTCCTGCTGGTCGCGGCGACGCTCGGCGGGGACGAGCCCGACGTTCTCTCCCGCGCGTTCCTCCTCCGGGCCCTCGTCTGCGTCGCCGTGCTGCAGGCCGGGATGTACTACGGCGAGCTCTACGACGATCGCGCGCTCCGCAGCCGGACCCAGTTCTTCCTGCGGCTCGGTCAGGCCT
This sequence comes from Vicinamibacteria bacterium, assembly GCA_035577965.1. Lineage (GTDB taxonomy): Bacteria > Acidobacteriota > Vicinamibacteria > Fen-336 > Fen-336 > DATBSL01. The sequence continues at coordinate 41,434 of DATJYX010000070.1, read as the reverse complement.
ACGCCGCCGGGGCCCTCGTCGTGGGCTTCCTCTTCTACGTCCTGCCCGCGGCCCGGGTCTCGCCGGGGACGCTCCTCCTGGGCCTGCCGCTCTCGGCCTCCGTGGTCCTGGGCTGGCACGCCCTCCACCGGTGGGCGGCCGATCGCGAGGCCCTCAGCGACAACGTGCTCATCGTCGGCACCGGCCACACCGCCCGTCAGGTCGCGGTGGAGATGCTCCGCCGGGCCCCCCTCGGCTACCGCGTGGTGGGCTTCCTGGGCACCCACCCCGCCGAGGTGGGCCGCCGGCTCGTCAACCCCGCCGTCGTGGGGACGATGGCCGATCTCCTCCCCCTCGTCGAGTCGCTCCGCGTCGACGCGATCGTGGTCGCTCTCGAGGACCAGCGGGGACAGCTCCCCATGGAGGACCTGCTCCGGTGCCGGCTGGAAGGGATCCGGGTGGAGGACGCGCCGAGCTTCTTCGAGCGGCTGACCGGGAAGCTCCTCGTGAGCAACCTGCGGCCGAGCTGGCTCGTGTTCTCGCCCGGCTTCGGCAAGCCGCTCCTCCTCCGCACCTCCAAGCGCGCCGTGGAGGTCGTGGTCTCCCTCTTCCTGCTCGCGGCCACCCTCCCTCTCCTCCTCGCGCTCGGCCTCCTCGTCCGGCTCGAGAGCCGGGGGCCGGCCCTCTACCGACAGCCCCGGGTCGGGTTGCGGGGGGCGATGTTCACGCTCTTCAAGCTGCGGACGATGCGCGAGGACGCGGAGAGCCGATCCGGCCCCGTCTGGACCGATCCCGCGCGGGATCCCCGGATCACGCGCCTCGGGCGCCTCCTGCGCACCCTCCGCCTGGACGAGCTGCCCCAGCTCTGGAACGTCCTGAAGGGGGAGATGAGCTTCGTGGGCCCGCGACCGGAGCGGCCCCACTTCGTCCAGAGCCTCCGCCTCGTCATCCCCTACTACGACGAGCGGCACGCGGTGCGGCCGGGCATCACCGGTTGGGCCCAGGTGAAGTTCGGCTACGGCTCCACGATCGAGGACAGCGAGACGAAGCTCCAGTTCGACCTCTACTACGTGAAGAACATGTCGCTCCTCCTCGACCTCGTGATCGTCCTCGAGACGTTCAAGGTCATGATCCTCGGCCGGGGGGCACGCTGAGCATGGCGTCCACGACCGCAGCCGCGTCCGACGCCCTGTCCGCCCGGTCCCTGCCCGCTCCCCCCGTGGCCGCCCGCCTCGCCGCGATGCGCTCGCGGCGAGAGCTCCGGCCCGGCCTCGCCCTCGCCTTCGCCTTCGCCTGGGGCCTCGCCATGGCCCGGCTCATCGACGTCTCCGAGGACGGCAAGGCCATGCTGCTCTTCGGAACGACCTTCTTCGTGGCGATCACCTTCTCCGCCTTCGTCCGTCCCCGCTACTACCTGCCCCTGGCCGTCGCCTACCTGCCGTTCAGCAAGGTCTACCCCCTGCCGCTCGCCGGGGTCACCGGCGCGAACATGACGAACTTCGTGCTCGCGCTCGGCTTCGTGGCCTGGGCCGCGACCCGCGTGCAGGGCCGACCCTCCCTCCCGACCCGGGTCGCGGACGGCCTCGCCCTCGCCTACGTCGCGGTGGCGTCGCTCGGCCTCCTGCCCGCCTACGCGGCCGACCCCGACCTCCTCGACCTCGCCCTGACCTATCGCGGGTGGCTCGCGCCGATGGTCTTCTACCTCCTGACCCGGGGGCTCGTCCGGAACCGCGAGGACGTCCGCGGGATCCTGCAGGTCATGGCCTGGACGACCTTCCTCGTGGCCATCGCCACGTGGGTGGAGGGGATCGACCGGTCGAGCCACGGGAGCATCGACGCCGCGCGGGTGCGCGGGCTCATGGAGCAGGCCAACTCGATGGGCGCGTTCCTCGTCTACTACGGGCTGCCCCTCCTCGCCCTCGCCGTCGGCGCCCGGCCCCTCCGCCGGGCCCTGCCCTACTTCGCCGCCTTCCTGGTCGTGGTGCGGGCGACGCTCTACACGTTCTCGCGCGGGGCCTACCTGGCCCTCGCCGCCGGGGCGGCGACGGTGCTGCTCTTCGGGAGCCCGCTCCTCCTCGTCGCCGCGGGCGGGGGCGGCGCGGTGGCGGCCGTCCTCTTCCCGTCCCTCATCCCGGAGAGCGTCCGGGAGAGGATCGACGACACGACGACCCGGAGCTCGGTCTACGAGAACGACGGCTCGGAGGTGAGCCTCGACCGGAGCAGCGCCCACCGCCTGGTCATCTGGCGCGGGGCGGCGCGCATGGTCGCGGAGCATCCCCTGCAGGGCGTGGGCCTCGGCCGCTTCCAGAAGATGATCGGCTACTACACCGAGGTGCCTCTCAAGAAGACCGATCCCCACGACGCGCACAACGCCTTCGTCCTCGTGGCCTCGGAGACCGGCCTCCCGAGCCTCGCCCTGCTGCTGCTGCTCTTCGCGTCCTGGGGGCTCCTGGCCCTGCGCCTGCGGCTGCGGCACCGGCACCCGGTGGACCGCGGCCTCGGCCTCGTCTTCATGGGGAGCCTCGTGGGGGTGTTGGTGAGCGGCCTCCTCGGGTCGCGGTTCTCCGACGAGGCGCTCGTCGCGTGGTTCTGGATCCTGGCCGCGACGGTCGTCTCGGCCAGCCGCTTCCGCATCCGGCCGCGGCCGAGCCGTCGCCCGGCATGACCGGGCCGGTCAAGCGGGCTCTCGCGTGGGGGCTCCGGCGCTCGGGGCTCTTCAGGCTCCACGCCGAGCGCGTCGAGCGCGAGAGGGCGATCCTGCTCGTGTACCACCGCGTCAACGACGAGGGCGACCCGTTCTTCCCCGCCCTGTCCCGGCGCGCGTTCGAGGACCAGCTCGACCACGTGGCCTCGCACTACAGGGTGGAACCGCTGGAGGAGGTGGTCGCCTGGCTCGCGGACGGAGCGCCCGGGCGTCCGCGGGCCGCCGTCACCATCGACGACGGCCACCCGGACACCGCCGAGGTCGCCTATCCCGCCCTCGAGCGCCGGGGCCTCCCGGCGACCCTCTTCCTCGCCACGCTCCCCCCGGAGACGGGCGGGCCCCTGTGGATCGACCGGGCGCGGTGGATGGTGAAGCACGCGCGAGCGCGGGAGATCGCCGCGCCCGCCCTCGGGCTGCCTCGCTGGCCCCTCGACGGTCGGGCGGCGCGCCTCGGCCTCCTTGCGCGCCTCCTCGGCCGTCTCAAGGCGATGGGGCCGCCCGAGCTGGACGGTGTCCTGGCGCACCTCGCGGCCTCGCTCGAGCCGGAAGGGCCTCCGCTCCGGGTCCTGGGCTGGGACGCGGTGCGACGGATGGCGGCGGGCGGGGTCCGCCTCGGCGGTCACACCCACCGCCACTACATGCTCTCCCGCCTCGACGACCACGCCCTCGAGGAGGAGATCGCCGCCGGCCACCGCCTGATCGAGGAGCGGACCGGCCACCGCGTCCGCTCTTTCGCCTATCCCAACGGGGAGGCGGCCGACTACGACGACCGGGCGGTCGCGGCGCTGCGGCGCCTCGGCGTCGGCTGCGCCGTCACCTGCCGCGACGGCTTCGCGCGGCCGGGGCAGGACACGCTCCGGCTCCCGCGCCTCTACACGAGCGTGGCCTCCCTCTCGCTCTTCGCCGCGCGCCTCGCCGGCCTCGGCAGGGAGGAGGCCCCGGCGGTGGAGCTGTCGTGAAGGCGGGCCGCGGCACGAGCGGGATCGTACACGCGATGGTCGTGGTCGCGGCGTCGTCGGCGACGGCGCTCGGCCTCGGCTTCGTCAAGAACGTCCTGGCCGCCTTCTACTTCGGCACCTCGGGGCCGATGGACGCCTACCTGCTCGCCCTCCTCCTGCCCGACGTGGCGATGCAGCTCGCGCGGACGGGGGCCTTCAACTTCATCCCGCTCTTCGCGGCGGAGAGGGAGAGGTCGGAGGGCGAGGCCTGGCGAGCGGCCGGCGAGATGCTGAGCTACTGGCTCGCGGTGCTGGGGGGGGCGCTCTCCGTCGGGTGGCTGCTCGCGCCGGCGGTCCTGCCGCTGCTCGCTCCCGGCTACGACTCCGGGCGACGTGCGCTGACCCTGGGGCTGACCCGCATCCTCTTCCTGATGGCCGCGTCGGTCGGGGCAGGGCGTATCCTCGGCGTCATGCTCCACGCCGAGCGGCGGTTCGTGGCCGCCGGCGCCTCCGAGGTCGCGTTCCAGGCCGGCTCCACCGCCTTCCTCGTGGCCACCCACCGGATGGGCGTGGAGTCGCTCGCCCTCGCCCAGGTGTTCGGGGGGTTCCTCCAGTTCCTGGTGGTGGCCGTCGCGCTCCTGCCGCGGCGCCACCGCCTGCGGGCCGGCCTCGCGTTCGCGAGCGCTCCCGTGCGGCGGCTCATCCGCCTGTCCCTGCCCGTGTACCTGGGCGACACCGGTGACAAGGTCAACCTGATGGTCACCCGCGCCTTCGCCTCGTTCCTGCCGACGGGGGCCGTCTCGGGCCTGCAGTATGCCTACACGCCGGTGGAGGGGATCCACCGGATGCTCGCCGGTCCCCTCACCACCGCGTTCTTCCCCTTCCTCTCGAGCCGGTTCGCGAAGGCCGACCAGCACGGCGCACGCCTCAGCCTCGGCCGGGCGCTCGTGACGATGGTCCTCGTCTTCTCGCCCATGGCCGTCGCGTCCTGGCTCCTCGCCGATCCCCTCGTCGTGGTGCTCTTCGAGCGGGGCTCGTTCGACGTCGAGTCCACCCGCGTCACCGCGTCCGCCCTGCGGCTCTTCGCCCCTTCCGTGCTCGCTCTCGCCCTCAACGAGCTCGTCGGCTCCTCCTTCCACGCCCGCCAGGACACGCTCACGCCGATGCGGGCCGGGCTCCTCCGGGTGGGGACGAACGCCCTCCTCTGTGCGTCCCTGGCCCCGTCGCTCGGGCACCAGGGCATCGCCCTCGCCACGACTGTCTCGCTCTACCTCAAGCTGGCCTATCTGGCCTCGTCCCTCCGCCGCGTGTTCCCTCCCCACGAGGCGCGCCGTCACCTGCTCGACCTCGGCCGGGTCGGCCTGTCTGTGGCCGCCATGGCGGCCGTCGTGTACCCGGTCGCGGCGTTCGCCGCGGTCCCCGCCGTCGTCGAGGAGCACGCCGCGCTCGCCCTCGGCGTCCTCGGCCTCCTCTGCCTCAGCACCTACGCCGCCGCGCTCTGGCTCTTCGCCCCGCGTCTCCTGCTCGTCCACCTCGCCCTCCTGCGGCACTCGATCGTCCGACCCCTCGGGCGCGCCGCCGCGGTCGCCCGGGCGAGCGCGGGGCGGCTCTTGCGGGACCCCGCATGAGGCCGCGCTCCGCCCTCCGCCGCGCGATCGCGCGGGCGGCCTCCGTCGGGCGCGAGCCCGGGCCGGGCCTGCGCGTGCTCACGTACCACCGGGTGAACGACGACCACCCCCGCGACCGCTTGAGCGTCCCGTCCCGGGCCTTCGCAGCGCAGATGGAGGCGCTCGCCCGGACCGGCCGCCCGGTCATGGCGCTCGACGAGTCGCTCCCCGCCCTTCGGGGCGAAGCGGCGCTGCCCGCGGGAGCCGTGGCCCTGACCTTCGACGACGGCTACGCCGACAACCACGCGCAGGCCCTGCCCGTACTCGACCGCCACGGGTTCAAGGCGACGTTCTTCGTCGTGACCGGCGCCGTCGGCACGGGGGCGACGATTGAAAGGTACGCGCGCTGCTGCGGCGCCGACCGGATGCTCGGCTGGGAGGAGGTGCGCGCGCTGCACGCGCGCGGACACTCGATCGGCGGCCACGGGCGCACGCACCGGGAGCTCGCCGGCCTCGACGCGGACGAGGTGCGGGCGGAGGCGGAGGGCTGCGCGCGGGACGTCGAGGAGCGCGTCGGGGAGCGGCCACGCCTCTTCTGCTACCCGCGGGGCAGCGAGAACGCGGCCGTGCGCAGGATCGTGGGCGAGTCCGGCTACGAGGCCGCGTGCACGGTCCACCCGGGACCGAACCCGCCGCGAGCGGACCTCCTCGCCCTCCGCAGGACCGAGGTCTCGGGCGAGGACACGGTCGAGGACTTCCGGCTCAAGCTCGTGGGGGGCTTCGACGCGTGGCACGCCCTCGTGCAGGGCCTGCTGCGGAGGCGGCACGCGTGAGCCCCCCTGTGCCGGGGTCTGGCGCGTCACGTGGCGGCCGCGAGTGTGGCCGCAGGTCCGTGAAGCACGCCGTCGTCCGTGCCTTCGTCCGGGTGGGCCTCTCCCTGCTCGCCGCTCAGCCGGTGGCGGCGTGCCGGAGCCGGGCTGGCGCCGGGTCGGCCGAGACCCGGGCAAGGACACCGTCCTCCCTGGCTCTCTGGATTCTCGGGGACTCCGTGAAGGTGCGACCCGGCCAGGACCTCGGATCCGAGCGCCGGCCCGAGGCGCCGATACGGCTGCGCGGCGCGCGTGCGGAGACGGTCGCCTTCCAGCTCGTCCTGGCCGCCGAGGCGGGGAGCCCCGCCGTCGAGGTCGCTCTCGACGATCTCCGGGGACCCCACGGGGCGATTCCGCGCCGGCAAGTCTCTGCGTACCTCGAGGCCTGCCTCTACTGCCCGGCCGTGGACGCCAAGGTGGTCGCGCTCCCCGCCGGCGAGTACCCGGACCCGCTCGTGCCGCTGTGGGAGAACGGCCCCGGCACCCGGCCCATCGCCTCCCCATTCCCCCTTCGTCCCCGGAGGAACCAGGTCGTCTGGGTCGACGTCGCGATCCCGCGGGACGTCGCGGCCGGGACCTACGCGGGTGCGCTGACGGTCCGCGCCTCGTCGTACCCCGCCGTGACGGTGCCGCTCGAAGTCACGGTCGACCTCTTCGAGATCCCGGCCCGGCCCTCCCTCGCGGCCTGGGTGCCGCTCTACGAGACCCGGCTCTGGAAGCGGGAGGGCCTCGCCGGGCTCGACGCGGCGGGGCGACTCGAGGTGCTCTCCGCGTACTGGCGCATGGCCCACGACCACCGTTTCGTCACGCAGGTGGCGGAGCAGCAGCCGCGGCTGGACTGGGACTCGACCACGGGCGCCCTCCGGTCGGCCGACTGGACGGAGTACGACGCCGTCTACGGAGCCGTTCTCGACGGCTCGCTGTTCGCCGATCGCGAGCCGCCTCGCCTCTGGAAGGTGGGGGGGTTCACGTGGTGGGGGGCCCAGGCCGGCGAGGAGCCGCGCTTCGGCGGCGACTGGCGCCGGGACCGGGCCCTCACCCCGGCCCACCGACGGGCCCTCGGCGAGTACGCGCGGGAGTGCGAGCGTCACTTCCGGGCGAAGGGCTGGTCGCGGCCGGAGACCTTCATGTACATGATCGACGAGCCGCCGCTCGCCGACCTTCCGGGAGTCGGGGGCCTCGCGAAGGACTACGGCAACGCGCTCCACGCGGCGGGGACCAGCGTGCGGCACCTCGTGACGGTCGCCCCGCACCAGGGCCCGTCGCTCGCGGGATCGGTCGACATCTGGGCGACGTGGGGCGCCGGCTACTGGCCGCGGGAGATGCGCGAACGCCAGGCGCTCGGCGAGCAGGCCTTCTTCTACCAGCAGCACGAGCCGTTCGTCGGGGGCCACGGCCTCGACCACGAGGGCCTGGGCCTCCGCAGTTGGGCCTGGATCGCCCGGCGCTACGGGGCCGACGGGATCTTCCTCTGGGCGGGGAACTACTGGAACGACGACCCCTACCGCGACGCCCGGAACTGGGACGCGAGCCTCTTGGGGAACGGCGTGCTCTTCTACCCGGGGGCCCTCCTGCCCACGCTCGGCTTCCCCGCCGTCCGCGGCCCCGTCCCGTCTCTCCGCATGAAGGCGCTCCGGCGGGGGCTGCTCGACTACGAGTACCTCGCCCTCCTGGACACGCTCGGCGGCGACGCGGGCACCGTCGTGCGGAGGATCGTGCGCTCTGCCCTCAACGAGACGGAGGTCGACCCGTACTGGAGGCACCCGCTCTGGTCGAAGCCGGGCGACTGGAGCCACGACCCCCGGGACTGGGACACGGCCCGCGACGAGGTGGCGCGGGAGATCCTCCGCCGGAGGGCGCGGTGACGCCCTCCGCCGTCGTCCTCATGTATCACCGCCTGAGCGACGGGCCCTTCGACCCGGAGGAGGGCGACTACGTCCTCTCCCCGTCCCTCTTCGAGTCCCAGCTACGTTGGCTGGCCGCCGCGCGGCGGCCGGTGGCGACCCTCGCCCAGCTCGCGGAAGGACGCCACGAGGACTGTGCGGTCGTGCTCACCTTCGACGACGGGTGCGACAGCGACTGCACGGTCGCTTCCCCGCTCCTGCGGTCGCTCGGCTTCCCGGCCGCGTTCTTCGTCAACCCGGCTCGGGTCGGCGCGGAGGGCCGCGCCGGCTGGGACGAGCTCCGCACGCTCGCCGCCCACGGTTTCGCGATCGGCTCCCACGGCCTCGACCATACGCTCCTCGACGGGCTGAGCTCGGCGGATCTCGAGCGGCAGATCGCCGAGTCGCGGCGCGCGATCGAGGACCGCCTGGGAGCCCGGGTCGACGCCCTCTCCCTCCCCGGGGGCAGCGGGGGCGAGCGGGCTCGGCGGGCGGCGTTGGCGGCGGGCTACAGGCTCGTCCTCGGATCGCGACCCGGGGTCGTGCGCAGTGCGGCCGGGGAGTTCATCGTCCCGCGCGTGGCGGTGCGGCGCGGACACGGGCTCGCGGGCTTCCGGGCCGCCGTCGAGAAGCGCCCGCTCTTCCTCCTGCGCCTGCGGCTGCGGTATGCGGTGGGCCACGTCGGGCGCCGCCTGATCGGCGCCGGGACCTACGGCCGCCTCCGACGCCTCTGGCTCGGCCACGGCTCGCAGGCGGAGGACTGAGGCGTGGAGCTCGCCTTCTGGCTGGCCGCGGCGGTCGTCCTCTACGCCTGGATCGGCTATCCCGCCCTGATCGCCCTCCTCGCCGCGCTGCGGCCCGGCCCCGCCGTCCGCCGGGACGCGATCGAGCCTTCGGTCACGGTCCTGCTCGCCGTGCGCGACGAGGAGGCCCACCTGGAGGAGAAGCTCCGCGGCGTGCTCGCCCTCGACTACCCGCGGGAGAAGCTCGACGTCCTCGTGGTGTCCGACGGCTCGGCCGACCGCACGGAGGCGATCGCGAGAGGCTTCGCCGGCCGCGGCGTCCGGCTCCTGCCCCTCGCCCCGCCGCGCGGAAAGGCCGCCTGCCTGAACGAGGGCGTGGCCCACGCGCACGGCGAGGTCCTCGTCCTGACCGACGCCCGCCAGGCCCTCGATCCGGCCGCTGTGCGCCGTCTCGTGGCCTGCCTCGCCGACCCCGCGGTGGGCGCGGTGAGCGGGGAGCTTCACCTCCTCGCGGAGCCGGGAGAGGCGACCGGCGGAGTCGGCCTCTACTGGAGGTACGAGAAGCTCGTCCGCCGCTCGGAGAGCCGCTTCGACTCCACGGTCGGCGTCACCGGCGCTCTCTACGCGCTGCGGAGGGAGCTCTTCGTGCCCCTCGATCCGAGGGCGATCCTCGACGACGTCCTCGTCCCGATGGAGGTCGTGCTGGCCGGCCGCCGCGTGGTCTTCGAGCCTGCGGCCCGGGCCTTCGACCGCGTCGCCGAGAGCCCGGCCCGCGAGTACCGACGCAAGGTCCGCACGCTGGCCGGCAACTTCCAGCTCCTCGCCCTCCGCCCGGCGCTCCTCGATCCCCGCCGGAACCGCCTCCTCTTCCAGCTCGTCTCGCACAAGCTCTCGCGCCTCGTCGCGCCCTGGTGCCTCCTCGTCCTGCTCGCGGTTGGCGCGGGGCTCGCGGTCGGCCGGGGCGGGGCCCTCTACCCGGCGGCCGTGGGCGCACAGGCCCTCTTCTACGCCCTGGCCTTCGCGGGCGCTCTGGGCGCCCGCCGGGGGAAGGTGTCCTGGCTCACTGCGGCGCCCTACGCCCTCGTGCTCCTCAACGTTGCCGCCGCGAACGGCCTCGTCGGCTTCGTCCGCGGGACGGAGACCGCGGCCTGGAAGGCCTCGCGATGAGCCCGCCCCGCGTCCTCTACGTCCTCTCGCAGTTCCCCTGCTACGACGAGGCGTTCCTTCTTCGCGAGATCCACGCCGTGGCCGAGCGGCTCGACACCTGGATCTTCAGCCTCCGACCCGCGCGCGACGCCGTCGTCCACGAGGAGGCGCGCGCCCTCGCCCCGCGCACGCTCTCGGTCGCGTTTCTCTCTCCGCGCGTCGCCGCTGCGCACCTCGAGCTCCTGCGCCGGCGGCCGCGGCCCTACCTCGCCGCGGTGCGGGGGCTCGTGGCCGGGAGCTGGCGGAGCCCGGAGATCCTCCTCAAGACCCTCGCGTTCCTCCCCAAGGCGGGGTGGCTCGCGGTGTGGGCGATGGAGAGCGGCGTCACCCACCTGCACGCGGGATGGGCCACCTACCCGGCCTCGGTGGCCCGCTTCGTCTCCGACGCCGCCGGCCTGCCGTTCAGCTTCTCCGGCCACGCCCACGACATCTACCTCGACACGACCGGCCTCGCGGCCAAGCTGCGCCGGGCCTCGTTCGTGACCACGTGCACAGCCTCGAACGCGGCCCACCTCCGCGCCCTCGTGCCGGGGCACGCTCCCGGGCGCGTCGCGGTCGTGCGCCACGGGGTCCGTCTCTCGAGGTTCGGTCGGGCCTCGCGGGTGGAGGGGCCGCTCCGCGTCCTCTCCGTGGGCACGCTCCACCCGCACAAGGGCTTCGCGTTCCTGATCGAGGCCCTGGCCCTCCTGACCGGCTCCGGCCTCGACTTCCGGTGCACGATCGTGGGCGGAGGCCCGCTGGAGGCCGACCTGCGCCGGCGCGTCGCGGCGGCCGGGCTCTCGGGCCGGGTCACGCTCACCGGCCCCCTTCCCCAGGCCGAGGTCATCCCCCTCTACGCGCGCTCCTCCGTCTTCGTCCTGCTGGCCCAACCCGAGTGGCACTGGGGGGTGCCCAACGTGATCGTGGAGGCGCTCGCCTCGGGCGACGCCGTCGTCACCACGCGCTTCGGGTCGGTCGAGGAGCTGGTGCGGGACGGCGAGACGGGCCTTCTCGTCCCGCCGCGTGACCCGCCGGCGCTGGCCGCGGCCCTCCGGCGGCTCGCGGAGGACGAGCCTCTCCGGGCGCGCCTTGCGGAAGCCGGACGGTCCGTGGTCGCCCGGGACTACGACCTCGACCGGGCCGCGTCCTTCTACGTCTCGCTCTTCTCGGAGGCCCGCGGGTGAGGCCGGCGAAGCTCCGGGTCGCCTACCTCATCGACAAGCTGCACCGGGCCGGAGCCCAGGTCCACCTCGGCCAGCTCGCCCCCGCCCTCGATCGGCGGGCCTTCGAGCCTGAGGTGGTGTGCCTCCTCGCCGGCGGCGCCGTGGCGGAGGAGCTGCGCGGGCAGGGGGTGCCGGTCGAGGTGATGGGCCTCGGTCGCCTGTATGCCCCGCGGGCGGTTCTGGGCGCCCTGCGCCTCTCGCGGCGCCTGCGGCAGAGGCAGGCGGACGTGCTCCACACGTACCTCGTGAGCGCGAACGTATTCGGGACCCTGGCCGGGCGGCTGGCGGGCGTCGGCGCGGTCGTGACGACCCGCCGCGACACCGGCTTCTCGCGCAACCGCAGGCTCCGGCTCGTGGAGGAGTGGCTGGTCAACCCCCTCGCCGACCGCGTGGTCGCGAACTCGCCGGCGGTCGCCGAGGCCGCCCTCCGCGAGCGCGGGCTCCGGGACGGGCAGGTGGTCACGATCCCGAACGGCGTCGACCTCGAGCGGTTCGATCCCGCTCGTGTTCGCCGGGACGAGGCGCGCGCGTGGGCTCTCCGCGAGTGGGGGCTGGCCGGCGACGAAAAGGCGATCGGCGCGATCGGCAGCCTCACCCCGGTGAAGGGGCACGCCGATCTCCTGCAGGCCGCGGTGCGGGTGGCGGCCCGGCACGCTCGGACCCGCCTTCTCATCGTGGGCGACGGCCCGCTCCGCGTCCCCCTCGAGGAGCAGGCCCGGCGCCTCGGCCTCCGCGAGCGCGTGGTGTTCACCGGCGTCCGTGAGGACGTGGCCCGCGTGCTCGGCCTCCTGGACGTCGTCGTCCTGCCGTCGCACACCGAGGGGCTGTCCAACGTCCTGCTCGAGGCGATGGCCATGGCCCGGCCCGTGGTGGCGACCGACGTCGGCGGCAACCCCGACGTGCTGCGCGACGGCGCATGCGGCCGCCTGGTGCCGGCCCGCGACCCCGACGCGCTCGCCGCCGCCGTCATCGAGCTCGTCGAGGACGAGGCGGCCGCACGGCGGATGGGGGTCCAGGCTCGCGCGGTCGTCGAGCGGCGGTTCAGCCGCCAGAGGATGGTCGAGGGCTACGAGGCGCTCTACCGCGGCCTCCCGCGGCGGGGCGGGACCGCGGCGTAGAGCGCGGCGTAGGCCGCGGTCATCCTCTCGAGGGAGAAGCGCTCCTCCACGCGAAGACGCGCCGCCCGGCGGATCGCGTCGGCTCGCGGCGCGTCGGCGAGAAGCGACTCGAGAGCATCGGCGATCGCCTCCGGGCGGGCGGGGGGCACGAGGAGGCCGGTGACGCCGTGCGTCACGAGCTCCGGCGTGCCACCGACGTTCGTGGCGACGACCGGCACGCCCGCCGCCATCGCCTCCAGCATCGCCATCGACAGTCCTTCCCGGAGCGACGAGAAGACGAGGGCGTCGAGGCCCGGCAGCAGCTCGGGGACGTCCTGGCGCAGGCCGGCGAACACCACGCGGCCCTCGAGGCCGAGGCGCCGGGCCTCGCCCTCGGCGTCCGCGCGGAGAGGGCCGTCGCCGACCACGAGGCCGCGGAGGGAGGGCACTCGGCCCGCCGCCAAGGCTACCGCCCGCAGGAAGACGAGGGGCGCCTTCGCGGCGACGAGCCGGCCGACGAGGCCGACGACCGGCTCGTCGGCGCCGAGGCCGAGCCCGCGGAAAGCGGGGCCCCGCTCGCGCCAGGCCCCCCCATTCGTCTCCACACCGTTGTACACGACCTGCCATCGCCCCCGGCCGACCCCCCGCGCCTCGTAGAACTCGCGGACCTGTTGCGACACGGCGACGAGGTGCGTGGCCGCCGGCGCGAGCGCACGGTCGAGGGCGAGGTGCCCCGCCCCCTTCCAATCGTCGACGTTGTGCTCGGTCGTCACGACCGGGACGCCCCCCGCGAGGCCGGCGAGCCGGCCCCAGAGATTCGCTCCCCAGAGGTGGGTGTGCACGACGTCCACCTGCCGGGCCCGCAGCAGCCGCGCGAGGCGAACGGCCGCCCGGACGTCGAGGGGGCCCCGCTTGTCGAGGGCGACCACTTCGACGCCCGCCGCCTCGGCCCGGGTCGCGAACGGGCCGGGCTGGTCGAGACAGCAGACGAGCGGCTGGAATCGGCGCCGGTCGAGTCCGGCCGCGAGCCGGATCACGACCTGCTCCGCCCCCCCGAGGCCGAGCGACCAGATCACCTGGACGACGCGGACGGGCCCGGGCTCGTCGCCCTTCAAGCCGTCCTCGCCCGCGAGGCCACGTCGCGCGCCCAGCCCCGAACCGCGGCCACGAGCCGGTCCTGCGCGGCCCGAGGGGTGAAGACGTGGTCGGTCCGCGGGATCGCCTCGACCCGGGCCCGCCCGGCCGCGATCGCGGGCCGGACCTCGCGCCGCAGCAGGACGAGCCAGTTGTGGTACGCAGGGCCCTCGCGGGCGTACACGAAGCAGAGGTCGAGGCCCTTCGCGACGAGGGCGCGAACCTGCCGCACGAGCTCTCCCCGCGAGGGAAGGATGAGGGGCACCGCCTCCTCGGGCGGGAAGAGTTCTGCAGGGGCCTCCGCCGGCGCCGGCCCTGGCGGAGGCTCGCTCCGCTCTTCCCGGCGCGACGAGAGGGCGGCCCAGAGCTCGCTCCTCCCGCGCAGGAGGCGCCACCAGCTGAGCGGGTTGAGGAGCTTCCGCCGGTAGGCGTACAGGAGGTAGCCGGGCCCCTCGACGAGGTACGGCTCGACGAGGGCCGCTCCCGCCACGCGATCGTCCCGCAGAGCGACGCGCAGGGCGGTGTCGGCGCCCGAGCAGATCCCGAAGAGCAGGAACGAGCGCGCCCCGCGGGCGGCGAGGACGTCCATCGCCTGGCTGGTCTCGGCCACGACGGACTCCGCGAAGGGCACGGCGTCCTCCCGGCGCGGGCTGTCTCCGAGGCCGGAGAAGTCGAAGCGCAGCGAGGCGATGCCGTCCTCCGCCAGCTCCCGCGCGAGACGGACGTGCACCCGGTTCGGCCCCACGTGGTGGAGGACGCCGGCGTCGAGGAACACGACCGCTGGCCGGGAGGGGTCGGGCGGCGACGCGGGCTCGGTGACGACGCCGGCGAGCGACTTGGCGGGCCCGAAGAGGAGCGCTCTCTCCCTCACCCCGACGCCTCCAAGATCCACGCCACGAGGCCCTGAAGAAGGGCGCCCGGCACGAGGACGCGCGACATGCCCTCGGCGTGGAGCCACACCTGAGCGGACGGCACCGCCCGGTGCTCCACGGCCCCGTTTCTCGCCCAGAGCGCGCTCGCTTCGGCTCCCCTGGCCGCCACCAGGACGCGGCGGGCGGGCACGGGCTCCAGGGCGTCGAGCCGCAGGTCAGCGAGGTCCGCAGCGAGCGCGGGCCCGAGCGCAAAGCCCAGCACCTCGCCTCGGGCCGTGGCCGCGCCCGGGGCGTGGTCGCGGATCCAGGCCGCGTGCGCGGCGCGCAGCTCGCCGACGTAGGCTCCGCCATCGGCCACGGGCTCCCACAGCACGAGAGCGTCCGCCCCTCCCGCGCGGCGCGCGGCGAGCGCGGCCACCGCCGCCCCGAGCCGCAGGCCGACGAGACCGACGCGGCGCTCGCCGGTCGACTCGCGCACCTCCTCGACCGCGGCCGCGGCGTCCTCGACGAAGCTCTCGAGCCGGGCGTCCTCGGGCCCGCCCCCGGAGTCCCCCGAGCCGGCGTAGTCGAAACGCAGCGCCGGGACGCCGGCGTCGGCGAGGCCGTTCGCGAGCTCGCGCAGCGAGCGGTGGGCGCGCAGGGCCTCCTGTCCGAAGGGCGGGCAGATCACGACCCCCGGCCGGAGGCGCCGGCCCCGCGCTTCGTGCTGCACGCCGAAGAGGGGCCGGCTGGAGCGGCCGAAGTAGAAGGGCTTCACGGGTATCCGCGCGCTGGCGGCGCCGGCGACGGAGGGAGAGCGCGAAAGTTACCACGGCGGCGCCGCCCTGTCGAGGACGGCGCCGCCGCAGGGCCGCGCCTCGATCGGCTCAGCGCGTGAAGCTGAAGGCCACGCTCCCCTCGGCGATCACGTCGCCCTCGTTCCAGGTGTTGTCGGCGAGCGACCCGGGCTTGATCGCGGCGAGCACCCAGGCGTAGGTGCCGGCCGTCTCGGATCCCGTCCAGGTGTAGGCGGCGAGCGCATCCCGGCTGTTGAAGGCCGAGGCGAGGCTCACCCCGGACAGCGCCGGCACCAGGCCGGCCGGCTGCGAGAGGCGGCCCGTCTTCGGGCCCTGGGGGGTGATCATCGAGACCTGATCCCCGTCCGGCATGACCAGGAAGAGGAGCAGGTCGACGGTCGCCGCGTGCGCCGCGTTGGCGATGGCGAGCCAGGTCGCCATCGTGTTCCCCGTCCGGTAGGCGGCGCGGTCGGTGCCCATCGTCAGGGTCACGCCGGGGTCGGCCGGCAACTCGAGGACGTAGGTATCGACGCTCGCTCCCCCGCCCCAGTCGCTCCCGAACACGGCCCGCGTCCCGGTGGGGCTCGGCACGACGTGCGGCTCGGACCAGTAGTACGTCCCCAGGCTCCGGTGGTGCGCGGCGCGGCAGACCTTCCCGCTGCTCGCGTCGGCCACCACCAGCTCGTTGTCGAGGACGCCCTGTCCCGATCCGCTCCCGATGATCGAGAGGAACGTCCACCCGGGCGCTCGGTAGGAGAGGGTCGAGACGTGGGTCCCGCCCGGCGGGTACGGGTAGCCCGTGGCCGGCCCCACGATCACGCGGGAGGTTCCGTTCGCGAGGTCGAAGGTGACGAGCGAGCCCACGCCGCTTCCGGCCGGGCCGGGGTCGAAGGCGACCGTGGACCACACGTCGCGGCCGTTGAGAAGCCGGCCCGGGCAGGCGTGCTCGTAGGGGTTCGCGAGGTCGAGCTGGCGGAGGGCCTTGCGGTTGATGTCGTAGACCCAGCCGTCGGCGATACCCAGCGTCCCGCTCGGGGCCGGCTTCGGAGGCTCGCCGCTCGTGGTGCCGGTGCCGGTCAGGGTGTTCGAGGAGACGTGGTAGTAGAACGCCGTCTGTCCGCACTTCAGGCCGAACACGTCCGAGTCCCACGACGTGAAGGTGGGGTCGCTTCCCGGCGTGATCGGTCCCGTGCAGAAGGAGAACGTGTGCACCGTCTCGTGCGCACCGGTCGACGGCCGGTACCGCATGAGGCTCGTGCCGGACAGGAAGTAGAGGATGTCGGGGTCCGACGTGTGCCAGTAGACGTTCTCGATGTCGTTGGGCGCGATGTCGAGCGCGCGCAGGAAGCGGTAGCTGCGGCCGTCGTAGAGCTCGTGCCCGCGCCCCACGTGGTAGAGGAGGAGGAGCGACTCGTCGGCGTTCCAGGCGGAGATCGTTGAGTACACGGGGACGATCGCGGTGTCGCTGCCCGGCACTGGCCCCGCGGCGGTGATGCGGCGCAGCGTCCCTCCGAGCTGAGGGTCGCGGACGGCCTGGCCCACCGCCGGCTTGGCGAGCGCGGTCATCGGGTGCGCGGCCTTGTCGGTGACGAGCCCCGGGCAGAGGTCGGCGGGCACGGCGGTCGCGGCGAGGAGCGGGAGCACGAGGAGGACGAGGGAAGAGACGGTTCTGCGCATGAGGGAAGACGTCCGATCGAGAAGCCGCCCCGCGGGCGGCGTGCTGGAAGGAGCGGCGCGAGGCGCCGCGGCACCTCAGCCCGGACGAAAGGCGCCACTCGGGCCGCAGCCCCGGACCCGGGAGGGATGTGCGGGGTGAAGCCGACGGCGGTGTCGGAGGAGAGAGACGCCCTCGCGCCCGACCGAACCATGCTCGGCCGGGCGAGGGCGTTCAGGAGGTGAGGGGCCTCACCGAGCCCCCCCTCGGTGTGAGGGGCATCACAACGCGGGTTTCCCGCTCAGATGACCTCGACCTGCTCCCGTGGCGACGACGACTCGGCCGCGAGGCGCTCCTGCACGAGGTGAGTGAGGCCGTCGACGCTCGTGGAGTCGAAGAGCTTGCCGATCGGCACGTCGACCTCCAGGCTGTGCCGGATGTGGTTGCGGAGCTGGACCGCCATCAGCGAGTCGAAGCCCAGCTCGAGCAGGGTGAGGTCACGGTCGATCTGGCCGGGGCTCTTGTAGCCGAGGACGAGGGCCACCCGCTCCTGGAGGTAGCGGCCCAGCAGGTTCCGCCGGTCCTCGCCCTGAGCCCGCCTCACCGCCGCGAGCAGGTCGCCGCCGGCCGCCGCCGGCGCCGGCACGTCCAGGTCGGCGGCGGGAGCCACGCCTTCGAAGTACGGCAGCACGGCCTCGCGGGCGGTGCCGACGAAGTACCGCGTCCAGTCCATGGGACAAACGCCGGTGCGGCCCCTGCCTTCCGCGATCAGCGAGCCGAGCATCCGCAGCCCCTCCGCGGGCTCGATGTCGCCCACCCCGCGCTCGGCGAGGCTCTTTCGCTGGGCCGCGCTGAGGCTCGCCGCCATCCCGCTTCCCGCCCACGCCCCCCAGCTCACGCTGAGGGCGGGAAGGCCGGAGGCGCGGCGCCTCTCCGCGAGGGCGTCCAGGAACGCGTTGCCGGCGGCGTAGCTGGACTGGCCGGCCGAGCCCAGGAGGGCGGCGGCCGACGAGAACGCGACGAAGAAGTCGAGATCGTGGCCCTTCGTCGCCTGGTGGAGGTTGAAGGCCCCCCGGACCTTGGGGGCGAGGACGCGACGCAGGCGCTCGGCCGTCTGCTGCAGGAGGACGCCGTCGTCGAGCACCCCCGCGGCGTGGACGACGCCGCGCAGCGGGGCGAGGGTGGCCGCCTCCTCGACGAGGAGGGCCGCCTGCTCGGGTTGCGCCACGTCCGCCTGTCGCACGCGGACGACGACGCCCCGGCCCTGGAGGGCCGCGATCGCCGCCTCCGCTTCCGCGCCCGGCGGACGGCGGCTCGCGAGGACGAGGTGACGGGCCCCCTCGTCGGCCAGCCAGGCCGCCGTGCGGAGGCCGAGCGCGCCCGTACCGCCGGTCACGACGTAGGACGCGTCGCCCCGCACGGTCGGGCGGGCGGCCGCGGGCGGGCGGCGCCGGGCGAGGCGCGCCGCGAGGCGGGCCCCCTTTCGGTGGGCGACGTGGTACTCGGTGGTCGGCGCCGCGAGCTCCGACGCGAGCACGGCCGCGCTCTCTCCAGGGTCGCCGGCGTCGAGGTCGACCATGCCACCCCACAGCTCCGGGTGCTCGAGAAGGACCGACTTGCCGAGGCCGAGGAGCGGGGCCTGGGCGATCTCGACCGGCTCGTCGGCGACGGCCTGGGCGCGGCGCGTCACGAGCCAGAGGCGCGGCTTCGACGCCGAGCCGACGCCGGCCATCGCCTGGACGAGCCCGAGGACGCTCTCGCACCCGAGGACCTGCGCCTCGTCCAGGCCCTCCGGCGTGAGGTCGTCCGCGGCCGGGGCGTCGAGGCCCCACAGGTGGACGACCGAGTGCGGCCCCTCTCCGGCACCCGCCTGGTCCAGCAGCGTGCGCAGGTCCTCGGGGTTGGCCGGGTCGACCGAGAACCGCCCTTCGCCGGCACGCGCGAGTCGCGCGCCACGGACGGCGACGGTGCACCGCGCGCCTCCGGCGGCGAGGCGGTCGGCGAGGGCCTGGCCCACCCCTCCCCGGTCGGCCAGGACCAGCACCCGCCGTGGATGGCCGTTCGACGCGGCCGCGGGAGCCGGGGCGGCCTTCCACCGGACGTCGTAGCAGCCGCCGGCGAGTGCGACCGAAGCGTACGGGACAGGCGCCGCCAGCACGTCCAGGTTCCGCCGCCGGAGGTCGTCCGCCGGCACCCCCGGGCGCTTGCGCGCGGTGAGGAGCACGTAGTCGGTCAGGCGCCGGCGCAGGAGCTTGCCGAGCTGGTCGTAGGACTTGAAGCCGGCGAGGATGTTCGGGTCCTGCTTGAAGGCAGAGATCCCCGCGATCGTGGCGTCGAAGTCGGGGTCGTGCAGGAAGTTGGCGATCTCCTGGCTGATGTCGACGCAGTCCTCGACCTCGATGCCGTTCCGGGAGAGGAGGTCGCTCCACTCCTCCTTCGTGATGAAGAACGAGGAGGTCGTCTCGTGGTCGATCGAGAAGCCCGCCCGCGAGATGAAGTCGGCGAGCACGAGGGCTCCTCCGTCCCGAAGGTGGCGCCCGATGTTGCCGAAGAGCGCCTTCTTGTCCGGCACGTGGTGGGCGACCTCGAACCCGAACACGAGGTCGTGCGTGCCCGGGAACTCGTCCCGGGCGCTGTCGCGGTTCAGGACCTGGATCCGCTCGGCGAGGCCCAGCCGCTTCACCTTCTCGGCGCCGATCCGGGCCTGCTCGGCGGCGATCGTGTAGCCGGTGAGGCGGAGGTGCGGGTGCTTCTGGGCGAGGGCGACGAGGTCGGACGAGTAGCCGCAGCCGAAGTCGAGGACGCTGCGGCAGGCCGAGAGGTCGACCCGCCGGAAGAGCGCCTCCCGCATCTCCTTCTGCGCCTCGAAGCAGAGGACCGCGTGCTCGGCGTGCTTCTCCGGCTCGGCGAACGTGCGGACCCAGGAGAAGCCGGGCAGGACCTCGTGGAAGGGACCGAAGGTCAGATACCGCTCGGCCTGATCCTCCTTGGAGCCGCCGTCGAGCATCCGGGCCGCGCCGGGGATCGCATTGTAGTAGTCGGCCACCACGCTCTTCGGCTTCGCGCTGCGCGTCTCGTACTCGTCCGCGAAGACCTCGAGGAGCCGGGAGAGGAGCCGGGCCTCGTCCGCGGAGAAGCGACCGGACCTCGAGATCTCCTCGGCGACCCGGCCGTCCTGCCTGGCCGCGAGCAGGCCCGAGAGCCAGCTCCCGTCGGCCCGGAAGCCGTCCTTCGGGGCGTCCACGAAGTAGCGCTGGCCCCTCACCGGGTACGTGGGAAGGCTGACCAGCCGTCGGCCGTAGCCCGCGTCGAAGGCCCTCCAGTCCACGTCCGCGCCGCGCACGAAGAGCTCGCCCAGGGTCAGGAGGGTCCGCTCCCAGTCGTCGTGGCCCGGGTGGAGCGTCGGGAGGAACGTCCCGCTGCCTGCGGGCAGGCAAGCCTGGCTGATCCGGGCGAGCGTTGGCTTGGGGCCGACCTCGACGAAGACGTCGCACCCCAGGCGGTGCAGGGCTGCGATCCCGTCGGCGAAGCGTACCGGCTTCTGGATGTGGGTGACCCAGTGGTCGGGGCCGGAGAGCTCCTCCCCGGCCAGGGCCCCGGTGAGGTTCGAAACGAGCGGGATCCGAGCCTTCGCGTAGCGGATGCTCCGTGCCACCTCCCGGAACTCGTCGAGCATGGGATCCATCAGGGGGGAGTGGAAGGCGTGGGAGGTGTTGAGGCCTCGGGTCTCCACGCCCTGGGCCTCGAAGGCCCGGGCGACATCCTCCACTCGCGCCGTCCGTCCGGAGATCACGACGTTCTCGGGCCCGTTGAGGGTGGCGATCGACACCTCGCCCGGGAAGGGCTCGACCGCCGCCCGCACGCGATCCTCGTTCGTCATGATCGCGATCATCCGGCCCTCCCTCGGGAGGGCGCCCATGAGGCGGCCCCGCTCGGCGATGAGCCGGAGGCCGTCCTCGAGGCCGAAGACGCCGGCCACGCAGGCGGCGACGTCCTCCCCCGCGCTGTGGCCGATCACGAAGTCGGGAAGGATGCCCCAGCCCTTCCACATCTCGCAGGCCGCGTACTCGAGGGCGAAGAGGGCGGGCTGGGCGAAGGTGGTGTCGTCGATCGGGGAGGCCGCTCCGGGGGCAGGGTAGATGACCTCCAGGATGCTCCTCCCCATCACCGCTCGCAGGATCTCGTCGCAGCGATCCATCGCCCGGCGGAAGGCCGGCTGGGTGTCGTAGAGCCCCCGCCCCATCTGGACGTACTGCGACCCCTGGCCGGTGAACAGGAACCCGATCTTCGGACGGCCGCTGGCCGGGGCCTTTCCTGTGACGAGGGACGTGGACGGCTGGCCCTCGGCGAACGACCGCAGCCTCTCGGCGAGGGCGGCCGTCGAGTCACCGACCACGGCGAGCCGCTCCCGGAACGCGGACCGGCCGGTGGCGGCGCTGAAGCACGCGTCGGCCGCACCCATCTCCGGCTCTTCCTCGAAGCGCGCGGCCCACTCCTCGGCCATCCGACGCAGCGCCTCCTTGTCCTTCGTCGAGAGCACGAGGACGTGGCGCGGTCTCTCGGGGTGCACTCGCGCCGGAGGGGGGACGGGCGGCGCCTCGCCGACCACCAGGTGCGCGTTCGTGCCGCTGACGCCGAACGAGCTGACCGCGGCGAACCGAGGCCGCTCGCGGCGAGGCCACGGCGTGAGCTCGGTGACCACCTTGATCGACATCTCGTCCCAGGGGATGGCCGGGTTGGGCCGCTCGAAGTGGAGGTTCTTCGGGAGGGCCTCGTGTTGCAGGGCGAGGACGACCTTGATGAGGCTGGCCACGCCGGCCGCCGACTCGAGGTGGGCGATGTTCGTCTTCGCGGCGCCGATGAGCACCGGCCGGTCCTTGGGCCGTCCCTGCCCGTACACGGTGCCCATGGCCCGGGCCTCGATGGGGTCACCAACCGGCGTGCCGGTGCCGTGGGCCTCGACGTAGTCGACATCGGCGGGCGCGATGGCGGCCTGGAGGAGGGCGCGCCGCGCCGCGTCCTCCTGGGCCTCCCCGTTGGGGACGGCGATGCCG
This sequence comes from Vicinamibacteria bacterium, assembly GCA_035577965.1. GTDB lineage: Bacteria > Acidobacteriota > Vicinamibacteria > Fen-336 > Fen-336 > DATBSL01. The sequence continues at coordinate 19,716 of DATJYX010000070.1, read as the reverse complement.
GCCGTCTTCCCGTCCTGCGTCGTGGCCGAGCCGTGAATGACGGCCAGGACTCGGTCGCCGTCGCGGAGCGCGTCGGAGAGCCGCTTCAGGACCACCGCCCCCGCTCCCTCGCCGCGCCCGAAGCCGTCGGCCGAGGCGTCGAAGGCCTTGCACCGGCCGTCCGGCGAGAGGACGTGCATGCCCGAGAAGCAGACGTAGTTCTCCGGCCCGAGGAGCACGTTCGCCCCTCCCGCGAGGGCGAGGTCGCTGCCGCCCGAGCGCAGGCTCTGCACCGCGAGGTCGACCGCGACGAGCGAGGAGGAGCACGCGGTGTCGAGGGTCAGGCTCGGCCCGCGGAGGCCGAGGAGGTACGAGATCGTCCCCGACGTCATGCAGTGGAGGTTGCCGCCGACCACGTTGCCGTCCAGCTCCTCGATGGGGCGGGATGCCAGGCGGTGCCAGTACTCGACGCTCCAGAGGCCGGCGAAGACGCCGGTCAGGGTGCCGTCGAGGCCGAGGGGAGGAATGCCCGCGTTCTCGAGGGCCGCCCAGCAGACGGCGAGGAAGAGCCGCTGCTGCGGGTCGATCGAGACGGCGTTCTTCGGCGCCACGCCGGCGAAGATGGGATCGAAGTCGGTGATCCCCTCCACGAAGGCGCCGTAGCGGGTGTGGGTCTTGCCCGGCTTGCCCGGCTCCGGGTCGTAGAAGGGGTCGATGTCGAAGCGGTCGCGGGGGATCTCGGTCACCGCGTCCACCCCGTCCCGCAGCAGACGCCAGAACCGCTCCGGGGTCCTGGCGTCGCCGGGCAGGTGGCAGCCCACGCCGATGATCGCGATGGGCTCGGCCCGCGGGACCGCCGGCCGCCCCGAACGAACGCTCGCTTCCTCCACACGACCCTCCCTGCTCTCGCGCATCGTCGCCACTCCGTTCGCCGTTCCGTATCCTTCTCCCGTCCCGGCCCGATCACCGGATTCCATGGCCCCCTCGACCCTCCCCACGTCCCTGTCCCCGTACGGCCCCGCGTCGCTCATCCCGCCGCGGCTCCCGCGGTGCGTTCCGTCGCCGCCAGCCGCTCGTCGCAGGTGGCCGCGATCTGCCCGAGGCTCTGGAAGATCATGTCGCGCGCGTCGAAGCGCAGGCCGGTGGCCTTCTCGAGACGCGCGAGGACCCGGATCGAGAGGAGCGAGTGCCCGCCCAGGTCGAAGAAGTTGTCGTGGACGCTCACCCGCTCGACCCCGAGCGCTTCCTTCCACAGGTTGGCGACGACCTTCTCGTGCCTGGTCCGGGGCTCGCCGTCCGCGGCCGTCTCGCCGCGCCGGCCGTCGAGGCGACGGAGGGCGTCACGGTCGACGCTGCCGTCAGCCGCGCGGGGCAGCGCGTCCAGAACCACGAACGAGGCGGGGACCGGCCCTCCCGGCAGCCGCTCGCGCAGGGCGCGACGCAGCTCGGTCACGGTCGGCTCCTCGCCGGCGCCGAAGGCGACGTAGGCGACGAGCTCGGGCTCGCGGCCGGGCTCGTGCCGCTCGACGACCGCCGCCTCGACCGGGCCGAGCGAGAGAAGAGCGGCCTCGGTCGCCTCGGGAGCGGGCTGGACCTGCGGGGCCGGGGTCGAGGGCCGCCGCGCGGAGAGGAACTGCAGCCGGGCGGCGAGCGGCGCGGTCGACACGACGACCCTGCTCAGCTGGCGCAGCCGCAGCACGCGCTCGACGACGGCCATGCCCTCCTCGGGGGCCATGGCCGCTCCCTCCTTCGCCGCCCGGCGGGCGATCTCCCCCGCCTCCCGCCCGGCGAGCTGCCAGTGGTCGAAATCGACGCTGATCCACGGAGCTCCGCCCGCGCGCATGGCCTGGGCGGCGAAGGCGTCCTGGAAGGCGTTCGCGCCGGCGTAGGCCGCGTAGCCCCGCCCACCGAGCACGGTCGAGAGCGACGCGGTGAGGAGGCAGAACGCGGGCGCCTCGTCCCGGAGGGCGTGGGCGAGCGCGACCGTGCCCAGGACCTTGGGCGCGAACTGCCGGTCGCACGCGTCGCGGGAGAGGGCGCCGATGGGGGCGAACGTGTCGTCGCCCATCTCGCCCGCGGCGTGCACGACGCCTCGGAGCGGGCCGAAACGCTCGCGCGCCTTCCGCACGGCGAGCTCGAGGTCGGAGACGCTCGTGACGTCGGCCGGCACGACCAGCACCTCGGCGCCTGTCCCTTCGAGCGCGAGCACCTTTCGCACGCGGAGTGAGAGCGGGCTGGTCGGGGCGTCCGACTGCAGTAGAGCGGCCCACTCCTCCCGGGGGGGCAGGCCGGTCCGGCTGGTGAGCACGAGCTTCGCGCCTCCCTGGCGCACGAGCCACGCGGCGATCAGGAAGCCGACGTCGCCGAGGCCGCCCGTGATCAGGACGGCGCCGCCCGGCTCCGCCCGGGAGGGGAAGCGCTCGGCGGCCTCGGCGGCGATCGGCAGGAAATCCTGCACCCACGAGCGGCCGCGGCGTCGGCCGAGGAGGATCTCGGGCTCCTCGAGCCCCAGCTGCGCGCAGAGGGCCTCCACCGCGTCGTCCGCGAAGGGAGGCTCCAGGTCGATCACGGAGCCGCGCAGCCCCTCGTCCTCCTGGGCGGCAACGCGCACCGCGGCGACGAGGGGCGCCGCCTCGGGCCGGAGGACCTCGCCGCCCAGCACCTCGAAGAGGCCCGACCCCGCCACGTGCAGCACGAGCGGACGCGGCCCGCCCGCGGCGACGAGCTCGAGCACGCTGCGGAACCCGCGCTCGGTGGCGCGACGGAACCGCTCGGCAGGCGAGGCCTTCCCCTCCGAGGGGTCGAGGGACCAGAGGTGGAGGATCCGCCCGGGAGTGAGGCCGGCGCCGGCAAGAGCCTCGAAGAGGCGGCGGTAGTCCGCCCCGTCCGAGGGATCGATCGTGTAGCCCGAGCGAAGGTCGCCCGAGAAGCCGCGGGCGGCGGCGACGGTAGCGACTCGCGTCCCCCTGGCCCGCAGCTCCTCGACGACCCGGGCGCCGAGGCCTCCGTCGTCGAGGAACACGAGGGTCGGCGCGATCGGCCCCGGCTCAGGCTCCGGAGCCGGCCAGAGCGGCGTCCAGACGGGACGGTAGAGCCAGCTCGCGGGGTCGCGGGCCGGGGCCGGCTCCTCCTCGAGGGGTTCCACCCAATGCCGCTCGCGCTCGAACGGGTAGCCGGGAAGGCGCACCCGCCGCGGGCCGCGAGCGTGCAACGCCGCCCACGCCGGCGCGACACCGTGGAGCCAGAGGGCGCCGATCGCGCGGAGGAGGCCCTCCTCGCCGGAGTGGGCCGGCCCTCGCCCATCGCCTTCCGCTGGCGCACCGACGCGGATTCCCGAGGCGCCCAGCTCGACGAGGAGCCGCGCGGGATCGGGAGGAAGCCGGGCCGTCACGGCCGCGAGCTCGCCGGCGCGGGCCGTGGCCTCGAAGGTCAGGCCCCAGGAGCGGAGCCTCGCCGCGAGGGCCTCGGCGGCCGCGAGGTCGGCCCCGTCGCCGGACTCCCCGTCCGAGCCGAGAACCGCCACGAGCGGCGGGTCGCGTCGCTCCGGCCGCCCCGCGGGAAGGCCTTCCGGCGCGCGGAGCGCGGCCACCGCCTCCTCCCGGTCCCGCGCCACGACGAAGAGGCGGTGGTCGAATGCACGGCGGCCCGCCTGCAGCGTGAAGGCCACGTCGCCGAGGTCGATCTCCGGGTGCGCCTCGAGGTGGTCGGCGAGCCGGCTCGCCGCCGCGGCGAGGGCCGAGGGCGTGCGGGCGGAGAGCGGAAGCAGCTGGCTCGCGCGAGAGGCGGGGCGGGGCTCCGGCTCCGGCGCCTCCTCGACGACGACGTGCGCGTTCGTCCCCCCCACGCCGAACGCGCTCACGCCGCCGCGGCGCGGAGCGTCTCCGGCCGGCCAGTCCCGAAGGCTCGTCGGCACGTAGAAGGGGCTCGCTTCGAAGTCGATCGCGGGGTTGGGCGCCTCGAAGTGCAGGCTGGGCGGTATCTCCCGGTGCTGGATCGAGAGCACCAGCTTCAGGAGGCCCGCGACGCCGGCCGCCGCGTCGAGGTGGCCGACGTTCGTCTTCACCGAGCCGAGGGCGCAGAAGCGGCGGCGCTTCGTCGTGCGCCGGAACGCCTTGGTGAGCGCCGACACCTCCGCCGGGTCGCCGAGGGGCGTGCCGGTGCCGTGGGCCTCGACCATGCCGATCGTGTCGGGGTCGACCCCGGCCGCCGAGAGCGCCTCGACGACCACGGCCGCCTGTCCGGCCACGCCCGGCGCGGCGAAGCTCAGCTTCAGCGAGCCGTCGTTGTTCACGGCCGTCCCGCGGATCACGGCGTCGACGCGGTCCCCGTCCTTCAGGGCGTCGAGCAGCCGCCGCAGCACGACCGCGCCGACTCCGCTGCCGAAGACGGTGCCCGCCGCCCTCGCGTCGAAGGCGCGACAGTGGCCGTCGGGCGACACGATGCTGCCTTCCTGGAAGAGGTAGCCGCTCTCCTGGGGCACGTAGACGGTCACTCCCCCGGCGAGGGCCATGTCGCACTCGAAGCCGAGGAGGCCCTGGCAGGCCATGTGCACGGCCACGAGCGACGTCGAGCAGAAGGTCTGCACGCCGCAGCAGGCGCCCCGCAGGTTGAGCTTGTAGCCGACCAGGGTGGCGAGCGAGTCCGGCACGTTGTGGATCGTGGTCTCGAAGTCGCCGAAGCCCTCCATCAGCGGCCGGTTCTCGTAGAGGTTGTGGACGAGGTAGTTGCTGAAGCTCGCCCCCGCGAACACGGACACCGTCCCCGGGAAGCGCTCGGGGTCGTGGCCGGCGTCCTCGAGCGCGTGAGAGGCGCACTCGAGGAAGAGGCGGTGCTGGGGGTCCACGACCGACGCCTCCCGCGGGCTCATGCCGAAGAAGCCGGCGTCGAAGAGCTCGACGCCGTCGAGCACGGGGCGGGCGGGCACGTACTGCGGGTCGTCGAGGCGCGCCCCGTCCTCTCCGGCCCGCTCCAGCTCCTCGCGCGAGAAGAAGCGGATCGACTCCCGGCCTTCGCGGAGGTTGCGCCAGAAGGCCTCGAGATCGGGCGCGCCGGGGAAGCGGCCGGCCATCCCCACGATCGCGATCTCGGAGCCGTCGTAGCGCTTCCCGGTTTCGCTCATGCCCGGCCCTCGACGGTCTCGCTCTTCCAGCGGAGCCGCTCCTCCTTGCGCCTCCGGCCCCGCTCGCTGCTCTGATCGAACCCGGCCGCCGGCTCCTCCGGCGAGGCCCCGATCAGGCGGCACAGCGACTCGACCGTGGGGCCCTCGAAGAGCGTGGCGATCGAGATCTCGGCCCCCAGCTCGGCCTTCGTCCGGGTCACGACCTGGATGGCGAGGAGCGAGTGGCCGCCCAGGTCGAAGAAGTTGTCCTGGATGCCGACCTTCTCGATGCCCAGGAGCTCCGCCCAGATGCGCGCCACCTTCTCCTGGACCGGCGTGCCGGGCGCGACGTAGGCGTTCTGGAGGTGGGGGCGGGCGTGCCGCGCCCGCTCCTTGGGAGCCCTTTCCCCCGCGTGGAGCCCCTCGAGCTTCACCCACTGCCGGATGCGGGCCTGGAGGTCGCCGGTGGAGACCACGACCTGGGGCACGCCGGCGAGGCCGAGGAGGCGCAGGAAGGCGACGCCGCCCTCGACCGGGCTCATCGCGAAGCGCCCGAGGCCGCCCCGGCTCTCGTCGGCCGGCGCCGCGGCGAGGCGCCACTCGTCCCAGTCGACCGAGAGCCACGGCACGCGCGCGTGGCGGTTGCGCCACGCGACGTACGCGTCCATGAACGCGTTGGCCGCCGCGTAGGCCCCGTAAGCGAAACCCCCGAGGACGCTCGAGAGCGACGAGGTCAGGAGGCAGAAGTCGAGCGGGCGGTCGCCGAGAGCCTCGTCGAGGGCGACGAGGCCCTCGACCTTCGGGTGGAACTGCTGCTCGCACTCGGGGCTCCCGATCTCCGCGACCGGGCGGAAGGTGCCTCCGCCCACGATCCCCGCGCCGTGGATCACGCCGTGGAGGGGGCCGAAGCGCCGCTCGGCCGCGGCGAGGGCCTCCCGCATGGCGGACGCGTCGGCCACGTCGGCGCTCAGGAGCTCGATCTCGGCGCCCATCGCCTCGAGGGCGCGCACGCGGGCGATGCGCTGACTCGTCGGGTCGTGGTCCCCGCGCGTGCGCCGCCACTCGTCCCAGCCCTCGCGCTCGGGCATGGGCGAGCGGCCGGTGAGAGCGAGCCGCGCCCGGCAGTGGTGAGCGAGCGTCGCCGCGAGCGCGAAGGCCACCCCGCCCAGGCCTCCGGTGATGAGGTACACGCCGCGTTCGCGGAGGCGTTCCGGCCGCCCCTCCGGCAGGGCCAGGCTCACGGGCTCGAAGCCCTGGACGAAGCGCTGCCCTCGCCGCAGGGCCGCCACGACACCCGAAGCGTCGGAGCGCAGCTCGGCGAGGAGCGGAGATTCCGGGCCCTCGAGCGAGGCCTCGTCCACGTCGAGCGCGAGGGCGGTGAGGTTGTGCCGCTCCTGGGGGACGACCTTGAGGAGCCCGAGGAGCGTCGACTTCTCGGGCTCGATCGTGTCCTCGTCGAGGACCCTCTGCCCCCGCGTGGTCAGGACCTTGAGCTGCAGCGGCTGGGTCCACTTCGCCTCGCCGAGCGCCTGCACGAGGTGGAGGAGGCTATCGAACCCGTTCGCCTGGCCGCGTCCGAGGGCCGCGGCGTCGAGGGCGCCCGTACGCGGGGGGCCCGCCGAGAGGGCGTGGACGATCCGGGAGATCGTCCGTCCCTGGTCGCCGAGGGCGCGCAGGAGCCGGTCGTATCCGGGACGCGCGCCCGGATCGAGCGCGTATCCGTCCCGGGAGTTCCCGGCGAAGGCCGGGCCGGGCCGGGCTACGATCACGACCTCGCCCTGGGCGCGCAGGGCCTGGGCGAGCCGCTCGGTCCGTCCCGCCTCGTCCGCGAGCACGAGCCACGCCCCGCCCGCGGCCGCCCCGTTCGTCCCGGAGACGGCCGTCGCGGCGGGAAGGCCGGCCTTCCACGTCGGCACGTAGAACCAGTCGCGGGGGTCCTTCTTGGCCGAGGCCCCGCGCGCCGGCGCCGCCCCTGGCTCCACGTCGACCCAGTAGCGCTCGCGCTGGAAGGGGTAGGTCGGCAGCTTCACGCGCCGCCGCCGCTCGCCGGCGAAGAGACGTGCCGCGTCCACCCGGACGCCGGCCAGCCACAGCCTGCCGAGCGCGCCGAGGACGACGCGCAGGTCGTCTTCGGTCTCGCGGGGGTGACGGACCGAGGTCACGGCGGTGACGCCGCCGCCCGCGGCCTGGGCCCGGGCCAGGGTCGAGAGGGCGGTCCCGGGACCGACCTCGAGCAGCACCCGATCCGGCTCGGCCAGGAGCAGCCGGACGCCGTCCCCGAAACGCACGGCCCGCCGCAGGTGCTCGCACCAGTAGTCGGGGCTCGTGGCCTCCTCGGCCGTGATCCAGGTCCCGGTGAGGTTCGAGACGAAGGGAATCCGCGGCGCGGCGAGGGCCACCGCGGCCACGCGCTCGCGGAACGGCGCGAGGACCCCGTCCATCATCGGCGAGTGGAAGGCGTGCGAGGTCACGAGGCGCGTCGCCGGCACGTCCCGCCTTCGGAGGTCCTCGAAGACCGCGTCCACCGCGGGGGTCGGACCGGACACGACGCTGAGGGACGGGGCGTTGACGGCGGCGAGGGCGAGGCCGTCGCGGAGGAGCGGCTCGACCTCGGCCGGGGGGAGCGGCACGGCCAGCATCGAGCCCGTTGGCATCGACTGCATGAGCCGGCCGCGCTCGGCCACGAGAGCGAGGGCGTCGTCGCGGCTCAGCACGCCGGCGAGCGTCGCCGCGACGTACTCCCCGATGCTGTGGCCGATCATGGCCACGGGCTCGACACCCCAGCTCATGAAGAGCCGAGCGAGAGCGTGCTCCACCACGAAGAGGGCGGGCTGAGTGAGCGAGGTCTGCTTGAGGGCCTCGGCCGCCGCCTCCTCCACTCCCGGCGAAGGGAAGAGCAGCTCGCGGAGGTCGCGGCCGAGCGGACCCCGCAGGCGCTCGGAGGCGGAGTCGACCTCCTGCCGGAAGACGGCCTCGGACTCGTAGAGGCCCCGAGTCATGCCGGGGTACTGGGCCCCCTGACCGGGGAACATGAAGGCGACCGGCCGCTCGCTCGCCCGGCCGTAGGCCGTGACGACACGGCGGGCGTCCCGAGCCGCGAGCGCCGCCGCCGCGTCCGCCGACGACCCGGCGACGACGAACCGCCGGTGCTCGAAGCGCCGGCGGCCGCGGAGGAGCGTGAAGGCCGCGTCGGCGAGGGAGGGGGCGTCTTGCTCGCGCAGGCGCGAGGCGAGGCGCTCCGTCGCTTCGTCGAGCGCCGCCTCCGTCCGCCCGGAGAGGACGACGAGCTGCGAGGCCCGGCCGGGGCCGGAGGGCGGCGGGGGCGGGGCCTCCTCGAGCACGACGTGGGCGTTCGTGCCGCCGACGCCCAGCGAGCTCACCCCGGCCCGGCGCGGCCCGCCGTTCGCGGGCCAGGGCCGGAGGGCGGTATTCACCACGAACGGGCTCGACTCGAAGTCGATCTTGGGGTTGGGCCGCTCGAAGTGGACGAGCGGGGGCAGCTCCCGGTGCTGCAGCATGAGGACGGTCTTCACGAGCGAGGTGACGCCCGCCGCCCGGTCGAGGTGGCCGAGGTTCGCCTTCACGGAGCCGATGGCGCAGAACCCCCGCCGGGCGGTTCCCGCCCGGAACGCCCGGGTGAGGGCCTCGATCTCGATGGGATCGCCCACCGCGGTGGCCGTGCCGTGGGCCTCCACGTAGCCGATCGAGTCCGTCGGCACTCCGGCCACGGCGATCGCCTCCGCGATGGCCTTCGCCTGGCCCTTCACGCTCGGCGCGGTGTAGCCGGCCTTCTGCGCGCCGTCGTTGTTGATCGCGCTGCCCAGGATCACGGCCAGGACCTCGTCCCCGTCGGCGCGGGCGTCGGAGAGGCGCTTGAGGGCGACGACCCCCACGCCGTTGCCGAAGACGGTGCCGCCCGAGCGCGCGTCGAAGGTCCGGGTGTGGCCGTCGGGCGAGAGGATCCCGCCCTCCTCGTAGAGGTAGCCGCGCTCGAGGCCCACGTTGACCGACGAGCCGCCGGCGAGGGCCAGGTCGCACTCGCCCGCGAGGAGGCTCTGGACGGCGAGGTGCACCGCCACGAGAGAGGTCGAGCAGAACGTCTGGACGGTGATCGCGGGACCGGTGAGGTCGAACTTGTAGGCGGTGAGCGTCGCGATGGCGTCCCGGTCGTTGTAGACGCCGTACGAGGCGAGGGCGCCGGCCGACCCGCGCAGCGATTCGAGGTTCGGGGTGATGTTGGCGGTGAGGTAGGTGCTCCCCGCCGATCCCGCGAAGACGCCGATGCGTCCGGGGTACTGCTGGGGATCGCAAGCGGCCTTCTCGAGGACCGTCCACGCGGACTCGAGGAAGAGCCGGATCTGGGGGTCCATGACGTCGGCCTCGCCGGCGCTGAAGCCGAAGAAGGCCGCGTCGAAGAGGTCGATCCCCTCGAGGAGGGGAGCCGCCTTCACGTGGGCGACGCCGCCCGACACGACGGGGGCCTCGCTGGCGGAGAACCGGACGGACTCCACACCCTCCCGCACGTTCTGCCAGAAGCGCTCCAGCGTGGTGGCGCCCGGCACCCGGGCCTCCATCGCGACGATCGCCACCCGGTCGAGACCGTCTTCCTCGCGCTCGCTCATCGCTCCCTACTCCCGCTCCTCCACGGCCGCCTGCTGCCGCTGCTGGCGCCGCCGCTGCATGAGGTCCCGGCGGGTCGCCGCCCGCTGGCCGACCTCCTCGATCGCCTCCTGGGCCTTCTCCTCCCCCTCGGGGGCGAGGGCCTTGGCGAGGAGGGCCACGGTGGGCGACTCGAAGAAGGTCACGATCGGGATCTCGCGCCCGAGCCGCGCCTTCATGACCGCGATCACCTGCAGCGCGGTCAGCGAGTCGCCCCCCAGCTCGAAGAAGTTGTCGTCGGCAGAGATGCCCTTGCGGCCGAGGACCTTCTCCCAGGCTTGGGCCACGATCCGCTCCATGTCGCTGCCGCCCGCCTCCGGGTCCACGGCGGTCGCCGCGAGCGTCTCGTCCGTCGCCTGGGGCGGGGAGGCCACGCCCGCCTTCCCCCGGTCGCCGAGGAACTGCTTGGCCAGCCCGGGCCGAAGGTCCATCGTGAACACCGCCACCTGGGAGAGCCCCGAGCCGAGCACCCGCGTGAACGCCTCCACACCCTCGGCGGGCGCGATGCCGACCTTGAGCTGGAGGTCGCGCAGCGCCTGGAGGGCGCCGGTGACCGGCGTGTGGACGGCCATGCCGACCTCGCGCCACGCGTCCCAGTTGATCGACACCACCCGTCCCGGGAGAGGCGTCCTCGCCCAGGCGGCGTAGGCGTCGAGGAACGCGTTGGCGCCCGTGTAGTCCACCTGCCCGAAGCCGCCCACGAGGGCGGCGATCGAGGAGCAGAGCACCAGGAAGTCGAGCGGCTCGCCGGCGAGCGCCTCCTGCAGCGCGAGGGTGCCGTGGACCTTCGGGGCGAGCACACGGGCCACGGTCTGCGGGTCCTTGAGGGGGATGACCCCCCCGCCGGCGACGCCCGCGGCGTGCACGACGCCGCGGACGGGGCCGAAGCGCGCGTGGGCCGCTCGGACCACCTCCTTCATGTCGCTGGGGTCCGCCGCGTCCGCCGCCACGTACAGGACCTCGGCGCCGAGCGACTCGAGCTGCCGCAGGTCGAGGATCTTCTGCCGCACCGCGGCGTCGCCGTTGCCTCCGCGGGCGGGCCACTCGTCCGCCGGCGGCAGCGGGGAGCGGCCGGTGAGCACGAGCCGGGCCTGGAAGCGCTCGGCGAGGTGGCGGGCGAGTACGAGGCCGATGCCTCCCAGGCCTCCCGTGACGAGGTAGACTCCCCGGCTCTCCAGGGGCAGCGCCCTCGACGGCGTCTCGATGCGCGTCGGCTCGAGCCAGGACACCCAGCGGTGGCCGCGCCGGTAGGCCACGATCGGCTCCGCCTGCGCCGTGGCCAGCTCCGCGACCACGAGCCGCGCGAGGGCACGGGCCTCGTCGGCCCCCGACGGGATCTCGACGTCGATCGACTGGCAGGCGACGTGCGGCATCTCCTGCGGGATGACGCGACAGGGCCCGACGAGCGTGGCCTTCTCGGGCGACGTGAGGTCGCCCCCCACCACCTCCTGCATGCCGCTCGAGAGGACGGCGATCCGCGCCGGCGCCTTCGAGGACGACCGGGCGAGGGCCTGGGCGAGGTAGAGCAGGCTCAGGAAGCCGCGCGCGTGGGCGTCGTCGAGCCGCTCCGCGAGCGGCCGCGGGTCCTCGGGAGCGACGTTCCACGAGTGGACGACGAACGCGGGACGGCCCGCGGCCTCGAGGAGGCGCACGTAGTCGGCGGCGCGGTCGGGGGCCACCTCGTAGGCTCCCCCGCCGAGCGCGGCGAAGCCGGCGCCGGCGCGCGCGGTCACCACGCGGCGGCCCGCCGCGCGCAGCTCATTCGCGACTTGCTCGCCGAGGCCGGCTTCGTCGAGGAACACCAGCCAGGGGTCGGCGGCGCCCCGGGCCGTCGCTCCCCCGGCCAGGGCGGCCGGGGTGCAACGCCTCCACGACGGCTGGTAGAACCAGTCGGCGAGGGCCTGGCGCTCGAGCGTGAAGCCGCGGGCGACGTCGTGCCCGTTCCTCGAGTCGACGTTCGATTCGACCCAGAACCGCTCGCGCTCGAACGGGTAGCTCGGCAGCGGGACGCGCCGCCGCGGGGTGCCGGAGTGGACCCGGGGCCAGTCGAGGGCCACGCCGTCGAGCCACAGCCGGCCGATCGCGGCGAGGAGCACGGCCCGGTCCTCGGCCGCCTCCTTCGGCGAGCGAAGCGAGGCGACGGCGGCGACGTCGGCGCGGCCCTGCTGCCGGGCGAGCGACGTGAGCGTCCGGCCCGGGCCCACCTCGAGCAGCACCGGGTTGCCGCGGTCGGCGAGGCGCCCCACGCCTTCGGCGAAGCGCACGGCGGAGCGGAGGTGGCGGGCCCAGTAGGCCGGGTCGCAGGCCTCCTCGTCGGTGATCCAGTCGCCGCTGACGTTCGAGACGAAGGGAAGGGCCGGGGCCCGCCGGGGGACCGCCGCCACGCGCGCCTCGAACGCGGAGAGAATGGGGTCGACCATCGCCGAGTGGAAGGCGTGCGACGTGTGGAGGGGCCGCGAGCTCACCCCCTTCGCCCGCAGCTCCGCCTCGAGCCGGGCCACCGCCTCCGGGGGCCCGGAGACGACGCAAGCGGAGGGCGCGTTCGAGCCCGCGAGGTCCAGGCCGGGCCCGAGGTGGGGCCGCAGCGCGGCCTCGCCGAGCGGGACGGCGAGCATCGCCCCGGGGGGCAGGGACTGCATGAGGCGGCCGCGCTCGGCGACGAGGGCGATCGCGTCCTCCAGGGAGAAGACCCCGGCCAGGCAGGCCGCGACGTACTCGCCGATCGAGTGCCCGATCATCGCCGACGGCTGGACGCCGAGCGCGCCCCAGAGCCGCGCCAGGGAGTACTCGACCGCGAAGAGCGCGGGCTGGGTGAGCCGCGTCTGGCGCAGGTCCTCCGCGGCCTGCTCCGGGCTGCGGTCGCGCGCGAAGAGCACGTCGCGCAGGTCGAGGCCGAGGGGGACGCGCAGGGCCTCGCTGCAGGCGTCGAGCGCGTCGCGGAAGGCGGGCTCGGAGCCGTAGAGGCCCTGGCCCATCCCGACGTACTGCGAGCCCTGGCCGGTGAACATGAACGCGACGGGGGCGTTCTGCCGGTCGCGCGCCCCGCCCTCCCTCCGTCCAGGGTCGCGGAGCGCCCTCACGGCGTCCTCTCCGTCGCGGGCGACCACGAAGCCGCGGTGGTTGAACACCCGTCGCCCCGCCTGCAGGGTGAACGCGGCGTCGGCGAGGTTCGCCCCCGGGGCGGCCTCGAGGTGGCCGGCGAGGCGCTCGAAGGCCCGGTCGAGGGCGGTCTCGGTCTTCGCGGACAGCACCAGGAGCTGCCAGGGCCGGGCGGCCTCGGACTCGGGCCGGGCCGGAGCCTCCTCGAGCACGGCGTGCGCGTTCGTCCCTCCGATGCCGAAGGAGCTCACGCCGGCGCGCCGGGGGAAGCCGGGATCCGGGTCCCACCTCGTGAGCCCGGTGGCCACGCGGAAGGGGCTGGCCGCGAAGTCGATCTGGGGGTTCGGCGTCTCGAAGAAGAGGCTGGGTGGGATCTCCCGCCGCTCCAGGCAGAGCACGGTCTTGATGAGCCCCGCGACGCCCGCCGCGGCGTCGAGGTGGCCGATGTTCGTCTTCACGGACCCGATCGCGCAGTACTGCCTCTCGTCCGTCCACCGCCGCCACGCCTTGGTGAGGCCGGCGATCTCCGCCGGGTCGCCGAGCGCGGTGGCCGTCCCGTGGGCCTCCACGTAGCGGATCGTGGCCGGGTCGACGTCGGCCGCGGAGAGTGCCTCCACGATCACGTCGGCCTGCCCGCTCACGCTGGGGGCGGTGAAGCCGACCTTCATGGAGCCGTCGTTGTTGAGCGCGGTCCCCAGGAGCACCGCCCGCACGTGGTCGCCGTCGCGCAGCGCGTCCGCGAGCCGCTTGAGGACCACGCAGCCGAGGCCGTTGCCGAACACCATTCCCCGGCCCTTCGCGTCGAAGGTCCGGGTGTGGCCGTCGGGGGAGAGGATGCCGCCCTCCTGGTAGCCGTACCCGGTGTCCTGGGACACCGCGATCGTCACCCCTCCCGCCAGCATCATGTCGCTCTCGCGGTTGAGCAGGCTCTGGCAGGCGAGGTGCACGGCCACGAGCGAGGTCGAGCAGAACGACTGCACCGCGTAGGCGGCGCCGCGCAGGTTGAGCTTGTAGGCGACCCGGGTGGCCAGGGCGTCGTTCATGTTGCCGAGGCCGATCTTCAGTGAGCCCACCGTCTGGTTGAGCTCGCGGTCCCACTGCAGGTAGTTGATGAGGTAGCTGCTCTGGCTGATCCCGGCCACCACGCCGATCGAGCCGGGGTAGCGCTCGGAGTCGTAGCCGGCGTTCTCGAGCGCCTCCCACGCGCACTCGAGGAAGAGCCTCTGCTGGGGGTCGAGGACCTGCGCCTCGCGCGGGGTGTAGCCGAAGAAGGCGGCGTCGAACATGTCGACGCCCTCGACGCGCGGGCGCCACGGCACGAGGTCGGGCCGCTCCAGGAAGCTCGGGTGGGTGTGGATCTCGCGTCCCCACTCCTCGAGGGAGATCGGCGAGATCGACTCCACGCCCCGCCGGAGGTTCTCCCACAGATCCTCGACGCTCCCCGCTCCGGGGAAGCGGCCGGCCATGCCGACGACCGCGATCTCGGACCCGTTCCTCTTACCTGCCGGCAGCATCGAGCGTCCTCCTGTCCTGCGTCCGGTGAGCGGCGGCGGGGTCTCGGCCGAGAGGGGGCGCCGGCCCGGCGGCCCCCGCGCCGAGCGAGCGGATCACCTGGCCCAGGGTGCGCACGGTCGGGGCCTCGAAGAGCGTGGTCACCGAGAGCTCCACCGGGTACTCCCGCCGGACGCGTCCCATCATGTGGACGGCGAGCAGGGACGAGCCCCCGAGCTCGAAGAAGCTGTCGTCCGCTCCCACGCGGTCGATGCCGAGCATGTCCGCCCAGATCGAGGCCAGCCGCCGGTCGACCGCGTCCTCGGGGGCGACGTAGACGGTGCCGATCTCGGGCCGTGCGTCGCGCATCGCGGGGCCGGGCGCTGCCGCCGGAAGCGGCATCGGCGCCGCGTCCGTCCGCGTCCACTGTGCGAGCCGCGCGTCGAGCGGCGTGGTGGAGACGACGAGCTGGGGTGAGGCCGCCCGGGCGAGGACCCGTGCGAACGCCTCTCCCCCTTCCTCGGCGGTGACGGCGGCGGCAGTGAGCCGGACCTCCGGCCCCGACGCCCGAGCCTCGAGGTCCCATCCGTCCCAGCACACGCTCACCCATCCCCGTCCGGACTCCAGCGGGCGCCGGCGGGCGAAGGCGTCGAGCGCGTGGTTCGCAGCGGCGTAGGAGGCGAGGCCCAGGCCGCCGAGCACCGTGGACAGCGAGGACGTGAAGAGGACGAAGTCCGGGGGCTCCTCCGCGAGGAGCCGCTCCAGCACGAGGGCGCCGCCGAGCTTCGGCCGGAGCTGGCGCTCGACGTCCGCCCTCTCCGTCGCGGCGAGCGGTCGGAAGGCGCCGGGGCCCAGCTCGGCCGCGGCGTGGACGACGCCGTCGATCCGCCCGAAGCGCGCCCGGACGGCGCCGATCGCGCGGCGCATCTCTTCCAGGTCGCCCGCGTCCGCGCGCAGGGCCAGCACTTCCGCCCCCGCTGCCTCCAGCTCCTGCACCGCCCGGATGCGGCGCCCCGCGTCGTCCTTCCCCGCCGAGCGGCGGGCCCACTCGCCGCGGTCGGGCAGGGCCGTCCGCCCGGTCAGCGCGAGGCGAGCCTGCACCGTGCGGGCGAGGTACGCGGCGAGGGCGAGGCCGACCTTCCCGAGCCCTCCCGTGACGAGGTAGACGCCGCGCCGGCGCAGGGGCGCTGCGTCGGGGGAGGGGGCCGGGGCGACCGGCTCGAACGACTCCACCCAGCGGGAGCGGCCGCGGTAGGCGACGGCGTGCCCGTGCGGAGGGGAGGCGAGCTCGCCGAGGACGCTCTCCGCGAGCCAGGACGCCTGAGCCGGGTCGGCGGTGTCGTCGACGTCGATCGCGCGGCAGCGCACGAGCGGATACTCCTGCGGGATCACTCGGCAGGGTCCGAGCACGGTCGAGGCGAGGGGCTCCAGAGGCTCGGTCCCGAGCACGTCGAGGGCGTGAGCGGTCACGACATCGAGGGTCGTCTCGCCGCCTTGCCTGCCCAGGGCCCGACCCAGGAGCACGACGCTCTGGAAGCCGCGCGTCAGAGGGTCGTCCGCTCCCGCGCTCCAGGCGTGCACGAAGTGGCTGGGGATCCCGCGCTCCGCCTGGAGCCGGTCGAGGAGGCGGCCGTAGTCCTCCGGCCGCGCGGGGTCGATGGTCAGCTCCCCCGGGCGGGGCGAGCCGAACCCGGCGCCTGGCCGCACGACCGTGGGCTCGGCTCCCGCCGCCCGCAGCCGTTCGACGAGCGCCGAGCCGAGGCCGCCGGTCTCGGGGACGAGAGCGCACCAGGTGCGGGACGAGACCTCCCCGGCCGAGGCCTCGATCTCCGCCCGCCGCCACGAGGGCGTGTAGAGCCACTTCTCGACCGGCAGCTTGGCCGGCGCGGCGGGCGCCTCCGTCGCAGGGGCGGCGCCACGAGCGGGCCGGCTTCCACCGTCGAGCCAGTATCGGGAGCGTTCGAAGGGGTACGTCGGCAGCAGCGCGCGTCGCGGCGCCGAACGGCGGTCGCGGGACTGGAGGTCGACCGGCACCCCGTGCGTCCACAGGCGCGCCGCAGTCTGGAGCAGGAAGAGCTCGGCTGCCTCGGCCTGGCGCGGGTGGGGCAGCGAGGCGAACGCGAGCCCGCCCGGCCTCTGCCGGCGCGCGAGGGCGACGAGGGTGTGGCCGGGGCCGACCTCGAGCAGGACGCGCCGAGGGTCGGCGGCGAGCGCGGCGAGGCCCTCCGAAAAGCGGACCGTCTCGCGCAGCTGGCGGACCCAGTACGAGGGATCGGTCGCCTGGGACTCCGTGATCCAGGTGCCGGTGACGTTCGAGACGAAGGGGAGCCGCGGCGGCCGCAGCCTCACCGTGGCGAGGCGCGCGGCGAACGGAGCGAGCGCCGGATCCATGAGCCTCGAGTGGAATGCGTGCGAGGTCTGGATCCGGCTGTGGGCCACGCCGCGCTCGTCGAGGCGGGCTTCGAGCCGCTCGACCTCCTCGAACGGCCCGCCCACCACGCAGGCGTCGGGCCCGTTGACGGCGCACAGCTCGACTCCCGACGGCAGCAGGGGCCGCAGCTCGCCCTCGGACGAGGCGACGGCGGTCATCGCTCCCCGCGGGCACTCCTGCATGCACCGGGCGCGCTCGGACACCACGTCCAGGGCGTCGTCGCGCTCCAGGACCCCGGCCAGGCAGGCCGCCACCAGCTCGCCCACGCTGTGGCCGATGAGCGCCGCCGGCCGCACGCCCCAGTCCATCCACAGGCGTGCGAGGGCGTGCTCGACCGTGAAGAGGGCGGGCTGCGTGAAGCGGGTCTCGGCGAGGCGCTCGCCGGCCGCGGCCTCCTCTCCTTCCGCCGGGAAGAGCAGGGTCCGCAGGTCGAGGCCGAGGCGGGGCGCGAGCCGCTCGCAGCACGCGTCGACCTCGTCGCGCACGAGTTGCTCCGTCTCGTAGAGTCCGCGCGCCATCCCCGCGTGCTGCGCGCCCTGGCCGGAGAAGAGGAACGCGACCGGGCGCGCGTCGTCGGCGACGGCGCGGAACACCCGTTGCGGGTCGCGGGCCGCCAGCAGCCGGGCGCCCTCGGCGAGGTCGCGGCAGGCGACCGCGCGCCGGTGGGGGAAGGCGCGGCGGCCGCTCCGGAGCGTGAAGGCCACGTCGGGCAGCGAGAGGCCGGGGTTCCGGACGAGGTGGGAGGCGAGATCGTCGGTCGCCCGCTCGAGGGCGGTCTCGGTGAGCGCCGAGACGACGAGGACCTCGGGGCCCGACGCGGCGCTCGCCGTCCGCGGCGCCGCCGGCGCTTCCCCGAGCACGAGGTGGGCGTTCGAGCCGCCGATCCCGAACGAGCTGACGCCGGCCCGTCTCGGCCCGCTCGCGCTCCACGGCGCGCGCTCGGTCACGACCCGGAACGGGCTGTCCGCGAAGTCGATCCGAGGGTTCGGAGTCCGGAAGTGAAGGCTCGGAACGAGCTCGCCGTGCTTCAGCATCAGAACGGCCTTGATGAGTCCGGCCACGCCGGCGGCGGCGTCGAGGTGGCCGAAGTTGGTCTTGACGGAGCCGAGGCCGCACGATCCCCGGCCCGCCCCTCCGGCCCGAAACACGTCGGTGAGCGCGGCCACCTCGATCGGGTCGCCGAGCGCGGTCGCAGTCCCGTGGGCCTCGACGTAGGTGACCTCAACCGGGGACACGCCGGCCACGTCCAGGGCCGCCCGCACGACCTCGGCCTGGCCCTCGACGCCGGGCGCGGTGAAGCCGACTTTGCGCGCCCCGTCGTTGTTGGTGGCCGAGCCCAGCACCACGGCCTCGATCGGGTCGCTGTCGCGGAGGGCATCGGCCAGGCGCTTGAGCACGACGACGCCCACCCCGCTTCCCCTGAGGGCGCCGCTCGCCGCGGCGTCGAACGCGCGGCAGTGACCGTCGCGCGAGAGGATGCCGTCGGGCTCGTAGCGGTAGCCCCTCCCCTGGGGCACGGCGACCGAGGCCCCGCCGGCGAGGGCCAGGTCGCACTCGCCGGCGAGCAGGCTCTGGCAGGCGACGTGGACGGCCACGAGCGACGTGGCGCAGGCGGCCTGGACGACGACCGCCGGGCCGCGCAGGTCGAGCTTGTAGGCCGTCCGCGCAGCGAGGAAGTCCTTCTCGTTCGAGAGGAGCACCTGGTACGCGGAGACGGCGCGGCCCACCTCGGGGCTCGCCATGACGCTGATGGCGTACGAGCTGGCGCTCGCCCCCGCGAACACGCCGATCGCACCCGGGAACCGCGCCGGGTCGCAGCCCGCCCGCTCGAGGGCTTCCCAGGCCACCTCCAGGAACAGGCGCTGCTGGGGGTCGAGGACCTGGGCCTCGCGGGCGGTGAAGCCGAAGAACCGAGCGTCGAAGAGATCGACGTCGGCGAGCACCGGCGACGCCCGGACGTAGTCGGGGTCCTGAAGGGCGGCCGGGCTCACCCCGGCCGCGGCGAGCTCGTCGTCGCCGAGGAAGGAGATGGACTCCACCCCGTCGCAGAGGTTCCGCCAGAACCCCTCGACGCCGGGCGCGCCCGGGAAGCGGCACGACATCCCCACGATCGCGATCTCGAGTCCTTCCCGGCCCGTGGTCACGCGCCCGTCCCCCCGTTCCTCACGTCCGGCGCCGGACACATCCGGTCCCTCACGCATCGGCGCCTCCGCTGCGGGTCGCACCCCGCAGCTCCCGCCGCTTCTCCAGGCGATCGCGCCCGGCGCGCCGCCGGGCGGTGGGCGTGGCCGCCGCCTCGGGGACGCTCGTTTCCGGCTCCCCGGACAGCCGTGCCGCGAGCGAGGCGACCGTCGGGTGGCGGAAGAGGTCCACCACCGGCAGGTCGCGGTCCGGGAAGCGCGCGCGCAGGCGGCCGTGAACCTGCACGAGGTGGAGGGAGTGGCCGCCGAGGTCGAAGAAGCTGTCGTGGACCGAGACGCGCTCGAGCCCGAGCACCTCGCGCCACGCTGCGGCCACCGCCTCCTCCACGGGCGAGCGGGGCGGCACGGCCGCGGCGTCGGCCGCGCCCCCCGGCACGGCGGGTGCCGGCAGGGCGCGACGATCCAGCTTGCCGTTGGCGTCGACGGGGAGACGGTCGAGGAACACGAAGGTGCTCGGCACCATGTAGTCGGGCAGGCTCTCTCGGAGCCGGACGCGCAGCCCCGCCTCGGCCGCAGCTTCTCCCGCCGCGACGACGTAGGCCACGAGCGCCCGGTCGACGGCGGCTCCGCGGGCGACGACCGCGGCGTCCGCGACGCCCTCCAGCCGCCGCAACGCGGTCTCGATCTCGCCGAGCTCGACGCGGAAGCCGCGGATCTTCACCTGGTCGTCCGTCCGCCCCAGGAACTCCAGCCCCCCGTCCCCACGCCTCCTCACCCGGTCCCCCGTCCGGTACAGCCGCTCCCCTTTCCCACCATAC
>DATJYX010000069.1:0-6462 GCA_035577965.1 Vicinamibacteria bacterium | reverse complement strand
GCAGGTCGTCGCGAAGGCGCGGCTCGAGAAGTCGCCGAACGCGCCCGAGCTCCTGCCCCACGGGTGGTTCGTGTCCTTCGCGCCGGCCGACGACCCGCGCATCGTCCTTGCCGTGATCGTCGAGCACGGGAGGAGCGGCGGCGAGTCCGCGGCGCCCGTGGCCCGGCAGATCCTGGCCCACTACTTCGGGATCGACCAGCCGGCGGTGCCCGGCGCCGCGGGTGTCGCCGACACCGAAGCGGAGGACTGAACGTGCCGGTGGGGATCGACCGCCGGCTCGTCTACAACGTGGACTGGGTCCTCCTCGGGACCTCGCTCGCCCTCACCCTCGTCGGGGTGGTGATGGTGTACTCGGCCACGCACGCCGGCCGCAGCCCCGACATCTACCTCAAGCAGCTCGCCCTCGTGGGGGTGGGCACGGTCGGGCTCCTCGTCGCGGCCGCGACCGACTACCGGCGCCTCGCCGACCGGGCCGTCCTCCTGTACGCCCTCTCCGTCGTCGCCCTCCTGTACGTCCTGCGCTTCGCGCCCGTGATCGCCGGCACGCGACGATGGATCACCATCCGGGGCTTCCAGCTGCAGCCGTCCGAGCTGGTCAAGCTGGCGGCGGCGGTGTTCGTGGCCAAGGTGTTCTCCGAGTACCGCCAGGAGACCCTCGGCCTCCGCGACGTCGTCGTGCCGGGTGCCGCGGTGGGCCTGCTCTCCTTTCTCATCGCGCGCGAGCCCGACCTCGGCAGCGCGGCCTGCCTGGTGCCGCTCTTCCTCTCCGTGGCCTTCCTCGCCGGCTTGCGGATGCGCGCGGTGCTCGGCCTCGCCGCAGTGCTGCTCCTCGCCGGTGCCCTCGCGTGGCCGCTCCTGAAGGACTACCAGAAGACGCGCATCTACACCTTCCTCGACCCCTCGCTCGACCCCCGGGGCGCCGGGTACCAGAAGATCCAGTCCCAGATCGCCGTGGGGTCGGGCGGGCTCCTGGGCCGGGGCTTCCTCGGGGGAAGCCAGGCTCAGCTCGGGTACCTCCCCGCCCGGCACACCGACTTCATCTTCTCCGTCCTCGCCGAGGAGCTGGGCTTCGTCGGGGTGGTGGTGGCGCTCGCCCTCTACCTCCTCGTCGTCTGGCGGATGCTCGAGACGGCGCGCCTCGCCCGCGACCGGCTGGGGGCCTTCCTCGTCGCCGGGATCACGGGGAGCTTCGCGTTCCAGCTCGTGTACAATGTCGCCATGGTGGCGGGGCTTCTGCCCGTCAAAGGGCTCCCGCTGCCCCTCATGAGCTACGGCGGCTCCTCGATCCTCTCCTCGCTCATGGGCGTCGGCCTCGTCCTCAGCGTCCGGATGCGGCGCTTCGCCAACTGACGTTGCCCCGGAGCGTCGCCTTCTCCTCTCGCCGGGCGGCCCGCCGCCCCCTTCACTGAATGGCCAGAGACCTCATCGTCAGCACCAACCCCCGCGAGACCCGGGTCGCCCTCCTCGAGGACGGCGTCGTCTCCGAGCTCTTCCTGGAGCGCGAGGCGCACCGCGGCATCGTGGGCAGCATCTACAAGGGGCGCGTGACCCGGGTCCTCCCCGGGATGCAGTCCGCGTTCGTGGACATAGGGCTCGAGCGCGACGCGTTCCTCCACGCCGCCGACGTCTTCGAGGAGCTGCCCGAGAACCTCCTCACCGCCGAGGAGCTCGACACTGCGCGCAGCGCTCCGATCGAGGACCGCCTCCACGAGGGCCAGGAGGTCGTCGTCCAGGTCCTCAAGGAGCCGATGGGCACGAAGGGGGCGCGGATCACCTCGCACGTGTCGCTCCCCGGCCGGTACCTCGTGCTCATGCCGACCGTGGAGCACGTCGGGGTGTCGCGGAAGATCACCGACGAGGACGAGCGGCGGCGGCTCAAGACGGTGCTCAAGGAGTTCCGCCAGGAGCGCGGGGGAGGCGGGCTCATCGCCCGCACCGCCGGCCAGGGCCGGGACGCCGACGCGTTCATCCGGGACGGCCGCTTCCTCTCCCGGACCTGGGACGAGGTCCGCGCCCTCGCCGCCCGGCAGCGGGCCCCCGTCCTCCTCTACCGCGAGCCGTCGCTCGTCGAGCGGCTGCTCCGCGACCTCCTCTCGGAAGACGTCCAGTCGATCCGCCTCGACAGCGAGCGCGAGTTCCAGCGGACGCTCGAGCTCGTGCGGACACTCGAGCCGGCGCTCGCCCCGAGGGTCCGCCTCCACGACGGCCCGGCCGGCATCATGGAGGAGCACGGGGTCCAGGCGGAGCTCGAGCGCGCGCTGCGCTCGAAGGTGTGGCTCCCTGAGGGCGGCTACATCGTCGTCAACCAGACCGAGGCCCTCGTCGCGATCGACGTCAACACCGGCCGCTTCGTGGGGAAGAACCACCTCGAGGAGACGCTCCTCAAGGCCAACCTCGACGCCGTGCGCGAGATCGTGCGCCAGATCCGCCTCCGTGACCTCGGCGGGATCATCGTGGTCGACTTCATCGACATGGAGGAGAGGAAGAGCCGGCGCGAGGTCATGCGGGCGCTCGAGCAGGAGATGCGCAAGGACCGCTCGCCGACGAAGCTCCTCTCGGTGAACGAGTTCGGGCTCGTGATCCTGACCAGGAAGCGGGTGAAGCAGTCGCTCGAGCGGCTCCTCATGCAGCCCTGCCCCTACTGCTCCGGCAGCGGCCAGGTGAAGAGCGTCGCGACGGTGTGCTCGGAGATCCACGACGAGGTCCGGAAGCTGGCCCCCGACATGCGCGGCCAGAAGCTCGTCCTCCGCGTCAACCCCGAGGTCGCGCGGGGCCTGGCCGGGGACGAGGCGCCCGTGCTGAAGAGCCTGGCCGCCCTCACCGGCGGCGAGGTGTCGGTCCAGGCCGACCCGCTGCTGCACCAGGAGCAGTTCGACGTGGTGGCGGTGTGACGGGCACGCCCCCGGACCCCGGCCTCGAAGCCTTCGTCGACGCGATCGAGTCGGCGCTCCGCGCGAGGCGCGGGAAGGAGCACGTGCTTTCCCCTCACGACTTCGCGCTCGCCCGCGGGTGGCACCAGGCGAGGGTGCCCCTCGCCACCGTCCTCGTGGCGATCGACGCCGCCTTCGAGCGGGACCCTTCGACGGCCAGCCTCACGCGGTGCCGGCGGCGGGTGGACGAGCTCGCGGCCGGAGCGGGCCGGGCGCCGGGGGCGGGCGGAGCCGGGGAGGGCGAGCGCGCGACCCTGCCCGAGGTGGCGGAGAGGCTCGACGCCCTCCGCGAGCGCCTCCTCGAGCTGCCGGGCCGCGCCGTCGCCCTCCCCCTCGCGGAGCTCGCGGAGGTGAGCGACCTCGTGGCCGTGGCGTCGCGTCCCAACTGGGACTACCTCCGCGAGCGCCTTCGTCGGATCGACGCGCTCGTGAGCCAGGCGGCGGTCGAGGCTCTTCCGCCGGCGGAGGCGGCGGCGCTCGAAGGCGAGGCGGCCCGCGCGGCCGAGCGCCAACGCGGGAAGGTGGACGAGCAGGCACTCCAGGAGGCCGTCTCCCGGCTCGTCCGTCAGCGGGCCCGGGAAACGCTCCGGCTGCCGCGCGTGTCGGTCGACAAGTAGCCGAGGGCGGAGCCCCGACGCCTTCTCTCTCGGGGGCCACGGGAGCGGCGGGTGCCCCGGCTCTCCTTCCCGACGAGCCCGTGCCGGGCGAGATCGACGCGTCCGCTCCGGAAGCGGACACCCTCGGCCGCGAGGAGGCGCCGCTGGATCACGGGGCCGAAGCCGGCGCGGGGCGAGATTCGCCCCGACGCCCCGACGACGCGGTGCCAGGGCACGTCCCCCGCCAGGCTCTCCGGAAGAGCGCGGAGGGCCCATCCGACCGCCCGCGCTCCGCGAGAAACGCCCAGGAGCCCGGCGATCTGGCCGTAGGTGGCGACGCGGCCGCGCGGGATCTCCCGGACGAGGGCGTAGACCCGGCCGAAGAACCGGTCCGCGGCGGGGCTCATCGCCCGGGCGGCTTCGGTTCCTTGGAGGTGGGGACTGCGGGTGCGGGCGGGGGCGACACTTTCTCCGGACCGGATTGCGGAGTCGTGGAGATCTCCTCGTCCGCGGCCGGCGCGGGAACGGGCTTCTTTTCGGTCGGGGTGACGATCGTGTCGGTGGCGCCCGGCGAGGAGGGAGGCACCGGCCCCGGACCGGGCGCGAGGGGCTCGAGGGCCTCGCGGAGGCTGCCCTCGGGGATGGGCCCGGTGAGCTGCAGCGGCACCTCGCGCACGCGCAGCTCCACGGAGGCCGTCTTGCGCAGCTCCTGCATGTAGGCTTCGTACGCGGCCTCGAAGCGGTCCATCATCAGGCGCTCGCGGACCTTGTCCTTGGCCGACTCGAAGGGGGTGGTGCTGCCCGAGGTCTTGGCCGTGACCTTGACGATGCGGTAGCCACCCTCGACGGCCATCGGGTCGGAGACGCCGCCGACCGGGAGCGAGAAGGCCACCTTCTCGAGGGCGGGGTTGATCTCGCCCTGGCTCAGCTGGCCGAGGTCGCCGCCGTGTGACCGCGACGGGGCCTGCGAGTAGGTCTTGGCGAGGGTCGCGAAATCCTCGTCCGCCCGGGCCCTCTTCACGACCTCCCGGGCGAGGGTCTCGCCTCCGAGATCCTCCTTGATCAGGATCTCCTGCAGGCTGACCGTCGGCGGCTTCGTGAACTCGGTCGCCTTCAGCTTCTCGTACTCGGCGCGGACCTCCGACTCGCTGGCCTCGATCTTCGGCTGGACGTCCCGCTGCATGATGGCCCGGCGGATCACCCCGTGCTCGATGTTCTGCCGCAGCTCGGAGAGGGTGAGGCCCTCGCGCTCGAGGGCCTCCTGGAACTGCTCGTCGGTCGTGATCTTGTTGTCCTTGCGGATGCCGTCGATCGCCTCGTCGATCCACTGGGGAGGCGCCTTGATCCCGGCGTCCTCGGCCTTCTGGAGGAGCAGGATCTCGTCGATCGCGTCCTGGAGGATCTTGGCGTTGTTCTGGCGGAGGAAGGCGCCGACGTTCGCGGGGTCGATACGCGCGCCCTGCGCGGCCGCGATCTGGCGCGACTGGAAGTCGGAGAGGGTGATGATCTGGCCGTTCACCTTGGCCACGACCCGCTCGATGACGTCGGCCTCGGCCCCTCGCGAGGCGAGGGCGAGGCTAGGAAGGAGGAGAAGTGCGGAGAGCCGCCTCATGGTTCACCTTGGCCCGGGCCAGAATCGACGCCACGAAGGCCCGCTCCGCCGCCGCCCGCTTCTCGCGGGCGAGGAGGCCGCGGATCCGCTCTCGGGCCTCTTCCAGGGTGAGGGGGCGGCCCTGCTGGCGGGATTCGACCCTCAGGATATGATACCCGAGCGAGGTCTCGACGGGCTCGCTCGTGCCGCCGTCGGGCAGGGCGAAGGCCACCGCCTCGAGCTCGGCTGGCAGCTCGCCGCGCGCGAAGGTCCCCATGTAGCCGCCGGCGGGCGCCTCCGGGCCCTTCGATTCCCGTCGCGCGATCGAGTCGAACGCCTTGGGGTCCCGCCCGAGGCGCCTCTTCACGTCCCGCGCCTCGTTGAGCGTCGCCACGAGCACCTGGCGGAGGGAGACGGAGTCGGGGATCGCGACGTCCGCGGCGTGGTCGCGGAACCAGGCGGCGACCTCCTCCTCGGCCACCGGGACCGGATTCACGGCCGTGGCGAGGAGCCGCGCCACCGCCTTCGGCTCTTCGTCGGGGCCCGAGTTCGGGGGGACGAGCCCACGCCCCCGCGCCTCGATCACGAGCGCCCGCTGCTCGAGGAAGGCGTCGAGGAGGCCGAGGCGGGCCGCGGAGTCGACGGGCCCGAGACCTCGCGCCTCCATGGCGGCGATGTGGCGCTCGAAGTCGCTCCGGCGCACCCGCTCCCCGTCGAGCTTCAGGACCGTCGGGTCCGCGCCGTCGCACCCGACGAGGGCGAGGAGGGCAGCGGCGAGAAGCGATGCGCGCCCAGCCATGGACGGGCGAATCATAGCCCGGGCCCCAGGCGGTCGAGGAGGCCGGCCAGGGCGTCGAGCGGCGGCTCGCCGCCGAGCGGCCAGCGGAGGCCGTCCGGCATGAGAGCCGCTCCCGCGCGCTCGCGGACGACCCGAACGAGCGCGTCCGTCCGGAGGGGCGTCCCGGCGTCGAAGCGCAGCAGGAGGGAGGCCGCGGCGACCTCCGCCTGGATGACGCGCATCCCCTCGGCCCGGGCGCGGAGGCACGCGTAGCGCAGGAGGCCCTCCACCTCGGGCGGGGGCGGCCCGTAGCGGTCCCGCAGCTCGGCCCGGAGCGGGTCGACCTCGGCCTCCTTGCGGACCTGGCTCACGCGCTTGTAGATCGAGAGACGCTGGTGGGTCTCGGGGACGTAGGCCGGGGGGATTC
This sequence comes from Vicinamibacteria bacterium, assembly GCA_035577965.1. GTDB lineage: Bacteria > Acidobacteriota > Vicinamibacteria > Fen-336 > Fen-336 > DATBSL01. The sequence continues at coordinate 140 of DATJYX010000069.1, read as the reverse complement.
GCATCTCGACGCGAAGGTGGAGCGCGGCCCGCGGGGCCTCCCGGGACGGCTCGCCCCGCAGCTCCAGGATCGCTTCCTCGAGCAGCTTCACGTAGAGGTCGAGGCCGACCGCCTGGATGTGGCCGCTCTGCTGGCCGCCG
>DATJYX010000068.1:0-5709 GCA_035577965.1 Vicinamibacteria bacterium | reverse complement strand
CGTTGATCGCCGACTTGTGGGCGTCCAGCCCAACCCAGGTGATACCCTTCTGCAAGACCGGCTCCTTTCGTATGCGGCTCTGGTGCCGCAAGGCGCTAACCCGCGATCCTACGATCGCGAGCCGGTCGTTCCATAGGGTCTCTAGGAGTCCGCGGCGTGATTACCTTGGGATCCCTCGATTCCCGCCCGTCAACGCCGGCGCTCGCACGTCCACGCCCGAGGGGGGCACCCCGTGCAGCCGCCCAAGCAAGCGCCGCCGCAAGTGGCCAGCACCTTGGCGGCTCGCCAATCGATGTGGTACGCGGGCCCGTCGGCCGCCGAGTTGCACTCGATGAGGATCACGCTTCGTCCCTCCCGAGGCGGCGAAGGCGGCCGCGGAGCTCGCGAGCGCGGCAGTGCCGAGGAGGCGCCTCATTCGGGGTAGAGGAGGAACGCGGCGCGGCGCCGCTCGAACTCCATCAGGGACGCGGCCCAGCCCGACTCGATCTGGGCCGCCGTGTCCCCTTTCTCGAACCGCGCGAGGGCGGCGGCGTTCGCGAGCAGGCGGCCGAAGTTCCGACGGTCCCACTCGTGCGGGTGAAGGTCCCGGAGCGCGACCGCGATCTCGAGGCCCAGCGCGACCGGGCGCAGTGCGGCGCGATCCACGACCGAGATGCGGACCCCGCGGCACGCCTGCCCGCCGTGCGTCGACGACGTCGGCGTGAACGTGGCCGGTGAGAACCGGACCCCCGGAAGGTGCCGGAGGTTCAGCGTCCGGGCGAGCGTTCCCGCGTCGACCCACGGCGCGCCGACGACCTCGAACGGGGTCTCCGTCCCCCGGCCCACCGACACGTTGGTCGGCTCGAGAAGCGCCACCCCGGGGTAGAGGGCGGCCTGGGTGGGCGTGCGCAGGTTCGGCGAGGGAGCCACCCATGGCAGCCCCGTGTCCTCGAAGAGGAAGGCGCGCCGCCAGCCGGCCATGGGGACGACCCTCAGGTCGACCGGGACCTTTCGCTCCGCGGCGAGCATCCGCGCCACCTCGCCGACGGTCATTCCGGTCCGCACGGGGAGCGTGTCGACGGCGGTGAAGGAGAGCTGGTCGGGGTCGGCGGGCGGCCCCTCCACGAGCATGCCGCCGATCGGGTCGGGGCGGTCCAGGACGACGACCGCGACCTTCGCCCTCGCCGCTTCCTCCATCAGCCAGCCGACGGACGTCAGGTAGGTGTAGAAGCGGGTGCCGGCGTCCTGCAGGTCGACGACGACCGCGTCGAGCCCGGCCAGGTCTGCCGGAGCGGGACGCTTCTTCTCCCCGTAGAGCGAGACGACCGGGAGTCCCGTCCCGGGGTCGGTCGAATCGCCGACGTTGTCGTCCTTCTCGGCGAAGAGCCCGTGCTCGGGGGAGAAGAGGCGCACGAGCGAGATCCCCGCGCCGCGCGCCGCCTCGGACAGCAGCACGGAGACCGTCGTCCGGCCGTCGCGGGTGATCCCGGTCCGGTTCGTCAGCAGCGCCACCTTCTTCCCCTTGATCTCGGCGAAGCCCCCGGCCTCGAGGACGTCGACTCCGGCCCGCACGTCGAACGCCGACGGGGCGCCCGGAGAGGGCGGAGCCTGCGAGCCGCGACCGCGGGCGAGCGAGACGAGAGGGAGAAAGGGCGAGGAGGCACGGCGGAGGGCGTCGGCGGGGACGTCGGTCACCGCCGCGGCGGCGATCGTGGCGACCCGGGACCGGAGCGCGATCACGTTCCCCGCTCCGTCCGGGTGGACGCGGCTCGTCATGACGATGACGTAGACGCCGGTCACGGGGTCGATCCACAGCGAGGTCCCCGTCCAGCCCGTGTGGCCGAAGGAGCCGATCGGGAACAGGTCCCCGCGGCAGCTGGAGTAGGCGGTGTCGACGTCCCAGCCGAGGGCGCGGAGGTCCCGATCGCCGTAGACGCGCGGGGTTGTCATGGAGGCGACGCCGGCCGGGGAGAGCACCGGCCCTCCCCCCGAGAGGATCGCGGCCGCGTAGCGCGCGAGGTCGTCCGCGGTCCCGAAGAGGCCCGCGTGACCGGCGACGCCGCCGAGCGCGAAGGCGCGTGGGTCGTGGACCGTCCCCCGCACCATCGCGCCGTCTCGCGCCTCCGTCGGGGCGATTCGAGCGACGGGGATCCGCCCCTTCCCGACCCCGCTCTCCTGCGGCCGGAACTCCGTGTCGGCCATTCCGAGCGGAGCGAGCGCCGCGCGCGCGGCGTAGCCGTCGAGGGTCTCGCCGGAGACGACGCGGACGACCTCGCCGAGCACCTCGAAGCCCGCGTCGGAGTAGACGAAGCGCGACCCTGGCTCGTAGGCCAGCGGCTGCCGGTGCTTCCGGGCGAAGATCTCGGCGGGGGTGCCGGCGTAGAGCGCCATCGGGTCGTCGGGGAGGAGGCCGGCCCGGTGCGTGAGGAGCTCCTCGACCGTCACGGCCGCGCGCCCCCCGCCACCGGCGGCGAAGTCGGGGAGATGCCGGACCACCGGGTCGTCGAGCCGCACCTTCCCCGCCTCGACGAGGGTCATCACCGACGTCGCGGTGGCGACCACCTTGGTGAGGGACGCGAGGTCGAAGACCGTGTCGACGGTCATCGGCTCCGGAGCCGGCACCAGGGCTCTGTGCCCGTAGGCCTTGCGGAAGACGACCCGCCCCTTCCGACCCACGAGAACGACGGCCCCCGGCGCGTCCTTGCGCGCGATCGAGCCGGCGACGACGGAATCGATGCGGGCGAGGACGATGCCGGACATCCCGGCCGCGCCGGGCGGCACGAGCGGCAGCGCGGCCGCGGCGGGCCGCGCGACGGGAGTGGCCAGGACCAGGGCCAGCGGAAGGGCGATGGCAATTCCCATGTTCGGCGCTCCTCGACGCGCCCAGCACCCTACCACTCACGTCAATGGACCGGGTTTCGGTCTGGACACCGGCCCAGGGTGCGCGCACAATCCCGGGACACGTAGACACGTGCCTTGACGAGGGGGAACGGCCATGATCAACCCGGGGCGACGCGACTTCCTCAGAGGTTCTGTGACGGCGGCCGCCGGCTCGGCCGTCATGGCCTGGACCGGCGGCCGTCTCAAAGCCGCCACCGGACCCCATCTGGAGTTCCCCCCGCAGCCGCGCGAGCGCATGGCCGTGGCTTCGTGGCCCTTCCGCATGTTCATCGATGCCCCCACCAACAAGTCGGCTCGCGATCCCAAGCTGCCCGGCATGGACCTGAAGGACTTTGGCTCCATGGTGGTGAAGAGGTTCGGACTTCACAACATCGAACCGCTGGATACGCACTTCTCTTCCACCGAGCCGGCCTACCTGGCCGAGCTCCGCGAGCGCACCGAGAAGGCGGGTGCGCACATCGTCGACGTTCCCGTCGACCTTCCCGACAGCTTCTACGATCCCGACCCGGCCCGGCGAGCGAAGTCGGTCACGGCGAGCAGAAAGTGGATCGACATCGCGAAGACGCTGGGATGCCCGAGCGTCCGGCTCCACATCGCGGGCTCACACGATGCGAAGCCGGACGTCGGTCGGACCGCCGAAAGCCTGAGGCAGGTTGCCCAGTACGCCGCCGAGAAGAACGTCGTCGCGAACCTCGAGAACGACGACAACTTCACCGAAGATCCCTTCTTCATCGTGGCCGTCCTCGAGAAGGTCGACAACCCCTACCTTCGGGCCCTGCCGGACTTCTGCAATTCCATGATGACGCACGATCAGGACTTCAACGATCGCGCGATGGCGGCGATGTTCAAGCACGCTTACTGCATCTCCCACATGAAGGATTCCGAGGTCGGCGAGGACGGCAAGGCCCGCACGGTGGACTTCGCCAGGTGCTTCGCCATCGCCGAGGCGGCGGGCTATCGCGGCTACTTCTCCATGGAGTGGGAAGGGCAGGGCGAGCCCTACGCCGGGACGCAGCGGCTCATCGACGAGACCCTGAAGCATCTCGTCTGACGCGCCTCTTCGTCGCCTTGGCCACCCATCCGAGCTCTATCACTCGTCACGTTGCGGAGGAACCAGATGACAGAATCCAAGATGGACCGGCGGGAGTTCATGGGGCGCTCGGTGGCGGGTGCAGCGGCGACGGGCCTCGCGTTGGGCGCTCCGGCCATCCTGAGCTCCGCGTCTCCCAACGAGCAGGTCACCATAGGCTTGATCGGCGCCGGCATTCGCGGGCTCGAGCTGATGCAGGCCGTGCTGAAGGTCAACGGCAAGGTCGCGATCGCGTGCGATCTGTACGACGGGCACTTCCGCCGCGCCAACGAGATCCAGCCGAACACGCCGACGACGCGCGACTACCGGGAGGTTCTCGACCGCAAGGACATCGACGCGGTGGCCATCGCCACCAGCGACCACTGGCACGCGCCGATCGCCGTCGCCGCCATGCGCGCCGGCAAGGACGTCTATTGCGAGAAGCCCATGACCCACAAGATCCCCGAGGCGCTCGCGATGGTGAAGGTCTCCAGGGAGACCGGGCGCCTGGTGCAGGTGGGCAGCCAGAGCCTCAGCATGCAGTCGACCCACAAGGGCAAGGAATGGGTGGATTCGGGAGCCATCGGCAGGGTGTTCATGGTCCAGTGCGAGATCTATCGCCCGGACCCCGTGGGCGCGTGGAAGTACCCCGTGCCCCCCGACGCTTCACCGAAGACGATCGACTGGGACCGCTACCTGGGCGACGCGCCCAAGCGTCCCTTCGACGCCGCCCGCTTCTTCCAGTTCCGCAACTGGTGGGACTACGGGACCGGCATTGCCGGCGACGAGTACGTCCACCTGCTGTCGCGTGTTCACCACTTGATGAACGTGCAGTTCCCGCTCAGCGCCGTGGCGAACGGAGGCATCTACAAGTGGACCGGCGACCGCGACGTCCCCGACATCCACAACACGCTGTACGACTACGGCAAGTTCCAGGTGGTGGTGCTGGCCAACCTGGTGTCGAACTTCGAGGGCGGCGAGATCGTGCGCTTCATGGGCGACAGGGGCACGGTCGAGCTCACCGAGGAGAGCGCCACCCTGCTTCCGTACGACGAGGTCTGGGCCTACAACTACCCGCTGGAGAGCTGGCCGAAGGACACCAAGGATCCGTTCGAGGCCGCTCACAAGGACGACCCCACGGCCGACGTCGGGACGTACGGGAAGCAGGTGCACCGTAGCAAGGAGACCATGCGCCAGACTGCGGAGGGGACCGAGGATCACTTCCGGAACTTCTTCGCGGCCATCAAGACCCGCCAGCAGCCCATCGAGAACGTGGACTTCGGTTGCGGTACGGCGGTGGCTTGCCACATGGCCAACCAGTCGTACCTGAAGAAGCAGCGTGTGTTCTGGGACGCGCAGAAGCTGGAGCTCAGGACCGAAGCGTAGCGCCTCGTTTGGGCTCAACGCGGATCACAGTCGGGTCGGCACGTCCGGGCGACACCGGCAGGACGGGGCCCAGCTGGTCGAGCGCCGGGATACGTGTCTCCGTCGCTCCATCCTCTCAAGGTCTGGAGCCTCCGGAACCTTCGAGGGCCCACTCGCCGGGAACAGCAGCGGCGGGTCATTCTGCAGGCGCTAAACGTCCTCGCCCGCTCCACCGGCCCGGGAGCGATGGGATCCGCATCTCGACGCGAAGGTGGAGCGCGGCCCGCGGGGCCTCCCGGGACGGCTCGCCCCGCAGCTCCAGGATCGCTTCCTCGAGCAGCTTCACGTAGAGGTCGAGGCCGACCGCCTGGATGTGGCCGCTCTGCTGGCCGCCG
>DATJYX010000067.1:0-41110 GCA_035577965.1 Vicinamibacteria bacterium | reverse complement strand
GGCGTCCGCAAGGTCTACGGCACGGGTCGCGTGGACGTGGTGGCCCTCGGCGGCATCGATCTCGAGATCGGCCGGAACGAATACGTCGCGATCGTGGGGCCCTCGGGCTCGGGCAAGTCCACCCTCATGAACATCCTGGGTTGCCTCGACACCCCGAGCTCCGGCGAGTACGTTCTCTCGGGCGAGCGGGTGGCGGGCCTCGACCGGAACCGCCTGGCGGAGATCCGCAACCGGCACATAGGCTTCGTCTTCCAGAACTTCAACCTCCTGCCGTATGCGAGCGCCCTCGAGAACGTCGAGCTGCCGCTCCTCTTCGGCGGGGTCCCGACGAAGGAGCGGCGCGAGCGGGCGGAGGCGATGCTCCGCAAGGTCGACCTGGCCGACCGCATGGATCACAAGCCGACCGAGCTCTCGGGCGGCCAGATGCAGCGGGTCGCGGTGGCGCGCGCCCTCGTGAACCGGCCGACGATGATCCTCGCCGACGAGCCCACCGGCAACCTCGACACCTCCTCCGGCAAAGGCATCGTGGGCCTCTTCCAGGAGCTGCACAAGGGCGGGCAGACCGTCGTGATGATCACCCACGACATGGCCCTCGCCCGGATCGCTTCCCGGGTGGTCCAGATCCGCGACGGCGAGATCGTCGACGACCAGCGCGCGGCGGCCTGACCGGCAGCGTTTACGAGACCGACACCTCGAGCCCGCAGGTGCTGAGCGAGAAGTCCACGAGCCGGGCCCGCTCGTTCTCGAAGCGCCGGCGGAGCACGTCGCGCACCGCATCCGCGTGCGCGGCATCCGGGGAGAGGAAGAGGGCGTAGCCTCCGCCCCCCGCCCCGAGGAGCTTCGCCCCCTGGAAGTGGGGGCGGGTCGCGGCCAGGATCTCCTCCACCTCCTCGTTGGTCGTGCTCGGGTGGATCCTCTTGTTGGCCGCCCACGAGAGCGCGATCACCTCGGCCAGCGCGCCCCGGTCGCGCCGCTCGATCGCGTCCTTCGCGTCCAGGGCGAGCTGAGCCATGTGCCGCAGCGTGAAGAGGTACGCCTTCTCGGCCCCGTTCACCCGGTCCACGACGTCGGCGAGGATGTTCTTCGCGAGGCGCGTGATGCCCGTGTAGAAGAGGGTGAAGCAGCCCAGGCTCTCCCGGTCCTGGAAGAGGAACGGGTCGAGCTGGTGCACGACCGGGTGCGGCCGCAGGCCGGGCCGGCTCTCGACGTACTTGATCCCGGAGAGCAGGCCGCCGATCTGGTCCTGCCAGCCGCCGCCGGTGGTGAGCATCTGCTCGACCTGCAGGACCTGGCGGACGAGCTCGTCCTGCAGGAGCGGCAGGCCGAAGAAGCGCGACAGCGCGGCGAGGATGACGCCGCCCAGGACCGACGAGGTCCCGAGGCCGGAGCCCTTGGGCACGGCGCAGAGGAGCGTGATCTCGAGGCCGGCCCCGAGGCCGTCGAGCACGTCCGCGAGCGGGCCCTTCCCGGCCCGGGCCCCGTCGAGGCCGATGAGGGCGAGGGCGGCCTTCGGAAGGGCGAACGGCGAGGCCGGGTCGCGGTAGTCGAGGAGCTCCTCGAAGCGCGTGAACGTCTCGGTGTGCCCGAGGTCGATCGAGTGCACGCGGACGTGCCGCTCGGCGGTGCGCCGGCAGAAGACCTGGATCGGAGGCTGGCCGTTCAGGTCCACGGCGAGGTTCACGACCCGTCCCCCGTGGCGCAGCGTGTAGGGCGGGGTGTCGGTCCAGCCGCCGGCGAGGTCGAGCCTCACCGGCGCCCGCGCCCACACGATCTGGTCCTCCTTGAGGGCGAGCCGCAGGGGCGGCCGGCCGGCGCCCCGGGCCACGTAGTCGATCTCCACCGGCCCCGCGGCGCGCGGCGCGCTCTTCGACACCTCGCGCCACGAGCGCTCGCGATAGGCCCGAAGGAGAGCGTCGTCCGTGCGGGCGAGCCAGGCCTCGAGGAGCGGCGCCCACTCCGGACCCGACAGGGCGGAGGCGAAGTCCGCGGCGCTCACGTCCCGCCAGCCCTGGCCGCGCCGGAAGAGGTCGCGGAGGAGCTCGCGCCGGAGGGCGACGCGCCGGTCCTCGCGACGCACGGCGTCGTCCCGGTCCTGGATCTCGGCCAGCGAGAGGCGGCGGGCCGCGCGAAAGCGGCGGGTCCACTCGTCGTCCGGCCGCTCGACGTAACCCCGTAGGTCGTCCGCGGTGGGGCCGAGGACGAAGAGGCGGGCCTCGAACAGGTCGGAGCCGTCGCCGGCGTCGAAGACGTCCGCCCGCCGCAGCCCGCGCTCCGCCAGCCACTCGTCGAGCGGCCGGCCGCAGAAGGCGAGGCGGCGGGGGTCGCTCTCGGCCTTCAGGCTGTCCCGGGCGGAGAGGACGACCACCACGCGGCCCTCGGGCAGGTGCCGCTCGTCGAGAGCGAACCCGCGGGGCAGCTCGAACTCGAGCGCGCGCTCCTCGAGGCCGACCACGAGGTTGTCGCCGGCCAGCCTCAGAGAGCACGACGCACAACCTTCGACCAGCACCGGCGCGGAGCCCGTGACGGCGACCTCCACCGACGCGCTGCCGTGGACGACGCGGTCCGGGGCCTCGAACGCCCGGATCTCGCCGCCGTCCGGCTCGTAGAAGGGGGCCAGGCGGAGCGCGAGCAGGCTGCGCGAGGCCTCCGGCAGCTCGGCCAGGCTCCCGACGTGCTCGAAGGTCGTGGAGCGGGTGACCGTGCCGCCGAGGCCGAACCGGTGGAAGGCCTCGTAGACGCGCCGCGCGAGCTCGCACGGAAGGGCGCTCGCCGCTCGCACCCTCTCCCAGAACGCCTCGAAGGAGAGGCCGGAGAGGCAGGCCGTGAGCACCTCGAGGTAGAGGTCGAAGCGCACGCGGCCCGCGGCCAGCTCGTCGAGGAGCGTGGCCGGCCCGAGGGGCGTCCGGCCCAGGTCGAGGAAGGCGGCGGCCGCCGCCGGTGCGAGGGAGACGAGGCCGATGTCGAGCGCGCAGTCACCCGTGCCCTCGATCAGCGCCGAACGCGCGAGGACGTCGGCCGGCGCCTTCTGGAGGTAGTCCACCACCTGCTCGCGCCGCGCGTCGAATCGGAAGACGCCGTGGCGAGACCCCTGCTCGACGGGGGCCGCCTTGGCGAAGCCATAGACCGGCCCCCGCTCGTCCGGCACCCCGGCGGTGTCGAAGTCGATCACGGCATCGCCCGAGGACACGACGACCTCGCCGCGACGCCAGGGGTACTCGAGGAAGAGCCCGAGCTGCGCGTCGAGGACGACGGGGGGCAGGAGCGCGCTCGAGGGCAGGGGCAGCGGGGCGAAGAGCTTGCCCTCCGGCGCGTAGCACGGAAGCCGCCGGCTCTCTCCGCCCGCGTGGATCAGCAGGACGCGCTGGCTGGCGAGGAAGGCGGCCGCGTCGCCACCGCCGCGCATGCGGGCGAGCCGGTCGAGGGCCCACAGGGTCGAGCCCCCGGTGCCCACCCGGCCGGCCGGCGGATCGGCCACGACCTCGAACGCGAGCTCGCGGGGGTAGAGGCCGCGCTCGAGCCGGCGGTCGAGGAGCGCCCGGAAGGCCGCGGCCTGCCGTTCGGACGAGGCCGTGATGAGGACGGTGTCGAAGAGGCGCATCCAACCCTCGCCGTGCGCGGACATCCTCTCACAGGGCGAGGGGTCGGTGCCCGCCGCCGGCTCAGGCGAGGCGGACGAGGATCTCCGCGACGCCGTGCACGAAGGCCTGGGCGCGGTCCGTGGCGGCCAGGAGGCAGAGCGCGACGGGGACCGCCGCCAGCACGGCCCAGGCCACGAGCGAAGACCAGCCGACCGCGATCGGCTCGTCGTGGCCTTCGGCGCGCGCGAGGAGTCGCCGCACGCGCTCCGCGATGCCGGCGCTCGACCCGCAGACGTGGCTGCCGACGGCGACCGGCGCGCCGCCCTGAGCGAGGCGCGCGACCTTGACGAGCACCGAGGCGAGATCGAGCGCCACTCCGGCACCGGCGCCCTCGTCGGCGGCCGCTTCGCAGGCGTGCTCCCAAGCCGCCTGCAGGCGCCGTCCCGCAGCCGAGCGCCCGAGCACGTCCGGGCAGGAGAGGAGCAGGAGCCGCAGCCAGTTGTCGTGGCCGCGGACGTGCGCCGCCTCGTGCGCCACCGCGGCGCGCAGCTCGCCGGGAGTGAGGACGGCCAGCACCTTCGAGGCGACGAAGAGCCGAGGGGCCAGGACGCCCACCACGGAGACGACCGGGAACGCGCTCTCGATGCGGTACGCGGGCAGGTCGAGCCCGTCCATCCGCACCGCAACGCCGTCACGCGTCCAGCGCGCGACGAGGCGGCCGCTCATCCTCCAGGACTGCACCCCCCGGGCGAGCGCCTCCACGAGCAGGGCCCCCGCGAGGCCGCTCAGCAGCGCGAGGGCGAGGCCGAGGTGCTCCTGCGTGTCCGGGGGTTCGAGATCCACCCACGCCGGCGCAACGAGCGTCCCCGCGAAGAGGAGGCCGAGCACGGCCGGCAGGAGGCGCAGCGCGAGGAGCAACCGCCTCTGCCCGGCGCCGCTCCACGGGGCGGTGAGCGGCGCGAGGAAGCGGCCGAGGAGGGCCGCCCACAGCGAGCCCGCCACCGTCGCGGCCAGGAATGCGGTCAGCGCGACGCAGGCCCCGAGCAGCCCGAACCTCACGGCTCGCCTCTCTCGCGCTTCTCCCGCTTCCGCCTGATGAGCCGCTCGAGGTCGCCGAGCAGCTCCTGGTCGCGGTCGCTCACCGCATCGACGAGGCAGGAGAGCACGGGTTCCGCCGCGCCCCTGCCCCGCCTCAGCAGCTTGCCCACCACCAGGGCGAAGATGCCCCGCTCCAGCTCGTCCTGGCTGAGCCTCGGCAGGTAGACGAAGGCCCGCCCTTCACGACGCCTCTCGAGCAAGCCCTTCTTGAACATCCGATCCATCGTCGTCAGCAGCGTCGTGTAGGCGAGCCCACCGAGCGCTTCCTGGACGTCCGCCACTGTCCACTCGCGGGCGCGGCTCCAGACGACCTCCAGCACGCGGCACTCGAGGGGGCCCAGCATGGCGTCGGCGAGGCTTCCCTCGCGGCTGAGGAGACGATGAAACGGCCGAGGAGGCACTCGGTCCATTCTGGTCGAGCCGCTCCCCGAATGCCAGGGGCGGCGACTCAGAAGTGCACGGACAAGCCGCCGTCGATCCGTCGTGCGGTGAGCAGATAGTAGGCGCCGCTCCCCATCTCGCTCAGCGAGACCGGCGCCCGCTCGTCGTTGAGGTTGCGGCCGTCGACGCGGAGCTCCCACCGGGCGAAGCGATATCCGATGCCCGCGGAGACCGTCGCGTACCCCGGCACGAGAGCGGTGTTCACCTCGTCGAGGAACCGGTCACCGACGAGCTGGACGCGGGCGTGGGCGTTCAGGCCCCGGGCGGGGCTGTAGGTGAACGCGACCGAGCCCATGTGGCGGGCGGAGGCCGGGAGGCGGTTGCCCGCGACCTGGGTCGGCCCGTCACCGAAGTCCGAGACGAAGTCCGTGAAGCGCGCGTCGTGGAAGCTGTAGGCCAGCTGGACGCGCAGGTCGTGCGCGAGCCGCGCCGACAGCGAGGCCTCGATCCCCTTGAGCCGCTCCTCACCGGCGTTGACGAGGGCGGGAAGGCCGTCGACCTCCTGGCTCACCACGAGGTTGCGGAAGTCGAGCCAGAAGCCTTCGAGCTCCAGCTCCAGCCGGCCGCCGGCCAGGAGGGACTTCGCCCCCGCCTCGTAGCTGTCCGCGGTCTCGGGCTTCAGGATCGACGGGTCGGTGTCGAGGCCGAAGTCGATGGCGGCGGGCTTGTAGGTGTTGCGGTAGTTGGCGTAGAGACGCAGCTCGTCGCTCGCTCGGCGCCAGGCAGTCCAGCTCGCGGCCACGGTCCCTCCGGGCCGGACGACGGTGCGCCGGTCCGCCCCGCCCGTCTGCTCCTGGCTGGCGAAGTCGAGAGTCGACGTCTGCCGCTGCTCGTCCGTGACGTTCAGCCGCAGGCCGAGCTCGAGGCGCCAGTCGGGGTGCGGGCTCCACTCCGCGAACCCGTAGAGCCCGCCGAAGTCGCGCCGGTCGTGGATGTGGATGTCGGCCGCGGGAGGAAGGTCGGCGCTCGTGGGTGGCGAGCTGCCGTCGAGGTGGACGCCGTAGTCGAAGTCCCCGCCCGACGCATTCCCGTTCCCGTGGAGGTAATCGAGGCCGGCGACCAGCCGGACGCGCGGGCCGGCCGTCCACGCGAGGTGGCTGTCGAGGTAGACGTCGGTCTTGTGGATCGTCTCGCGGAAGCCGTGCGCGTTCGGGAAGTCGGTGGTGGCGTCCACCAGGAACCCCCGGAACTGGTCCTCGGTGGCGTAGGAGTACGAGAGAAGGGTCGACCAGGCGGCCCGTCCTGCAGGCTGGTCGTAGCCGACGCTCGCGTTGTAGCGCCGGTCGTTCAGGAAGGCCCCGTCGGGGTTGTGGTTGGCGTCGAGGGGGACGAGGGGCGACAGCTCCTGTCCATCGAAGAACTGCGGGCTCGCCGGCTGCTGGTCGAGAAGGGTGCCGTTGAGGCCGATCCGCAGTCGGCCGCGGCCGAGAGGCGCCTCGCCCCGCCAGGCCGCATACCCGCGCTCGTACCCCGTCCGCGGGTCCTCGAAGCCTTCCTTCTGGAAGCGGAGGTCGAGGCTCGAGGCGAGTCCGCCCAGCCTGGGGAGCGCGAGGCCGAGGGAGCCGCCTCCGCTGCCGTGGTTGCCGGCGAAGCCACTCACGACACCGCCCGGCGCTCCCGCCGGCTTGTGCACGACGTGGATCACGCCGACGAAGGACGTGGCTCCGTACATCACCGGGGCCGCCCCCCTCACCACCTCGATCCGCTCGACGTCGCCCAGGTCGATCGTCTCGACGGAAGGGTTGAAGGCGCCGCCCCAGGGCACTCCGTCGATCACCAGGAGGAAGGCGTCGAACTCCTTCAGGCCCCAGAGCTCGACCACGGAGCTCGCCGGGCCGTTGTCCGCCCCCGGCGCCACGTCCACTCCCTGGGCCGTGGCCAGGGCGTCGCGAAGAGTGGTCGCGCCGCGAGCGCGCAGCTCGTCGCCCGTCACCACGGTGATGGAGGCGGGCACCTCCTGCGGCGTCTCCGGGATCCGGGTCGCGGTGACCTCCACGTACTCGCTGGCGACCGGTGCCGCCGGCGCGGGAGCCGGCTGCTGGGCAGCGGCGGTCATCACCGGACACAGGACGACAGCGAGAGCGGGCCCGGCGGCTCGGCGCATGTTCCTCTCCTGGATCCCGGCAGACTAGCCGCCGCGTCCGAGAACTACCAGCGGTAGTAGAGGGTGTCCAGCGAACCCGAGAGCCCGGTCAGGCCGAGTCCCGTGCGGGAGGCGGCGCATCCGGGGATCGAGGCGCCTCGGCGTCCGCCGGCGCCTCCTCCGCCTGGTAGCTCCCCACGAGAGCGGTGACCAGCGCCGCCACGAGCGGGCCGAGCACGATGCCGATGAAGCCGAAGGCGCTCAGTCCCCCCATCAGGCTGATGATGAGGACGAGCGTGTTCATCTGCGCCTTGCCGGCGAGGAGGAGGGGTCGGAGGACGTTGTCCACGTTCCCGAGAACGACCACGCCCACGAGCGCGAGCACGATCCCCTTCCCCAGCGAGCCGGAGAGGGCCAGCCAGACCGCCGCCGGGGCCCAGACGAGCGTCGCGCCTACGAGGGGCAGGAAGGCGAAGAGGAACATCATCACCCCCCAGAGGACCGCGCCGCTCACCCCCAGGAGGGCGAATGTCAGGCCGCCGATCAGGCCCTGCACCGCGGCCACCGAGATCGTGGCGGTGACGCTGGCCGAGACCAGCTCGGAGGCGATGGTGATCAGGCGCTCGTTCTGCTCCGTCCCGAACGGCAGCACGCGACGCAGGCCCCGGGCGAAGAAAGAAGCGTCGCGCAGGAGGAAGAAGAGGACGCCCAGCGTGATCACGAGGGTGAAGAGCACGCTCGCCACGCCTCGGACGAGGAACCCCGCCTGGCCCGCCGCGGCCTGGGCCACCCTGCCCACGCTCGAGGTGACCGCGGCGATCACCTGCTCCTCCTCGGGGAGGAAGGGGGCCCGCTGCCGGGCCCACTCCCAGCCCCGGTGGAAAAAGGCCGCCGCCCCGCCCTGGCTCTGGAGCTGGGCCTGGAGATAGCTCACCGCCGGGCCGCCCTGGGTGACGAGCGCGGTGCCGACGAAGACGACCGGGACCACGAAGACGACCAGCGTGGCCAGGGTCAGCACGAGCGCCGTGCGCGTGCGTCCCAGCCGAAGCTCCAGCCGCACGCGAGCGGGACTCAGGCAGATCGCGAGGACGACCGCCCAGGCGATCTCGACCAGGAACGGCTGGACGATCCGATAGGCCAGCCAGCCGATCAGGAGAACGGTGGCGTAGAAGATGAGCTGGGAGACGCGCTCGGCGGCAGCCGGTCGGGCCATGTCACACGTCGCAGGCGACGGTCACCACTCGGCCGGCCGGGGCGTAGGGCACGAGCGTCCCCTCGACCGGCCGGCCGTCGACGACCAGGCGGGCCGGCTTCCCGGTCCCCCGGTTCGCGACGGTGATCCGGTACTCGGCCCCCCGGCACCGGCGCACGATCGTGAGGCGCGGCAGGTCGGCGCCGATGCGGGGATCGACGCGCAGGCCGCCGAGCTCCGGCCGGACCCCCAGGATGTGCTGGGAGATCGCCACGAAGTTCCAGGCCGCGGTGCCGGTGAGCCAGGAGTTCTTGGCCTCCCCGTGGCGCGCGGCGTCCCGGCCCGCGATCATCTGCGCGTAGGCGTAGGGCTCGAGCCGGTGCACCTCGGAGATCTCCTCCCGGCAGGCGGGGGCGATCTTCCTCCAGAGGGCGAGGGCCCGGTCGCCGCGCCCCACCACGGTCTCCGCGATCATCACCCACGGGTTGTTGTGGCAGAAGATGCCGGCGTTCTCCTTGTAGCCCGGGGGGTAGGAGCTGATCTCGCCGAGCTCGAGGTGGTAGGCCCTGAAGGCGGGCTGGTTCAGGACGATGCCGTGCGCCGTCTCCAGGCGCTCCCTCACCGAGTCGAGGGCCTTCTCTGCCTCGCCCGAGGCGACGCCAATCCCCGCCATGACGCAGTAGCCCTGCGTCTCGATGAAGATCTGCCCGTCCTCGCACTCCCTCGAGCCGACCTTCTTCCCGAAGAAGTCGTAGGCCCGCAGGAACCACTCGCCGTCCCAGCCGTGCTCGAGGACGGTCCTCTCCATCCGCTCCGCGTGCTCGCGGGCCGCCTTCGCCTCCTCGGGGAAGCCCATCGCCTCGGCGAGCGCGGCGTAGTCGGGGGCCACGTGGACGAAGAGGGCGGCGATGAAGACCGACTCGGCCGTGCGGCCGGTGCGGTTGCCGGTCGTCTGGAAGGACTCGCCCGGTGTGTCGGAGAAGCAGTTGAGGTTCAGGCAGTCGTTCCAGTCCGCCCGGCCGATGAGGGGCAGGCCGTGGGGGCCGAGGTTGTCGAGGACGTGGTGGAACGAGCGCTTCAGGTGCTCGAAGAGGGTCGCGGCGTCCTTCGGGTCGTTGTCGAAGGGAACCGTCTCCCGGAGCAGCGAGAGGTCGCCCGACTCCTTGACGTAGGCCGCCGTTCCCGAGACGAGCCAGAGCGGGTCGTCGTTGAAGCCCGAGCCGACGTCGTTGTTCCCCCGCTTGGTGAGCGGCTGGTACTGGTGGTAGGCGCTGCCGTCCGGCTTCTGGGTGGCCGCGATGTCGAGGATCCGCTCCCGCGCCCGCGCCGGCACGAGGTGCACGAACCCCAGCAGGTCCTGGTTCGAGTCGCGGAAGCCCATGCCGCGGCCGATGCCGGTCTCGAAGTAGGAGGCCGATCGCGACATGTTGAAGGTGACCATGCACTGGTAGGGGTTCCAGACGTTGACCATGCGGTCGAGCCGCGCGTCGCCCGACCGCACGGTGTACGTCGAGAGCATCCCCGTCCAGTAGTCGCGGAGGGCGGCGAGGGCGGCGTCGACCTGGGCCGTCGTCTGGAACCGCGCGAGCAGCTCCCGGGCCGGCCTCTTGTTCACGACCCCTGGCCTCTCCCACTTCTCCTCGACCGGGTTCTCGACGTAGCCGAGGACGAAGACGAACGTCCTCTCCTCGCCCGGCGCGAGGTCGACCGCGAGCCGGTGGGAGCCGATCGGCGACCAGCCGCTCGCGACGGAGTTGCGCGACCTCCCTTCCGCCACCGCCTGCGGCTCGCCGAATCCGTTCCAGGGCCCGAGGAAGCTCTCCCGGTCGGTGTCGAAGCCTTCGACCGGAGCATTCACGGAGTAGACCGCGTAGTGGTCGCGGCGCTCGCGGTACTCGGTCTTGTGGTAGATCGTCGAGCCGTCGACCTCCACCTCGCCGATCGAGAGGTTCCGCTGGTAGTTCGTCTGGTCGTCCCAGGCGTCCCACAGGCAGAACTCGACGAACGAGAAGAGCTGCAGCCTCTTCGCCGCCGTCCCGGTGTTCTTCACCGTGACCCTGTGCACTTCGGCGTTCGTCCCGAGGGGGACGAAGTAGAGGACCTCGGCAAGGACGCCGTTCCGCTCGCCCGTGATCCTGGTGTACGAGAGGCCGACCCGGCACTCGTAGCGGTCGAGATCACGCTTCACCGGCAGCCAGCCCGGCGTCCAGAAGTCGCCGCCGTCGTGGACGTAGTAGTAGCGGCCGCCGGCGTCGGTCGGGACGTTGTTGTAGCGGTAGCGGGTGAGCCGCCGCAGCCGCGCGTCACGATAGAAGCAGTAGCCGCCGCCGGTGTGGGAGACGAGGCCGAAGAACCCCTCGGTCCCCAGGTAGTTGATCCAGGGAAGGGGCGTTCGCGGGGTCTCGATCACGTACTCGCGGGCGTCGTCGTCGAAATGACCGAAGCGCATGAAGGCCTCACTGGCCGGGACCCCCCGGCGACCGGGCATCTTGTCCCGCCGCCCGGGCGCCCGCAACCGGCCGCATGCTTCATCCCGGCTCCCGGCCCTCGGACGCCCCGCGGGCGGGCCGGTCGCTGACGTTGCGTTGGAGCCCGCGCTCGCGCCAGACTCTCTAGACGACGGCCACCGGTGGGCCGCGCGGGAACCCGGAGGAGCCCGACCCTGATCGGCGACACGCAGTCGCACCACCGTCGAGTGCCCGGCCGCGGCGAGTTGGCCCTGCTCGCCTTGGGCGTCCTCGCCGCCCTCCTCCTGGCCGAGGTGGCCGTCCGGCTGACGGGGACGGCCGACCGCCCGACCGGCTACGCGCCGGTCAACACCAAGCGCGACCCCGGCCCGACGAACACGCAGGGCTACCGCGACGACGAGCGGAGCCCGGCCAAGGCGCCCGGCACGCACCGGCTCGTCGCCCTCGGGGACTCCTTCACCTGGGGCGTCAAGGTGGAGTTCGACGACACGTGGCCTCGACGCGTCGAGCGGACGCTCGCGCGGGCGAGGGGCGAGCCCTGGGAGGCGGTGAGCCTGGCCCGCCCGGGCATGGACACCGTGGAGGAGGCGGAGCAGCTCGCGACCGAAGGGCTCGCCTACGGCCCCGACGTGGTGGTCGTCGGGTACTGCCTCAACGACAGCGAGGACGAGGGAGCGGCGGAGCTCCGCCGGGCCCGGGACTGGGAGGAGAAGGCGAGAGAGCGCGCGGCACGGGGCCGCCGCCTTCTCGACCGCTCGGCCCTCTACCGGCTCGTCGAGGCACGACTCCGGGCCACCCACGAGAACCGCTGGCGGCTCCGCGCGTACCGTTCGCAGTACGCGCCCGACTACCCCGGCTGGATCGCGGCCCAGAAGGCCCTCGGCCGCATGGCCGGGCTCTGCCGGGAGCGGAAGATCCCGATCGTGGTGATGATCTTCCCGCTCTTCGGCAACCCGCTCGGCGACGGCTATCCCTTCTCCGAGGTCCACGCCGCCGTCGCCCGAGCGGTGGCCGCCACCGGATGGGCGCGGCCGCTCGACTTGCTGCCGGCCTATCGCGCCCTCGACTGGCACCTCCTCGTGGTCGACGGGGCGAACGACGAGCACCCAAACGAGATTGCCCATCGCATCGCCGCCTCGACGCTGGTCGCAGCGCTGGCCGACGTCCTGCCCCCGGTCCCTCGCCGCGAGGCGGCGGGACGGCCGTGACGGCCCTCGGCCGTGCGCGTCGCCGAAGGCGGGCACGAGGGCCGGGCGGAGCGTCGCCCGGCGCGCCGACGGCCCAGCCGAGGCTCTGGTATCGTTTCTGGATCCCGGCGCCCACGGTGTAGCGGGGGCGTCCGAAGGAGGACCTGGTGCACCTGAAGCGCGCCCTCCCTCTGGCCGCCGTCCTCCTCGCCTTCGGCTCACACGGCCGGGCGGGGGTCAAGGACCGACACCTGGACGTCTACTGGATCGACGTGGAGGGCGGCGCCGCCACGCTCATCGTGACGCCCGCCGGCGAGTCGGTGCTCGTGGATGCGGGGAACCCGGGCCAGCCGGGCACGGAGGGCCGTGACCCGGCGCGGATCCTGAGAGTCGCCAGCCAGGTGGCCGGCCTCCAGCAGATCGACGATCTCGTGGTCACCCACTTCCACGTCGACCACTTCGGCGGCGCGGCCGAGCTCGCGGAGAGGATCCCCGTCGGAGTCCTGTTCGAGAACCCGCTCGACCAGGCCCCGGAGAGGGAGAGGAACGACCCGGCGCTCGGTCCTTACCGGGCGATCAAGGTCCGGCGGCGGGTCGTCATCGAGCCCGACCTCGAGATCCGGCTCGCGGGGATCGTCGGGACGCCCGTCCCCCGGCTGCGCTTCCTCGGCTCCCGACAGCGGTTCGTCGCTCCGCTCGAGCCCGTCCGGCGCCCGGCGGCGTGCGCGGGGGCGGCGAAGAAGGACCCCGACACCTCGGACAACGCGAACAGCGCCGTGCTCCTGCTGGAGTTCGGACCCTTCCGCCTCTTCGACGGTGGCGACCTCACCTGGAACGTCGAGGAGGCGCTCGTGTGCCCGGTCGACCGGGTGGGGCCGGTCGACGTCTACCAGTCGGACCACCACGGCCTCGACCAGAGCAACAACCCGGTGCTCGTCCGCACGCTGCAGCCGACGGTCGTCGTCTTCAACAACGGTCCGCGCAAGGGAGCCGGGCCGGAGACCGTCGCCACGGTGAGGACGACGCCGTCCGTGAAGGCCGTCTACCAGATCCACCGCAACCTCGTCGACGATCGCCTGAACACGGACGCGCACCGCATCGCGAACCCGGGCGACCCGTGCCGCGGCGACTACGTCGCGCTGTCGGTGGCGCCGGAGGGGGCGAGCTACAGCGTGTCCGTGCCCTCGACGAAGCACCGTCAGACGTTCCGCACCCGCGTGCGCTGACCTCGGCCCGCTCACGTAGCGGCCCGGCGGGCCGGTCAGCGTGGCTCGAGGACGAAGTGCAACGAGACGTGCTCCGCCTCGCTACCGTCGTCCCGGCTGTTCGTCTCCTCGGTGTCGCGCTCGGCGACGCGAAGCCGTCCCCCGTCGACCGCGTAGCGCGTGCGGATCGTGGCCAGTCCCTTGAAGCGCCCGAAGGTCCGGCTCGTCTTCCCTTCGAACGACGCCTCGGACGCGCTCGCGAGCGGCGTGCCGTCGGCGGCGACCCAGACGGTGAAGCGACCTTCGCTCCGGCGCAGGTAGTACTGCTCGGTCCAGGAGAGCCGGGGCGAGAATCGGAAGACGAGCCGCCGGGCCTCCTTTCCGGCGAACGCCTCGGCGGCCTCCTCGACGAGATCCCCCTTCGTGAGGCCGGCCAGCGAGCCCGCCTGGTCCAGCAGGTGGCCGATGCGTGCGGGGTCCAGCTCCTTCAGGCCGTCGCGCAGGGGAGTGAGCCTCTGCGCGTCCCCGTCGTGCGCCCGCTCCTCCTCGTTCGCCTGCCGGAGAAGGTCGGGCTCCCAGAGCACGCGGAGGCCGGCCGGGCCTTCTTCGACGTCGACGTGGAACGAGGCCTCGGCCTTCGCCGTCTTCCCGTGGACCGTCCTCTCGAGCCGCAGGTCCAGGCGGAGGCTCACCGCGGCGGGCGCCGGCGCGTGCAGGCTCTCCAGCCGGCGGGCCAGGTCGGATTTGCCGCCTGCGCCGGCGGGAGCGGCCAGCACCCCCGCGAGAAGCGCCAGCCCGAAGCCGTTCTCCATCGATCCCACCCCGATCCGCTATTCTAGTGAGGACATGGGCAGCGAGACAGTCGGCCGCCCCGTGCCGCTGGGGGCGGCCCTCCTCGCCCTCGCGGTTCCTGTGGGCCTGGGCGCGGAGGAGCCGATCCAGGTGAACCCCAACCGGCCCACCTTCGCGACCCCCGCTTCGACCACCCAGATCGGCGTCGCCGAGCTGGAGTACGGCCTCCAGGACACGCTGCCCCGGGACGGCGGCAGCGTCGCGTTCACGCCCTTCCTCTTGAAGCTCGGCCTGACGAAGCGCTTCGAGCTGCGTATCGGGGGCGGAGGGCTCCTCCGCGAGGCGCCGAGCGGGGCCCTCGCGGCCACCGGGTTCGGAGACGTCACGGTGGGCGGCCAGGTGACGTACCTCCGCGACGGGCCGGCCGGCATCGACCAGGCGGTCCAGGTCACGGTCAAGATCCCCACCGCGAGCTCGTCCGAAGGCCTCGGCACCGGCCACGCGGACGAGACGCTGATGGTCATCCTCAGCCGCGACGCCGGCGCCTACCACGCCGACGTGAACGTCCTCGTGACGTGGCTCGGCCAGGGCGGAGACCGGACGGAGACGCAGCCCGCGGCGACCCTCTCGGTGAGCCGCACGCTGAACGCGCAGTGGTCGATGACGGGCGAAGTCTACTGGATCGGGGCGGCGGCCGGCACCGAAGCCTTGGTGTCCAACCTCTGGTGCGTGGGCTACAAGGTCTCTTCGCGCCTCGTCCTCGACGCGGGCGTGGACGTCGGCCTCAGCCACGCCGCGCAGAGAATCTCCTTCTTCGCCGGCCTCACCTACGGCCTGGGGCGCTTCCGCCGTCCCGCCTGAGCCCCGGGAGCCCCGGCCGGGATCAGCGGGCCGGCGCGTCCGACGACGCCGGCACCGGGTCGAAGACGCGCTTGACCGAGACCTCGCCGCCGGACGACCGCCTGATCTGAACCTGCACCGTGAGCCGGCGCGGGTCGGAGCCCACGGTCCAGGTCTCCTTGGTGCTCCCCCGATCGGTCTTGGTCTCGACGACGAGATGGCCCCCGTCCCACTTGGCCTTGACCTCGGTGCCGCTCTCGTCCTTGTAGGACTTGTCGTCCGCGTGGAGCTTGCGGACCTCGCCCTGCGGATCGAGGATCGTGACCTCGGGCTCGAGGTTCGCCACGGTGAGCTGGGACGCGGTGAAGAGCATCGACCGGACGCTGCTCTGCCCGGACGACGACGCGCCCTGGCCTCCGGACCCGCCGTAGCCGCCGCGGCCGCCACCGTGGCCTCCCCCACCCCAACCACCGCCGCCCCGGCCGCCTCCGCCGTAGCCGCCGCCTCCGCCTCGGCCCCAGCCGCCTCCGCCGCCCGGGGCACCGCCGCCGTCACCCCGCGCCTGCCGCATCTTCTCCCGTGGGTCCTCGCTCAGCTCGGCGTTGAGCTTCCAATCGCCCACGAGCTGCTGGCGCAGCGCCGCCGCCGCCTCGTCGTTCGCCGCCTTGTCTCCCGCGATCGCCCGGCTGCGGGGGGAGGCGGCGAAGGCCGCCGCGCACGCGATGCCCGAGAGCAGGGCGACGGTGAGACGGCGCCGCGTCACTGCTCCTCTCCCGGCGGGGGACCGAACCCGCCGCCCCTCATCGCACCCATGGGCCCGCGCTGGTGGCGCAGCGCCTGGAGGGCGTCGAACTTCACCTGCTGGTCGGGGTTGAGCAGCGCGCGGAACGCCTTGTCGGAGTCCTGGCGCATCTTCCGCATCTGCTGCTGCAGGCCGTGCCCCTCGATCACGATCGCGCCGACCGCGGCGGGGTCGGGGTTGGCCGCCGCGAGGGCGTCCTGCAGGCGCTGGTGGTTGTCGTGCAGCTGCTTGCCGAGCGCCTGCAGCTGCGGCCGCTGGGCCTGGTGGAGCTGCTGGAACTGCGTCTTCTGCTCGGCGGTCAGGCCGAGGTAGCGAGCGGCGCCTCCGGGCCCGCCGCGACCGTGCGTCGGCCCTTCCACCGACTCGGCGACGACGACGCGCGCGCCGGCCAAAGCCAAAGCCCCCGCCAGTCCGAACGAGATCAGCGCCCTGCTCTGCATGTTTCGCCCTCCGTAGCCAGGATGAGAGGCCCTGGCCTCCACTCACAAGGTGGACCCGAGGCCGCCCGAAGTCCTCACCGCCGCGAAAACTCCCTGTAAGCCATGTAAGACGGCGCCTCGGGGCCCTCGCCCGAGCCGGCTCAGGGCCTCATGGGGCACGATACCCCATGCCCCGGCGCGGGTCAGGACGTCGGCCGGCCGTCGAGTCCCGACCGCGCAGGTCGCGTCCCGAGGACGACGCCGACGAGACCCGCACCGCCCCCCCATCGCGTCCCCACGAGTGGCCTTATGATGGAAGGCTTGGGAGTGAAGCCCTCTCATGCCTGAGACCCATCCCGTTCCCGCGTTCACTCGCACGATCGCGGTCCTCACGAGCGGCGGCGACGCTCCCGGCATGAACGCCGCCGTCCGCGCCGTCGTGCGGACGGCCCTCGCCCGCGGCCATCGCGTCTTCGCGGTCCGCGAGGGGTACGAGGGCGCCGTCTCCGGAGGCGACCGGATCGCGCCCATGGCCTGGTCCTCGGTGGGCGGCATCCTCCACCAGGGGGGCACCGCCATCGGCACGGCCCGCTCGGAGCGATTCCGCACGCGGGAAGGACGCCTGCTGGCGGCGGAGAACTTCCTGAAGGCCGGCATCGACAGCCTCGTCGTGATCGGCGGCGACGGCAGCCTGAGCGGGGCCGACGTCCTCCGCCAGGAGTGGCGCGGACTCGTCGACGAGCTGGTCGCCTCCGGCCGGGTCGACGCCTCTCTCGCGGCGAGGGCCATCCCGTTCAGCATCGTCGGCCTCGTCGGCTCGATCGACAACGACATGTCGGGCACCGACATCACGATCGGCGCCGACACCGCCCTCCACCGCATCACGGAAGCGGTCGACGCGATCGCTTCCACCGCGGCCAGCCACCAGCGAACGTTCGTGATCGAGGTCATGGGCCGCCACTGCGGCTACCTCGCCCTGATGGGCGCGATCGCCACCGGGGCGAGCTTCGTGCTCATCCCGGAGAGCCCGCCCGACGTGGACGACTGGGAGGCGACGATGTGCGAGCGCCTCCACACCGGGCGCCAGGCCGGCCGCCGCGACTCGATCGTCATCGTGGCCGAGGGGGCGCGCGACCGCCACGGCAAGGCGATCACCGCCGAGTACGTCCGGAAGAGCCTGGAGGACCGTCTCCACGAGGACGTGCGGGTCACCATCCTCGGCCACGTGCAGCGGGGCGGGGCGCCCTCCGCCTTCGACCGCTACATGAGCACGCTGCTCGGCTACGCCGCGGTCGAGGAGCTGCTCAACTCGCCCCCCGGCAGCGAGCCGCAGCTCATCGGGATGAAGGACAACCGGGTCACCCGGCAGCCGCTCATGCAGTCCGTCGAGATGACGCGGAAGGTGGCCGCTAGCGTGAAGAGCGGCGACTACGCGGGGGCGATGGCGCTCCGCGGCCGCAGCTTCGCCTCCGCCCTCAGCACGCTGCGCACGATCGTGCGCGCGCTGCCCCACCCGCCGGCCGAGGGACAGAGGCGCTTCCGCTTCGCCATCATGCACGGCGGCGGGCCGGCCCCCGGCATGAACACGGCCGTCCGGGCCGCCCTCCGCCTCACCCTCGACCGCGGCCACCACGTGCTCGGGGTGCGCCACGCCTTCAAGGGCCTCGTGGAGGGCGACTTCTTCGACATGGGTTGGATGACCGTGAACGGCTGGGCGAGCCGGGGCGGGGCCGAGCTCGGCACGAACCGGCGGCAGCCCGCCGACCGGGAGCTCTACCAGATCGCGCGCCACATCGAGAAGCACGAGATCGACGGGATCCTGCTCATCGGGGGCTGGTCGGGCTACGCGGCGATCGCCAAGCTCCACGCGGAGCGCGAGCGCTTCCCGGCCTTCAACCTGCCGATGATCTGCCTGCCCGCCTCGATCAACAACAACCTCCCCGGATCGGAGCTGTCGATCGGCAGCGACACCGCGCTCAACAACATCGTCGGGGCGGTGGACAAGATCAAGACCTCTGCCGTGGCCTCCCAGCGCTGCTTCGTGGTCGAGGTGATGGGCCGCCGCTGCGGCTACCTCGCCCTCCTCTCCGGCCTCGCCACCGGCGCCGAGCGGATCTACATGCACGAGGACGGCGTCACCCTCGCCCACCTCCAGCACGACCTCGAGACGCTCAAGGCCGGCTTCCGCCACGGCAAGCGGCTCGGGCTCCTCATCCGCAACGAGGATGCCAACCCCTTCTACACGACCCCCTTCATGTGCGCGCTCTTCGAGCAGGAAGGCGGCGACCTCTTCGACGTCCGGCAGGCGATCCTCGGCCACCTCCAGCAGGGGGGCGACCCGAGCCCGTTCGACCGCATCCTCGCCACCCGGATGGCGGGCGCGAGCGTCGAGTACCTGATCACGGAGGCGAGCCGGGGCCCCTCGGGCGCGGCTGCGTTCATCGGCCTCCGGGAGGGCAAGCTCACGATCACGCCCTTCGACGAGATGCCACGGCTCATGGACTTCGCGAACGACCGGCCGAAGGAGCAGTGGTGGCGCCAGCTCGCGCCTATCGCGGAGCTGCTCGCCGTCCCGGCGCCTGCGGCGGGGTAGGGCGGCCGGCTGGGGCCCCCAACTCCGGGCGGTCGTCGAGGTGGGCAGGCCTTCTTCGAGGAGCTCTATCGCCCTCCGGCCGGGACGAGCGCCGGGACGTCCTCGACGACGGCCGGGGGCTGGCGGAGCCAGGCCCGCGCGCCTTGGACGGTCGCGCGCACGACCACCGGCCCGGCCTCGAACCTCGAGAGGAGGGCGCGGGAGGCGCGAGCGTGCGTCGCTCGGCGGACGAGACGGAAGTCCCAGAACGCCCACTGCCGCGAGGCGACGTGGTCGATCGCGACCGTCTCGGCGTGGCTCCCCTGCACGATCTCCACGCGGATCGTGACGGGGCCGCGGCCGGAGGTGACCGTCTCCACCCGGATGTCTGCGCCCGGCTCGAGGGCCACGACACCGATCCGGATCGTCACGCTGTAGACGGGCTGGTACGCGCGATAGCTCGCCAGCGCCCCGACCGCCAGGAAGACGGCCACGCCGCTCACGAGGGCGACGCGGGCGAGACGACGCAGGCTCAAGTTCCTTCCTCCATTCTACGCCTCACCTCTCGAGCCAGCCGCCGCCGCGCCAGATCATGAGGCGGACCCGGGCGCTGCCGCCGGTCACGCGGACCGCGGCCTGCGCCCCGTCGCCGGCGAGGTAGAACGTGCCGGGGGTCGCGGTCCCGAGGGGCGAGAAGGACAGGATGTCCGACCGGCCGAATCGGATGGGGTCGCCGGACAGCTCGCCTTCGTCCCCGGGCAGCGCGGGGACGCCGGGGTTGATTCCCACGCGGACGTCGGGGGACCCGCCCCAGAGCGGGAAGGGCCCGGAGACGAGCCGGTCGGCGCCCGAGAGGATGTCCGCCGAGCGGACGCCGTTGGCGTTGCCGTCGGCGTAGACGGCGTAGAGGACCGAGCCGTCGTCCTGCCGCTCGAAGCGGATGGCGGTGTAGACGCCCGACCGCACCGCCGCAGAGTGGGCCAGGCGGAACTGGGTCTTGAACTGCTGCCCGGCGGCCACGAGGTGCGCCTCGGCGGATGAGGTGACGAAGGACGGCAGGGCCGCCGCCGTCATCGCGAGGACGATCCCGAGGACGACGAGGGCCTCGACGAGTGTGAATCCACGTTCGCTCATGGTCGCACGCGGGGTGGGGCGGCCCGGGGCTCCGGGCCGCCCCGCTCCGTCCTACTTCGAGGCCGCCTTCGGGGCCTCGCTGACGACGAGCCACGGCTGGATCTTCACGAAGTTCTTCTCGCCGATGCCCTTCACGTTCATGAGCTCCTGCGCGGAGTGGAACGAGGACTTCTGGCGGTACTCGACGATCCGGGCGGCGAGCTTCGGGCCCACGCCGGGAAGCGTGGTCAGCTGCTCGACGCTCGCGGTGTTGAGGTTGACCTTGGCGGTCGGGGCCGGCTTGCCCGCGGCGAGCGCGGTCCCGGACACGAGCAGGGCGGCCATCGCGAGGGCCAGCCCGGTGGCGACGAAGCGGCGAAGCGTCATGGGAATCCTCCTTCGAAAGTGACGGCGTTGGACGGGTGTCGTGTCGTGCGGCGCCCGGCCGCGGCCTGCGGCCTCGCGGACCGCCCTTCCGACTCGCGGCCGGGGCTTCCCGGCGCCCGGTGAACCGTCTCTCCCTTACGGCCACCGGGCGCCGTTCCGCCGCCCGACATCGGCGACAGAGGCAAGGCCGGTGCCCGTCGATGGCCTTCTCTCGAAGTCCGCGGGGTGGAACGCCTTGGCGCTAGCCGGCGCCGATCAGGGCGCGGCCTCGACCGTCAAGGCGGGTTGACGCACGCCGACGCCGAGCTCGGCAAGGCTCGGCCGCCCCGTCGCTTGAGTCTCGTCAAGCGGCCGTTGACGCACGTCCGCGACGCTACTCGCCGGAGAACCGCTTCAGCCAGCCGTCGACGTCCGTCTCGCGCTCCGGCTTCTCGCTCGCGTTCGGCCCGCGCGTCGACGAGCGCGACGATCCCTCCGCGGCGAGGGCCGTCCACTCGTGGGCGCGGAGCACCCGGGCTCCTCGCGTTCGCGCGTACGAGGAGAGCGGCTTGTCGGAGGTGACCACGATCAGCTCGGCCGGCCGGGAAGAGCCATCCACGATCTCGCGGACGAGCGAGTCGGCGTCGCGGCCGGGAGGGGGGAAGCGGACCGAGACGGCCCCCATCTGCTGTGCGTTCAGGTCGGGCCGGAAGGGCGCGCCGTCGAAGACGAGGACGGCGCGGGCACCCCGGCGACGGCAGAACTCGGCCACGCGCCTCAGGACCTCGACCCGGCCGTCACCCGGGACGGCAGGGCCACCCCACGAGCCGAGCAGGTTGTTGCCGTCGATCAAGTAGGGCACGTTCGTCCAACGACCGGGGCGCCGGCGGGCGCCGAAAGGAGGACAGCAGTGTAGCCGACCCCTCGAAATCATGTCAACGAAAGTGATGGAACGTGCTATAGTTTCTGGACATTTGGGCACGCGATCCGGGGCGCGTCCCGGGCACGCGAGCGGCGGAGGGCGGATGGCGGAAGCGTTCCCGGTGAGCGGGAACATCGAGCCGGCTTCGTTCCCCCACCTCCTCGTGGACCTGCACCGTCACGGGGCCACGGGCTCCCTCAAGGTGACCGGCCCGGTCCACCCGAAGGCGCTCTACTTCCGCGCGGGACGGATCCTCTTCGGCTCCTCGAACGACCCCCGCGACCAGCTCGGCGCGATCCTCATCGAGAGCGGCCGGATCACGCGCGAGCAGCTCGACGAGGTGAACGCCAAGGTCGGCCCCGGCAACCCCCTCGCCAAGGTCCTCGCGGAGAGCGGGTTCGTGAACCAGAGGGAGCTCGGGGACGCCGCCCGGGTGAAGGTCGAGCGGATCCTCGCCGACGTGCTGTCGTGGAGCTCGGGATCCTTCGAGTTCGAGGATGGCGTCCTGCCCAAGGGAGCGGTGGACCTCAAGCTCTCCACGGAGAAGCTCCTGCTCGCGGCGGTGATGCGGGTGCCCGACCGGACCTTCGCCCTGCGTCACGTCGAGCTCTCCACGGTCCTCGAGCCCGTAACCGAGGGCGAGAGCGCCCTCTCCGAGGTGCGGAGCGAGGTCTGGCCGCTCCTCGAGCGTCTCGACGGCCGCCGGACGCTCAAGGACGCGATCGCTCTCACCCGCCTCGACGAGTTCGAGGCGGCCAAGATCGCCTGCGCGATGCTCTTCCTCGGCATCGTGCGGGCGGGGACGTCGGCCGGCCCCGAGCTGGACCTCGCGCAGGAGGCGCAGAGCGGGTTCGGCGGCGAGGCTCCCGAGGTCGCCCCTCACTTCACGGTCCCGGCCGAGCCCGCCGAGTCGAAGCCACCGGTCTCCGAGCCGACGACGGCGTTCGCGTTCGCGCCGCTGAGCTCGACCGACGGGGCCGACAGCGCGGCCACCATGATCCTCGGCTTTCCACCCGAGCCGGCGGCGGGCGTGGCGCCCGATTCGGAGCCGCTCGGAATCCTCCCCGAGGAGCCCGCCGCGCCCTCCGCGGCCGAGGCCCCGGCGTTCTTCGTGAGTACACCCTTGAGCCCGCGCCCGGGGACGGACACGCAGCCAGGCGACCGGCCAGCGTACGTCCGACCGGAGACGGAGCCGCCTCCTGCCCCGGCCTTCCACGCACCCGCGTACGAGCCTCCTCCGCCCGAGCCGGAGCCGGCACCCGCGTACCGGCCGCCGTCGTACGAGCCTCCTTCGCCAGAGCCGCAACCGGCTCCCGCCTACCGGGCGCCTGCGTACGAGCCTCCTCCGCCCGAGCCAGAGCCGACCGTGGCCTTCCGGCCGGCCTACGAGCCGCCCGCTCCCTCGATACCGGACATCTCGCCTCCCCCGGCCCAGACCTCCCGGCCGTCGCCGGAGGACCTCGCCGCGCTCGACGCCCTGCTGAACCCGTCCGCGACCGGTCGCCTCGCGAGACCGCCGGCCGCGAGACCGCGCAACGACAGGGCCGAGGCGCGTCCCGCCACCGCCCCCCCGCGGAAGCTGGCCGCCCGTCCCCCCGCGAGGTCGGGACCCTCGCGAGTGCCACTCATCGCCGTCGCGGTCGGCGGGATCGCCGTCGCGACCGTGGCCGCCTGGTACTTCGTGCCGAAGGCTTCCCCCACTCCCCGCCCGACCGCGATCGCGCACGCCAGCCCGGCCGCGCCGCCGGCGACTCCTCCGGCCCTGTCTCCGCCCGGTGGCCCGGCGGGTACCGGCGGGTCCCCCGCCGTCGTCGCGTCGCCGAGCTCGACGCCGCTGGCGGTCGCGGCTCCGCTTTCGACGTCCCCTCCCGTGCCGGCCGCCCCGGCCGCACCCGTTCCGGCGGCCACCCCCGCGCCCGTGCCGACGGGGGCGCTCACGGCCGCGCCCAGGTCCCCCGCCCCGGCCACACCCGGCCCGGCCTCGAAGCCGAACGCGCCGGCATCGGCCGTCGACGCGCGGGCCCTCCTGCGCCAGGGCGCGCTGCCCGACGCGGCCCGCGCCTTCGCGGCCGCGCTCGCCTCGGGCGCTCGGAACCGGTTCAGCCTCCAGGTCCTCGTGGCCTGCGCGGCGGAGAACGTCCAGAAGGCGATCGCGGCCGTTCCCCGGGACGAGCTCTTCATCGTGCCGGTGAGCGTCAAGGGCAAGGACTGCTACCGCGTGTGCTGGGGGACGTACGACACACGCATCGCGGCCGAGGCCGCGCTCCGCGACCTTCCCTCGTACTTCCGCCAGGGAGGGGCCGCACCTCGACTCGCGCCGCTCGCCGAGCTCCTGCCCTGAGCGTGGCGCGGCTCTTCCTCGTGGCCGCGGGGCTCGCGGCCGTCGCCGGATCCGCGGCCGCCGATTCGATCGTCCTCACGACCGGTCGGGTCATCGAGGCCGACCAGGCCTGGTTCGAGGGATCGGAGCTCCGCTTCCGGCGGAAAGGGACGGTCTACGCCATCCCTCGCTCGCTCGTCTCCCGGGTGAGCGCGGCCGACGGGAGCGCGGACCTGCCCGACCCGGACACCCGCACGAGCCGCGAGCGGCTCGCGGCGGGGGACGCCGCAGAGGCGCTTCGCTTCGCGCGCCTCGCCCTCTTCCGCGAGCCGTCCTCCGTCCCTGCCCTCCAGGCTCTGGCCGCGGCGCAGATCGCCCTCGGCGACCTGACGCGGGGCCAGGAGAGCGCGCGGGCGGCCCTGGCTCTCCAGGCCGGCAATGCCCGGTCCCTGGAGCTCCTCGGCGACGCGCTGGCCGAGGGAGGCGACTTCGCCGCCGCCCGCGAGCAGTACCGCCTGTCGGTCGCGGCCGGAGCGCCGCCGCACGTGGGTCAGAAGCTCGACGCCCTCGGCACCTCGACGGGGTCGGTGTCGAGCGCCCGGTTCCGGATCCGGTACGACGGGGCCGCGGACGAGCCGCTCGGCCTCGCCGTCCTCCGCTTCCTCGATGCGGCCTGGGGAGAATACGAGCGGCGCCTCGGCTTCGCTCCGGACGAGCCGGTGGCTGTCGTCCTGCAGACTGCGACCGCCTTCCGCGACACCACCCGCGCCCCGGACTGGGCCGCGGCCGTGAACGACGGCTCGATCCGGGTGCCGGTGATGGGCCTCGACCGGCCGAACGCGACCCTGGTGCGCGTGCTGCGCCACGAGCTCGCCCACTCGTTCGTGGCCTCGCGGACGGGCACGAACTGCCCGACCTGGCTGCAGGAGGGCCTCGCCCAGTGGCTCGAGGGCGGGCTGCCCGAGCGTCAGGACGCCGCGCTCGCGAGCCGGGCGCGGGCGGGGCGGCTCTTCCGGCTCGAGTCCCTCGAGACGCCGTTCGTCGGCCTGTCCGAGGCTGACGCCACGGTCGCGTACGAGGAGAGCCTGTCGGCGGTCGCCCACCTGCTGAGGCGCGGCGGCGAGGCGGGCCTGCGTCAGCTCCTCGGGTCGCTCGGGAAGGGCCTGCCCGTCGCCGATGCGCTGTCCGCCGCCTTCGCCCTGAGCTACGGCGAGCTGCAGCGGGAGTGGGAAGGGCACCTCCTCGCCGCCGCCGAGCGGCCCTCGCCCTCCTCCTGAGGGTCGACCCTTTTTCTGGGACGACCGCTCGCCGGATCCAGGAGCAGCGTTCGTGGAGCGGGCCTGTAAGCCGGATCCTGTCCCCGCCGTCCGTCCGCGCCGAGGTCGTCGGCGCAGGCGGTGCGACGGGCGGTGATCATTCCTCTAGCCCCGCGGTTGCCCGCGGAGTCGTAGCGACCAACCCGGGGGCTCGGCCGGGCCGGCCTCGGACGCCCCCCTATTCGGTCTTGCTCCGCGTGGGGTTTTCCCTGCCCGTCCTGTCGCCAGAACGGCGGTGCGCTCTTACCGCACCTTTTCACCCTTGCCACCCGCGAGGTCTCCCGCGCGAGTTCGGCGGTGTGTTTTCTGTGGCACTTTCCCTGGGGTCGCCCCCGCTGGCCGTTAGCCAGCACGCTGCCCTGTGGAGTCCGGACTTTCCTCCCCGGCGGATGCGTTGCCGCGGCGATCACCCGGCCCGCTCCCCGAACACCCTAGGGTAGCACCTCCGCGCCGTCCGATGTGCGCGCGGTCACGACCGGCGAGCGAGGCGGCCAACCGCGGTCGGCCGAACGGGTGAGCATCGGCCCGTTTGTGCCCATCGTGGAGACGCCGGTCGTCGCGCCGGGGCCCCAGTACGTCTGGGTGGAGGGCTACTACCGCCGGAGCGGCGGCGCGTAACGTCTGGGGCCGGGCTCGGCCGCCCGTCCGGGGCGGCACGCGGCGTCTCCCATCGTCGCTCCTCGGGCTCGCTTTACAGGTCTAACCTCGAACTTACTCCGCCGGTCTGGCGCCCGCGCAGATCCCGCCGCATCTTCTCGACTGCGGGGAACGAGCTAAGCGCGACAGGGCGCCTCGCGGAGACCTGTCGCCACTCCCTTGGCGCGTTCCCCGCTCCGCCTTTCCGAGGGAGGCGCCTTGATCGCAGCGACGGCGGCCCAACTTCGCTGGCTGCGACCGCTCGCGGCTCAGATGGTGGGCGCGCTCTCCCCCGTTCTGGCAGCCGCGGCCGCGCTCGGCCTCCCGGCCTTCGCCGCCGGCCTCGTGGGCTGGATGACGCCGCTGCTGCGTCCCGGGACGAGCCGCACGTCACGGGTGTGAAGGCGCCGGCCGGCATCGGTCGACCGGCCTCGATGGCCTGACCTCCCGCTGCCACGTGCCACGAGCGACGGCGTCAGCTCCAACCCGTCCTTCTCCCGGATCGATCACCGCGAGGCCGCGGGAGTGGCGCCGCCGTCGTGCCATCTCCCACCACGCCGACGATCTCGGCCACCTCCCCTCGATTCTCGCCTGTTGCCACGACGAGGCTTCGCCGCCGGGGAGGTGTACGGTGGCGTCTGCCGTCGCCTGAGGTCTTGCGCGCGGGAAGCAGTCCTCGTCCATCCCGCGAGGAGGGGCTGATGGGCACGCTGGCCGCTTGCGTCCTGTGGCTCGTCGCGTCCGCTTCAGCCGAGAGACCGAGGGCGCAGGCAGAGACCCCATCGGCCCTGACTGGCACCGTCACCGACCCTGCCGGCAGGCCGATCGTGGGTGCGCTCGTCCTCGCGCGCTCGATGCGACACGCGGGCGACCCTCCGCTTTCGGCTCGCACCGACGACACCGGCACCTTCCACCTCGCGCCCGCCTCCTCGGGGCCGGTGGACGTCCGCGTCGAGGCCCTCACTTCGCACCGCTGGAGCTGAAGGCTCTACAGCCGGGAAAGCCGTTGCATGTCCGGCTCACGCCGGGCGCCTGGGTCGGCGGGCTGGGGCTTCCGGCCTGAGGGACGTCCGGAAGGGACCGACACACAGGGACGTTTCGAGGTCCTCGGATTGCAGCCGGGCGAGTAACGGCCAGTCTGCGCCGCCGACGGTGGCCGAGATCTGGAAGTCGCTCACCGGGGACGACGGCCGGTTCAGGGTCGCTCAGGTGCCGGTGGGACGCCACGTGCTCGCCGTCGTCGCCCCGGGCTTCACTCCGCAGTGCTCTTCGGCATCGCCAACGAAAGCGACGCGGCGGGCGTGATCGAGATGGCCGCGCCCGCCGGTGAGGTGCAGCTCCAGGTCTTCAAGGAAATGCTCTCCGGCAAGGCGCGCGTCGCCGCCGGCCCGGGAGCCACGGCCGCGGTCGACGTGCGGCTCGGCCCGGCGGAGCCGTAGGCGCTCGACGCCGGCCGCGCACGGGTCCTCGTGTCACACGATGCGACTCTCCTACCCGTCCTTGTCCTGGCTGATCCCGTAGGCCTCGAGCTTCTTGTAGAGGTTCGAGCGCGGGGTGCCGATCGAGGCCGCGGTGGCCGAGATGTTCCAGGCGTTCTCGCGGAGCTTCTGCACCAGGAAGGCCCTCTCCGCGCCCTCCTTGAAGTCCCGAAGGGTGGCCGAGCCTCCGGCCGTCCCGCCCTCCTCGGCCGGGCGGCGCAACGCCTCCCCGAGACGCTCCGGACCGACCTCGTCGTCCTCGACCATGATGAGGAGGCGCTCCACCGCGTTCTTGAGCTCGCGCACGTTGCCCCGCCACGGGTGGCGGGCGAGCGCCTCGACCGCGGAGGCCGAGAAGCCCCGAGGTCGCACGTTGTTCTCGGCCCGGAACTGCTTCACGAAGTGCTCGACGAGCGGCGGCACGTCCTCCGGCCGCTCGCGCAGGGAAGGCACCCGGATCGGGACCACGGAGAGCCGGAAGAAGAGGTCCTCGCGGAAGCGCCCCTTCTCGATCTCGGCCTCGAGGTCCTTGTTGGTGGCGGCGATCACCCGCACGTCCACCTGGATCGTCTTCTGGGACCCGATCCGCTCGACCTCGCCCTCCTGGAGCACCCGGAGCACCTTGGCCTGGGTGCGGAAGCTCATGTCGCCCACCTCGTCGAGGAAGATGGTGCCCTTGTGGGCGAGCTCGAACTTCCCGATCTGCTTCTCGGTCGCCCCGGTGAAGGAGCCCTTCTCGTGGCCGAAGAGCTCGCTCTCGATGAGCTCCTCCGGGATGGCCGCGCAGTTCACCTGCACGAAGGCCTCGTCGGCGCGGTTCGAGTTGCGGTGGATGGCGCGGGCCACGAGCTCCTTGCCCACCCCGCTCTCGCCCGTGATGAGCACGGTGGCGCTCGTGGGCGCGGCGCGCCGCACCGCCTCCCAGACCTTCTCCAGGGCGGGGCTCCGTCCCACCATGTGGTGGCGGTCGTCGAAGACGAGCTTCAGCCGCCGGTTCTCCTCCACGAGCTTCCGCTGCCCGAGCGCGTTCCGGGCCGCGATGAGGATGCGCTCGCTCTCGGGGGGCTTCTCGATGAAGTCGAACGCGCCGAGCTTCACCGCCTCGACGGCGGTCCGGACC
Source organism: Vicinamibacteria bacterium (assembly GCA_035577965.1). GTDB lineage: Bacteria > Acidobacteriota > Vicinamibacteria > Fen-336 > Fen-336 > DATBSL01. The sequence goes on along the minus strand of DATJYX010000067.1, from coordinate 13,162 downwards.
GTCCCGTGACCGGAGAGGATCACGACCGGGGGCGAGCCGTCCCGCTCCTTCAGCAGCTTCAGCACCTCGAGGCCGTCCATCTGCGGCATCTTGATGTCGAGGAAGACGAGGTCGGGCGCCTCCTGCTCGGCGAGCTTCAGGCCGACGGGGCCGTTCGCGGCGAGGAGGACCTCGTACCCCGCGTACTCGAAGATCATCTTCAGCGAGGAGCGGACCGCGTCCTCGTCGTCGACGATGAGGACCCTGGGCTTCACGGGCGCCTCTCCACCTCCACCCGGGTCAGGAAAGAGCTGTGCTGGCGCGGTCGGAACACGTAGAGCCAGGCCGCCTCTCCCGCGGCGAGGGCGGAGATGGCACGGCGATAGGCGGCCACGTCGGGGGTGGGCCGGCGGTTCACCTCCACGACCAGGTCGCCCTCCTCGAGGGCGTCGGTGCCCGGGTCGGCGCCGAGGACCTCGCGGATCACGACGCCCAGCCGGTCGTGGGGGACGCGCAGCTCGGCCCGCTTCGCCACGGGAAGGGTCCCCACGGAGAGGCCGAGCGCGTCGCCCTTGGGCGCCGGCGAGGGGGCGGGCTTCGCGGCCGCGGGCTCCGCCTCGTCGTCGAAGCCCCGCTCCCCGAGCCGGGCCGCCACCGTGACCGGCTGGCCGTCGCGCACCACCCCCAGCCTCACCTCGGTCCCCGGCCGCAGAGCGGAGATGGTGCGCACGAGCGTGTCCCCGTCCGCGACCGGCGAGCCCGACACGGCGGTGATGACGTCCCAGCGGCGCAGGCCCGCTTCGGCCGCCGCCTCGCCGTCCACGACGTCGACCACGAGGACGCCCCGCGGGTCGCGGAGGCCGCTCATCCGGGCGAGGTCGGGGTCGAGCTCGTGGAGCTGGATCCCGAGGTAGCCGCGGTGCACCTGTCCGTGGTCGCGGAGCTGGGCCAGCACGGCCCGGGCGACGTTCACGGGCACCGCGAAGCCGATCCCCTGGGCCTCGCTGCTCACGGCGGCGCTGATGCCGACCGCCTCCCCCGCCGCGTCGACGAGCGGTCCCCCGGAGCTGCCGGGGTTGATGGCGGCGTCGGTCTGGATGTAGGCGTCGAAGGACTGGTTGAAGATCTTCCGGCCCTTCGACGACACGACGCCCACCGTGACCGTGTGGTCGAACTCCAGCGGGTTGCCGATGGCGCACACCCAGTCGCCGACCCGCAGCCGGTCGGAGTCGCCGAGCTTCACCGTGGGCAGGCCCTTCGCCTCGACCTTGAGCAGGGCGAGGTCGGTGTTCGGGTCCGCGCCCACGCGGCGCGCCTTGAGCTCCCGCTTGTCCGCGAGGCGCACCCGGATCCGCCCCGGCCCCGGAACGAGATGGTGGTTGGTGAGGATGTAGCCGTCGGGGTCGATCACGAAGCCCGACCCCTCGCCGCGCCGCGGGACTTCGAGCGGAGGAGCGTCCAGGACGCCCTCGTGGGGGTTCTCGCGCCCGTCCTCGATCACGTCCACGTGGACCACGGCGGGGTTCACCCGCGCCACCACGTCGGCGAAGGACGACGGCGCGCCGCCGAAGCCGAGCGGCGCCGCGGGGGCGCTCACGCGGCCTCCGCCCCCCGCCAGGTAGCCGAGCGCCCCGGCAAGGAGGGCAGCGAGGGCCAGGCCCGCCACCGAGGCGGCGCGAGTCATCAGGAAAGTATAGCGGTCATCCGAGCATCTCGCGGAAGGCGGACTCGTCGATCGTCCTCACGCCGAGCTCCTTCGCCTTGTCCAGCTTGGAGCCGGCCTCCCGACCCGCCACCACGACCGAGGTCTTCTTCGACACCGACGACGTCACCCGCCCCCCGCGGCCCTCGATGGCCTCCTTCGCTTCGTCACGGGTCATCGTGTCGAGGGTCCCGGTGAGGACGAACTGCATCCCCTGGAAGGCGATCGAGCCCGGCCCCGCGTCGCCGTCCTCGACCCGCAGGCCGGCCTCCTTCAGCCGCTCCAGGAGACGGCGGTTGGCCGGGTCTCGGAACCACTGGTGGACCGATTCGGCAACCGCGGGGCCGATCTCGTAGATGTCGTCGATCGCCTCCGCGCTCGCCTCCGCGAGCGCGTCGAGGCTGCGGAACCGACGCGCGAGGAGCATGGCCGCCCGCTCGCCCACGAAACGGATGCCGAGGCCGAAGAGCAGCCGCCGCAGCTCTCGGGAGCGGCTCGCGGCGATCGCGGCCAGGAGGTTCTTCGCCCCCAGCGACTCCCCCTTCTTCGCCTTGGGGGCGAAGAGCGGGGCGAGGTCCTCGAAGCGCAAGGCGTAGAGATCGGCGAAGTCGCGGACGAGACGCCGCTCCAGGAGCTCGTGGACGACCACGTCGCCGAGCCCCTCGATGTCCATGGCCTCGCGGCGCGCGAAGTGCTTGAGCCGCTCCTCGATCTGGGCCGGACAGGAGGAGTTCGGGCAGCGGCGATCGACCTCGCCCTCCGGCTTCACGGCCGGGGTCCCGCACACCGGGCACCGCTCGGGCGGGGTCCAGGCGCGAGCCGCCTTCGGCCGCTTGTCCGCGACCACCTGAACGACCTTGGGGATCACCTCCCCACCCCGCTCGATGAGGACGGTGTCTCCAACCCGCACGTCCTTCCGGGCGATCTCCTCCTCGTTGTGGAGGGTGGCCCGGCTGACCGTGGCTCCGGCCAAGGCCACCGGGGCGAGATGCGCGACCGGGGTGAGCTTGCCCGTGCGGCCCACCTGCACCTCGATCGCCTCGACCACCGTGGCCGCCTGTGCCGCCGGATACTTGTACGCAATTGCCCAGCGCGGGAACTTGGACGTGAAGCCCAGCTCCTCCTGCAGGCCGAAGTCGTCGACCTTCACCACCACGCCGTCGATCTCGTACTCCAGGCCCTCGCGCGCGTCCCTCCACTGCCCGACGAAGGCCAGCACCTCCTCGAGCCCCCGGCAGCGCCGCGAGGTCGGGTTCGTCCGCAGGCCCCACGAGCGCAGCCTCTCGAGGGCCTCCCACTGGCCTCGGGGGGCCTTCCCCTTCAGGTGGGCGATCGAGTAGAGGAAGACGTCGAGCCCGCGCGACGCCACGACCCGGGCGTCCAGGCTCTTCATCGTGCCCGCCGCCGCGTTCCTCGGGTTGGCGAAGGGCTCCTCCTCCGCCTCCTCCCGCTCGCGGTTGATCGCCTCGAAGCGGGTCCGGGGCAGGTACACCTCCCCGCGCGCTTCGAGCTCTCCCGGCACGTCGTCGCCCCGCAGGACGAGCGGGATCGCCCGGATGGCCCGCGCGTTGGGCGTGACGTCGTCTCCCCGCACCCCGTCGCCCCGCGTCACCGCCCGCACGAGCCTTCCCTCCTCGTAGTGGAGGGCCATCGAGAGCCCGTCGATCTTGAGCTCGGCGGTGTAGGCGATCTCCCGCCTCCCGACCACCCGGAAGATCCGCTCCTCGAACTCCCGCAGCTCCGCCTCCGAGTAGGTGTTGTCGAGGCTCAGCATCGGCGCGCGGTGGACGAAGGTCGGGAACTCCTCGGAGGGCTTCTCCCCCACCCGCTGGGTGGGGCTGTCCGGGGTGACGAGGTCGGGGAACTGCGCCTCGAGGTCGCGCAGCTCGCGCTCGAGGGCGTCGTACTCCCGGTCGGAGATCTCGGGCCGGTCGAGGGCGTAGTAGAGGTGCTCGTGGCGGCGGATCTCCTCCCGCAGCCTCGCGATCCGCTTCCCGGCCGTCTCTCGCGTGGTCATCGGCGGGGGCGCCGACCGGAGGTCAGTGGTCGCGGCCGAGGATGAAGCCGGGGAGGGCCTCGAGGGCTTCCCGATAGGGCGAGTCGTCGAAGGAGAGGAGCTCGCGGCGGGCGAGGTCGGCGTAGCGCTCGGCCAACGCCCGCGCCTCCTCGAGGGCGCCGCACTCCCGGGCCATCCGCACGAGCTCGTCGCGCGTCACGCGGGCGAAGGCGCGGTCGTCGAGGACGGCCTTCACCTTGTCCGCGGCCGCCCTCCCGCCCCGGCGGATGAGGAAGATCATGGGCAGAGTGACCTTCCCCTCCCGCAGGTCGTTGGCCACCGGCTTGCCGAGCGTCGTCTCCTCGGCCGTGAAGTCGAGGAGGTCGTCGACCATCTGGAAGCAGAGGCCGAGGTTGAGGCCGTAGCGGGCGAGCGCCTCCTCGCGCCCCTCGTCGACGCCCCCGAGGATCGCGCCGATGCGGGTGCAGGCGGCGAAGAGGTCGGCCGTCTTCCGGCGGATCGTGTCGAGGTGGTCCTCGGGAGTCGCCCGGAGGTCGCCGTTCCTCTCGATCTCGAGGATCTCCCCCTCGATGAGTCGCAGGGTGACGTCCGAGAGGAGGCGCAGGACGCGGAGGTTGTCCTGCGACAGGGCCATCGCCATCGACTTCGTGTAGAGGAAGTCGCCGAGGAGCACCGTGATGTCGTTGCCCCACCGGCTGTTCACGCTGCGGCGGCCGCGGCGGGTCGTGGCCTCGTCGATGATGTCGTCGTGGAGGAGGCTCGCGGTGTGGATGAACTCGACCGTTGAGGCGAGGGTGACCGCCCGCTCGCCCCGGTAGCCGCAGAGGCGGCTCGCGAGGAGGAGGAGCGCCGGGCGGACGCGCTTGCCCCCGCCCTCCTGGATGTAGCGGGCGATCTCCCCCACGAGCCGCACGTCGGAGCGGACCTGGCTCCGGAAGACGTCCTCGACCCGGGCGAGGTCGTCCTCGACGAGGCGCACGATGTCCTTCAGCCCGAGAACGGCTGGCCGCCCGAGGGGGTTCACCGCGGCCAAGGCTACCTGTAGTTCGTGAACTGCATGTCGATGCCGAGGTCCTGGCCCTTGAGGACCCGCATGACGGACTGCAGGTCGTCCTTGCTCTTCCCGCTCACCCGGAGCTGGTCGCCCTGGATCGCCGCCTGCACCTTGAGCTTCGTCCCCTTGACGAGCTTGACGATCTCGCGGGCCTTGTCGGTCGGGATGCCCTTCTGCAGCGTCACCCGCTGCCGCACCGTGCCGCCGAGCGCCTGCTCCACCGTCCCGAACGTCAGGGCCTTCAGGGGCACGTTGCGCTTCACGAGCCGGCCCTCCAGCACGTCCTTGACCGCCTTGAGCTTGAACTCGTCGGACGAGACAAGGAGGATCTCCTCGCCCTGCAGGTCGACGGACGAGCCGCTCGCCTTCAGGTCGTAGCGGGTCTGGATCTCCTTCGTGGCCTGGGCGATCGCGTTCTTGACCTCCTGGAGGTCCACACTGCTCACGATGTCGAACGAGCTGTCGGCCATGGCGGGTTTCTTCTCTGACAGGGGGCTCGCGTCGCCCGGGGCGACGCCTGCGGTAAGGTGACGGATTCGCGCCGCGTTGTCAAACGTGCGCCGCGTCACAGGGCGCGCCGAAAGAGGCGGGCGTAGTTGCGCCGGGAGAGGTCGAAGACGGCCTCCGGCGTCGTCTCCCGGAGGGCCGCCACCCGCCGTGCGACCTCCACCACGAACGCGGGCTCGTTCCTCTTCCCCCGGTGCGGCGGCGGAGCGAGATAGGGGGCGTCGGTCTCCACGAGCAGGCGGTCCGGGGGAACCTCCCGCGCGACCTGCTGGACGACCTCCGCCCTCGGGAAGGCCACGATCCCGGAGAACGAGATCAGGAAGCCGAGGTCGAGCGCCCGTCGGGCGAGCTCCAGGCCACCAGTGAAGCAGTGGACGACGCCCCCCGTCTCCCGCGCCCCCTCCTGCTCCAGGATGTCCGCCGTCTCGTCGTCCGCCTCGCGCGTGTGGACGACGATCGGCAGGCCGACATCGCGGGCGAGGCGGATCTGGAGGCGGAAGGCCTCCCGCTGCGCGTCCCGCGGCGAGTGGTCGTAGTGGAAGTCGAGGCCGATCTCGCCGATCGCGACGATCCGACCCTCCCGGGCCAGGCCCCGCAGCTCGTCGTACACGCGCTCGTCGGCGATCCGGGCCTCGTGGGGGTGAACGCCGGCAGTGGCGGGAAGGCCATACCGTTCGGCCACGTCCAGCGCGCGCCGGTGGCCGGCGCCCTCGTCGATTCCCCCCACGACCAGCATCTCGACGAGCCCCGCCGCCCGCGCCCGGGCCACGACAGCATCGCGATCCGCGTCGAACTGCGGCATGTCGATATGACAGTGGGAATCGACCAATCGCACTACCGTGTCCTCGGGCTGCTCTTCGACCATTCCCAGTTCATCAGCCATTTACAGGACGGTCCTCGGCTACGAAGGGACGCGTGACGTCTTCCCCCGGCCGACAACGTCACGCCTGCGATGTTCCGCAAGCTTATCAGCGACGGGACCAAGGCTCCGGTCATTCAGAACCGGCAGCTTGGAAGGCTCACGCTTCCACGCCACCGTGGCGCCCTTCTCACCTCGTGGGCGAGGGCTTGCCGCCGGCGAGACTCCTGAGTTGGCCGGCTTCCGGGCGTGAGGGGTCGATCGCAACCAGCCGGTCAGCGATGGGCCCAACGTCCGCCAGTCGCCCCTGGCGCAGGAGGAAGTCGCCCAGGGCGAAGACGACGTCGTAGCTGGACGGGTCCAACTCGACCGCGCGGCGCAGCAGCCGCTCCGCCTCCGTGTTGCGCCCGACCCGGGAGAGGGCGAGCCCGGCGTTGTAGGCGGCGCGCGTGTACGAAGGCAATCCCGCGGCGGCGCGGGCGAGCAGCGCGGCCGCTTCCTCCATGTTTCCCGTTTCGGCCACGAGCAGGCCGAGGGAATAGGCGACCTGGGCCTCTTGCGGGTTCGCTGCGAGGACCTCGCGGAGCAGCTTCTCGGCTTCCCCGTTCTTCCCCTGCCGGGCCAGGAGGAGGGCCAGGTTCACCTTCGGCGGGTACCAGAGGTCGTCCACGGCGACCGCCCTCCGGTAGTACTCCTCGGCGCGAGCCGTGTCGCCCAGGCGCTCGTAGAGCAGCCCCAGGTTGTGGCCCGCGGACGAGAAATCGAGCGAGTACTCCATCGCCTTCACGTAGTCGGCGATCGCCGTGGCGAGCGCGTCCTGCTGGTAGGGCCGCAGCCTCGCCGGCGAGGTGCCGGCGAGCTGGGCGGCCGCTTCGAGGCGAACCGCGCGATAGGGGTCGGCGAGCAGCGGCGCGAGCCGGGCGGCGCGCTCCGCCTCGTCCTCGATCGGGACCTCGGCGACGGCCGTCCGCCTGATGAGCGGCTCCTCGTCGAGGAGAGCGCGCCGGAAGGCGGCGATCACGTCGGCGCCGCCGTAGCGGCCGAGCAGCGACAGCGAGGTGGCCCTCACCATCGTGGGCGAGAGCGTGTCGCCGGCGAGCCTCAGCAGGTCGGGCTTCGCGGCCGGGTCCACCCGCCGCCCCGCCGCGATCACGGTCCCGTAGTGGGGCTTCCTCGCCGTGCCGTACCACTTGTCGTAGGCGCCCGTGACCCACGAGAGCGGCTTGTCCGCGTGGCAGCGGCTGCACGCGTTGGGCACGCCGATGTCCCTCGTCAGGTCGGGCCGCGGGATCCGGATGCTGTGGTCGGCGCGCCAGTGGACGACCATGAACGGGGACTTCGGCATGTGGCAGGAGACGCAGAGCGCGCCGGCACTCGGCTGGCCCTTCCACTGTTTCTTGTGGAAGTGGTGGCGGGCGTCGTCGTAGGCGTTGGCCGCGTGGCACTGGAGGCAGACGCCGTTGCCATCCTTGCGGAGTTTCAGGGTGTGGGCGTCGTGGCAGTCGGTGCAGCGAACGCCCATGCGGAACATCTTGCTCTGGACGAACGAGCCGTACTCGAAGTCCTCGTCCTGGATCTGCCCGTCCGGGTAGTAGACCCCCTCGGTGAGCAGGACCGGCAGGTGGTTGTCGAGCAGCTGCGAGCGGCGGTGGTCGTAGTCCCCCAGCTCCGTCCGTCGCGAGTGGCACGGGGCGCACAGCTCGACGAGCTGCCGGCTCGTGATCCCCGAGGCCTTCATCACGAGGCCGGCGTTGTCGAGGCTCGCCCTCCCCATCGCCGGCACCTCGGCCCACGCCACGTGTCGCGAGCCGGGGCCGTGGCACGCCTCGCAGCTGACGTCCAGCTCCGACCACGTCGTCTGGTAGCTGTCGGTCTGCGGGTCGAACCCCTTGATCAGGTTGGTGGAGTGGCACTCGGCGCACATGCCGTTCCAGTTCTGGGCGTTGCGCGTCCAGTGAAGCCAGTCGGACCGCGGGATCTTTTTTCCGGGGTAGAGGAAGAACCACCTCTTCCCCGGGACGTCCCACGCCAGCGAGAACGCCTGCAGGCGCCCGCCCGGGAAGCGGATCAGGTACTGCTGCAGCGGATCCCAGCCGAACGTGTAGGCCACCTGGAAGACCGCCGTCTTTCCGTCCGGCCCCTCTGTCTCGATCAGGAACTTCGAGGCGTCGCGGAAGAAGCGGGCCTTCATCCCGTCGCCCTGGAAGGTGATGCCGGAGAAGTCGCCCCTCACCGTCGCCTCGGTCGCCTCGGTCATCGCCTTGTCGTGGTGCGACCCCGTCCAGGCCTTCGTCTCGTTCGCGTGGCAGCGGGCGCACTCCGCGCGCCCGACGAAGGTCGCCTCGGCGGTGACTGCCCCCGTCGCCACGGGGGCACGCAGCGACCGGCGGGCCAGGTACAGCGGACAGGAGGCGACGACCAGCGCGGCGCCGACGAGGGCGGCGGTTCTCCAGCGCGCGAGGTCGTCGGTCACCGGCTCAGCCCCTCGTCACCTGCGACGGGTCGAAGGCCGAGCGCCGGATCGGCGCCGAGACGTCGACCTTGACGATCCCGTTCTCGATCCTCACCGCGAAGAGGTCGAGAGGGCGGGGCGCGGGCGGGGCGAGGACGTCGCCGCGCAGGTCGAACACGGACGCGTGGCACGGGCAGGCGAACCGGCCGGTAGCCTCGTCCCACGGCACGCTGCAGCCAAGGTGCGTGCACTGCCGGTTGAGCGCGAGGAAGCCGCCGTCCTGGAGCCGCACGAGGTAGAACTTCCCCGCCGGGAAGGCCGTCACCGAGCCGGGGGCGAACCCGTCCGAGGGCCCGGCGACCACCAGGGTGCTGCCGCCCTTCAGTGCCTTCGGGCGCGGCTGCAGGAACGAAGCGAAGATCCACGCGGCCTCCCCGAGAGCCGCGAGGCCGATCCCGAGCCACGCGAGGCCGAGAAAAGAGCGGCGCGGCTGCGACGCCCCGGCGGGCGGCGCGGGCGGCGCGGGCGTCACGTGGGTCACGCGCGCCACGGCCACACCCGCCTCATTCCGGCACCGCGGAACCAGATCCCCGCCAACGTCAGGACCACGAACGCGGTCGCCAGGAAGGCGAAGAGCGCCTGCGTCGCCTCGAGGCGCGTCGCGCCGAGCCGTGACCGCAAGAGGCGGAAGCCGGCCACGCACACGACGAGCAGCGCGGCCAGGGGCAGAGCGCCCCGGGTCACGACCGCGGCCCCGCCCGCCGAGGCTCCGGAGGCGCCGAGCAGTGCCTCGTCGGCCACCACGAGCAGAGGCGTCGCCACCAGGGCGACCACCGCGGCAAGCCGTGCAGTGCGCCGGCCGTTCTCCGAGAGAAACCACGCCCCGCGCGGCTCGTCCTTCGCGAAGCCGAGGTACGGCAACGCGACGAGTGCGACGGCGGCCAGCGCCGGCACCACGACGACGGCGAAGAGCGGATGGAGGTGGACGAGAAGCTCCTGGAAGCCGAGGAAGTACCACGGCGCCTTCGCGGGATTCAGCGACAGGCCCGGGTTGGCGGCCGGGCCGAGCGGGGCCCGAACGACCGCCCCGAAGAGCGACACCGCGGCGAGCAGCAGCAGCGCCACGGCCGTCTCGCGCCAGAGAAGCTGCGGCAGGAACAGGACCTGCTCGGGCTTGCCCCTCTCGTCGCGGACGGCGTCCGGGGGCACGACGACCCCGCCCGCCCGTCGCACGCGCCAGAAGTGGAAGAGCGCAAAGGCGAGGAGCAGCGCGGGGAGCCACTGCGTGTGGAGCGCGTAGTAGGTCCCGAGCGTCTCGGGGCCGATCTCGGGGCCGCCACGCAGGAGACTGGCGAGCGCTCCGCCCGCGAGCGGGAGGTACCCCGCCATCCCGGTGACGATCGTGACCGCCCAGTAGGCGAGCTGGTCCCAGGGCAGCAGGTACCCGGTGAAGCTCGAGGCGGCGACCGCGGCGAGGAGCACGACGCCGACGAGCCAGTTCAGCGCGCGCCCGTCGAGGAAGCCGCCGGTGAAGAAGACCCGCAGCATGTGCAGGAAGGCCACGAGCACGAGCAGGTTCGCGCTCCAGTGGTGGACGGACCTCACGAAGGCCCCGAAGAGGACCTGCGACTCCAGCCTCTCGATCGACGCGTACGCCTCGCCCGGCACCGGCGTGTAGCCGAACATGAGCAGCGAGCCGGTCACGACGAGGAGGCCGAGGAGCACGAGCGACATCCCCCCGAGGCCGAACGTGTGAGTGAAGCGGGTCGCGGCCTTCGGGACGCGCACAGGCCGGAGATGGAGCGCGAACGTGCCGACGACCGTTCGGGCCCTGTCACCGTCGGTCTCCGGCGCCGCGAGCAATCGCGCGATTCGCGCCTGGAGCCTCCGATCGACCGGGGCCTCGGGCGCGGTCCCCGATTGCCCTCGCTTCACGCCCCCCAAGATAGCCCAAGGCGTCCCGCGTGCGGTGTATCTTCTCCTGCGAGCATGGCCAAGGCCGAAGACGCGAGACCACGCGCGGGGGACGTCCTCGACCCGACCGACCGCTTCTCCGAGCTGGTGTTCGGGGTCATCATGGCGTTGACCTTCACCGGGACGGTTAGCGTCGCGAGCGCAGGCGGGCAGGGCATCCACGAGCTGCTCTACGCGGCCGTCGGCTGCAACCTGGCGTGGGGCATCGTCGACGCCGTCATGTACGTGATCACCAGCGTCGCCGACCGGGGGTGGGCCCACCGGTTGGTGCGCGCGATCGGAGGGGCGAAGAACGCCGACGCGGGGCGACGGATACTGGCCGAGAACCTGCCGGGAGGGCTCGCCGACGTTCTCCCCACGAGCGTCCTCGAGGGGATCCGCACCGCGATCACCGATGGCGCCCGCAACGCTCCTCGCCCCCGGGTCGCGCGCGGCGACTTCGCGGGCGCCCTCGCCGTCTTCTCGCTGGTGGTGCTGGGCACGCTGCCGGTCACGCTGCCGTTCGCCTTCCTCTCCGACGTGACCTTCGCCCTGCACGTGTCCCAAGGCATCGGCCTGACCATGCTGTTCCTGAACGGCTCCGCCCTCGGCCACTATGCGGGGTTCGGAGCCTGGCGCTCCGGCGTCGCCATGCTGGCGATCGGCGTCTCCCTCGTCGGCCTCGTCATCGCCCTCGGCGGCTGAGGCGGCACGCACCGCCTCAGCCACCGGGCAAGGGCATCATGCCCCCGACACGATCGGGCCGGCGCGAGGGATGCGGATCGGCCTTCTGCAGGCCGCCCCAAGGGCGGGCTGTACCTCCCCTCTGCACCGCCTCGGACGCTCGGGGCCAGCGCGAGCAGGCACACCCCCGCGCCGCCGCGCCAGGCCCGTGCCTCACGCGGCCTTCTCGACGGTGCCAGCGACCTGGCGCGCCGTGCCGGCCAGGGTGATCGTCGTGAAGCCGTTGAACAGCAGGCTGAAGCCGACCAGGGTCCCGATGACCCAAAGGCTCGAGGCCGGGAACTCCCACCCCACCATGCAGGCGAACAGGATGCTGAAGATGCCGCCCATCAGCATCCAGCCCCAGCCTTTGACGGGCTTGAGCTTGAAAGAGAGGATGACGCGCGTGACGCCGTCCATGAACAGGACCATAGCGACCACCAGGGTCAGGGTCGCCAGCCCGATGCCGGGGCGGATCACGAAGTAGAAGCCCGTCGTCGCGACGATCAGGCCCCACCCGAAGATCAGCGCACCTGCGCCGAAGGAGTCGGCCATGAAGGCCCCGACGAGGCGCGCGCCTCCGCCCAGCAGCAGCGCGATCCCGACCATCACCGTGACCGCGAGGCCCGCCATGAATGGTCCGCCGATCGCCAGGACTCCGGCGACGATCTCCACGACCCCGAGAACGATGAGCCAGCCGGCATTCTTCTTTGCCGTCTCCAGCCACGCCTGCACTCTGCCGTCCATTGTCCAGCCCCCTTTTGAATGCCGACTCGACCTGGAACGGAGCCCGCGCCACCGTCGGTATGGCGACACGGGAATAACCTGATGCGTGAGCACGCTACTCCTCCCAGAGACGCGGGGACTACAGCCCTTTAGGGAAGGTCAGAAGGCGAGAGGGAATGCGGTACCCTCTCGGACATGGCCCGGACATCGCCGTGGCTCGCCGCCCTGGGGGCTCTCGCCCTCGGCTGCTCCAAAGCAGGGCCGCCGGAGGCAACGGTCATGACCGTTGCCGCAGAAGATACGGACACGACCCGGCTCGCTCGCGCGGTGGCCTCCGCGGTCGCCGCCCACCCGGGGCTCGCGGGCATCCACGCCCTGCCCGACCCGCGCGCCGCTTTCGCTGCGCGGGCCCTGCTCGCCGAAGCGGCGCCGAGGGCCGACTCGCACTCGACTGGGCGCAGGCCCCCTCGTCTGCGACGACCGCGCGAAGACGCTCGATCGGGAGCACCGGGCCGATCTCCTTCTGCTGCCCCGGATGCTCGAGCTCGTGGGGCGGCCCGTGAGGGAGCTGGATCTCGTCTCGCCCTACTTCGTCCCCACGGCCGGCGGCACCGCCGTCCTCCAGGAGCTTGCCCGCGGCGGGTCCTCACAAACTCGCTCGCCGCGACCCACGTGACCGCCGTCCACGCCGGGTACGCGAAGCGGCGCGTGGCGCTCCTGCGATCGGGGGTGCGGCTCCTCGAGCTGCAGCGGACGGACGAGGCGGAGCGGAACGGAGTAGGTGGGAGCTCGTCCGCCAGCATCCACGCCAAGACGTTCGCGGTGGACCGCGAGCGTCTCTTCGTGGGCTCCTTCAACTTCGACCCGCGCTCGGCCGGGCTGAACACCGAGATGGGCCTGGTGATCCACAGTCCCGCCCTCGCCGGCCGCCTCGCCGAGAGCTTCGACAGTCACCTCCCGTCCCGGGCCTACCAAGTCAGGCTACCCGAGGAGGGGGAACTCTCCTGGATCGAGCGCACCCCGGAAGGCGACCGTCGGTACGACACCGTGCCCGGGGTCGGGTTCTTCCGGCGCGCCGCCGTGGGCCTGCTGTCGATCCTGCCAATCGAGCGGGAGCTCTAGCGAGGTTCGCCCTGTCACTCCAGCACTGCGCCAACGACGCGCTGAAGGAGGCGACCAATGTCGAGTGA
>DATJYX010000066.1:0-87604 GCA_035577965.1 Vicinamibacteria bacterium | reverse complement strand
GACCTGACGGCCTTCATCGAGTCCCACGTGAGGGGGCTGCGGCGCGAGCCCGCGGCCGGCCCGCCGCACGCCGTCTCGTGCCTGGCCGTCGAGAAGGTGGCGAGGCAGTGCGTCGCCACCCGGGCCGGGATCCGCGCCGGCGACCTGCTCTGCTTCGTGGACGGCAGCCCGGCGGCGCGCCAGTCGCCGAGGCTCTGCGACCGTCGGGCGAGGAAGAGGCTGCTCGGCTTCTACTCCCGGGCCGGCCGGGAGACCGTCGAGCTCGCGACCACCGGGATCGAGATCGGGATCGAGCTCGACTACACGGCGGAGGCGATCCGCGCCCGCTTCGAGCCGGACGACCCGGACCCGAAGGCCCTCGAGCGCCTGTGGGAGCTGGGGGACTGCTCCGCCCTCGGCGAGCTGAGCCGGGCCGCGCTCGCGGCCAGGGGCGGCGCGGGGACGCCCGCGCTCCTCTTCGAGGGGGTGTCGCTCTGGGAGGCCGGACAGCACGCAGCCGGGCTCGAGCGGATGCGCGAGTACGTCGACCGCTACGGCCGGGACTGGACGATGAACTTCACCGCGATCGCGCTCCACTACGCCGGCCTCGAGGAGCTGCGCCAGGGCCGGAAGGAGGCGGGGCTCGCCGGCCTGCGCCGGGCCTTCGACTACGACCCGCTCGAGAGCACGGCCGACGCCATCGCCGAGGTGACCGGCGTGCGGCCGCCGCTCGAGACGGCGCGCTGGAGGGGGCGGCCGTTCCCGGTCGCCTACGCCTTGCCGACGATCGAAGGAGCGAGGAAGACGGTCGGCCTCGCGGACACGCTGCAGGCGATGGGCCCGCGGAAGCTTCTGGCCGTCTGCGTGCTCGCGACCTACCGCAGCAACGGCCCCTACTACGACCTCCTCGGCCGCTACCACAACTTCGCGACGTTCTTCGCCCCCTTCCTCGCGGGGATGCACGCCGTCACGACCGTGCCGCAGCGGTACCCGGACCGCCCCCACCACTACGAGCGGGAGGACGAGGTGCGCGCGCTGCCGCTGCCGTTCGAGGTGCTGCTCGACACTGGCGAGGTGACAGCCGCGATCGCGCCCTCGGGGAGCCCGTTCGTGCTCCTCGTCGACGCCGCCGGCACGATCGTGAGCGAGGGCGCGCTCGAGAGCGTCGACTTTTGGAACGCCCTCGCCGGCTGAGGGCGGCTCGGGCGTCTAGCCTCCGCAGCCGACCGACCGGGCGGCGACCGCGAGGCGCTCGGGATCGGGACGGAACCGGGCGGTGAGGCGGTCGGCGAGCGCGCGGAGCCGGTCCTCGGAGCCGCCGGCTCGCATGCGCGCCTCGAAGGCGTCGAACTCGGTCTCCATCGCCTCGAGCTCCTGCGCCGTCAGGAGCCGCAGGGCCATCGGGTAGAGGATGCGGTCCTCCTTCACGATGTGCGCCCGCAGCAGCGGGACGAAGGCCGAGGCGTTCTCGAGGACGAGGCGGGTCTCGACGCCTGAGAGCGGCCCCTCACCGCCGCCCGCCTGGCGGAGGGCCGACACGTGGCCCCGGCCGACCCGGTGCTCGTAGAGCATGACCGCGACCGGGCCGGTGTCGCGAGGGAACCCCTTCTCGACCATCCGCTGGAAGAGGATGTCCTCCTCCTTTCCGTGGTGGCAGGCGTCGGCGAAGTCCCGGAAGTAGGAGCCGTACTCCGCGAGAACGGCGCGCTCCGGCGCGAGACCATCCTCGATCGCCGCCGCGAACGTCTCCAGGGACCCGAGCACCTGCTCGATCCGCCGGTGCTCGTTCATCAGGACCTCGATCGCCTTGGACACTGGGCCTCCTCTGCACGCTCCAGTCCCTTATGCATCGGTCCTGCGCGCCGACGGTATGACGCCGGTCAGGGTCGAGCCGATTCCGGTGGCTCCTGCCGCAGCGCGGAGGAGTACCTCCGGGCCACGCTCATGACCACCGTCATACCCCTCGTCCGCCGCGCGGACGAGAGTGATGGTGCACCACGTGAGGTGACTCGATGCCCGTCCGAGTGCAGCTCCCCGACCTCGAGCACTGGAAAGAGCAGGTCAAGTGCCAGGCGGGATGCCCGGTCCGTACCGACGCCGGGCGCTACGTCCAGCTGATCGCGGAGGGGCGCGACGAGGAAGCGTTCCTGGTCGCCCGGGCGCCGAATCCGTTCGCCTCCGTGTGCGGCCGCGTGTGTGCCGCCCCCTGCGAGGACGCCTGCCGGCGCGGAGCCATCGACGCCCCGATCTCGATCCGAGCCCTCAAGCGCTACGTGACCGAGCGACACGGGGTCGAGTCCGTCCGGCCGCAAACCCAGGACCGGCTGCTCGCCCCGCCCGATCCGCCACTCGCGGGGCCCGCCCCGCCAGAACCGCAGCTCGCGGGGCTCGCCCCGCTCGGATCGCCGATCCTCGAAGGCAACTTCTACTCCGGCCACCTCCCGATCGCCCGCTTCCCGCACGCGAACGGACGAAAGGTGGCCGTGGTCGGCGCCGGACCCGCCGGCCTCTCCGCCGCCCACGACTTGGCCCTTCTCGGATACGCCGTCACGGTCCTCGACGCCTCTCCCGAGCCGGGCGGCATGATGCGTTTCGGCATACCCGAGTACCGCCTACCCCGGACCCTCATCCACGAGGAGATCCGCAGCATCCTGTCCCTCGGGGTCGAGCTGCGCTCGGGCGTCGCGCTCACGGCGTCCTACGGCCTCGCCGAGCTGCGGCGGGAGGGCTTCGAGGCCGTCTTCCTCTCCGTCGGCGTCTCCCAAGGCCGAGACCTCCAGGTCCCGGGTGTCGAGCTCGACGGCGTCGTGAAGGCGGTCGACTACCTCCTCAACGTGAACCGCGGCTACCGCATGGACCTCGGACGGAGGGTGGTGGTGATCGGGGGCGGCTTCGTGGCCTTCGACGCGGCCCGGACCGCCCTCCGCCTGGGCCGCGAGGAGGAGGCGCACGAGCTGGCCGGCGAGACCGACGCCCGGATGAAGGAGGCCTTCGACTCCGCGCGGGCGGCGCTCCGCGGCGGCGCCACCGAGGTCACGATCGTCTCCCTGGAGAGCTTCGTCGAGATGCCGGTGCTCCAGACGACGCAGGGGCACGAGGAGTTCGAGGAGGCGAGGAGGGAAGGAGTGGCCTTCCTCCCGCGCCGGGGGCCGAAGCGGTTCCTGGGAGAGAGGCGCCTGCAGCACGTGGAGCTGCGGGCCGTCCTGTCCGTCTTCGACGAGGACGGCCGCTTCCACCCCCGCTACGACGACGAGGACGTCCTCACCCTCGACGCCGACTCCTGCGTCCTCGCCATCGGCCAGCGCGCCGACCTCTCCTTCGTGAAGGCGGCGGACGGGGTCGAGCTCCTCCCCGGGGGCACGATCCGGGTGGAGGCGCAGACGCTCGCCACGTCGGCGAAGGGCGTCTACGCCGGGGGCGACGTGGCCTTCGGCCCCCGCAATCTGATCGAGGCGGTGGCCAACGGCAAGCGCGCGGCCCGCTCCATCCACGAGCACCTGGCCGGGGAGCGGGCCCGACTCGAGGTCACTCTCGACGTCGAGAAGATCCCGACCCGCGACTACC
The DNA here is from genome assembly GCA_035577965.1 of Vicinamibacteria bacterium. GTDB lineage: Bacteria > Acidobacteriota > Vicinamibacteria > Fen-336 > Fen-336 > DATBSL01. The sequence continues at coordinate 84,061 of DATJYX010000066.1, read as the reverse complement.
GGATGCTCGCCGGATTCGAGGTGCTCGACCGCGAGCCCCCGCCCACGCTCGACGTCGGCCGCCGCACCGGCATCGCCGAGGTCGAGACGGTCTACGACCCCGCCGCCGCGGTCCGGCAGGGCACGCGGTGCCTCGTCTGCCACGTCCAGACGATCTACGACCCCGAGAAGTGCGTGCTGTGCAGCCGGTGCGTGGACGTATGCCCGGAGTACTGCCTGGCCATCGTTCCCTTCGAGTCCCTCGACCTTCCGGAGGCCGAGAAGGCGGAGCTCGCGGCGCGGGCCGAGGCGAACGGCCTCCCGCTGAGCGCGATGATCAAGGACGACGACCGCTGCATCCGCTGCGGCCTCTGCGCCGTCCGCTGCCCCACCGAAGCCATGACCATGGAGCGCTTCCGGATCCAGGAGCGCTTTGCCCGAGCTCCCGCCCAGGAGACCGTATGACCGAAGGCCATTCGAAGAAGGACCGCCGCGAGTTCCTCGTGAAGGTGGGCATCGGAGCCGGGGTGGTCGGCATCGGCACGCAGGCCGCGGCCTCGCTGCGGTCGCTCCTCCCGAACGTCTCCTACGACGCCCCGACCACGGTGAAGCTCGGCCTGCCCATGGACTTCCCGGACGGCCTCAAGTTCCTGCCCGAGCAGCGCCTCTTCGTCTTCCGGGAGGGCAAGGTCTTCCACGCGGTGTCCGCGGTGTGCACTCATCTCGGTTGCACCGTGCGCGCCGAGGCCCTGCCCCAGCCGGTGACGATGGAGGTCGGGGGAGCGCAGATGCGCGTCACCCACCGCTTCACCTGCCCCTGCCACGGCTCGAGGTACTCGGGCGACGGCAAGAACGTCGCCGGCCCCGCGCCGCGGCCTCTCGCCTGGTACCACCTCGGCGTCTCGGCGGACGACGGCCAGCTCGTGGCGGACCTCGCGAACGAGGTCGGCCGCGACTTCCGCCTCACGGTCGCCTGAGGAGCACGGCCATGGCCACCGCCGCCAAGACGCCCCCGCCCGAGGCCCCGAGCGCCCCCGGCGTCCACCCGAAGCCGCTCTGGAGCTTCAAGCCCCGCTCCGACCGCGAGGCGGGCGACGCGATCGTCGCCAACTTCGCCCTCCACTGGTTCCCGGCCAAGGTCTTCAAGCCCTCGCTCGACTGGAGCTACTCCTTCTGGCTGGGCACGATCAGCGCGGCCCTCCTGCTCCTCCTCGTCGTCTCCGGCCTTCCGCTCCTCTTCCTCTACGTGCCCTCGGTCGAGCGCGCGTACGGCTCGGTCAAGGACATCGAGTGGGTCGTCACGTTCGGCTCCTGGATCCGCTCCGTCCACCGCCTCTCGGCCCACCTGATGGTGGCCGCCGTCTTCCTGCACCTCGTGCGGGTCTTCCTGACCGGCGCCTACAAGAACGGGGCGGGGCGGGGCCAGCGGCGCGAGTGGAACTGGGTCATCGGCGTCTTCATGCTCCTCCTCACCCTCTTCCTCTCCTTCACCGGATACCTGCTGCCCTGGGACCAGCTCGCCTTCTGGGCGGTCACGGTCGGCACCAACATCGCGGCGTCGATTCCCTGGGTCGGGCCGCGGATCCGCGAGCTGCTGATCGGCGGGCGTGCCATCGAGCAGGCGACGCTCCTCCGCTTCTACGTGCTGCACGTCATCTTCCTGCCCGGCCTCCTGGGCGGGCTCTTCGCCTACCACATGTGGAGGGTCCGCAAGGACGGCGGCCTCGCCCGCGTGGACCGCGTGGCCACGCTCCGGGAGAAGGCGGCCGAGGAGCCGGTCAAGACGAAGACCTACGCGCTCCTCGGCGTGGCCCGCGGCACGGCGCCGACCATCCGCGCCGCGAGCCTCGAGGCGCGCGACCTCACCGTGAACGCGATGCCCGACCTCGTCCGCCGCGCGGCGGTGGCGGTGCTCGGCACCTTCGCCGTGATCAGCGTCCTCGCCTCCTTCGTCCGCTCCCCCCTCGAGGAGGCCGCGAACGCGCTCGTGACCCCGAACCCGGCCAAGGCGCCCTGGTACTTCCTCTGGCTCCAGGAGATCGTCACCGACACCACGTTCACCGCCTTTGGCTTCACCGTGAACGGCGCCTTCCTCGGCGGCGTGATCCTGCCCGGGCTCATCCTGGCCCTCCTCACCGCCTGGCCCTGGCTCGACCGGTCCTCCGCCGAAGCCGCGGGCGTGTGGTTCCACGGCGGCCGGCAGCGGCAGAACACGGTCTTCCTCGTCGCCGTCGTCGTCGTCGTCCTCCTCACGATCGTCGGCACGTTCCTGCGCGGGCCCTCCTGGCAGCTCTACTGGCCCTGGCAGGCCTGGCCGGAGATCCCCACGAGGATCTGACCATGGAGAAGCGCACCGACTCGCCCTACCCGCGCCTCGACCGGCCCGTCCTCGCCGCGATCGGCCTCGTCCTCGTCGTGGCCACGATCCTCTTCCTCCGCAACGACCGCGAGCACGAGTGGCGGTGGTACCAGGCGCAGTTCCGGAGGCAGGTCGCCGAGAAGTACGGCGCCGACATGGCGCGGACGGTGCCCTCCGGGATGCAGCAGATCTGGGTGCCGGCCATGGGCCGGGCCGACCGCTGCGTCACCTGCCACCAGTCCACGCCCTGGAAGGGCTTCGAGGCCGCGGACAACCCCTGGAAGACCCACCCGCAGGAGATCCTGCGCATCCATCCGCCGGAGACGTACGGGTGTACGTCCTGCCACGGCGGCCAGGGCTTCGCGGTGGACACGGAGCCGGCGCACGGCCCCGTCGCGTTCTGGGAGGAGCCGCTCCTCGGGAAGGGGATGGGCGAGGCCTACTCGATCGTCGAGTCGAAGTCCGCCTTGCTGCAGGTGAACTGCAACGTCTGCCACCGCTACGACCGGGAGACGAAGGGGGCCGACTTCATCAACCTGGCGAAGAAGCTCGTCCACGACAAGGGCTGCCGGGCCTGCCACGTGATCAACGGCCGGGGGGGCACGATCGGCCCCGACCTCACCTACGTCGGCGACAAGGCGGCGGAGCAGTACGAGTACGGCCGGCTCTCCGGCCAGAAGACGACCTTCGCCTGGCACGTGGCGCACCTCAAGGACCCGCGGGCTCTCGTCCAGGACACGGTCATGCCCAACTTCAACTTCTCGACGAAGGAGGCCCAGGCGCTGGCGATGCTGATCCTGTCGTGGAGGAAGGCTCCCGTCCCCGCCTCGTTCGTGCCCGGCGTGCCCCGGACGGACCCCCAGACCCCGGAGGAGAAGGAGGCCGAGCAGCGCATGAAGGAGGGCCCGGGGGCATGGTTCGTCAAGACGGGCTGCTTCGTCTGCCACTCGATCTCGGCCCTCGGCGTGAAGAGCCCGGCCCAGATCGGTCCCGACCTCTCGACCGCGGTCGAGGACGTGCAGACCCGGTTCGGCCGCACCGTCGACGACTTCCTGCACGCCCCCACCGGGACCATGTCCGTCGTCCTGTCGCGTCAGATCGTGCTCACCCCGGAGGAGAAGGAGATCGCCATCCAGAAGGTCCGCGAGGCGTACGCGGAGCACCAGAAGCAGAAGGCCGGGGAGGCGAAGCTGAACCCCGGCCAGGTCGTCGAGAGCCGGCAGCAGTAGGCCGGCCCCGGAGGCTCGTACTCATGACGCAAGGAGGCAATCCTATGAAGAGCAGGAGCACCCGCACGATCCTCGCGACCGTGGCCGGGATCGTCGCCCTGGGGCTTCTCGCGGGCCGCTGCGCCCCGAGCGCGCCCAGGGGGGCGAAGAAGGGGGCTGCGGTGTCGGATGCCGCGGCGGCGGCGATGAAGGTGTACGTGGCCCCGGGCGACCTCGACGAGTACTACATGTTCGCGTCGGGCGGCCACTCGGGTCAGGTCTACGTCTACGGCGTGCCCTCCATGCGCCACCTCGTGACGATCCCCGTGTTCACGCCGTACCCGGCCACCGGCTACGGCTTCGACGACGACACGAAGAAGATGCTCGGCGAGTTCACCTGGGGCGACGTGCACCACCCCGCGCTCTCGGAGACGAAGGGGGACTACGACGGGCGGTGGCTCTTCGTCAACGACATGAACGCCCGCGTGGCCCGGATCGACCTCCGCGACTTCAAGACGAGGCAGATCCTGGGCCCGGTGCCGAACGTCTCCGGCAACCACGGCTCCGCGTTCGTGACCCCGAACACCGAGTACTCGATGATGGCCTCCCGCTTCTCGATCCCGATCCCGAAGGGCACGCCGCTCGGCGTCGACAAGTACGCCACGGAGTACAAGGGCGTCGTGACCGGGATCAGGATCGATCCCAAGACGGGCGAGATGTCGATCGGCTGGCAGATCATGATGCCTCCCTTCGACTACGACCTCGGGGACGCGGGCAAGCTCGCCTCCGACGGCTGGATGTTCTGGACCTGCTACAACAGCGAGCGCGCGACGGGCAAGCTCGAGGTGACCTCGACCCAGCGCGACCGCGACTACATCGCGGCCGTCGACTGGAGGCTCGCCGAGAAGTCCGCCGCCGAGGGCAAGGGCAAGATGATCGGCGGGATCAAGGTCATCGATCCCCGTGACGTCCCCGGCCTCGTGTACCTCATGCCCTGCGGCAAATCGCCGCACGGCGTCGATGTCTCCCCCGACGGCAAGTGGATCGTCGGCTCCGGCAAGCTCCAGGGCGTGACCACCGCCTTCAACTTCGAGAAGATGCAGACCGCGATCAAGAGCAAGGACTTCACCGGGGACGAGGACGGGATCCCCGTGCTCAAGTACGAGTCGATCAAGGACGCCGAGGTCCCGGTCGGCCTCGGTCCCCTCCACACCCAGTTCGGCCCCGACGGCTACGCCTACACCTCGCTCTTCGTCGACTCGGCCATCGCCAAGTGGAAGCTCGGGACGTGGGAGGTCGTGGACAAGGTGCCGATGTCGTACTCGATCGGCCACCTCTGCGCGGCGCACGGCGACACCGTGAACCCCCAGGGCAAGTGGCTGGTGGGCCTCAACAAGCTCTCCCACGGCCGTCACCTGTCGGTCGGCCCCTCCCAGCCCGAGTCGAGCCAGCTCGTGGACATCAGCGAGGAGAAGATGAAGCTCGTCCTCGACGCGTTCACCGAGCCCGAGCCGCACTACGCCCAGATGGTCAAGGCGGACAGGCTCCACCCGATCGAGGTCTACCCGAAGGAGGAGAACAAGCACCCGCTCGCGATCTGGGACGTGAAGGACGCCGGCCTCACCCGCAACGGCAGCAAGGTGCTGGTCAAGATGGTCGAGGTGCGGTCGACCATCACCCCCACCGACTTCGAGATCAAGGAAGGCGACGAGGTCACCCTCGCGATCACGAACATCGAGCAGACGACCGACATGCTCCACGGCCTCGGGATGCTCGACTACAACTTCAACATCGTGGTCGACCCCGGGGAGACGAAGACGGTCACCTTCAAGGCGAGGAAGAAGGGCGTCTTCCCCTATTACTGCACGAACTTCTGCTCCGCGCTCCACCAGGAGATGCAGGGCTACATGATCGTGCGCTGAGCTTGAATGGTGGGGGGGCTCACCTTCGCCCCCCCACTCCCCCCGAGGTGCGTATGCGCCAGTCGATCGAGAAGGTCAACCGCTTCCTGGACGCGTCCCTCGACCTCGGCCCCCGCGTCCTGCTCGTCGTCGCTCTCCTCCTGCTGCTGCCGACCTACCTCGCGCCCCTCTACGACATGACGATGTTCGCCCCGCAGTACCAGGACGGCCTGCGGCTCCACGTCTACAGCTACCGCCTCGAGGGCGGCCACGACGGGCAGGACGTCAACGAGATCAACCTCCTCAACCACTACATCGGGATGAAGCACCTCGACGCCGAGGACTTCACGGAGTTCAAGTGGCTGCCGTTCGTGATCGGGATCCTCGGCCTCCTGTTCCTCCGCGCGGCCGTCATGGGCAAGGTGACGCACCTCCTGGACGTGCTCGTCCTCTACACCTACTTCGGGGCCTTCGCCCTCTGGTCGTTCGCCTACAAGATGTACTGGTACGGCCACCACCTCGACCCGAAGGCCGCGGTGCGGGTCGCTCCCTTCACGCCGCCCCTCTTCGGCTACAAGAAGCTCGCGAACTTCGAGGTGTACTCCTACCCCGCGATCGGCTCCTACGCGCTCGCCGGGGTGGCCCTCTGCCTTTTCGTGGCCTTCGTCCTCGCCTGGCGCGAGGCGCGGCGGCCTTCGGCCTGACGGCATGAAGGCCCTCGTCGCCGCGGGGCTCGTCCTCGTCGCCGCCGCCGGCCGCGGCCAGGAGATGGCCGCGATCGCCCCCGCTCGCATCGAGGGCCGGCCAGCCGCCGGCGACGCCTCGCCCCTCCAGGCGCGCGTGGACGCGGCGGCGCCCGGCTCGACGCTCGAGGTCGAGCCCGGCGAGTACGTCGGCGACCTGGTCCTGGACCGGCCCCTCCGCCTCGTCGGCCGCGGACGGCCGCGGCTCGTGGGGTCGGGCCACGGGAGCGTCGTGCGCGTCCGGGCCGACGACGTGACGATCGAGGGCTTCCTCGTCGACGGCCGGGGAGGCGGAGACCTCGCGCGGGACACCGCGGGCGTCCACACCGCCGCCCGCCGCACCACGCTTCGCGACCTCGACATCCGCCAGACGCTCTTCGGCATCTACCTGCGCGAGGCGAACGAGCCGGTCGTCGAGCGCTGCCGGATCCGCGGCATCCCCGGACGGGACCCCGGCGAGAAGGGCTCCGGGATCCACGCCTACAACCTGGAGGCGTTCCGCTTCGAGGGCAACGAGGTCGTGGACGTGCGGGACGGCCTCTACCTGCAGAACGCCTCGAAGGGGCTCGTCCGGGCGAACGTGGCCCGCGACGTGCGCTACGGGCTCCACTACATGTTCTCGGACGACGACGTGTTCGAGGGCAACACGTTCGAGAACGGCGCCGCGGGCACGGCGATCATGTACTCGAAGCGGCTCGTCTTCCGCCACAACCGCTTCCTGAGGAACCGCGGCTTCGCGTCGGTGGGCCTCCTCTTCCAGGGCTGCGACGACGTGCTCGCCGAGGAGAACCTGATCGCGGACAACGCCCGGGGCGTCTTCATCGAGGGCTCGCGCCGCGTCACCCTGAGGCGAAACGTGATCGCCGGCTCCGACGTGGCGGTCGTCCTCTACGATCCGATCGGCGGCCACCGCTTCGAGGGCAACTCGTTCGTCGGGAACATGTCCCCGCTCGACCTCGTGGCCCGCCGGACCGACACCGTCTTCTTCGGCAACTACTGGTCCGGCAACGACGAGCCCGACCTCGACGGCGACGGCCGGAGCGACCGGCCCTACAGGCTCACCACCGTCTTCGACCACTTCCGCGGGAACCTCACCGCGGCCGACCTCCTCTCCGACAGCTTCGCCGCAGCGGCGATCGGCGCCGCCGAGCGGGCGTTCCCCGTCCTTCGCCTCGTGCCGGTCGTGGATCCGTCCCCTCTCGTGCGACCGCCCGACCTGCCGGGCGTGCCGCGGGCGGACGAGCGCCGGGGGGCGGCGAGCCCCGTCGGCATCGGGGCGTCGCTCGCCCTCGCCCTCGCGGGCGCCGTCTCTCTCGCGCGGGGAGGCCGCTCCTCGACCCTTGGCCGCAGACGGAGGAAGATCGGAGAAACGGCCTCGCCATGATCTCCTACCGCGCCCTGACGAAGCGCTTCGGCGCGCAGCGAGCGGTCGAGTCGCTGACCCTGGAGGTCGCCCGGGGCGAGGTCGTCGCCCTCCTCGGGCCGAACGGCTCCGGGAAGACGACCACGCTGAAGGCGGCCGCGGGCCTGGTCCGCCCGACGTCCGGCGAGGTGTGGCTCGGCGCTCCGCCCCGGCCGGCCTCGGACCCCGCGGCCCGCCTCGTCCTCTCCTACCTTCCCCAGAAGGTCAGCTTCCCGGAGGCGCTCACGGGCTCCGAGGTCGTGGAGTTCTATCGGGAGCTGCGGGGAGCGCTCCCCGAGCGCAGCCTCGCGGTCCTGCGGTTCGCCGCGCTCAACGGCGCCGGCGAGCGGACCGTCGGAACGTACTCGGGCGGCATGGTGCAGAGGCTCGGCCTCGCGGTGGCCCTCCTCCCCGACGCTCCCGTTTTCCTGCTCGACGAGCCCACCGCAGCCCTCGACCCCGACGGCCTGTGCGCGTTCTACGGTCTCGTCGAGCGGGCGCGCGAGGACGGCCGGACCGTCCTCTTCACGTCGCACCAGCTCGGGGACGCCGAGCGGCTGGCCGACCGCTTCGCCGTGCTCGTGGGCGGGCGGCTCGTGGCGAGCCTCACCGCGTCGGAGCTGAAGGACCGCCTGGGCGAGCGCGGCGTCATGCGGCTGCGGGTGGCGGAACGGCCGGCGAATCTTCTCGACGCCGTCCGCGCCGTGGCCCCGGCCGCGGTCTGGGCCGGCGAGCACCGCGAGTCGGGGCGCGACGTGGAGCTGGTCGTGCCCGGCCCCGCCGCCCTGCGGCCGCGCGTCCTCGACGCCGTGCGCGGCCTCGGCGTCGAGGTGCGCGGCCTGACCGCGGAGGAAGGCCGCCTGGACGTCCTCTACCGGGAGCTGGTGGCGGAGTCGGAGACGGGCCCGCACGCGGATTCGGAGCGGACGTCGTGACGGCGGCCCTCGGGACGACGGGATCCCTGGCCGGAGCAGCGGCCCTGCTGGCCGTGGCGTGCGGGGCCGGCGCGCCGGAGCCGGCGGCCCTCGACACGCGCAACGAGCTCTGCGCATCCTGTCGGATGGCCGTCTCGACCGCCGTCTTCGCCGCGCAGCTCGTGGCCCCCGGCGAGCTGCCGCGGTTCTTCGACGACCTCGGCTGCCTCGCCGGCTATGTGAAGGCAGGCCGGGCGCCGACGGGCGCGACGGCCTTCGTGGCCGACCACCGGACGAAGGCGTGGGCCCGCGCCGACCGCGCGGTCTACACCCGCGTGGAGGGCCTCGAGACCCCGATGGGCTCGCACGTCATCGCCCACGCCGACGCCGCGTCCCGCGACCAGGACGCGGACGCGCGCGGCGGCGCGGCCGTGCCGGCGGCGGAGCTCTTCGGGCCCGCCGGTCCTCCCGTCGGAGAGAGCCGGTGAAGCACCTCCGCCTCTTCGCCCGGGAGGAGCTCGTCCTCGCCCTCCGCTCCCGCTGGACGCAGATCTTCGCCGCGGTCTTCGGCGTCCTCGCCCTCGGGGTGGCGGGCGCCGGCTACGTGCTCTCGGGCGGCCATGGCGTCGAGGACTTCGCCCGGACCGCCGTCTCCCTCGTCCAGCTCGTCCTCCTCCTCGTGCCCCTGACCGCGCTGCTGATCGGCGTCTTGTCCCTGGTCCCCGACCGCGGCGCCGCCGAGCTTCTCTTCTCGCAGCCCGTCCCCCGCCGGACGATCCTGCTCGGCAAGCTGCTCGGCCTCTTCCAGGCCCTGGCCGCGGCGCAGGCCGTCGGCTTCGGAGCGGCCGGCGCCGTCGTCTACGCGCAGTCCGGCCCGGAGGGCCTCGGCGGCTTCCTGCTGCTCGTGGCCGCTTCGCTCGTGACGACGGCCGTCTTCCTGGGGCTCGCCGCCCTCCTCTCCGCGGGCGCCGTGGGCAGGAAGCGCACCCGCGCCCTCGCCCTCGCGCTGGTCGTCTGGTTCGTGACCGTCGCCCTCTTCGACCTCGCCGCCCTCGGCCTCGCGTCCGTCCTGCCGTCCGGCACGGCGTCGCGGGTCCTGATCGTCTCGACGATCGTCAACCCCCTGGGGGCGATCCGCACGGGGACGCTCCTCGCCATCGAGGGCACGAGCGCTTTCGGCGCCGCCTCGCTCGCCCTCCTCCGCTTCACGCGCGGCCCGTGGGGTGCGGGCCTCGTCCTGGGCTCCTCGCTCCTCTTCTGGCTCGTCGCCCCGATCGCCTTCGCGGTCCGGCGGCTGCGGGGGGCGGACGTCTAGCCGTTCCCCGGGAAAGCCGGAGCCTCCTCCGCGACGGCGCTCGGCTATCAGGTGACTCTCACATCATGAGGGACGCTTCGACGTCGCCGACGTTGCGTCCGCGCCGTCGAGGACGGCGACTGCTGCTTCTCTCTGCGACCTTGGCCGCGGGCGCGAATGCGGGTTGTCCGGGCCCATCCTTCTGGAACGGGCCCCCTCCAGAAGACGCCTGCACCGTCGGGCAGAAGACGGACCACGGTCGTCAAGTGCTGCGAGCAGGTGAAGCAGAGCGCTGCGACCGTACGCGACGCTCCTCCCCGGCGAGTCGCCTCCCTCCAGGGAGGGGCGAGCCGACGGCGCGGAGGGCGGTGACGACATCCTGGTCCGCCTGCCCGACGAGGAGATGCGCCTGCTGATGGCCCGGGCCGCGGGCGAGGTCCAGTCCGGCCTCGAGCGGCGCGGGGTGAGACCCGATCCGCCCGCGTGAGGGCGCCTGGATCCGGTCGGGTGCTGGAGAGGGATCACGCCGTTCGCCGGATCTCCTTGATCCCCAGCCTGAGCCGACGCCGCAGCAAGGCCCGCAGCGTGACCCCGTCGGCGTACCCGACCCGGGTGGCGATCTCGTCGACGCTCGCGCCCGTCGTCTTCAGCAGGTGCAGGGCGCGTTCGACGCGCAGGCTCTGGAAGTACGATAGCGGGGACCTTCCGAGCACCGCGTGCATGCGGCGGGCGAGCGTGCGCTTGCTCGTGCCCACCGCCCGCGCGGCCTCGCCGAGCGAGAAGCCCCGGGCGAGCCGCGCGCGCGCCCACGCCTCGAAGCGCAGCACGACGTCGTCGGAGTGGACGAGGTGGTCGACGATCGCGTAGGCCGCCTGCGACGGCCGCGAGTCCACGATCAGGTACTTCGCGGTGAGCGACGCGAGCTGCGGGCTGATCCCTCTCACCAGCCACAGCGCCAGGTCCATGTGGCCGAGAGCCGCTCCGGCGGTCACGAAGCGGCCCGATTGGACGACCATGGCCGACTCGTCCAGCACGACGCCCGGGTAGCGCCGGCGGAAGAGCGGCACGAGCCACCACGTGGTCGTGGCGCGCTGGTGGTCGAGCAGGCCCGATTCGGCCATCACGAACGTGCCGATGCAGGCGGCGGTCATCGTGGCGCCGCGCTCCGCCCAGTGTCGAAGCACCTCCGAGGCGTCCCGCACGTCGGGTCGGCCGAGGGCCGCCTCCAGCGGACCGGGCGTCTTGAAGCCGATGGCCGGGACCACGACGCAGTCGGGCGTCCGCGAGCCCAGGGCCTGGACGGGGACGCTCAGGCCCTGCGACGTCTTGACCGTCCGTCGCACGCCCACCGTCCTCACGTCGAATCGCGCCACGGAGAGCCCGGCCATGTCGATCAGCTCGTTGGCCGTCTGAAACGCGTCGAGCACCGCGGAGAGCCCCAGGTCGAAGACGCCGTCGAGAGCGAGCACGTTCACGCGCATGGCAATAACGATATCAAATATGGCGTTCGCGCCACTGGCTGCGCGTCGCCTCGGAGCCTACGTTCTGGAGCGAGCCGATTCGGCTCCAAGGAGGATTCGAGCGATGGTGACGCGTAGCTTGTTCGTGCGCCTGGAGGCAAGGCCCGGCAGGGAGAAGGACGTCGCGGTGTTCCTGAAGCAGGGCCTCGAGATGGCCAACCGCGAGGAGAAGACCGTCGTGTGGTTCGCGGTGCAGTTCGGACCGACCACGTTCGCCATCTTCGACGCCTTTCGAGACGAGGCCGGCCGGCAGAGCCACCTGAACGGGCCGATCGCGAAGGCCCTCGGGGAGCAGGCTCCCCACCTGTTCGCGAAGCCACTGGCGATCGAGCCGATGGACGTGCTGGGGGCCAAGCTTCCGGCGTAGCCGGGGGAGAGGCGCCGTTCGCCCAGACGGCCGTTCGGAAAGCACCGGCGGCCGTCTGGCGCAACTCCGGCCGCGTCCAGGCCACGGTCCTGCTCTCGGCGGAGCCTGTTCGCGAAGGCCCTTCCGCCGCCGAGGCTCCGCGGGACGGCGGTCGCGGCGTCCTTCGTCGGCGCCCCCAGGCGGACCCCCCTTGGCGTCGAGCGGGTATAGCCTCGCCCGGTGAGGTGTGGGGCGTGACCGTCGCCGTCGTCGCCGAGAAGCCGTCCGTGGCCCGCGACATCGCCGGCGTCCTGGGGGCGACGCAGCGGTCCGACGGCTGCCTGGTCGGGGGCGGCTACGTCGTCACGTGGGCCCTCGGCCATCTCGTGCGCCTGGCCGAGCCGCCGGAGATCCGGCCGGAGTGGAAGCGCTGGACGGTCGAGCATCTGCCGCTGCTGCCGTCCGAGTGGCCTCTCGTGGTGGCGGAAGGGACGAAGGCCCAGTTCGGCGTCGTGAAGAAGGTCCTCCGAGACCCCGAGGTCCGCGAGGTCGTGTGCGCGACCGATTCCGGCCGCGAGGGCGAGCTCATCTTCCGCTACATCGCGACGGCCGCCGGGTGTCGCAAGCCGGTTCAGAGGCTCTGGATCTCCTCGCTCACCCCGGACGCGATCCGCCGGGGCTTCGCGGCGCTGCGCCCGCTCGCCGACCTCGATCCCCTCGCCGACTCCGCCCACGCCCGCGCCCGCGCCGACTGGCTGGTGGGGATGAACCTGTCGCGCGCCGCGACCCTCGCCCACGGGGAGCTCTTCTCGGTCGGCCGGGTGCAGACTCCGACCCTCGCCCTCCTCGTCGAGCGCGAGAAGGCGATCCGCGCGTTCGTGCCGGAGGACTACCTGGAGGTCCAGGCGACGTTCGCGCCGCAGGAGCTCGGGCCGAGGCCGGCCGTCGGGGCGGACCGGCGGTCCGCCGAGCGGGAGGGCGGGTCGTGCCCGGAGGCCGGCTCGTACCGCGGGACGTGGTTCCGCGGCGATCGCCCGACGCCCGAAGCACGCCGGCTTCCGCAGGACGGCGTCGAGGCGAAGGCGATCGTCGAGCGCGTACGGTCCGGACGGGCCGAGGTGGAGTCGGTCGTGGCGGAGACCCGGCGGCTCCCGCCTCCCCTCCTCTACGACCTCACCGAGCTCCAGCGCCACGCGAACCGCGTCCACGGCCTCTCGGCGAAGGAGACGCTGGCCGCCGCCCAGTCCCTCTACGAGACCCGGAAGCTCCTCACCTACCCGCGGACCGACAGCCGGCACCTCTCGCGCGACGTGGCCGCCTCCCTGCCCGCGGTCGTGGCGGCGATCGCCGAGCCGTACTCGCCGCTCCTCGCTCCCGGGACCGGCGAGCGCCCTCTGGGCCGGCGCCACGTGGACGACTCGAAGGTGACCGACCACCACGCCATCGTCCCGACCGCGGTCAGCCCGTCCGGCCTCGGCCTCGCTCGCGACGAGCGGCGCGTCTACGACCTCGTCTGCCGTCGCCTGCTCATGGCCTGGCACGACGACCACGTCTTCGCCGTGACGACGGTGATCACCCGCGTCTCGAGCGGCGGAGAGCCCGGGCAGAAGGACCGCTTCCACAGCTCGGGCACGGCGGTCCAGCAGGCCGGATGGAAGGTCCTCGATCCGACGACGGTCCGCCCGCCGCGGCCGGAGGCCGAGGGTCGCGACGGCGACGCCGAGCCGGAGCTCCCACCGGGCCTCGCCGCCGGACAGCCGAAGAGCGTCGCCCGCGTCGAGGCAGTCCCGAAGAGGACTCGGCCGCCGCGGCGCTTCACCGACGCCACGCTCCTCACCGCGATGGAGACGGCCGGCGCGACCCTCGACGACCGCGATCTCTCCGAAGCCATGAGGGAGCGCGGCCTCGGGACGCCGGCCACCCGCGCGGAGACGATCGAGACGCTCCTCCGGCGCGGGTACGCGGAGCGGCGGGCCCGGGCCCTCGCCGCGACCGACACCGGAGTCCGCCTGATCGACGTCGTGCACCCCCAGGTCAAGAGCGCCGCCCTGACCGCGGAGTGGGAGGCGCAGCTCGAGAGGATCCGGAGGAAGGAGGTCCGGTTGCCGGAGTTCATGGAGAGGATCGAGGCGTTCGTGCGCGACCTCGTGGGACAGACGCTGGCCGGAGGAGCCGCGACGAGAGCGACCCCCGGACCGACGACGCCGGCGCTGGAGCCTGGCCTCGCGGCCACCGCGGCCGCACGAGCGAGAGAGAGCGAGGGCGAACGACGTGCTGGGGCACGGAGGACGACCGTCCACGGAACACGGACCGAACCGGAGACCGACACCGAGACGGCTTACCCCTCGCCGCACGGCCGGGATGGAGCTCCTCGGGGTGACATGACGGCCCTCCTGCACGAGCGTTTCCGCCTTCCGTCCTTCCGCCCGCACCAGGAGGAGGTCTGCCGCGCGGCGGCGGAGGGCCGGGACGTGCTGCTCGTCATGCCCACGGGGGCCGGGAAGTCCCTCTGCTATCAGCTCCCCGGCCTCGCCCGCGGAGGCACGACGCTCGTGATCTCGCCGCTCATCGCCCTCATGGAGGACCAGGTCGCCAAGCTCCAGGAGCTGGGGCTGCGGGCGGAGCGGATCCACTCCGGCCGCGACCGCGCATCCTCGCGGGCGGCGGGCCAGGCCTACGTCGACGGGAGGCTCGACTTCCTGTTCATCGCCCCCGAGCGCCTGCGCGTCCCCGGCTTCCCGGAGACGCTGGCCCGTCGCACGCCGGCCCTCGTCGCGGTCGACGAGGCTCACTGCATCAGCGAGTGGGGCCACGACTTCCGGCCGGACTACCGCCTGCTCGGCGAGCGGCTGCCCGCCCTGCGCCCGGCCCCGATCGTCGCCCTCACCGCCACCGCCACTCCCCTCGTGCAGGACGACATCGCGGGCCAGCTCGGCCTCGCCTCGCCCGGACGGTTCATCCACGGATTCCGGCGGACGAACATCGCGATCGAGGCCGCCTCGGCGCCGCCCGGCGAGCGGGCGGAGCTCACCCTCCGGATCCTGCGCGAGGCCGAGCGCCGGCCGGCGATCGTCTACGCCCCCACGCGGAAGAGCGCCGAGGATCTGGCGAGCGCCCTCGCCGGCGACGGGCGCCGGGCCGCCGCCTACCACGCGGGCATGACGGCTCCCCGCCGGGACCGCGTGCAGACCGCCTTCCTCGCCGGCGAGCTCGACGTGGTCGTGGCCACGATCGCCTTCGGCATGGGCGTCGACAAGCCCGACGTGCGCACCGTGGTCCACACCGGGATGCCCTCGACGGTCGAGGGCTACTACCAGGAGATCGGCCGCGCCGGCCGCGACGGAAAGCCGTCCCGCGCCGTCCTCCTCTACTCCTGGGCCGACCGGCGCACCCACGAGTACTTCCTCGACCGCGATTACCCCGAGCCGGACGTCGTCGACCGTCTGTTCCGGGCCCTCTCCGCCGAGCCGCGTCCTGCGTCCGAGCTTCCGAAGCGGGCCCGCCTCGCGCCCGAGGAGGCGGCGGCCGCGCTCGAGAAGCTCTGGATCCACGGCGGAGCTTCTGTGGACGGGGAGACGGCGCGGCGGGGGCGGCCGGACTGGCGGGCCTCCTACGTGCGCCAGCGCGAGCACAAGCGCGAGCAGCTCGACGAGATCCTCCGCTTCGCCGAGTCGCACGGCTGCCGGATGCTCCGGCTCCTGCACCACTTCGGCGACCTCGAGGACCAGACGAAGCCGTGCGGCCGCTGCGACGGATGCGCTCCGCAGGAGACGCTCGTGCGGCGCTGGCGCCCCCCGACGCCGCGAGAGTCCGCGCCGCTCCTGCGGATCCTCGACGCGCTGCGGCAGCGGGACGGCCAGGCGTCGGGGCGCCTCCACCGCGAGGTGGCCGACTTGGTGCCGGAGCGGAGCGACTTCGAGCGGCTCCTCGGCGGCCTGTCGCGGGCCGGCTTCGTGCGCCTCCAGCCCGCCACCTTCGAGAAGGAGGGCCGCACGGTCGCGTTCCAGCGGGCATCCCTCACTCCGGAAGGGAGCGCGGCGAGGCCGGCGGACGTCGCGACCGTGTCGATCGAGGCGGAGGCGGCGCCCCGAGCGGCCTCCGGACCGGCACTCCCGAAGCCGCCCCGAAGGCGGCGGCCCCTGCGCGCCGTCGCGGCGGACGACGGGGGGACGACGGGGGCCCCGCCCGAGCTCGTCGCCCGCCTCCGCGCCTGGCGGCTCGAGGAGGCGCGGCGGCGCCGGCTGCCGGCCTTCCGCATCTTCGGCGACCGCACGCTCTTCGCTCTCGCCGAGGCGCGCCCCACGGGCGAGGCGGCGCTCATGGCCGTGCCTGGCCTGGGCCCACGGCTCGCGGAGCGCTACGGACGGACACTCCTGAAGCTGCTCGGCCCCGGCGGTTGAGCCCCGGAGCGATCCGAGGCCGCGGAGACATGACGTCCGTCCTCGACGGCCTCGCCCGGGACGAGGCGAAGCTCCAGGCGGTCCTCAAGTACCACGTGCTGACGTCGAAGTGGACGACGGACGACATCAAGCTCGTGAATCAGACGGGCACCGTGCAGGGCAAGCCGGTCGTGTTCGGGAGCGCCTCCGGCTCGATCACCGTCAACGGGGCGACGTGGACTGCTCGAACGGGATGATCCACGTGATCGATGCCGTCCTCCTCCCCCCGCAGTGATTTCCATCGCGTAGAATCGGCCTTCACACGGAGGCCGACGTGAGCGACGAGACCAAGTACGTCCTGCCCGAGTCGGAGATCCCGAAGGCCTGGTACAACATCCAGGCCGACCTGCCGTTCGCCCTGCCGCCGGTGCTGCACCCCGGGACGAAACAGCCGGTGGGGCCGGCCGATCTCGCGCCCCTCTTCCCCATGGCGCTCATCCAGCAGGAGGTGACGCGCGAGCGGTGGGTCGAGATCCCGGAGCCCGTGCGGGAGGTCTACAAGCTCTGGCGTCCGACTCCCCTCTACCGGGCCCGGAGGCTCGAGAGAGCGCTCCGGACGCCCGCCCGCATCTTCTACAAGTACGAGGGCGTGAGCCCGGTCGGCAGCCACAAGCCGAACACCGCGGTGGCCCAGGCCTTCTACAACCAGCAGGAGGGCGTGAAGCGCCTCGCCACCGAGACCGGGGCCGGGCAGTGGGGCAGCTCCCTCGCCTTCGCCGGGCAGCTCTTCGGCATCGAGGTGAAGATCTACATGGTGCGGGTGAGCTACGACCAGAAGCCCTACCGCCGCCACATGATGGAGACGTGGGGGGCGAAGGTCGTCGCGTCGCCGAGCCCGGACACGAACGCGGGACGCAAGCGCCTCGCCGAGGAGCCGGGCTGCACGGGCTCGCTCGGCCTCGCGATCAGCGAGGCGGTCGAGGACGCGGTGACCAGCCCCCGCCCGACGAAGTACGCGCTCGGGTCGGTGCTCAACCACGTGCTGCTCCACCAGACCGTGATCGGCCTCGAGGCGAAGCGCCAGCTCGACATGGCCGGGGTCTATCCCGACGTGGTGGTCGGCTGCATCGGCGGAGGCAGCAACTTCGCCGGCTTCGCCTACCCCTTCCTCGCCGACAAGCTGACCGGCGAGGCGAAGAGCCTCCGGGTGGTGGCGATCGAGCCGGCGGCGGCCCCGAGCCTGACCCGCGGCGTCTACGCGTACGACTTCGGGGACACGAGCATGATGACGCCGCTCGTCCGCATGTACACGCTCGGCCACGGCTTCATGCCGGCGCCCATCCACGCGGGCGGCCTCCGCTACCACGGCATGGCGAGCGGCGTCTGCGAGCTCTTCCGGAACGAGGTCATCGAGGCGCGCGCGGTCCAGCAGCTCGCCACCTTCGAGGCGGGGGTGCAGTTCGCCCGGGAGGAGGGGATCGTGCCCGCGCCGGAGGCCGCCCACGCCGTCCGGGGCGCGATCGACGAGGCGATCCGCTGCCGCGAGGAGGGGAAGGCGGAGACGATCGCCTTCAACCTGTGCGGCCACGGGCACTTCGACATGTCGGCCTACGAGCGTTACTTCGCCGGGAAGCTCGAGGACTACGAGCTGCCGCAGGCCGAGATCGACCGGGCGGTGGCCGAGCTGCCGCAGGTCTGAGCGGCATCCGACGACGACCGGGCCTGGCTCCCCCCGAACGAGGTCCGGCTCGGGACCTCAGGCAGGAGCCGACGCCGAGAGCTCGCGCCCGATCTCCTCCGCTTCTTCGTCGCGCAGGTCGGGGGCGAAGCGCCGCACCCGCGGGAGGACGTCGGCCGTGTCGAAGTAGGCCCGGGCGCAGCGGGGGTGGACGTAGCCGGACGGGGTGAAGCGGCCCTCCTCGTAGAAGACGAGCCGGATCCGCCAGGCGTCCTTCACGATCGGCTCACGGCAGGAACGGCACTGCGCCCGGCCGGACGACGCCCGCTCGGCGCCGTCGACCCGGGGCAGCCGCCGGTGAGCGAGCCCCAGCTTCGCCTCCGACTCGAGCCGCTCCCGGCCGTCGAGCGGCTGCCCCCACGCGGCGAGCGTCTCCAGAAACGGCTCCGGCCGCTTGAGGCTGGCGCAGTCGAGGTGGAACCAGTGCGTCATCTCGCCCTCGGCGAAGGGGTTCGGGAGCCGCTCGCCGAAGCGCAGCTCGCCCCCGGCGATCCCCCCGCCGCAGCCGCGGCACTTCGCGCGGCCGGTCGCGGCCGCCTCGATGACGTGGGCCATGTCTCCTCCGCCTTCAGGATACGGCAGGCGAGACCGGACGGCTCGACCGGGCGGAACGGGGACCCCTGCCGTTTGCGACGGCGGTGATAGTCTCGGGGGGCTTCACGGAAGGAGCCCCGATGCGCCGAGCCTCTCTCCCCGCCCTCCTCCTGGCCTCGGCCACCGCGTCCGGCTTCGCGGCCACCCCCGGCGAGCGCGAGCTGCGCACGCCGGAGTACCGGGAGCTGCAGAAGCGGGTGGCCCGCGGCTGGAACACCTGGAACACCAACAGCGTCCTGAGCCACGTCCACCTGCCCGAGGGCTTCGCGGTCACGCTGGGCCTCAAGAGCTCCGGGGGCGGGCCGCACTACCAGCGGGACTTCTTCCAGACGAACGAGAGCCTGAAGCGGCCGGAGAAGATCCGCCTCGGCCCCCACGCCGACGACGGGTCCTACACCGAGCTCGTCCTCGAATGGCAGAGCGGAGGCTGGGCGAGCGACACCCCGAACGTGTACCTCGTGCAGTCGGCCACGGAGGGGGACGACCTCCTCGTCGTCGTCACCGTGAGGCAGCGCGCGAAGCTCCGGCCCGCCCACCTCTACGTGGAGGCGGGCTTCCTCTGGAACCGGCCGGGAGGCGTGGCGAGGACGGGCGACGCGCTGCGCGCCGAGGGCGGAGGGCGGGTCTTCGAGGTGCGGCAGACGGCGAGAGACCGGCGGGATCCCTTCGGCACGGTCAATACCCCGTACCTCTCGGCGGCCCTCGACGGCGAGCTGGCCGTCTACACCGGCCGGCCGCGCACCCTCGACGAGGTGAAGGCCGTCGTCGCGCGGCGGAAGGCCGAGCAGTCGGCGCGCCTCGGGCGGTGGGGAGGACGCGAGGAGCTTTTCACGGCGATGCAGACGATCCTCGCCTGGAACCTCGTCTACGACCCCGAGAACGACCGCGCCATCTCGCCGGTGAGCCGCCTCTGGAACGCGAACTGGGGAGGCTACGTCCTCTTCGACTGGGACACCTACTTCGCGGCGTTCATGTACTCGCTCTACGACGAGGACCTCGCCATCGCGAACGCGGTCGAGGTGACGAAGGGCTGGACGCGGCGGGGCTTCGTCCCGAACTTCGCCTCCGCCTACGGCCTCAAGAGCGAGGACCGCTCGCAGCCGCCCGTGGGCAGCCTGATCGTCGCCGAGATCCACCGCCGCCACCCGCGGCCCTTCTTTCTGGAGGAGGTCTACGACGAGCTCCTCGCCTGGAACCGGTGGTGGCCGGGGGCTCGGGAGTGCGGCGGCGCCCTCTGCTGGGGCTCGGACCCCCTGGCCCAGACTCTCGACGGCACGATGCACACCTGGCAGGCCGCGCTCTTCGAGTCCGGGCTCGACAACTCGCCGATGTACGACGGCGTGCCGTTCGACCCGAAGACGAACCGCCTCCAGCAGGCGGACGTCGGCCTCACCGCGCTCTACGTGGCCGATTGCCACGCGCTGGCCGAGATCGCCTCGATCCTCGGCCGGACGGCCGACGCGGCCGAGGTGCGCGCGCGCGGCGAGACGTACGCGACCGCGCTCCGCGGGCTCTGGGACGAGAAGGCCGGCATCTACCTCAATCGCAGGACCGACACCGGCGAGTCGAGCCCGAAGCTCTCGCCGACGAGCTTCTACCCGCTCCTCGCGAAGGTGCCGACCCCGGAGCAGGCCCGTCGCATGGTGAGGGAGCACTACTTCGACCCCGCCGAGTTCCACGGGGACTTCGTGCTGCCCTCGATCGCCCGGAACGTCAAGGGCTTCGAGGACCAGGGGTACTGGCGCGGCCGCATCTGGGGGCCAATGAACTTCCTCGTGTACCTCGGCCTCCGGAACTACGACGTGCCCGAGGCCCGGGCCGACCTCGCCCGGCGATCGGACGCGCTGCTCCTGAAGTCCTGGCGGTCCGACGGCGCGATCTACGAGAACTACAACGCGACGACGGGCGCCGGGAACGACGTCACCTCGAGCGACGCCTTCTACCACTGGGGCGCCCTCCTCGGCGTCCTCTCGCTCCTCGAGGAGGGGCGGTGAGCGACCCCGCCCCGATCGCGCTCCTCCACGAGGACCACGACCTCGTGGCGGCGGCGAAGCCGTCCGGGGAGCCGGTGATCGCCGCCCGCAGCGGTCTACGTTCGGCGTGCTTCCAGAAGCGTCTCGAGGGCGCGCTCGGGCGCCGGCTATGGGTGGTGCACCGGATCGACCGCGACGCGTCCGGCGTCGTGGTGTTCGCGCTGAACGCCGACGCCCACCGCGCGCTGAGCCTGGCCTTCGAGCACCGCCAGGTCAGGAAGACCTACGCCGCGTTCGTGGCCGGCGCGATCGAGCCTCTCCGCGGGCGGATCGAGGTCAGGCTCCACGGCGCGCGCAAGGGCAAGGCGCGCCCGGCCCGACCCGGCGAGACGGGGACGCAGGCGGCCACGACCGAGTACGTGACGCGGAGGAGATGGATGCTGCCGTCGCGAGGGACCTCGATGCCGTCGGGGTCCGAGGAGTCCCACGGTCCGGCGGATCCCTCGGGACACGGCGAGCCGCCGCCCCTCGGGATGGCATCCCTCCTCGACGTCCATCCGGTCACCGGCCGCCACCACCAGATCCGCGTCCACCTCCGCTCGGCGGGAGCGCCCATCCTGTTCGACCCCCTCTACGGCCGCGCCTCGGTGGCCGCCGCTCTCTCCGAGGCGCCCTGCATGCGCCTGGCCCTGCACGCCCGGAAGATCGACCTGCCTTCCCCGCGCGACCACGGACGGGTGGTCGTCGAGGCGCCCCTGCCGCCCGATCTCGTCGCCCTCGCCGGGTGGCTGGACGATCACGGTCTCGGCCAGAGCCTGTGAGGCCGGTCGCGTGAGCGCGCGAGGGCTCGTCCTCCCGCCGCCGGCGGCGGCGTTCGTCGAGGCGGGTGGGCGCGACCTGCCGCTCTCCCTCGCCGGCGTCCCGGCCTCGGTCGAGGCCGCGCGGCCGCTCCGCCTGGTCGGCCCGTCCGGACAGACCCTCGGCCTCGCGCTCGCCGATCCGGAGAACGAGAGGCTGCGGGTGATGGCGACGGCGGGCGAGGGCGTCGAGGCGATCGGGCCCGGCTTCCTCGCCGCGCGCGTCGAGCGCGCGCTGGCCCTGCGGCGGGCGTTCGGCCTCGTGGGCGAGCGGGCCGCCTACCGCCTCGTCCACGGAGCCGGAGACGGCCTCCCCGGCTTCGCGCTGGACGTCCTCGCCCCGTGGGCGGTCCTCTACGTCTACTCCCGAGCGTTCGTGCCCTACGGCCAGCTCCTGGCGCGGGCGGCGATCGAGCAGACCGGCCTTCGGGGCGTCGTGGTCAAGGTGCGGAGCCGCGGGGCGGCGAGCCAGCAGCGCGTGCGGCAGGAGACCGTGGGCGATCCGCCGCCTCCGAGGCTGGTCGTCGAGGAGCGGACGGTGCCCTTCGAGGTGCACCTCGACCGCGGGCTCAACACCGGCCTCTTCACCGACATGCGCGAGCACCGGCACGGCCTGGCGCGCCTCGCGGCCGGCCGCTCGGTTCTCAACGCCTTCGCCTACACGGGCACGCTCTCCGTGGTCGCGGCGCGGGCCGGCGCCCGCGCGGTCACGACCGTCGACCTCTCCTCGGGCGTCCTGGGCTGGGCGAAGGACAACTTCCGTCTGAGCGGCCTCGAGCCCGACGCTTCGACCTTCGTCTTCGAGGCCGATGACGTCAGCCGTTTCCTCGACGAGACCGCGCGGGCCGGCCGCCGCTTCGACGTCGTCCTGCTCGACCCGCCGGCCTTCTCCGCCGCTCGAGGTGCGACCTTCGCGATCGACCGCGACTACCCGGCCCTCGTCGCCGGAGCCTGCCGCGTCCTCGACCGGGGAGGCCTCCTCTGGCTCGCCTGCAACGCGCGGGGCAGCTCGCTCGCCGACCTCGCGCGGACGGGGTTCCGGGCGTCAGGGCGCGAAGCCGCGCTGCTCGAGGCCGGTGGCCTTCCGCCCGACCATCCCACGCTCCTCGCCCAGCCCGACGACCGCTACCTGCAGGTGGTGCTCTTCCGTGTGGAGTGAAGGAAGCATCAATACGGCCGCACCTCGATCGGGCGGAGGAAGTCCACCGCCTTCTCGTTGCGCCGTGTCTTGATCTCCTCGAAGCGCTGCCGCTGGGCCGCCTCCCGAGGGTCCCGGGTCTGCGCGTAGAGCATCATCAGGTGCATGTTGCCGAGGTAGTGCTCGGGGTCGAGCTTCAGGCAGCGGTCGAGCGCCTCCGCGGCCTTCCCGGGCTGGCCGAGACGGAGGTAGAGGAGGCCCATCTCGGACCAGGGATCGGCGTAGGAGGGGTTCACCTCGACCGACCGCTGGGTGAATCTCAGGCCCTCCTCGAGCTCGCCTTCCGCGCGTGCGATCCGGGCCAGGTAGTAGTTCGCCCCGGCCGCCGTCTCCGGCCGGGCCGCCGCGGCGGCGAGCAGCTTGCGCGCGTTGTCGTAGTCCTTGGCCTCGAACGTGGCCACGGCGACGCCGAACGGCCCGCGGGCCTCATGGGGCTCGAGCTCCGCGTACTTCCGGAAGTAGGGAATGGCCTCGCTCGGGTCCTTGCGGGCGAGGGCGACGGCGCCCATGGCGTAGTTGGCGGGGGCGTTCTCCGGGTCGAGCCGCACCGCCTCCTTCAGGGAGTTGTAGGCCTCCACGCCGAGGTCCAGCTCCACGCAGATCATGCCGAAGAGGAAGTGGACCCTCGCGTTCCCGGGCTCGACGGCGCGGGCGTGGGCGAGGTAGCCCAGCGCGCCCTTCCGGTCCCCCGCCTCGTGCGCCACGCGGGCCAGGTCGAGGAGGAGGGGCACGCTGTCCGGGCGGCCGCGGGCCGCCTCCTCCAGC
Source organism: Vicinamibacteria bacterium (assembly GCA_035577965.1). Lineage (GTDB taxonomy): Bacteria > Acidobacteriota > Vicinamibacteria > Fen-336 > Fen-336 > DATBSL01. The sequence continues at coordinate 60,892 of DATJYX010000066.1, read as the reverse complement.
CGGACCCGGGCCTCCGCGAGCTCGCCGGCCTTCTCCCGGAGGAGGCCGAGCCGCTGCAGGTCGTCGGGCGACGCCCGTCCCCGCCGGCGCAGGTCCTCGAGGAGGCGCGCCGCCAGGTCCTCCCGCCCGCGGGCGAGCAGGACGGGAAGGGTGGGCCGCACGTCCAGCTCGTCGAAGCCGCCCTGGCCGAGCAGCTTCTCGAGAGCCGCGTCGGCCTCCGCGCGCTCGCCCTTCCCCGCGTGGTCGGCGATGCGAACGGCGAGGGCGGCCGGCCGGTCCTGGTCGGCGGGAGCGAGACGGCCCAGCTCCTCGAGCGAACGGCCGAACTGCCCCACGACCTGCAGCAACGCCGCGCTCTGGAAGCGGGCTTCCGCGTGGGCCGGGTCGTAGCGGAGGACGGCCTGGTACGCCGCGAGGGCCTTCGTCGCGGCCTTCGGATCCCGGCTCTCCTGGTAGAGCCGACCCAGGTTGAGGTAGGCGTCCGTGAAGTCCGGCGCGAGTCGCACGGCCTCCCGGAATCGCTTCTCCGCCTCGGCGGGGTGGCCGTCGCCCGCCTCGAGCACGCCCAGGAAGTTGTGGACGGCGGGGCTTGCGGGATAGAGCCTCAGGGCCTCGGTCAGCTCGCGCCGCGCGCCGGCCCGGTCGGAGGCTTCGAGACGGTCCCGGGCCCGCGTCAGGAGCTCGGGAAGCGGAGCGGGCCCCGTCTGGACCGCGAGGAGCAGGAGGAGCGCCTCGACCACGCGAGCACTATACTGCGTCCGATATGCGTGCCGGCCGTGCGGCTCTGGAGGCGGCGTTCGTCCTCGCCCTGGGCTCGGCCGCGCCCGCGCAGGACGTGCCCGCGGCGCTCCAGGCGCCCTTCGAGGAGGGCGTGCGCGCCCTGAAGGCGGGCCGGCTCGACGAGGCGGAGAAGGCCTTCCGTGACGTGCTCGCGAAGGGCGGCGCGTCGGCTCCCGTCCACAACAACCTGGGGATCGTGCACCAGGAGCGCGGGGAGCACGAGAGGGCGGTCGCCGAGTTCCGCGAGGCCGTGCGCCTCGATCCCGCCCACGTCTCCCCGCGGATCCTCCTGGGCGCGAGCCTCCTCGCTCTCGGCCGGGTGAAGGAAGCGCGGGCCGAACTCGAGCGCGCGGTGAAGCTCGCCCCGCGGGAGCCGCTCGCCCGGCTCCAGCTCGCGAGGGTTGACGAGCGCGCCGGCGACTGGGCGGGAGCGGCCGACCAGTACCGCGCGCTGCGGGACATGAGGCCCGACGAGGCCGAGTACGTCTACGGCCTCGGCAACGCCTACCTCCGCCTCTCGGAGTGGTGCCTGAAGGAGCTCGACGCCCTCGACGGCGGCCAGGCCCGGCTGCTGCAGGCGATGGGACACAACTACCGCGTCCAGGGGCGGCCGGACCTTGCGCTCAAGTCCTTCGAGCGCGCGGCTCGGGCCGATCCCACGCTGCCGGAGGTGCACCTGGCGATGGCCCAGGTGCACATGGAGCAGAAGCGGTGGGCCGAGGCGCGGCAGGAGATCGACCGGGAGCTCCGGATCGTCCCCGAGAGCGCCGGCGCGCGCGCGCTGCTCGAGCGCGTCTCGGCTCTCGAGGCCGAGCACCCGTGAGGACGAGTGGAGGATCAGGCGCGCTCGCGCGGCTCGCGGGCGGAGCCGTGCTCGCTCTCCTGGTGCCGGCCGGGACCCAGGCGGCGCGTCCCCTGCCCCAGGACCCGGGCCAGCCCGCCAAGGAAGTCCCGCTGCCCCAGGACCACCAGCAGCTGGAGACGATCGACGGCGAACTGCCCATGCCGGCGATGGTCGACCCCCGGAGCGTGCAGATCGGCGAGGCTCTGCGAGGTCGCGACTACGAGCGGGCGGAGGCGCTCCTCCTGGAGGTGGCGGCGGCGCAGCCGCAGTCGGCCGAGGCTCTGCGCCTCCTGGGCGGCGTCTTCTTCCTGAGGGGGCGGCCGCTGAACGCCGCCGTGGCGCTCAAGAAGGCCGAGGCCATCGCCCCTCTCGACGACCGCAGCCGGTTCACCCTCGTCATGGCCTACGTCGCCCTCGGCCACCGCGACTGGGCCCGCCCCGAGCTCGCGAAGCTCGCCCAGGCCGCCCCCGCCAACGCGCTCTATGCCTACTGGACGGGGCGGCTGGACTACGACGAGGGCCAGTTCGCGTCGGCGGTGAAGGGCTTCGCGCGGGCGATCGAGCTCGACCCGCGCCAAATGAAGGCCCACGACAACCTCGGCCTCTGCTACGAGGCCCTCGGGCGCTTCGACGAGGCGCAGCGGAGCTGGGAGGAGGCGATCCGGCTGAACGCCGAGCAGCAGGGGAAGTCGCCCTGGCCGTCGCACAACCTCGGTCTCCTGCTCACACGCCTCGACCGGATGGACGCGGCCGAGGCGCGCTTCCGCGAGGCGCTCGCCTCCGACCCCCGATTCGCCCCCGCCCACTACCAGCTCGGCCTCGTCCTTGAGAAGAGGGGCCGCCCGACGGAAGCCATCCCGGAGGTCGAGGAGGCGGCCCGGCTCGACCCGGCCTACGCCGACGCGCAGTATGCGCTGGCCCGTCTCTACCGCCGCACCGGCGACCAGTCGAAGGCCGACCGCGCGCTCCTCCGCTTCGAGGAGATCAAGAAGCAGAAGGACGTCGAGACGGGCCGGGCTCCCCGGTAGCCGCCGCTCGGCCGGCCGACCCGACCCGGGGAGTCCGTCGTCGACGACAGCTCAGATCTTGATGAAGATCCGCTTCCGGTACATCCAGTAGAGGATCGACCAGAAGACGAGCAGCACCGCGACGCCGCGGAGGACCGGCTCGAAGGGCGGTCCCAGGACGAGGAAGGGCGCACCTCCGAGGTGGATCTGGAGGTTCTCCGACACGAAGCGCTCCATCGTCCAGGCCATCACGTAGATCGCGATCGAGTTGGCGCCGATCACCATGAGCGGGAACGACCACCGCTTGATGCCGCCCATCTCGATCGTCGCGTAGAGGCCGGCGAGGATGAGCAGGATGAGGCCTCCGCTGTAGAGCGTGTAGGACGACGTCCAGATGCGCTTCACGATCGGGCAGAGGTGGAGCCACTGCAGGACGAGGCCGGCGAGGGTGAGGCCGAAGCCCCAGGCGACGAGGCCCTGGAGCTTTTCCTTCGGCGCCCGGGGGCCCTTGAGCCACGCCCCCGCCCACGTGCCGAGCATCATCGTGGCCAGGGTCGGGATGAAGCTGAGCGTCGACCACCCGCCCTCGTTGAAGAGGAACGGCGACTGGCGGGGGAAGAGGTTCAGGAACCAGGTGTCGAACGCCCACGAGAGGTTCGAGTTCTTGTTGAAGTGGGCGAGGAATCCCGTGTAGAGGTACGGGAAGTCGGAAGGCACGCCCACCTTCGCGTAGTCGAAGGTCGCGGGCGGCGCCGGGTAGAGGGCGAACGCCGCCCAGAAGCCGACGAGGATGGCGACGAAGACGCCGACCTGGACGCGCCGGGAGGCGAAGGCGAGGAGGAAGAGGAGCGTGTAGCCGAGGCCGATCTGGGTGAGCGTGTCCTCGAACGTCCAGTACGTGCGGGGGCTCGCCATCGAGCGCAGGAAGATTCCGAGGAAGATCAGGATCAGGCTGCGCCGCACGGCGTGGCCGAGCATCTTCCGGAAGCTCTCCCCCTTCGCCCGCCGGCTCGCGATCGAGAAGGGGAGCGACGCCCCGGCCAGGAACGAGAAGGCGGGCTGGATCAGGTCGTGGAGCGAGCACCCCTGCCAGTCCACGTGGGTTGTGTTGTAGGCGACGATCGACCAGAACCAGCTCGACGGGAAGGCGTCGTGGAGGGTCCACAGGCGCATCACCTCGGCCAGCATCAGGAACATCACGAAGCCGCGGAAGACGTCGATCGACGGCACACGCAGGACGGACGGCGCGGCGGCAGACGCGGCGCCCGTGGGCGCGGCGGCGGACGGCGGCGCCTGAGTGACCGTGGATTCCATGATCGTGCTCATTGTGGGGCCATCCTATGCGTACCCGGTACTGTGTGAAACGACCCCGCGGCGAGACGACGGCGGGCGGGAGGCTGAGGAAGGGCCAGGCCGGCCCTGGACCCGCGGCGGGTCCCGGCCGGCCTGGCCGCACGACCGACGGCCGCCGCGCTAGAACTCCAGGCGCGCCGCCACCTGGACGACGCGTGGGTCGGTCACGCTCCCGGTCCACTTGCCGAAGTCGGGGCTCGCGACGTCGGTGTTGAAGGCCTGGCCGTTGCCGGTATTCCCGCTGTACGTGAAGCTGTGCCAGTTCCAGAGGTTGAAGGCCTCGACGCGGAGCTGGAGGTTGACGTCCTTGAAGAGCTTCGTGTTCTTGATCAGGCTCAGGTCCTGGTTCCTGTAGCCGGGGCCCCGGATGTCGGTCACGCGGGGACCGTTCCCGTAGTAGAAGTTGAACGCGTCGGGCGACTGGAACGCAGCCGCGTTGAAGAGCGGTCCCTTGCCAGGATCGAAGCTCCCCAGGTCCTGGGCGAAGACGTTGCCCGTGCTCGAGGGGATGCAGGCCGCCCGGAACTGCCCGGGCACGTTGCAGTAGCTGGACCGGAAGTAGAAGGGGATGCCCGACGAGTAGCGGAAGATCGTGGAGAGCGACCACCCGCCGAGGAGGGCGTTGGTCACGCCTCCCTTGTCCAGGAACTTCCGGCCCTTCCCCACCGGGATGTCCCAGACGAGCGCCGCGGAGAGGACGTGGGTCACGTCGTTCGCGGCGAGGGCCCAGTTCCGGTCCTGTTCGTACGGTGAGATCACGCCGCCCGCCCCGTTCCAGGTGTCACTGCTCTTCTGGACGGAGTCGCTGGCGCTCGTCATGATCCTCGACAGCGTGTACGAGACGAGGAGGAACGACCCCCGGGAGAGCCGCTTCTCGACCTTCGCCTGGAGCGAGTGGTAGGTGGTCGTGCCCTGGTTCTCGTTCATGGCCTGGAGGGTGGAGCAGTACTGCGGGTAGGGCAGGAGCGCCTGGGCGAGCGAGGGCGCGCAGCTCTGCATCTGGTCGCGCCAGCCCGGGTAGGGCTCGGGCACGCCATGGAGGACGGTCTGGCCGGGCTGGAACTCGTCGTAGAGCGCCGCGCCGAGGGAGAGGTACTTCGGGTCGAGCACGTTGAGGGGGACGTTGTTGGAGAAGAGGCGCGTGCCGTGGCTGCCCACGTAGGCGAGGCTCACCGTGAAGCCGGGCGAGAGCTGCCGGTCCACGGTCAGGTTCCACTGCTGCGAGCGGGCCCGCTGGTTCGCGTCCAGGGCCCGGTACAGGATGTCCTGGCCGTTGAGGTAGTCCGAGGTGATGAACGGCGGGGCCGTGAAGTCCTGGGGGAAGCCATCCTGGAGGAAGAAGGCCGGCTCGAGGCCGCCCAGGCTGCTGCTGAACGCCGGGGTGGCGTTGAAGCCGGACGTGTTGATCCCGGCTCCCCAGTCGGGGTAGTAGGCGCGGTCGTAGAAGATGCCCCAGCCCACGCGGACGACGGTCTTGTCGTTGACCGCATAGCTCGCCCCGAGGCGCGGAGCGAAGGCCCCGTAGAAGTTGGTCTCGGGGTACTTCGCCCCGTAGCTGGCGCTCCCGTAGCCGGTGCCGGCGAAGGCCAGGCGCCCGGGCCGTCCGTCGGCCCCCGGGTTCGGCCCGTTCGGGTCGAAGAACGACAGGTGGTCGTACTTCTCCCACGACGGCGAGAAGTAGTCCCAGCGCAGGCCGTAGTTCAGGGTCAGCTTGGAGTTGACGTTCCAGGTGTCGCCGGCGTGGACGATCCAGGCGACCTGCCGGGGGTAGTTGTTCGGTGCCGTATAGAACGTGGCGTTCGCGTTGTCCACCGCCCCGAGCAGGAAGCTGGCGATGGGGTTGCCGCTGTTCTCTCCCAGGATGCTCGTCGCACCGCGCCCGAACGCGAAGCTGCCCGCCTGGTTGCCGTTCGAGTGGACGCTGCCCTGGATGTTCCTGTACTCGGCCCCCATCTTCAGGGTGTGGCTCCCCTTGATCCACGTGAAGAGGTCGCTCACCTCGTAGGTGGGTCGCGTGGTGATGTTGCCGACGTTGACGCCGGAGTTGCAGCCCCACGCGGCGAAGCCGTCACTGAAGGAGAGCGCCGGGGGCACGTTGTGGGCGGCCACGCCCGGGATCTTCGGCAGCTTGTCCACGGCGTCGGCGTTGATGCAGCCGTAGCCCTCGTTCCGGTTCAGGTAGCCGAACGTGACGTGGTTGAGGACGTTGGAGCTGAAGGTGTGGTCCCAGTTCGCGCGGTTGACCCAGGAGTTCTGGGGGTCGGAGTAGGTGTCGCTGGAGATCTCGTGGGGCAGGTGCGAGTAGAACTTCGCCGGGGCCATCTGGCGCCAGAGGGACACGCTCAGGTGGTCCTTCTGGCCGAGATACGTGTCGAACCGCCCGAAGACGTAGTTGGTGTCGCCCAGGATGGTGTCGGGCACCGCCGTGGGCTCCAGGTAGTTGTTGAGCGGGCCGTCGTTCGTCGGCGTGGGCAGGTACTGCAGCCACTGCTGGGCCAGCGGGCTGATGCGGTTGGCGGGGATGATGTTGCCGGGGAAGGGATCGCGGACGACGACGCCGTTCACGATGCGGGTCGTGGCCGGATCGTAGATCGGGATCAGGTTGCCGTTCGCGTCCCGCCAGTCGCTGAAGTCGCCGTTCCTCTCCTTCATCGAGGGGATGGAGAACGTCGACCGGGTGGCGCCGCCCTTCTGCCGGTAACCCTCGACGTCGACGTAGAAGTAGCTCTTGACCGAGTTCGACCAGAGGCCGGGGATCTTGATCGGGCCGCCGATGTTGGCCCCGAAGTTGTTCTTCTTCAGGGGGGACTTGTCCGTGGCGCCCCACTGCTTGGCGTTCAGGCCGTCGTTCTGGAGGTACTCGAACACCGCGCCGTGGAACTTGTCCGTCCCGGACTTCGTGATGGCGGTGACCTGGCCGGAGGTGGTGGCGCCGTACTGGGGCTCGTAGGTCGAGGTCACGACCTTGACCTCGCTCACCATGTCCGGGGAGAAGGGGAAGTCCTGGAAGATCGAGACCATGCCGCTCTGGCTCATGAAGCCTTCCTGCATGCTCGCGCCGTCGAGGACCGCCTCCTCCGAGGTCGACGTCCCACCGTTGATCCGGGCGTCGTAGGGGTTGGCGGTGCCGCCGGTGCTGATGCCGGGCATGAGGATCACGAAGCTGGCCGAGGACCGGGGGCCGGACGTGAACATGAGCGGGAGCTGGGCCAGGGTGTCGGGGGCGATGCCGTCCTCCCGTTGCCCGCTGTAGCTGAAGTCGGACGCGGCTCCCATGACCTCCACCTGCTCGGTCTGGGCGCCGATGGTCAGGGCGACGTCCAGGCGGACGTTGCTGTTCAGCCTGACCTCGACGGGTGCCTGGTACGGCTTGAATCCGGCGAAGCTCGCCCGCAGCTCGTAGCTGCCGGGGAGCAGGTTGCGGAAGGCGTACGCCCCGTTGGCTTCAGAGGCACGCTTGAGCTCGACCCCGGTGGCCGTGTTCTTCAGGACCAGATCGGCACCGGCCACCGGCGATCCGGAGGGGTCCGCGACGGTGCCGCTCACAGAGCCGTTGAAGCTCTGCGCATGGCTCACGACGGGCAAGAGCAGGACTGCCGCCGCGAGGAGGAGGGTGAGGGGAACGAGCCGTCGGTCGTGCATTCGACGCTCCTTGTTAAGCACTAGCCCGTCACCGAGCCTCGAGGCGCCGGGGCCGAGAACCCGGCCGGATGCAGACCGCCTCGGGACTGGGTAGCGCTTGCTCGGCCGCAACATCCGAGCTGTCCCAATACGTCGATTTGTCACAACAGGTCAGGAAACGCAACCCTGTCGCCATAGAAACTAATCACAACCATATTCGTTATGTCAAGAAGTGTTTCTTCCTTTTGTTTTCTTGCGTTTCCTATCCGCCCTGACGGCTCCCGGCACCGCACGCTCCAGAGGACACGTTTGCGGTCCGCCGTAGCGGCGGCGCTCTCGTTTGACGTGGTGCCCGGTCTCGCGCTTCTCGGTCGGCTTGCCATCCCCTCGTCCTTGACGGCCCGGGAAGCCGGCTTGAGACTTGGCGCGATGAATCGCGTTCGGCCGGTCGACCCCGAAGGCCTGCCCCGCCCCTCCCACCACAGCCACGGGGCCGTGGGCTTCGGCGACTGGCTCTTCGTCTCGGCCCAGACGGGGCGGACCCGCGAGGGGCGCATGGCGTCGGGCGATGTCGCCGAGCAGCTCGCGCAGGCTCTCGACAACGTGCTCGACGTGGTCTGGGCGGCCGGCGGCTCCGCGACCTCGCTCGCGCGGGTGGCCGTGTACGTGCGCGACGGCCGAGGGTACCGCCTGCGCCGGCGGGCGATCGACGAGGCCTGGCGCCGGCGGCTCGGCGACCACCGGCCGGCCCTCACCGTCTTCGAGGTCGCCGGGCTCCTCGACGACGAGGCCCAGGTGGCGGTCGAAGCCGTGGCGCTCGTGTGAGCCGGGCGTGACCGATCCCCACCTCGAGGATCGCCACCGCGAGCTCGCGGACCGGGTGCGCGACCTGGGCGAGAGACACCTGCGAGCGGTCGGGCGGGACGAGGAGAACCCTTCGAGGCGCGCGGCGGAGCTCGGCGCCCTCCTCGGCGACGCAGGGCTCCTGAGGCACGCCGTCCCTCCTCCCGTCGGCGCCATGGACGCGCGAGGAGCTCTCGTCGCTCGCGAGGGCCTCGCCTACTTCTCGCTCCTCGCCGAGGCGGTGTACGCGGCGCAGGCCCTCGCCGCGCACCCCGTGTCGGCCGCCGGCAGCGAGGCCCAGCGCGGGCGGTGGCTCCCCGCGCTCGCCGCCGGGTCGGTGCTCGGCGCTCTGGCCCTCGCCGAGCCCGAGGCCGGCTCCGACCTCGGGGGGGTCAGGACCCTGGCCCAGAAGGACGGCTCGCTCTTCCGGCTCTCGGGCGTGAAGACCTGGGTGACGGCGGCGAAGGGCGCCGGGCTCTTCGTCGTCCTCGCTCGCGCCTCCCAGACCGAGGGCGCGCGCGGCCTCTCCCTCTTCCTGGTCGACGGCGGGGCCCCGGGGGTCGCTGCGCGGGCCGTCGAGACGATGGCGGCCCTGCCCACGTGCGAGCTGCGGCTGGACGCGGCGCCGGCCGTCCTGCTGGGGGACGAAGGTGGCGGCCAGCCGCTCGTGGTGCGAGCCATCGGGGCGCTCCGCCCCGGCGCGGCCGGCGCCGCCTGCGGGCTCGCCGCGCGCGCCCTCGACGAGGCTGTGCGCCACACGCTGACCCGCCGGCAGTTTGGCCGGCCCCTGGCCGGCTTCCAGGCCACGAGGTTGGCCCTCGCCGACATGCACGCGGAGCTGGAGGCGGCCCGCCGCCTCGCCCGGCACGCGGCCTGGCTCCTCGACTCCGACGCGAAGGACGCGCCCCGGGAGGCCGCCGCGGCGCGCCTCGTCGCGGCCGAGACCGCGGGCCGGGTCGTGGACCGCGCGGTGCAGCTTCACGGGGCCCAGGGCCTCGTGAGAGGATCGACCGTGGAGCGCCTGTACCGCGAGGCCCGGGCCCTGCGCCTCCGCGAGGGGACGAGCGAGGGGCTCCGCCTCGAGCTCGCGGAGGCGATCCTGAGGGAGAGGCGCTGATGGGACGCATCGCGGACCTGTGCGGCGAGATCGCGGCGGAGGCGGAGGAGGGACCGGAAGGCCTCGTGCTTCCCCCCGACGCGTGGGACCGGCTCCGCGGCGACTGGCCCGAGGCCGACATCGAGGACGCGCTGAGCTTCGTCCGGGACTCCCTGCTGCAGGGGGAGCTCGTCGAGGCGGCCGACAGCCTGAGCGCCCGCCTCGTCGAGCTGCTCGGGACGTGGGGGGAGGCGAAGGCGTGGGCGGCCGCCGTCGAGGGTCACGCCACGATCACGATCGACGTCATCCGCCAGGTCGCCCATCGTCTCGACCGGCTCGAGGAGATCCTCGAGCACTACCGTGACCGGAAAGGCCCCGACCGGCGCGGCTTCGACGAGCTCCAGCGCCGGCTCATGGACCAGGGCATCGAGGAAGACATGCGCCCGGACTGGGAGAAGGCGGGCGGGTCCGGCGAAGACGGTCCATAGACGGCTCGCCGACGAGGCGAAGGGCGGCCGGCCGCGGGGCTGCTACACTCCCGCCATGAGAAAGGCTGCCCTTTCCCTCCTCGTCGTGCTCGCCGCCTCCTCCACCGCCGCCGCGGGCGAGTTCGAGCTCGCCGCCTACGGCGGGTACACGTTCCCGTTCTACAGCCAGACGTTCAAGTACGACCCGGGGCCGGTCCAGGTGCCGATTCCCGGGATCAGCGTCCAGCAGAGCGGCACCTTCGAGATCAAGACCTCGGGCGACCTCGCGTTCGGCGGCGGCTTGACCTTCTACGTGACCGGGGGCCTCGGCTTCGAGGTGCGCTACGACCACGCCGACATGAAGGTCACGACGCAGTCCTCGTTCTACAACGTGAGCGTGGGGCTGCCGGCACCGCTCAATCCGGTGGTGGCCAACATCGTCCTCTCCGGGGGCTCGGCCGACCTGAAGGCCGCCACGCCCTTCTCGCTGAACCTGAAGCTCCGCACCGGGGGCTCGGTCCGTCTCATGGCCTCGGGCGGGGCGAGCCACCTCGGCGACCTTCAGTTCACGGTCCAGCAGTCGATCGGCCTCGGCGTGATCGGCTTCGACTTCGTCGAGAACAACGTCAAGGTCGGGACGATCGGCGTCCAGGCCACGTCGCCCGCGGGGACGGGCGGAGGGTGGGGCGGCAACCTCGGCCTCGGCCTCCAGATCGCCCTCGGGGAGCGGGCCGCCCTCGTCTTCGAGGGCCGAGGCTTCTACTTCCCGAAGCGCACCGTGGAGTGGCAGCCCATCCTCGACCGGCCGCTCAGCGACATCGAGCAGGCGCTGCTCGCGCGGGTGCAGGAGCGCCTGCCGGCGGTCGAGTTCCAGCCGTGGTGGGTGCAGGCTTCGGTGGGGCTCGCGATCCGCTTCTGAGGCGGCCGACGACAGCGGCCGTCAGCCTCTCCGCACCGCGGTCCAGCAGGCGAACGGGACCTCGAGACGGAGGCCCTCGCCCGGGCGGATCGCCGCGTCGAGCCGCCGGCCGACCTCGGCGAAGACGGCGTGGCGCTCGGGCGAGGGGACCGTCTCGCGCCAGGGCTCGAGGAAGCCCACTCGGATGAGCCAGTGCGAGAAGAGCGCGGCTCCGCTCGCGAAGCGGAGCGCGAAGGCGTCCACGGTCCGGCCGGCGATCTCGAAGCCTGATGTGCTCAGGGCGGCCTCCACCTCCGCAGCCGGCGGCCGCTTCCCGCGGATGTGGGCCGCGACCGGCGACGCGTCGAGCCCGCGCTCCGCGAGCACGGCCTCGAGCGCGTCGTAGAAGGCCCGCATCGTCTCGGGCAGGTTCATGGTGAAGACGAGCCTGCCCCGGGGGCGGACGACGCGCGCGCACTCCCGCAGGGCCGACCGCAGGTCCTGAACATTGTTGAGCCCGTTGTTCGACACGACGAGGTCGACGGCCCCGTCGCGCAGGGGGAGGCGCTCGGCGACGCCACGGACGAGGACGACGCGGCTCGCCTGCTGCGCCCGGCTCTTGGCCTGGGCCCGGCCGAGCGCCCCCGGCCAGGGGTCGACCCCGACGAGCCGTGCGCGAGGGCCGAGGCGGTGGGCGAGCTCGAGCAGGGGGAAGCCCGTCCCGCACCCCACGTCGAGGACGGTCGCCGTGGGTTCGAGAGGCACTGCCTCCAGGAGACGCAGGCCGAACGGGGCCGACCACAGCGGCAGCTCGTCGAGGGCGGCGACGAACGCCGGATCGTCGAGGCCCGCCCTGCCCACGGCGCCGACGATAGCACGCGCTGCCGCGGGCGGAGCGGGGAAGTGATTCGGCGCACGGCTTCGGCGGTACCATCGGCCGGTACCGTCGGGCACAGCGGCGCTCATCGAGGCCGGGGCTGTCGCCGGACGGTCCGAGAGGCCGGGAGGGGGCGATGTCGGACGAAGGCGACGTCTACCGCCGGTTGCAGCAGGGCCTCGACGAGCTGCCCGTCGCCTACCCGGCGACGGAGTCGGGCGTCGAGCTGCGGATCCTGAAGCGGCTGTTCACGCCGGACGAGGCCGAGGTGGCCCTCGGCCTGAGCGCCGTGCCCGAGACGGTCGAGACCCTCCGGCGCCGCCTTCCGGGCCGCACGGCGGACGAGCTCGAGAGCACGCTCGACCGGATGGTCGAGAGGGGCGCCATCTTCGGCGGCCGCATGCTCGCCCGCGGCGGGGCGAAGCGCTACTCGCGGGCCCCGCTCGTGATCGGGATGTACGAGGCCCAGGTCGACCGCCTGACCCGCGAGCTGCAGGAGGACTTCGACCAGTACCTGCGGGAGGGCCTCGCCTCGTCGCTCCTCCGGCCGAAGACGAAGCAGATGCGGACGGTCCCCGTCGACGCCCGCTTCGTGCCCGACCGCCTGGTCGGGCGCTACGACGACGCCCGGAGGCTCGTCGAGGAGGGCGACGGACCCTGGGCGGCTCGGAACTGCGTCTGCCGGCAGGGCCAGGACCTCCGTGGCGAGCCGTGCCGCCAGACCTCCTCGCGGCGGGTCTGCCTGACGATCGCCGCCGCCGCCCGCGCGACCGTGTCCGCGGGGGACGGCGAGCTCCTCACCCGCGAGGGGGCGCTCGCGCTCCTCGACCAGGCGGAGCGCGAGGGCATGGTCCTTCAGCCCGCGAACGCCCGGGACCCTCTCTTCATCTGCCTGTGCTGCGGCTGTTGCTGCGGCGTCCTCCGCGCGGCCAAGACGTTCCCGCGCCCGGCGGAGTACCTCCACTCCAACTACCAGGCCGTGGTCGACGAGGCCCTGTGCTCCGAGTGCGGGACGTGCCGCTCCCGGTGCCCGATGGAGGCCCTGGGCGCAGGCGACGGCGCCACGGCGGTGGACCTCGGCCGCTGCATCGGGTGCGGCCTGTGCGTCAGCACCTGCCCGCCGGAGGCGGTGAAGCTGCGGGCCAAGGCCCGGGCCACCGCCCCCCCGAAGGACATGAAGGCTCTCTACGGCCGCATCATGGTCGAGCGGTTCGGCCTGCTCGGCGTGGCGCGGCGGATCGGCAAGGCGCTGCTGGGCGGCCGGGTCTGAACGGGAACGGCGCGGGCGAGGCCCGGGCGAGGGAAGGGACGGAACGAGGGGGACGGCCTTCGGGCCGTCCCCCCGACATTCCGCCTACGACAGTCGGACGGCGACGAAGAGATAGCCGGCCCCGCGGCGGACCCGCAGACGGAGGACGTCGCCCGCGGGGGCCTTATCGACCGCGGCCCGGAAGGCGTCCGCGCTCGCGACCGCCTGGGCGTCGACGCTCACCACGACGTCGCGCTCGCGCAGGCCGGCGGCGTCGGCGGGACTGCCCGGCTCGACCCGCACGATCACCGCTCCGTGGGCGTCGGCCGGCACGTCGAGGCCCTGTGCCGCGTCGGGAGTGAGGGTGCGGACGGTCACGCCGAGCCGGCCGTGGCCTTCGTCCGCCTTCGCGTCGGCCGTTTCCTGGTCGGGGAAGGTCCCGAGCTTGACTTCGATCGACCGGTCGGACCCGTCGCGCAGGACGGAGAGGGCGACGCGGGAGCCGGGACCCTTCGCCGCGACGCGGCTCGAGAGATCCGAGCTCGTCTCGACAGCCTTCCCGTCGAGGGCCCGGACGACGTCGCCCGCCTTGAGGCCCGCCTCGGCGGCGGGGCTGCCCGAGGCCACGTTGCTCACGAGAGCGCCCTTCGTGTCGCTCATCTTCAGGCTCTTCGCGAGGTCCTCGTCGATCGCCTGGACCTGGACGCCGAGCCAGCCGCGCACGACGTGCCCCTTGTCCCGGAGCTGGGGCAGGATGTCGCGGGCGACGTTGATCGGCACCGCGAATCCCACGCCCGAGTACTGCTGGGCGCCGCCGGTCATGATCAGGGTGTTGATTCCGATCGCCTCGCCGCGGGAGTTGATGAGCGGCCCCCCCGAGTTGCCGGGGTTGATGGCGGCGTCGGTCTGGAGCATGTCGAGCGGGGTCCCGTGGGTCGAGAGGTCGAGCGTCCGCCCTTTGAACGACACCACCCCCACCGTCACGCTGTTGCCGCCGAGACCGAACGGGTTCCCCACCGCCATGACCCACTCCCCGACCTGGGTCGCGTCGGAGTCGCCGAGGGGCAGGGGGACGACCGTCTCGTGGGGGTCGATCTTGAGGAGCGCGATGTCCGTGCGGGCGTCCTCCCCGGTCACCTTCGCCTTGTAGTGGTGCCCGTTCGAGAGGGTCACCTGGACCTGGTCCGCACCGTCCACCACGTGGCGGTTGGTGAGGACGTACCCTCGGGCGTCGACCAGGAAGCCGGAGCCGAGGGAGCGCTGCGTGAGGGCCTCGTCTCCGCCCTGGCCCCACGGAGCGGCGAACGGCGAGCCGTTCCGCCCGAAGAACTCGGAGAACGGGTCCATCATCTTCGCTTCATGGACGACCTTCGTCGTGCTGATGTTCACGACCGAGGCGTCGTCACGCCTCGCGATCGTCTGGAACGCACCGGGCACGATCGTGCCTTCCGACGGCGATGGCGTCGGGGCCACGCCCGCCTCGGCCGGCGGCCGGTGCTCCGCCCCCTTGATCTCCCCTGAGCCCACCACTCCCAGGACGAGCCCCGCGACCGCGGCGACCGCGATCGAACCCAGCGTCCTCCAGTGCGGCGTCATGACTCGCATCTCCTGCCTCCAGCCCCCGGCCGCCGGCCGCGCGCCGGCGGCTCTTCGCCTCTCGATTCCTTGGACGAGAAAGGGCCTTGCCGGGACCTTTCGCGGGCATTTCAGCGGTGAAAGGTCGAGGCGCGGCTGGGCTTCAGGCTCGTTCGGCGGGAAGCAGGAGGGTGAACCGCGAGCCCTGGCCGGGGGCGCTGTCGACGGCCACTTCCCCGCCGTGGGCCCGGGCGATCGCTCGCACGAGGCTCAGCCCGAGTCCCAGCCCGCGCTCGGAGCGGCTGCGGTCGCCACGGAAGAGGCGCTCCCACACGTGCGGGAGGTCCTCCCGCGGGATGCCGATCCCGGTGTCGGCCACGGTGAGGGCCACCGCGGCGCCCTCCGGGCGGGCGGCGAGGGAGACCTCGCCGCCACCCGGCGTGAACTTCACGGCGTTGTCGACGAGGTTCGCGAGGGCCTGGAGGGCGCGCGTGCGGTCGGCCCGCAGGGCCAGGGCCCCGGGCGGCTGGACCCGCAGGGCGACGCCCTTCTCCTCGGCCACGTCGCCGAAGAGGTCCTTCACCTCGTCGAAGAGCCGGGCCACCTCTACGCTCTCGAGGTGGAGAGCCATGACCCCGGCCTCCGCCTCCGAGATGTCCATCAGGCTGTCGAGCATGTCCCGCACGCGGTCGGCCTCCTCGAGACAGTCGGCGAGAGCCTCGCGGCGCGTCTCCGCATCGGCCTCGTCGGCGAGGGCCCGGCTCGCGGAGACCCGGAGCCGCATGAGCGGCGTGCGCAGGTCGTGGGCCACCGCGTCGAGCGACCCGCGCATCGCCGCGACCAGGGACTCGATCCTCTCGAGGAGCGCGTTGACGAGGCGCACGAGCGCGTCGAGGGCGTCGCCCCCGCTCTCGCGCGAGGGGACGCGCGCCTCGAGCCGACCCGTGCTCACGATACCCTCCAGGGTCGAGGCGAGATCGCGCAGGGGGCGGAGAGCACGGCGCGTCAGGAGCGCCCCTCCCGCGAGGCCCACGAGGACCGTCGCCCCCAGCACGACCCCGAGCAGGGCGCGGAAGCGCTGCAGGACTTCCTCCCGGGCGCGGGAGCTGCGACCGACCTGGAGGAGGGCGCCGTCGGCGAGAGGCAGGGTGGCGAGCTCGAGGACCTCGTCTCCGTGCGCGGCCTCGAGCCTCTCCCAGGCGTAGGTCCCCGCGGGCGGCGCCGGCACCGGCCGGCCGAGGTCGAACGCGGACCAGCGGCCGGGCAGGCTCAGGAACGCCATCGCGCCGTCCCGGTCGATCGCGCGGACGAACAGGTCGACGTGGGCGCCGAGCGCCTCCTGCGCGGCCAGGGTGCGCCAGAGGCCGGCGGGACCGCTCGTCTCGTACTCCGACGCGTAGGTGGCCAGGGTCAGGCGCACGGCCTCGCGGTCGCGCTGCTCGAGCGAGCGCGCGAGAAGGACGTAGCTCAGGCCGAAGAGGCCGAGGGTGCCGAGGGCGAAGAGGGCCGCGTACCACGACGCGAGGCCGAGGCCGAGGCCGAACGCCGCCCGCAGGCGCTCAGCCGGCCTTGAGGACATAGCCGGCCCCGCGCACGGTGTGGAGCATCGTCGCCGCGAACCCGCGGTCGAGCTTGTCCCGCAGGCGGGAGACGAGGACGTCGACCGCGTTCGTGTGGGGAGCGAAGCTGTAGCCCCACACGTGGGAGAGGAGGGCGGTCCGGGAGACGACCCGGCCGGGGTTGCGCATGAGGTACTCGAGGAGGGCGTGCTCGCGCGGGCGCAGGTCCAGGCGCCGGCCGGCGCGGACGACCTCCCGGGAGAGGAGGTCCATGGAGAGCTCGCCCACTTCGAGGCGCGTGGGGGCGGTGAGGCCTCCGGCCCGGCGCAGCAGGGCCTGGAGGCGGGCCAGGAGCTCGGAGAAGTCGAACGGCTTGATGAGGTAGTCGTCGCCGCCGGCCTGGAGCCCGCGCACGCGGTCGTCGACGCTGCGCCGGGCGCTCAGGATCAGGACCGGCGTGCGCCGCCCGCGCTTCCGCAGCTCCTCGACGACGCTCAGCCCGTCCCGCCGGGGCAGCATCACGTCGACGACCGCGGCGTCCCACTCGCGGTCCAGGGCCAGGCGCAGGCCCTCCTCCCCGTCCCTCGCCCGCTCGACCGCGTAGCCCGCTTCGCGCAGGCCGCCGCTCACGAACTCGGCGATCACGTCGTCGTCCTCGACCAGGAGGATCGTCATGTCTCGGCGACCTCATGTCTCGGCGATCGGATGTCCGGATTGTCCCGCCGTCGGGCGCTGCGCGTCGAGTCCTCCCTCCCGCCTCGACCAGCGGGAGATCGGGCGGACTAGAATCCCGGCGGAGGTCCTGCGATGCCCCTGCGCGCACGCGCCCTGCTCCTCGCTCTCCTCGTGTCTTCGGCCGCGCCGGCCGGCGCCGGCGAGGCGCGCTTCATGACCTACCCCGACGTCCGCGGGGACAGGATCGTCTTCGCGTGGGAGGGCGACCTCTACACGGTGGGCGTCGAAGGAGGCACCGCGACCCGCCTCACGGGTCACCCGGCGAGCGAGCTCGCCCCGAAGTTCTCGCCGGACGGGACGTGGATCGCGTACAGCACGAGCCAGGACGGCCAGCTCGACGTGTGGGTGATGCCTTCGGAGGGCGGCGCGCCGACCCGGCTCACCTGGCCGCCGCTCGGGGGGCAGGTCGTGGCCTGGACGCCGGACAGCCGGCGCGTCGTCTTTCGGTCGCGCTTCGGCGTCCCGCCCGTCGCGCGCGACCAGAAGCTCTACGAGGTCGGCCTGGACGCCTCCCTGCCCGAGCCTCTGCCCATTGACCGCGGCCAGCGGTGCAGCTTCTCCCCGGACGGCTCGAAGATGCTCTACGTCCGCAAGGGCAACGAGGACTACTACTGGAAGCGTTACAAGGGCGGCCAGTACACCGACATCTGGACGTACGACTTCGGCGCGAGGACCTTCGCCGCGGTCACCGACTACGTGGGGCGCAACGCCTACCCGATGTGGATCGGCGACACGATGTACTTCAGCTCGGACCGATCGACCGACGGCGTCACGAACCTCTGGGCCCAGGACCTGAAGACAGGCGCCCTGCGCCAGGTGACGAGCTACTCCGACTTCGACCTGATGTCGCCGTCGAGCGACGGCCGGCGCATCGTCTTCGTCCAGAACGGCTACCTGAACGTTCTCGACACCGCGGGCGGCGCGCCCCGCCGGGTCCCGGTGCGCATCCCGTCCGACGACTGGAGGCTCCAGGACCGCTGGATCAACCCGTCGGACTACGTCCAGTTCGTGGACGTGGGCGGAGACGGGAAGACGGTCGTCCTCGCCGCCCGCGGGGACGTCTTCCACCTTGCGGTCTCCGAGAAGGAGACGCTGCCCAGGAACCTCACCCGGACCCCGGGCGTGCGCGAGGACACGCCGCGGCTCTCGCCGGACGGGAAGAAGATCGCGTACTTCTCGGACGCCACGGGCGAGTACCAGCTCTACGTGAGGGACGTGGCGACCGGCGAGACGGCCCAGCTGACGACCGACCTCGACCGCAAGGTCTACCACCCGCGCTGGTCCCCGGACGGGAAGAAGATCCTCTTCGGCGACAAGGACTTCTCGCTCTTCTTCGTCGACCTCGCCACGAAGAAGCGGACGAAGATCGACGAGTCGCGCTACCTCGACAACGACGAGTTCACCTGGGAGGTGAGCGACTATGCCTGGTCGCCCGACAGCCGCTTCGTCGCGTACTCGCTCCCCCGGGAGAACCGCAACAACGCGATCTTCCTCTACGACACCCTCCAGGGACGGAGGGTCCAGCTCACCGACGACTTCTTCGAGAACCTCAACCCCCGCTTCGACGCCGACGGCGGCTACCTCTACTTTCTTTCGTACCGGAACTTCCAGATCGGCATGGACCCGTTCGAGGACGACCACATCGTCGCGAACCCGGCCCGGGTGATGGTCGTCCAGCTCCGCAAGGGCGAGAAGCCGCCGTTCGTGAAGCGCGGCGCGACGGAGCCGGCCGCGCCCTCGGCCTCCTCGGCGGAGAAGGACGGAGAGAAGAAGGACGACCCGGCGCGTTTCCGACTCGACACCGACGGCATCCAGTCCCGCGTCTACGCGCTGCCCGTCGACGCCGGCAACGACTTCCACCTCCTCGCCGGCAAGGGCTACGTCGCCTGGTCCTCGGTGCCGCTCTTCACCGAGGACGAGTACGAGGAGATCTACGCGCCGGGCGGGAAGACGAAGTGGACGTTCCACGTCTTCTCGATGAAGGACGAGAAGGAGGTCTCACTCGACGACAAGATCGCGGAGGCGCAGGCCTCGGTGAACGGCGAGGCGCTCGTCTTCCGGAAGGACGCGGCGGTGTTCGTCTCCTCCTTCGCGAAGGCGTACGAGACGAAGAAGCTCGGGACCGAGGTCGACCTCTCGGGGATGACCTACCGGGTCTCGCCCCGCGAGGAGTGGCGGCAGATCTTCGCCGACGCCTGGCGCTGGTACCGCGACTTCTTCTACGACAAGGACATGCACGGCCGCGACTGGAAGGCGATCCGTGCGAAGTACGCCCCTTACGTCGAGGACGTCCGCACGCGGCAGCAGCTCAACTGGGTGCTGTCGGAGATGGTCGGCGAGCTGAGCGTCTCCCACACCTACATCAGCGGGGGCGACACGGGCCCGTCGGTCGCCCCTCCGGCCCCCGCCGTCTCGCCAGGTCTGCTCGGGGCGGACCTCGTGGCCGACCCCGCCACCGGCCTCTACCGCTTCGCCCGCGTGTACGGCCCCACCCCGTACTTCACCGAGGTCGAGGCTCCCCTCGCCCGGCCCGACGTGGACGTGAAGGAGGGCGACTCCCTCCTCGCCATCGACGGGCAGCCCGTGAAAGTGCCCGAGAACTACTTCCGCCGGCTGCAGGTGGGCAAGAGCGACGAGGTCGCCCTGACCGTCGGCCGCGGGCCGAAGGACCCCGCACCGCGCACCTACCGCGTGAAGCCAGCGAAGTCCGACCGGGACGCCCGCTACGCGCGCTGGGTCACCGACAACGTCCTGAAGGTGCTCCGCCTGTCGAACGGCGACGTCGGCTACATGCACGTCACCGCGATGGGCGGGGGCGGCGTGATGGAGTTCGACAAGTTCTGGCGGGCGTTCCGCTACAAGAAGGGCCTCGTCATCGACGTCCGCGGCAACAACGGCGGATGGACCGAGTACTTCCTGATCGACAAGCTCGAGCGCCGGCAGGTGGCCTTCAACGTCCTCAAGGGCATGGAGCCCTACCGCTACCCGAACCCCGCGTCGCGCGCCCACCTCGTGCTCCTGTCGAACGAGGACAACGGCTCCGACGGCGAGGCGTTCGTCGAGCACTTCAAGGCGCGCCAGCTCGGGACGGTGGTCGGGGTGCCCTCGTGGGGCGGCCTCGTCGGCATCGTGAACGGCCAGCGCACGATCGACAACGGGCGGGTCGAGCAGTCGAACAACGCCTTCTACGGGCGGGAGGGCAAGTGGCTCGTCGAGAACCACGGCGCCGACCCGGACGTCGTCCAGGACGACGACCCCGCGTCGGTCACGGCCGGCCGCGACCTGCAGCTCGAGAAGGCGGTGGAGGTGGCGCTCCGCAAGATACGCGAGCAGCCGTGGCAGTTCCCGCCCGTGCCGCCCTACCCGAGGAAGTAGCCGTTCGCCGCCTGCCCACCGCCTCGAGGCAGGCGTACACTCCGCGGCGGGGGAGGACTCAGGCCATGGCGCGAGCGTTCGAGCCGGGACGGCGAGAGGTGCTTCGAGGCGGCGCGCTCGCAGCGGCGGCCCTCGGCCTGGCCGGGCGAGGGGAAGGCGCGGACCCGGGCGCGGGACCCGCCGTCCGCGGCCGCCTGAAGCAGTCCGTCTCGCGCTGGTGCTTCGACAAGATGTCGCTCGACGAGCTCTGCCGCCACGCCGCCCGCATCGGCTACCGCGGGATCGACCTCCTCGGGCCTTCGGACTGGCCGGCGGTGAGGACGCACGGCCTCGTCTGCCCCCTCGCGATGCTCGGAGCGCCGGTCTCGATCGACAAGGGGCTGAACCGGATCGAGAACCACGGCGCGATACTGGACGCCCTCGGCAAGGGGATCGACCTCGCGGCCGAGGCGCAGGTCCCGAACATCGTCTGCTTCTCGGGCAATCGCGCCGGCCTGTCGGACGAGGAGGGGATCGAGAACTGCGCGCGCGGCCTGCGCCAGATCGCCCCTCACGCCGAGCAGAAGGGCGTCACCCTGTGCGTCGAGCTCCTGAACAGCAAGGTCGACCACAAGGACTACATGTGCGACCACACCGCGTGGGGCGTGGCGCTCGTGAAGAAGGTCGGCTCGCCGCGGGTGAAGCTCCTCTACGACATCTACCACATGCAGATCATGGAGGGCGACGTCATCCGCACGATCCGCGACAACGTCGGCTCGATCGCCCACTTCCACACCGCCGGGGTCCCCGGCCGGCACGAGATCGACGACGGCCAGGAGCTCCACTACCCGGCGATCTGCCGGGCGATCGTCGGCACCGGCTACACCGGCTTTCTCGCCCAGGAGTTCGTGCCGACCGGCGAGCCGCTGCGCGCCCTCGAAGAGGCGTTCCGCCTCTGCGACGTCTGAGCCAGGGCGATCGTCGGCCCGCGGTCCTGGCGGCGCCGGCTTGCGCCTCGGGACCCTCGCCCCGACACGGCCGCAGGACTCGGCCTATAATGGACGGGTCCTGCCTGTGTCGTGGCGGCTGCCTCCGTTCGATGGAGGCGGGTGAGGGCGCGAGACGGACCCGCCGGCCCTGAGCCCGCCAGCCCAGAGCCCCCGAAAAGAGAAGGAGTGTGATGGGCACGAAGGTCTTCGTCGGAAACATGAGCTTCGACACGACGCGCGAGGAGCTGCAGGAGCTGTTCGCCCAGGCGGGCGAGATCACCGAGGTCGTGCTGCCCACCGACCGCACGAGCGGCCGGCCGCGCGGCTTCGCTTTCGTCTCCTTCGCCACCGACGAGGGGGCGGCGGCGGCCATCCAGAAGCTCGACGGCCATCTCCTGGGCGGCCGCAACCTGCGCGTCAACGAGGCTTCCGACCGCCCCGCCCCGCGGCCCTTCGGCGGCGGAGGCGGCGGGGGCCGGCCCGGCGGCCCCGGCGGTGGGCGGCCCAAGGGCAGCCGGCGCAACGTCCGCGCACGCAAGCGCTCGATCTGGTAGGAGGACGTCCCTCCGCTCCGTTGACGCTCGATCGGCCTCCGGCCTAGGCTTCGCGGCATGCGCGCGAAGCCGGCCGTGGCTCTCTCCCTCCTCCTCGCCTTCCTCTCTCTGGCCGTCGTCTCTTCCGGAGACGAGGCCGACCCCCTCTACGCCTCCTTCCGGGAGCCCCCGCCGCGCCTCCGGCCGTTCGTGCGCTGGTGGTGGAACGGCTCGCGCGTGACCGAGGCGGAGATCCTTCGCGAGCTCGACGTGCTGGAGGCGGCCGGGATCGGCGGGGTCGAGATCAACACGATCGCCATGCGCGACGACGTGCCGAAGGAGAGCCTCGCCCGCTTCCCCGAGCGGCCCTGGCTCGGGCCCGCCTGGTGCGCGGCCGTGAAGGCGGCCGCGGAGGGCGCCCGCGAGCGGGGGATGACCGCCGATCTCATCGTTGGCTCGGGCTGGCCGTTCGGCGGGCGGTTCCTCCTTCCGGCGGAGCAGACGAAGCGCGTCCGGCTGGTGAAGAAGGAGCTCACCGGACCGACCGTCCTCGAGGCCTCCCTCGCCGACCTCGCCGCCTCGGGCCGGAAGGAACGCGAGGAGGTCGCGGCCGTGCCGCGCCTCGCCTTCCTGCGGCTCGTCCCGGCGGCCGGGACTGAGTTCGATCCGGGCCGGGAGCTCGCGCCGGGGGCGCTGCGGGGCGGGCGCCTGCGGGTGAGCGTCCCCGCCGGGACCCACGTCCTCCGCGTCGGAATCCTCGAGACCGGCTTCACGCACGTCAAGCTCGGCGCCCCCGGCGCCGACGGACCCGTCGTGGACCACTGGAGCGCGCCCGCGGTACGGCGCTACCTCGACCACATGTCCTCGGGCCTGGCTCCCGCCCTCGGCGGGCGTCTCGGCGAGAAGCTCGGCGGGCCGCTGCGGGCGAGCTTCGTGGACAGCCTCGAGCTGGACCACGCGAACTGGACGGACGACCTGCCGGCCGAGTTCGAGAGGCGCCGCGGCTACGACCTCGCGCCGTACCTCCCGTTCGTCCTCGACGTCGACGAGCCGGCCGACGAGTCCCCCCGCGCCGACGCCGTGCGCCGCGCCCGCTACGACTTCCACCGCACCGTGGTCGAGCTGTTCCAGGAGCGCTTTCTGGAGACCTACGTCGCCTGGGCTCACGAGAACGGCCTTCTCGCCCGGATGCAGGCGTACGGCCGGGAGACCCACCTGCTCGAGGGCAGCCTGCTGGTGGACCTGCCCGAGGGGGAGAGCTGGCTCTGGTCGGGCCACGACCGCATCGTGGTCTCGCCGACCGTGGCCGACAAGTACGTCTCGTCGGCGGCCCACCTCGCGGGGCGCGGGCCGGTGAGCTTCGAGGCGATGACGAACGCGGTGCCCGTCTTCCGGGAGATGCCGGAGGACTTCAAGCTCGGGATGGACGCGAGCGCCCTCGCCGGCGTCCACCAGCCCGTCCTCCACGGCTTCAACTACTCGCCGCCCGAGGCCGGCTTCCCGGGCTGGGTGCGCTTCGGCTCGTGGTTCAACGAGCAGAATCCCTGGTGGCCGCACGTCCGGCGCTTCACGGACTACGCGGCCCGGCTCGCGAGCGTGCTCTCGCAGACCGACTTCCAGGCGAGCGTGGCCCTGCTCGGCCCGCGCGCCGACGAGTGGGCGCGGGACGGCTTCCTCTACCAGCCCTTCCCCGAGGTCCAGCGGCCCTGGTACCACTACCACCTCTGGCAGGCGTTGCAGCAGGCGGGCTACGGGACCGACTTCGTGAGCGAGGGCGTCCTGCGCGGGGCGCGGCTCGAGGACGGCCGCCTGCGCTACGGTCCGCGCGCCTACGACACGCTGCTGATGATGGACGTCGTCTCCCTCGAGCCGGAGACTGCCGAAGCGATCGCCCGCTTCGGCGAGGCGGGAGGCCGGGTCGTGGTCGTGGGCCGGAAGCCGGAGCGGGCGCCGGGGCTGAAGGACGCGGCGGCGGCCGATCGCCGCGTGAAGGAGGCGATCGCGCGGCTCCTGGCGACGGCGCGAGCGGCCGTCGTGCAGGCGCCCTCCCGGGGCCTCCTCCGCGCGGGCGACTACACGCGGGACGCCCTCCCCGACGGCGCGCGGCGCGAGCTGCTCTCGTGGGTCCTCTCCACGACGGCGCGGCTGGGCCTCGAGCCCGACGTACGCGTCGACGCGCCCCATCCCGACATCGGCCTCGTGCACCACCGCGCGGGCGAGAGAGACGTCTTCTTCTTCGCCAACACCAGCCGTACCGAGGCGGTCGACCTCGAGGCCCGCTTCCCGACCGGCGACCGCAGGCCGTGGCGCTGGGACCTCGAGACGGGGACTCGCGCCGCCGTGCCGGTGTCCGGCCGCCCCGACACCCTCGCCCTCCATCTCGAGCCGGTCGAATCGCTCCTCCTCGTCTACGAGCCCGCCCCGGCGACGGGCGCCGTCCCGACTCCTCGGGGCGACCGGCCTCGCCCCGGACGCGAAGGGCTGCCCGTCGTCGCGCCCTGGGAGGTGGATCTGCGCCCCGCGCACGGGACGCCCTTCCACCGGCGCTTCCCGCAGCTCTTCGACCTCAGCCTCGCCGCGGGCGACCCGGAGGTGGCCGGGTTCGGCGGCGTGGCGCTCTACCACGCCGAGTTCGACTGGGCGGACGAGTCGCGGGCGATCCTCGACCTCGGAACGGTTCACGGCGTCTCGTCGGTGAGGCTCAACGGCAAGGACCTCGGCACGCGCTGGTGGGGCCGGCACGTCTACGACGCGGCGGGTGCTCTGGCGAAGGGGCGCAACACGCTCGAGGTCGAGGTCACGACGACGCTCGGCAACCGCATGCGCTCGCTGAAGGACAACCCGGTGGCCCGGAGCTGGGCCTCCTGGTTCCCACCCATCCCGATGGGCCTCGAGGGGCCCGTGCAGCTCGCGAAGGCCTCGGACTGAACCCGCCCGCGGCCGGCGGTGTCTGGCTGTGGTAGGACAGCCATGCATGGGCCGGTCGCGATCCCGCTGGCAGGTGCGGTGACACGGGCGGTCGGCCTCCCCCTCGACGCAGAGAGCGAGGAGGACCTCGTCGAGGGCTCGCGACTGGCCTTCCGGGTTGCCTGGTCGGTCTTGCGCCAGCGCGAAGACGCAGAGGACGTGGCTCAGGAGGCGCTGTCTCGGGCGTGCCGGAACCTGGCCTCCCTGCGCGACCGAGGAAGCTTCCGGCCGTGGCTGGTTCGGATCGCGTGGCGCCTGGCACTCAATCATCGTCGGGCGAGCCGGAGGCGCGAGCGGCGCGAGCTCGTCCTCGCCGACCCCGCCCGGCCGCGCGGCGTCGAGGAACTCGCGGCGGCCAGCGAGTCCCGCGCCCGGCTTTGGGCCGCGATCGACAGGCTGCCCGAGAAGCTGCGCCTCGTGACCGTGCTGGCCGGCATCGAGGGCCACGACGTCCGCGCCGTGGCGGCTCTCGCGGGCGTGCCCGTGGGGACGGTGAAGTCGCGGCTGCACGCAGCGCGCAGGCGGCTGATGGAGGCGCTCTCATGAGCTGCGAACGGAATCGGTCGGGTATCCGGCGCGTCGCCCTCGGGACGGCCCCGTCGAGGCGACTCGAGGCTCACCTGGTCTCCTGTTCGGCGTGCCGCGGCATCCTGGACGACGACCGCCGGTGGCTCGCCGAGATGGACGAGGAACTCAGGAAGGCGCTCGCCGTCGAGCCGTCGGCCTCGCTTCTCCCCCGCGTCCGGGAGGTCGCGTCGCGCCGGTTGGCCGAGGAGCCGCGGAGCCGTCTTCTGTGGCTGCTCCCCGTGGCGGCGTCAATCGTCGCGCTCGCGATGCTGCTGCCTTTCGCGAGACGGATCCCCCTGGCTCCGGGAAGCACACCGGCGCCGCCGTCGCCGACGGGCGCAACGATCGAGCCGGCGCCGTCTCAGCTGCAGATCCCCGCGACGATCGCCCGTCCCCAGGCGCGCAAGGGCTCGCCGGGACAGCAGGCTCGGGGCCGGTCCATGCGCCACAGAGCGCCGGCGCGCACGGCGCTGGTTGCGGTCGAGCCGGAGGTCATCGTGCCGCCTGGAGGCGAGGCGGCCCTGCTGCGGTACGTCCGGGCCATCCGCCACACCCTCGTGGTCGACGAGGTCGTGCTCGGGCCGGGTCCCGATCCGATCAACTGGACGGAGCCGGCGTCAATGCGTCAACAGCCCCGAGCCGTCGAACGCTTCCCCGAAGAGATGGAGCCGCCGACGACCGACGCGGAGGCGCACACGCTCGGGGACTGAGCCGGGTCAGTAGAGGGAGGTCGAGAATGAAGAAGACGATACCGATGGCGGTGCTGGTCGTGCTTCTGGCCGGCGCCGGGGCCTGGGCACAGGACGCCCAGGAGAAGGCCCCGAAGCCGCAGGGCCCGGTGGTCCCGCTCCAGGTGCAGGTGGTCTTCAACCGGTACCAGGGCGAGAAGAAGGTGGCGAGCGTCCACTACACCCTGCCCGTGAACGCGGACAACTCCTACTCGCGCGTGCACATGGGGTTCCAGGTCCCGCTCCGCTACGAGTCAAAGGAGAATTCCGGCAACGTCGTGTTCAAGGACGTCGGGAACTCCGTCGGCTGCCGGGCCCAGCCAGCCGACGCGGGCCGTTTCAAGCTCGACTGTGGCTTCGACCAGTCCTCCGTCCACTCCAACGGCGACAAGCCCGCCGAGGCCACCCTGCTCCCTCCCGTCCTACGGGACTTCCGGTCGGACGTCTCCTTCTTCCTCCGCGACGGCCAGAGCTCGCAGATCACGGCGGCCACCGACCCCGTGAGCGGTGACGTGGTCAAGGTCGATGTGACTCTCAACGTGGTGAAGTAGGCCCTCGGCGGCGAGTCGGCGGCGGGTCGTATAGAATCTCGGGGCGACCGTGGGAACGGCCACGGTCGCCCCGAGGTCCATCGCCATGTCCCCCAGAACCGTCGGCGTCGCGCTCGCCGCGCTCGCCGGAGGCGTGCTCGCCTTTTCCGGCGCGCAGGCCGCGGCGCCACGCGTGCCGCGTCCCCTGCCGCCCCCGGCGGGAAAGGACGCCGGCCTCCCGCCTCTCCCGGAGGTCTCGCCGCGCAACGCGAGCTACACGATCGAGGCCCGGCTCGACCCCGAGAAGAGGACGATCGCGGGCACGCTGGTCCTCGAATGGCGGAACACGAGCGACCAGGCGCTCTCCAGCTTCCCCTTCCACCTGTACTGGAACGCGTTCCGGAACAACCTCTCGACGACGGCCCGGGGCGAGGGACGCCGCGCCCCGGAGAACCGGAAGCGGGAGGAGCGGACGTTCGGCTGGATCCAGGTGAGGAGCGTGCGGCTCCTCGGCGACTCAGGGAAGGGCGCAGCGACCGAGGACCTGACCCCCACGATCCGCACGCTGAACGAGGACGGGAACGCCGACGACCGGACGGTCATGGAGGTGCGGACGGAGAAGCCGATCGCCCCCGGCGGGACGGGGCGGTTCCGGATCGAGTGGGACGCGCTCATCCCCTACGGGAGCGCCGGCCGCGCGGGCTGGGTCCACGACTACCACTTCGTCGCCCAGTGGTTCCCCAAGATCGGCGTCTTCTGGAAGGGGGCCTGGAACTGCCACCCCTTCTACCCGTGGACGGAGTTCTTCGCCGACTTCGGCGTCTACGACGTGAGGCTCACCCTGCCCCGCGGCTTCGTGGTCGGGGCCACGGGCCGGCTCGAGTCGAGGGCCGACAACTCCGACGGCAGCGAGACATTCCGCTTCGTGCAGGAGGACGTCCACGACTTCGCGTGGACGGCCAGCCGGCGCTTCCTCGAGCGCCACGCGCGCTTCGACGACGCCGGCTACCCGCCGGTGGACGTCCGCCTCCTGCTGCAGCCCGAGCACGCGTTCCTGGCCGAGCGCTACCTCGAGGCCGCGAAGACGGCGCTGCGCACCTACGGGACGTGGGCGGCGCCCTACCCTTACCCGCAGATCACGGTGGTCGACCCCGCCTTCGGCTCCTCCTCGGGCGGGATGGAGTACCCCACGCTCTTCACGGGGGGGGCGTCGGTCTTCGCTCCCCCGGAGCTGCAGAGCCCGGAGGGCGTCACGATCCACGAGGCCGGCCACCAGTTCTGGTACGGCCTCGTCGCCAACAACGAGTTCGAGGAGGCGTGGCTCGACGAGGGCTTCAACACCTACATGACCTCGAAGGCGATCGACCAGGCGCTCGGGCCGGGGGGCTGGGGGAACCGGTACTTCGGCGTCGACGCCGGCCGCGGCGGCCGGGTGGGCTGGCCGGTGGTCGCGCCCGGCGTCAGGATCGCCCGCGGCAGCGGGAACGTCGCCGACCTGCGGGAGGGCGGCGAGGCCGACGTCATGGCGAAGAAGGCCTGGACCTACAGGGACGGCAGCTCCTACGGCCTCAACTCCTACGGCAAGCCCGCCCTCGTCCTCCAGACGCTCGAGGGCCTCCTCGGCGAGGAAACGATGGTGAAGGTGCTCCGCACCTACGCGCGGAGGTTCCGCTTCGCGCACCCCACGACCGAGGACTTCATCGCCACCGTGGACGAGGTCACGGGACGGGAGTGGCGGCCCTTCTTCGACCAGACCTTCTTCTCCTCCGACCTCTGCGACTACGGCGTGGAGGTGAAGAGCGAGGCGGTCCGACGGCCGGCGGGCTTCTTCGAGGGGAAGGACGGGAAGCTCGAGCTGAAGGCGCCCGAGAAGGACGGAGACAAGAAGAAGGACGAGGGGCCCTTCGAGTCGAGGGTGACCATCGTGCGGCACGGGGGGGTGGTCCTGCCCGTGGAGCTCGAGGTCGACTTCGCGGACGGGCGGAAGGTCCGGGAGACCTGGGACGGCCGCGATCGCTGGACGCGGTTCCGCTACGAGGGAGCGAAGGTGGTCCGGGCGGTGGTGGACCCGGACCGGAAGATCGCGATCGACGTGCGTCCCTCGAACAACGAGTGGCTCGACGACGAGGGGCCGGCGCGACGGGCGGCCGCGAAGTGGGCCGCGCGGTACCTCTTCTGGCTCCAGAACCTCCTCGAGCTGCACACGGTGGTGGGGTGAGGCCATGCTGAGCTCCATCGGCGACGGCTTCCGCTCCCTCGGCCGCAACTGGGGCCTCGTGGTCCTCGTCCTGCTCGCGAACCTCGCCTTCGCCCTCCTGCTGGCGGTGCCGCTCGCGCTCCAGCTCGAGGGGGATCTCGTCCACCGGGGCGCGTCGAACGGGATGATGTACGCCTTCGACTTCGACTGGTGGGCGCAGTGGTCCGCGGAGCAGAAGGGCCCGTCCTCCGCCCTCTCCCCCGACATCCTCGGCACCGGGTTCGCCTACCGGAACCTCGACCTCCTGCTGAAGGGCTTCCTGCCCGCCGGCCTCTTCGCGCGCGGGGCGGCGCCGCCTGTCTCGCCCGTGATCCTGGGAGTGGGCACGCTCTACCTCCTCCTCCAGGTCTTCCTCACCGGCGGCCTCCTCGGCGTCTTCCGCGCCCCCGAAGGCGGCTGGACGGTCCGGGGGCTCGTCCACGGCTCGGGCTTCTACTTCGGGCGGATCCTCCGGGTGAGCCTCCTCGCCCTCGGCGCGGCCGGCTTGGTGTTCGCCCTCCAGGCGCCGTTCGCCCGCTACGTCGACGGCCTCGCCCGGGAAGCGGTCTCGGAGAGGAGCGCCGCCCTTCTCGTCCTCGGCCGGCATGCGCTCCTGCTCCTGGCCCTCGTGCTCGTCCACATGGTGTCGTCGCATGCCAAGGTGCTGGTCGTGCGCGAGGAGCGGCTGTCGGCGGTGCTCGCGTTCCTGTCCGGCCTCGCGTTCTGCGCCCGGAACCTCGTCGCGGCTCTCGGCCAATACCTCGTGGTGCTGGCCCTCGGCGCCGGGCTCGTGGCCCTCTTCGGCGCGTTCGACGCGCGCCTGGCCGTGGTGGGCTTCAGGAGCCAGCTCGTGGCGCTCTTCCTTTTCGAGGCCGTGGTCGCGGCTCGCATCGCCCTCCGCCTGGGGCTCCTCGCCTCCCAGGTGGAGCTGCAGCGGGCGCGGGGACGCTGAAGCGTTCCCGGTGAGTGGCACGGGCAGCGGCGATCGGGTATAAAGACGGATCGGATAGACGAGTCCACCCCCCAAGTCACCTCTCCCGAGAGAGCGAAAAGGAGCAGAAGGAACGCATCCTCCTTCGAGGGCCATGGCCGACAACGTGTTGATGTCCGAGCTGAGCTGGACCGAGATCGAGCAGGCTCTCAAGGAGCGCCCGATCGCGCTGCTACCCGTGGGCAACACCGAGGCCCACGGCCCTCACCTCCCGGTGGCCACCGACACCGTGATCGCGGTCGAGATGGCGCGCCGGACGGCGCTGAAGCTTAAGCAGCGCGGGCTCCACGCCCTCATCGCTCCCCCGGTCACGTTCTGCGTGTCGGAGCTGGGGACCGATTTCCCGGGCACGGTGAGCCTGCCCCCGGACACCGCGGTCGCCCTCGTCCGCGACGTGAGCGCCGCCCTGGCGAAGAAGTTCCGGGCGGTGGCGCTCGTCAACGTCAACCAGGAGCCGGCCAACATCGAGGCGCTGAAGCGCGCAGCCGAGGAGGCGAAGAAGTCGGGGGCTGGGGTCTGCTTCACCGACCTCGCGAAGAAGCGCTGGGCGGAGAAGCTCGGCGCGGCGTTCAACGCCGGGGACCACGGCGGGAC
Source organism: Vicinamibacteria bacterium (assembly GCA_035577965.1). Classification (GTDB taxonomy): domain Bacteria; phylum Acidobacteriota; class Vicinamibacteria; order Fen-336; family Fen-336; genus DATBSL01. The sequence continues at coordinate 30,499 of DATJYX010000066.1, read as the reverse complement.
GTTCGAGACCTCGCTCATGATGGCGTGCGCGGCGGCGAAGGTGAGGGAGAAGGAGCGGATCAGCCTCCCGCCGATGGACCCCCTCGGCCCCGCGCTCAAGCGGGGGGCGAAGAGCTTCGCGGAGGCGGGGGGCGAGGATGCCTACTTCGGCGACCCCACCGCGGCCAGCGCCGAGGAAGGGGAGGCCCACTTCGAGGCCCTCGCCGACATCCTGACCCTGTCGATCATGGAGTACCTCGGCAGCAAGGCCTAGCTAGCACCCGAGGGACCGCCGGCCGCGCGCGGTCCCGAGGGACGTCTCATTTCTTGTCCGTCGGGAAGAGCCGGAGGTTCATGTTGTCGGCGGCGACGTCGGTGAGGTCGACGATGGCCGCCGCGTTGACGCCGATGGCGATGGCGATGGCCTCCGACACCTCCTCGCGAGTCGCCCCGAACTTCAGAGCCTTCCGGACGTGGCCCTCGAGGCAGCCCTGGCACTTCGCGGCCAGGCTCGCGGCGATCGCGACGAGCTCCTTCGTCTTGCGGTCGAGAGCCGAGGGGCGGTACGTCTCCTTGTAGAACTGGAAGTAGATCTCCCGGAACCGCGGCTCGACCATCGTGTAGGAGGTCGGCTGGGGGCGGGCTGCGCCCTCCTCGTCCTCCGGGAACGGCTGGTGGTGCGGCTTCTCGTCGATCACTTGTGGCTCCTCGTCTCCTTGTCGGAACCCTCAGCGTGCGCCCGCGAGCGCGGCGACCGCGGACGGGGCGGCCCGCTGCCGCGCCGATTCCAGCAGGGTGGCCGCCGCCGCCTGGTAGGCCGCCGTCCCGTCGCGCCAGGCCCCGCCATGGCTCTCCCCGGGCACGATCAGCACCTCCGCGCTCCGCCCCACGGCCGCCTGCAGGTCGAACGCGATCTCCTTCGGCATGCGCCGGTCCCCGGAGTTGGCGACGAAGAGAGCGGGGCGGCCGGCGAGCCGCCCGGCGGCGGCGCGGACGTCCACCGTGGCAGGGTCGAAGCCGCCCCTCCGGCCGATCCAGAAGATGGTGAGGTCCGCGACCGGCCATTGCGGCACGAGACGGAGCCACCAGCGGAAGGTGCGGAAGAGCTGCAGGTGGTGCCGTGCGGTGTCGGCGAGCGACCGGTAGCTGCTGTCGCAGATGACGCCCGCCACCTTCGGGTCGTCGGCGGCGGCGAAGACGACCGACGCGCCGCCGAGCGAAACGCCCCACAGCACGACCGGCCCCGGCGAGCGCTCGGCCGCGAGGCGGACGGCCGCCTCCACGTCGCCCTTCTCCTTCACCCCGAAGGTCATGGTGTCGCCCCCGCTCGCGCCGTGGTGGCGCAGGTCGAAGAGCAGGGCATTCCAGCCTTCCTGGTGGACGAACGGCACCCGGCGCACCATCTCGATCCGGGATCGGTTGAGGCCGTGGACCATGACCACGGTGCCCTTCGGTGCCGCTGCCGGCACCCACCATCCCTTGAGCTCCACTCCGTCCCCCGAGCGGAACCCCACGTCCTCGAAGGAAAGGTCGAACGTCGCCGGCGTGAGGCCGGCGTTCTCCTTGTCCGGGAACTGGAACCGCCGCGACGTGGCGATCCCGGCGAGCCAGTAGGGGACCCACCCGAAGACGAAGAGCACGACGAGTACGGCCACCGCCGCCACGACGCGCTTCAGCCAGACGAGTCTCTTCATGCGGGGTCTTCCGTCCCGGAAGGAAGCCAATGATAGTCGAGTGGAGGGAAAAAGGCGGGGGAGCGACCCGCCCGACACGACGGACCGCGCTGGCGGGCCTCTCTGGGGGCATTCGATCGGCCCGGGCGCGCCGTCACCACGTCGGCAGCGTCTCGCTCCCCCGTCCCACCCGATAGTACGCTTGGCCCGCTCGGTGGTTTCGCGCCGTATCGTCAAAGGTTGTCAGGCGGTGCAGCTTGTCAAACGTTGTCAGGGGCCTGGGGCGGAGGCCCCAAGGCGGGCCGAGCAGTGGCGGCGGGGCCTCGCCGCCCACTCGTCGGCGTAGACGGGCGGTATCCAGGGCCCGGGCTCGCCCGCCGCGCGGGCGGCGAGGGCCGGGACCCAGTCGCGCGCTCCGTCAGGGGCGCACACCGGCTCGCACGGAGAGGTGGCCGCGGACGCCCGCTCCAGCGCCCGACGCGTGGCGTCGGGCACCTGCCCCGAGGCGATCCAGCCGTGCACGCGAACCACGAGGAGCGAGGCGCAGAGGGCGCACCCGGCCGCCAGGGTCCGCCGGCCGAAGGCCCGTCCTCTGGCAAGCCTGATCCCGGCGAGAGGGGCAAGGAAGGCCACGGCGAGGCCGAAGGTGAACGCCGCAATCGCCGCCGGCCGGATCGCGGTCCACACCGCGATCGCCTCGCGCACGGAGACGGTCCGGACGAGGGGCGAGAGGCCCGGCCCGGCGAGCACGAGAGACAGCCCGGCGGCGACGGCCATGCGGCCCACCGCTCTCCCCCTGGCTGCGGCCACACCCGTCGTCCCGAGCCAGACGAAGGCCGCGAGAAGGGGGTGAGCGAGGGCGCCGGCCGCGAAGAGCATTCCCGCCGCCACCGCGGAGGATCGCGACGAGCGACCCCGGAGAAGGGCAGCGGCGGGCAGGACGAAGGCGAGGGCGACGAGCGCCTCACCCTCGCCCCACGCCGAGAGCGCCCCGGGCCAGGGCATCGCGGCGAGGCCGAAGAGGGCGCCAAAGGCGGCGGCGCTGGACGGCGCCCAGGTGGCATGGAGGGCGAAGAGCCCGGACACCAGGAGGCCGGCCGCACCGACGACCACGAGCAGCAGCGACGGCGCCGGGTCGAGGCCGGACAGACGGGAAACGTCGGCGGCGAGAGTCGCGAGGGCCGGCGCGTGAGCCCCCACCGGAGACAACGGCAGGAGCGGCTCGGCCGTGGCCGGAACGGCATCGCGCCAGAGGAGCACCCGGGCGATGGTCGTCTGGAAGGCGAGGCGCGGGCCCGGCGCGTGGCGCCAGAGCGGCACCGGCAGGAGGAGGGCGAGGGCGGCGCCCAGGACGAGGAGCGAGGGCGCCGAGGCGAGCGCCGGAGGCGGGGGACCGGGGCGCGGGGGAGGCGGAGGAGCAGGAGGTCGAGGCCAGCCGGGAGGCGGCTCGACCGCGTGCTTCGGGAGGAGGCGCAGCAGGGAGAGGCACGAGAAGACGAGCAGGCCCGTCCAGACGACGCGGGTCCGCCCGAGGCCGGCGAGCGGCGGCCACCAGGCGCTCAGGACCCAGAAGCCGAGCGACAGCGGGACGACCGCCGTCCAGGGCGCGCGGACGACGAGCAGGCCGGGCAGGAGGCCGAGAGCGGCGAGGGCGAGGAGCCCGGCGAGGAGGGGCACCGGCGCGCATTCTACGCCGGGCGGGCGTCCCGTCCTTTCGGCTACGATGCGAGACGTCATGCCCGAGCCCGACGGCTTCCGCGCCGTCCTCTTCGACTGGGACGGCACGCTCGTGGACTCCGCGGAGCGGACCTTCGCCTGCTACGCTCGCGTCTTCGCGGTTTTCGGGATCGCGTTCGACCGCGCCGCGTTCGAGCGCACCTACTCCCCGGACTGGTACCGGACCTACGCGGACATCGGCCTGCCCCGCGAGCACTGGACGGACGCCGACGCGCGCTGGATCTCCTGCTACGAGACCGAGCCGGGACGCCTCCTCCCCGGGGCGCGGGAGGCGCTCCTCGGCCTGGCCGGGCGCGGCCTCGCCCTCGGCCTCGTCTCGAGCGGCGAGGGCGGCCGCGTACGGCGCGAGATCCGGACGCTCGGCCTGGCACCCTTCTTCGCGGCCGTCGTGTGCGGGGGCGACACGGCCAGGCGAAAGCCCGATCCCGAGCCACTGCTCGTGGCCCTGGGCCGCCTCGGCGTGCCTCCCGCCGAGACCGCCTACGTCGGAGACAGCCCGGAGGACGTCGCGATGGCGAAGGCGGCCGGAGTCGTCGCGGTGGGGGTCCCCGGGGGCTTCCCGAACCGGGAGGGACTCGTCGCCTCGGCGCCGGACGTCTTCGCTCCGACCCTCGACGAGGCCCTGCGCACCCTGCTGGCCGGGCGGTAGCACGGTTTGGCGGGCTTCGGGGCCCGAGAGGACAATGGGGCCCGACGCGAAAGGAGCGTCTTCCCGTGGCCGATTCTCGAGCCGTCCCGATCATCGACCTCAAGGCCCAGCTCGTGCGCATCCGCCCCGAGGTCGACGAGGCGGTGGCCCGGGTCCTCTCGAGCACCGCGTTCGTCCAGGGCGAGGACGTCCGGCTCCTGGAGCGGGAGTTCGCGGACTTCTGCGGCTCCACCCACGCCTGCGCGGTGGCGAACGGCACGGACGCCCTCCACGTCGCGCTGCGCGCCTACGGCGTCTCTCCCGGGGACGATGTGGTCCTTCCCGGCTTCACGTTCATCGCCACGGCAGAGGCGATCCTCCTCGCCGGAGGGCGGCCCGTCTTCGTTGACGTCGACCCCGGCACCTGCACCATGGACCCGGCGAGGCTCGAGGCGGCGATCACGCCGCGCACGAAGGTGATCGTGCCGGTGCACCTCTACGGGCACCCCGCCGACATGACCGCGATCGGCGACGTCGCGCGCCGGCACGGTCTCCCCGTCCTCGAGGACGCCGCCCAGGCCCACGGCGCGGACTGGCGCGGCGTCCGCGCGGGCGCGCTCGGCCACGCCGCCTGCTTCAGCTTCTACCCGACGAAGAACCTCGGGGCGATGGGCGACGCGGGGATGGTGACGTCGTCCGACGATTCCTTCGTGGCGCGGGTGAGGCAGATCGCGAACCACGGGGCGGGCACGCACCGCTACGACAACGTGGTCCTCGGCACGAACAGCCGCCTCGACACCCTCCAGGCCGCCGTCCTGCGCGTGAAGCTCCGGCACCTCGAGCGCTGGAACGCGGAGAGGGCCGAGCGGGCGGCGGCCTACACGGAGGCCCTCCGGGGAGTGCCGGGGATCGTGACGCCCGAAGAGAGGGAGGGCGCCCGCTCCGCCTGGCACCTCTACACCGTCCAAGTGGCGGAGCGGGATGCGCTCGCCGAGCACCTCCGGTCGCGCGGGATCGGCACCGCGATCCACTATCCCCGACCCCTCCACCTGCAGGGCTCGATGGCTTCCCTCGGGGGGAGGGCGGGCGACCTGCCCGTCTCCGAGCGGCTCGCCCGCGAGGTGCTCTGCCTTCCCCTCTATCCCGAGCTGGCGAGGGAGGACGTCCGCCGCGTGACGGACGAGGTGCGCGCGTTCGTGAGCGGGGCGGTCCGGGCCTGAGGCCGGCCTAGGGCTCGCGGCCGAGCGCGGCGAGGAGCAGCCGAAGCTGGGCCCGGGCGGCGTTGCGGACCTCGAGGTGGCGGCTCTCGCGAATGAGCTGCTCGAGGTACGCGATGTCGCCGTCCCGCCGCATCTGGCGGGCCAGGATCTGGCCGATGTGGCGGTCGCCCGCGAAGGCCTTGAGCCGCTGGGCGTCCCGGATCCGCTTGGCCGCCTCCTGCCGGACGAAGAAGTGCCGGTCGCTCTGCACGACCGACAGGAGGTCGTCGTCGTGGCCGTGGTCGGCGGGAAGGGACTCGATGCGGAAGACGAGGTCGTCGTCCGAGAGCGCGAGCCAGCCGGCGTCGCCGGGCTTCGGGCCCGGTGCGGTCGGCAGACGCGCGTCGCGCCCGTCGTCGCTCATCGGGCGCCGGTCAGGAGATCGAAGCGGCCCGGCGACGAAACTCCTCGACGACGCCGTGGAGGACCTGCTGCTCGTCGGCGCCGATCCCGTCGAAGCTCACCCCGAAGACGTAGCCGCCGCGAGCCGCGCGCCGGCTCCACCGCACGGTGGCGGCCAGGCGCACGTGGGTGGCCTGGTGGCCGAACCGCACCTCCACGGTCAGGGTCCGGCCGGCGGCCGGCGGCTCGGCCTCCGCGTGGATGCGCCCCCCGCGCACGCTCAGGTCGGTGAGGAAGCCGGGGACGCGCTGATCCTCGAGCACGTACCGGCAGCGAGCCACGAACGGCTGGATGCGCGGGGCCTGCCGCTGCTCCCGTTCGACCGCCATGGAGGGAAGCGGCGGCCGCCTACGTTCCCTCGGGTGCAGGGGCGGACGCCTCTTCGGAGCTCGGCACGCTGTTGAGCAGCGCCTTCAGCTCCTTCCCCATCTTGAAGTAGGGGATCTTCTTGGGCGGGACGTCCACCTTCTCCCCCGTCTTCGGGTTGCGGCCCTTGCGGGGGGCGCGGTTGCGGAAGCGGAACGAGCCAAAGCCCCGGATCTCCACCTCCTGGCCGCCCTGGAGCGCGGAGACGATGCTTCGGAGAGCCGCTTCGACGACGATGCCCGCCTGCACCTGCGTGATGTCGAGGCGCTTGGCCACGACGCCGATGAGGTCCGCCTTGGTCATTGCGGTTCGGGACGGCTCGACCATTTCGCCTGAGCTCCGTTCGTCTCCCGGCCGAGGGGCGGGGAAGACGGCGGATTCTAGCCCGGTGAATCCCCCGAAGTCAAGGAAACCGCGGGGGATAGCTCGCGGCTCAGGCGTTGGCCGGGCGCCGCCCGAGGCCGACCGGCCGCTGCGTGGGCTTCTGCCCCACGGCGCCGAAGGTCCTCTCGAGGGCCTTGTCCACTCGCTCCTCGACCGCGGTCCGGGACTTCTCTTCCGCCTCGGCGATCTCGCTGATGAGCAGGAACTTCGCCCGCTCGAGCATCCGCTTCTCGCGGAACGAGAGCGCCTTCTTCCGTGAGATGAACGTGAGCCCCTTGAGGACGACCGCCACCTCGTGGAGGCTGCCCGTCCGCATCTTGTCGGAGTTCTCCTTGAAGCGGCCCTTCCAGTTCGCGACCTGCTCGATCTTCCCGTCGCCGAGGAGCGTGAAGATCTTCCGGACCTCGGCCGGGCGGATCACCGGCCGCAGCCCCACGCCGTCGGCGTTCTGCTGCGGCACCCACACCCGGGAGTCGTTGGCGAGGATCCGGAGCTGGTAGAGGCTGATCTTGCCTCCCGGCACGGGGCGGGTCTGGATGCTCTCGACCACGCCGATCCCGTGATTGGGATAGATGACCTTCTCGCCGACCTGGAACTCCACGGTGACCTCTCTTTCCCTGGGCTCGGGGGGGGCTCCTGCGGGGAAGAACGACGCGCGATGACCGAATTTTACCAGCCGGCGCCGACGCGGGCAATCGGGGGGGACGCACCATGAGCGGACGCGCTGCCCTGCGCGAAACCTCGGCGCAATCGCGCGGCCTCTAGAGCAGCATCCTCTCCCGGTACTCGACGAGCGCGGCCACGCACGCGTCCACGTCCCTCTCGTCGTTGTAGAAGTGCGTCGCGATGCGCACGCCCTCGGGCTTCTGCGTCACGTGGACCCCGCGGGCGAAGAGGAAGGCGTGGGCGCGCGACGGGTCCGGGAGGCGGACGAGGGTCTGGCCGGAGCGGTGCTCGCCGCCGGGGGAGAGCACCTCGAACGACTCGCGCTCGAGCCGGAAGGTCAGGTACATGTTGAGGGCGAGCACCCGCTCCGCGATCTTCTCGACGCCGATCCCCGAGAGGTAGGCGACCGCCGCCCCGAGGGCGAAGATCGGGCCGAACGGCGGGCAGCCCACCTCCGTGCGCGCGTTCGTCGGCAGCACCCTGAGGCGGCGGTTGTCGAAGGCGAAGGGGTCGTCGCCGCTCATCCAGCCCACCGCCCGCGGCGGCCGCGCCTCGAGGAGAGAGCGCGCGACGTAGCAGAAGCCGGCTCCGTAGCCGGCCCCGAGCCACTTGTGGCCGGCCGTGGCGAGGGCGTCGATGCCGCTCCGCTTCACGTCGACCGGGAACGCCCCGACCGACTGGCTGCCGCACACGACCAGGTGGCGCCGGCCCTTGATCCGGCCGAACCCGTCGAGGTCCTGGCGGCACCCGTTCGAGAACTGCACGTGGCTGATCGCGACGGTCGCTGCGCGGGGCGCCTCGCCCTCCACGAAGGACTCCCGGCGCAGCACGCCCTCGACCGCGGGCACGAAGCGCACGAGGACGCCCCGGTGGATCCAGGGGAGGGTCACCGCCGGGAACTCGAGCTCGTCGGAGAGCACCGGGCCGTCCCCTTCGAGGAGGTCGGCGATCAGGTTCATGCCGGTGGAGGTGTTGGGGACGAAGGCGATCTCCTCCGGCTCGGCCCCCACGAAGCGGGCCACGCTCCGGCGAACAGCCTCGCGCCTTTCCATCCAGGCACCCCAGCGGCGGTCGCCGCCCTCCTGGAGGTCACGGTAGAAGCCGGTCACGGCCTCGAGGACGGGGCGGGGGGGGAGCGAGGTCGCGGCGGCGTTCAGGTAGACCTTGCCGGCGAGGCCGGGGAAGTCCTCGCGGATGTCGTCCCAGAGAGTCGCCACGGCGGGCAAGGATAGCTCACCCAGAGCGCCCTCTTCGCGCGCTCCGGTGTGCGACAATCGTCGGGCTACGATGATGCAGAACCTCGCCTTTTCCCTCACCCATTCATGCTTCTTCCCCCGCCGTTCTTCGCGCACGAGCCTTCTTCTCGGCCCGTTCCTGATCGCCGGCCTCGCCCTCGCCGCCTGCGGGGGCTCCGGGAGCCCGGCCGATCCAGGCAAGGTCACGCCCGCCCCCACCCCGGTGCCGACCCCCACGCCGACGCCGAGCCCCGCGCAGTCGGCGGCCTGCCGCCTCACCGCGCCGACCGTCGATTGTGCGACCCACCCGCAGAAGCGCCAGGAGCTCGCCCCGGCTCTGCAGGCGGCCATCGACGCCGCCGTCGGGACCCCGGGCACGATGTACACCGAGTACGCGAACAAGATCTACAACCTCGACCAGTTCCGCTCGATCACGATCTCCCAGCTCACCGCGGCCGGCCTCTGCGCCGCCTGGGACTACGGGAACCTGATCGGCGACGAGATCTACCTCCGGTCGGCGGACGGCTGCGTGATCGAGCAGTACGACCTCATCGACGGCGGCGGCGGCGTGCGCCCGGCCGGCGCGAAGTCGAACATCTGGTCGGACTCGTGGGGCCAGCCGGTCCCCGATCCCCGGCCGCAGTTCCCGAAGGAGGGCGACCTCTCCTGCTCGCTGCCCGGCGACTACTCGACCTTCTGCTTCTCGATCAAGTTCACCCCCGGCGCGTTCGGGCCGGCCATCTACGCGCTCCTCGCCGAGGTGATGAACGAGAACCCCCAGATCTTCGACAAGACGGACTTCGCGCCGGGGGGACAGAGGGACTTCGACCCGAACGAGCTGAAGGTGCCGGCGTGGAGGATCGTCGACCAGGACGCCTACATCGCGGCGGTCGAGAAGAAGGTCCGCTCGCAGGGCTTCTGCGGCTACGTCGAGAACGGCGACATCCTGAAGGTGAAGAGCCTGGCCAAGGGCAACGTCTTCCACGAGGAGATGGACATCGTCCAGAACCCTCCGAGCGGCGACGCCTACGTCTCCTTCGTGATCAAGGACCGCTGCCACAACGCGGGCTTCTGACCGTCCGGGCCCGCGGCCTCCTCGCAGGCCGAGGACGCTTCGGCCCGTCGTGTCCCTCGGGCCCGACGAGAGCGAGAACCGCGACGGTCACGTTGCGCTAGACTGTGAGCGGCGCCGGGGTGGCGAAACGGCATACGCGATGGGCTCAAAACCCATTGGGCTTCACGGCCCGTGCGGGTTCAAGTCCCGCTCCCGGCACCACGACACCCCGTGAACGAGCCCGGCCGAGACCGCAAACCGGCCGCCTCCCGGGCTCCCTGACCGCTCGTCGGCCACGCGAACGGCCCGGTCCGCCGACGCCGCCCCCAAGTCCTTGACGTGTGAGGACCGCGTCCCTGGCATCGCGGTTGCTTCGGTCGGGGGACGGGGTCGCGGCAGAGGGCGCGACCGACGCAGCCGGACCCGAAGACCGGGGCGGAGTTGGAGGGAGCTCCGCAACGGCATCCGCGGGCCACGGCCAGCGTCCGGCGGCTTCGGTTCTGCCGCGACCCCTTTCTCGTTGCACGCCGGGCGCTCGCGTGTCATAGCTTCCGCCGGAGGCCCGACATGGACCACGACCGCGCGAGACCCGCCATCGCGACCGCGCTCTTCGCGTCCGCTCTCGCCGCGGCGGCGCCGTGCGCGAGCGCGGCCGAGCCGCCCGTCCCCTTCGGCCCCGTGCCGAGCGCACGGCAGCTGGCCTGGCACCACCGGGAGCTCTACGGCTTCCTCCACTTCACGGTGAACACCTTCACCGACCAGGAGTGGGGCTACGGGGACGAGTCCCCGGCCGTCTTCGACCCCACCGACTTCGACGCCGACCAGATCGTCTCCGTCGCCCGAGCGGGGGGGCTCGAGGGGCTCATCCTGACCGCGAAGCACCACGACGGCTTCTGCCTGTGGCCCTCGAAGCTCACCACCCACTCGGTGAAGAGCAGCCCCTGGCGCGGGGGCGGGGGCGACGTGGTGCGCGAGATCGCCGAGGCCTGCCGCCGTCACGGGCTGGCCTTCGGCGTCTACCTCTCCCCGTGGGACCGCCACCACCCCGAGTACGGCCGCCCGGCCTACCTTGAGTACTACCGCGGCCAGCTGCGGGAGCTCCTCACCGCCTACGGGCCGCTCTTCGAGGTCTGGTTCGACGGCGCGAACGGAGGCGACGGGTACTACGGCGGAGCGCGGGAGAGGCGGACGATCGACCGGCGGACCTACTACGGCTGGCCGGTCACCTGGAAGATCGTCCGCGACCTCCAGCCCGGGGCGGTGATGTTCAGCGACGGCGGGCCCGACGTGCGCTGGGTCGGGAACGAGAAGGGGATCGCCGGCGATCCCTCCTGGGCCACGCTGAACCGGGACGACTTCGCGCCAGGGGAGGCCGACGAGGCGCGGCTCAACCGGGGCGACCGGCCGGGCACCCACTGGTTGCCCGCCGAGTGCGACGTGTCGATCCGGCCCGGCTGGTTCTACCACCCGAGCGAGGACCTGAAGGTCAAGAGCCCGGTCGAGCTCCTCGACCTCTTCTTCCAGTCGGTCGGCCGCGGAGCCTCGCTCCTCCTCAACGTGCCTCCCGACCGGCGGGGACGGATCCACGAGGCCGACGAGCGGTCGCTGCGCGGCTTCCACCGGTTGCTCGACGCCACGTTCGGCGTCGACCTGGCGCGGGGCGCCCGGGCCAGCGCGAGCAACGTGCGGGGCAGAGACGAGCGGTTCGCCGCCGCCAACGTCGTCGACGGGCGGCGGGACACCTACTGGTCGACGGACGACGGCGTGACGACGCCGGAGCTGGTCCTCGACCTGGGCCGAGAGGCGACCTTCGACGTGGTGAGCCTGCGGGAGCACCTGCCGCTCGGCCAGCGGGTCGAGGCGTGGGCGCTCGACGGGTGGAAGGACGGCGCGTGGCGGGAGATCGGGAATGGCGCGGCCATCGGGAACCGGCGCCTGTGGCGCGGGGACGACGTGACCACGACGCGTGTCCGCCTGCGCATCACGAAGGCGCCGGTGTGCCCGGCGATCTCCGAGATCGGCCTCTTCCACGAGCCCGAGGAGGTCCGGTCGGGAAAGGCCGCTTCGCCCGCCGCGCGCTGACCACGGGCGGTGCTAGCATCCCCGCCCATGCGCGCCCTCGTCCTCTCTTCACTCGCCGCCTCCACCCTCCTCGCTCCGTCCGCCCCCGCCGCCGAGACGCGGCCGCTCCGGCCCGGCGACGTCTTCTCGCTCAAGGACGTCGCCGACCCGCGCCTCAGCCCCGACGGCCGGTTCGTCGCCTACACGCTCACGACCCTCGACCCGAAGGAGGACGAGGCCGTCACGAACCTCTACCTCGTCGCCACGGCTGGCGGAGAGCCGCTGCGCCTCACTTCCAGCAAGAAGGAGGACTCGCACCCCCGCTTCAGCCCGGACGGCGAGTGGATCGCGTTCCTGTCCGACCGCGAGGGGAAGAGAAAGCAGGTCTTCCTCATGAGCCGGAAGGGCGGGGAGGCGGTGAAGCTCACCGACTACAAGGCCTCGGTGTCGGACGTCGCCTGGTGCCCCGACTCGAAGCGCCTCGCCCTCGTCGTCTCCGACGTGGACCCGGACGCGCCGGACGAGGACGGCGACGAGAAGCCCGCGGGAGGGAAGAAGAAGACGCCGAAGCCGATCGTTCTCCGGCGCCTGCAGTTCAAGCGCGACGGCGAGGGCTACCTCCGCGAGGTCCGCAAGCACGTCCACGTCTTCGACCTGGCGAAGAAGACGAGCGTCCAGGTCACCTCCGGCCCCTTCGACGACGCCGACCCCGCCTGGTCGCCGGACGGCCAGTCGATCGCCTTCGTCAGCAACCGGACCCTGCCCGACCCCGATCGCTCGCAGGACACGAACGTCTACGTCGTCGCCGCCCGCGAGGGCGCCATCCCTCGCGCGATCGAGACGAGCCCGGGCACCGACAGCTCGCCCGTCTTCAGCCCCGACGGGCGGTGGGTGGCCTTCGTGGCCGGCGGCGATCCCCGGGACTTCTGGTACGGCGCCGGCCACGTGGCCCTGGCTCCGGTCGCCGGCGGAACCGTGCGGCCCCTCACCGCCTCCCTCGACCGGAACGTCGCGAGCCCCCGCTTCGCGCCCGACGGCCGGGCGGTGCTCTTCCTGCTGGAGGACCGTGGCAACCGCCACCTCGCCCGCGTGAGCGTCGACGGCGGCGACATCGAGCGGGTCGTGGCGGGCGAGCGGGACGTCTCGGCGTTCGACGTGGCCCAAGGCGGCGCGGTGGTCGTCCTCGAGAGCTCGGTCCACCGGCCGCCCGAGGTCTCGGTGGCCGAGCCGGGTGGCCTCCGACGCCTCACCCGCGCCAACGACGACGTCCTGAAAGGGATCGCTCTCGCTCCCGTCGAGCGATTCCAGGCCACGAGCCGGGACGGCACCGTCGTCGACGGCTTCCTGACCCGGCCGCCCGGCGGAGAGCCGGGCCGCCGCCGGCCGGCCATCCTCCGGATCCACGGAGGGCCGACGGACCAGTTCTCGACCGCCTTCGAGCTCGAGTGGCAGGTGCTCGCCGGCCACGGCTACGCCGTCGTCGCCGCCAACCCGCGCGGCTCGACCGGCCGCGGCACGGCCTACAGCCGCGCCATCTGGGCAGACTGGGGGAACAAGGACTACGAGGACGTGATGGCCGCCGTCGACCACGTGGTCGCGAGCGGCGTCGCCGATCCCGACCGCCTCGGCGTGGGCGGCTGGAGCTACGGCGGCATCCTCACCGACTACGTCATCTCCAAGACGACCCGCTTCAAGGCCGCCGTCGCCGGGGCGAGCATCGGCAACTACCTCGCGGGCTACGGAACGGACCACTACCAGTGGGAGTACGAGGTGGAGCTGGGTCTGCCCTGGAAGGCGCGGGACCTCTGGCTCGCCCTGTCGTCGCCCTTCTTCGACATCGAGAAGGTGGAGACGCCGACCCTCTTCCTGGGGGGCGCCCTCGACATGAACGTGCCCCTCCTGAACTCGGAGCAGCTCTACGAGGCGCTGCGGCGGGTGGGACGGGTGGAGACGGAGCTCGTCGTCTACCCGGACCAGTGGCATGCGATCGAGACGCCCAGCTACCGGAAGGACCGCTGGGAACGGTACCTCGCCTGGTACGACCGCTTCCTCCGCCCGGACTCGGTCTCCGGCGAGCGCAGGCCCGAGGCCACGTCGTTCCTCGGCCGGCCGCTCTACGCCCTCGAGGTCATGGAGGAGACCCGCAAGGGCCCGGAGGAGAGCCTGGCCAAGGCGCTCGCCGCCCTCGCGAAGAGCCCGGACAGCGCAGACGCGGCGATCGAGCTCGGCCGACGCCACGCGGCCCTCGGCCAGTTCCGGGAGGCGATCGACGTCTACACGCGAGCGATCGGCCGGCACCCGAAGGACGCGCGGCTCTACCGGCACCGCGGCCACCGCTACATCACCGTCCGCGAGCTCGACAAGGCAGTTGCCGACCTCGAGCGGGCGGCCGGGCTCGTCTCGGGCCGGTCCGACGAGCCCGAGCCCGGCCTCGACCCGTCGCCCCCGCCCACGATGACCCTGCAGTTCTCGGTCTTCTACCACCTCGGCCTCGCCCACTACCTGAAGGGCGACTTCGCGGCGGCGGAGAAGGACTACCGCCGCTGCCTGGAGAGAGCCGCAGGAAGCGACGATCGGCTCGTCTCCGCGACGGACTGGCTCTACATGACGCTCCGGCGCCTCGGGCGGAAGGACGAGGCGGGGCGACTGCTCGACGCCATCCGCGCGGACCTGAGCCCCACCGAGGAGCGTCCCTACCTGAACCGCCTGCTGATGTACAAGGGCGTCCTCGCTCCCGAGGACCTGCTGCGGGCGGGGGGCGATCCGCTCACGCGCGAGACCTACGGCTACGCCGTCGGCAACTGGTACCTGTACAACGGGCAGAGGGACGAGGCGCGCGCCGCGCTCGAGGGCGTCGTCGCCGGACCGTACTGGCCTGCCTTCGGCCACGCGGCCGCCGAGGCCGAGCTCGCGCGGCTCGGGGGGAAGGAGTCGAGGCGGCCGCCGGATTGACACGTCCGGGGGGCGGGGCTAGCGTCTCCGGCCAGCCGCCGTCATGCGGGCTCGTCCATAGAAGGGAGCATTCCATGCTGACCGTGAGCCTCATCCTGGCCGGCGCGCTCGCCGCGCCGGCGCCCGCCAAGGTCCCGACCGCCGACGACTACGTCGGCCGCTGGAACGTCAAGATCACCGACGCCACGGACACCTTCGCGAGCGGCGGCTTCCAGATCGAGAAGAAGGGCTCCGCGCTGGGCGCCGGCGTCGTCTGGCGCTGGGGCAGCTACCTCGAGGTGAAGTCGGCCGAGGTGAAGGACGGTACGCTCGTCCTCGTTCGCGAGGAGGAGCCCGGGAAGCGCGACACGTTCGAGGCCCGACTCGAAGGCGGCCGGCTCGAGGGCAAGGTCACCTACCCGGACGGGAAGGTGCACCACTTCGAGGGGAAGAAGGCTCCCCTCCTCGCCTCGAAGACGCCCCCGGTGTGGGGCGAGCCGGTCACGCTGTTCGACGGGAAGACGCTCGCCGGCTGGAAGCTGCGCGACCCGAAGAGGAAGAACGGCTGGGCGGTGGTGAACGGCGAGCTGGCCGTGGTCGACCCCAAGGACAACTCCGACCTCGTGTCCGAGCGGGCCTTCCAGGACATGAAGCTCCACGTCGAGTTCAACGCCCCGCTCCACTCCAACAGCGGGGTCTACCTCCGGGGGCGGTACGAGGTCCAGATCGAGACCGAGGACCCGGCGTCCACCCACGACACGCAGAAGTGCGGGGCCATCTACAGCCGCATCGCGCCGAGAGTGAACGCGGCGAAGCCGGCCGGGGAGTGGCAGACCTACGACGTCACCTTCGTGGGCCGGGAGGTCACGGTCGTCTTCAACGGCACCACGATCGTCCAGGGCACGGTCGAGGGCGTCACCGGCGGCGCGCTCAGCCCCTTCGAGGACGAGCCCGGCCCGCTGATGCTGCAGGGCGACCACGGCAAGGTCCGCTTCCGGAACGTGGTCGTCACGCCCGCGAAGTAGTGCGCCTTCTCGCCTGCCGCGTCTACGAGGAGCAGGGCCGCGTCGCGCCGCGCCTCGTCACGATGGACGCGGACGAGCTGTCGCCCGGCTCCGTCGTCGTCCGCGTCGCCTGGTCGAGCGTCAACTACAAGGACGCGCTCGCGGTCACGGGCCGCGGGCGGATCCTGAAGCGCTTCCCGCTCAACGCGGGCATCGACGCGGCGGGGACCGTCGAAGCGTCGGAGGACGCGCGCTTCCGGCCGGGCGACGCCGTCGTCGTGAACGGCATGGGCCTCGGCGAGAGCCACGACGGCGGGTTCGCCGAGGTCCTCCGCGTCCCCGGCGACTGGGCCTCACCCCTGCCCGCCGGCCTCGACGTGCGCGAGGCGATGGCCCTCGGCACCGCCGGCTTCACGGCGGCCCTGGCCGTCGTCCGGATGGAGCTGAACGGCCAGCGGCCGGAGCAGGGGCCGATCGTCGTGACCGGGGCGACGGGCGGCGTCGGCTCGGTCGCGGTCGACCTCCTCTCGTCGCGCGGCTACACGGTGCTGGCGGTGTCGGGCCGGCCCGAGCACCACGGCTACCTCCGGGCGATCGGGGCGGCCGAGGTCCGGACGCCCGAGGAGCTGGATCTCGGGTCGCGGCCGCTCGAGAGCGCCCGGTTCGGCGGGGCGATCGACAACGTGGGGGGGGCGCTCCTCGCCGGGCTCGCGCGCCACGTGGGCCTCTGGGGGCAGGTCGCCTGCATCGGCATGGCCGCGTCGCCCGCCCTCGAGGGGACGGTCTTCCCGCTCATCCTGCGCGGCGTGAGCCTTCTCGGCGTCTCCTCCGGCAACTGTCCGATGCCGCTCCGGGCCGAGGTGTGGCGCCGCCTCGGCGGCGACCTCAAGCCTCCGCACCTCGCCTCGATCGTGTCGCGGGAGGTCCCCCTCTCGGGCGTCATCGACGCCGCGGCGACGCTCGTCGAGCGGCGGGCGCTCGGGCGCGTGCTCGTCGACTGCCGGGCGGGCCCCGCCTGACCGACGTCAGGGGGGCGGGCAGGGCCGCAGCACCGCCCACACGGGATCGTGGTCGCTCGCGTGCGTCTCGTCCCTGACCGCCGCGGCCGCCGGCTCGCCCGCCAGGCACAGGCCGCGGGCGAGGACGTGGTCGAACGTGAAGAAGCGGACGGTGTGGCCGATCCTCTCGGTCGGCCAGAGAAAGCCCGCGTCCGCGATCTCCTCCGCCCCGCCGCGGCCGTTGAAGTCGCCGGCCACCACCAGCGGGCCGTGCCAGCCCGCGGCGTCAGCCAGCACCGCCCGCGCCTGGTCCCGCCGGTCTCCGTCCCACAGCCCGGACGGGCTCTCCAGGTGCACGCCATAGACGCGGATCGAGCCGACCGGCGTGAGGGCCGTGGCCGTGACCGCCGCCCGGCGGAGGTGCCGGAAGCGGTGCTCGTGCGGCAGGGGCACCTTGCGGGGGGCCTCGAGCGGCCAGGGGGAGAGGATCGCGACGCCGAAGTCGCGGTGCGACATGGGATGGACGGCCGAGGGCACGTACACGTAGGCGAGGCCGAGCGCGCGCGCCACCTCCTTCGTGCCCGCCTCGTCCATCTCCTGGAGCACCAGGATGTCGGGGTCCCGCAGCGGTCCGGGACGGAGAAGCAGCTCGACCGCGCGGTCCACGTGCTCGGCGAACTTGATGTTGAACGTCACGACCCGCAGCTGCGGCCGCGCGGCGACCCGTGGGGCACCTCCGCCCACGAGGACCGGGCCTGCCGGATCGTCGTAGTTGCGGGCCGTGGCGCAGGCGAGGGCGCAGGCCACGAGGAGGCCGGTCACGGCGCAGAGACACGGGTCGCGGGCGCTCAACCCCTCTCCATCTCGGCCCTGACCAGGTCCACGAGCGGCCCCGGGACGAGACAGAGCCTCACCCGACGCAGGCTCGTGCCGGGGTGGGCGGTGAAGAAGCCGCGGACGGCGCGCACGTAGGCGCGCGCGCAGACCTCGAGGGGAACCGCGAAGATCCCGCTCGACACCGCGGGGAACGAGACCGAGGACCAGCCTCGCTCGTGGGCGCGGAGGAGGGCGGCGGCGAGGGCCTGCGCCAGAAGGTCCTCTTCCTGCCCGAGCCCCTGGTGAGGGCCCACCGCGTGGATGACTCCCCGGAACGGGAGCCGGCCGGCCGTCGTCACCACGGCGTCGCCGACGGGGATCGTGCCCCGCTCGGCGACGATGCGGTCGCCGTCCTCCTCGAGGGCGGGGCCGGCGGCACGGGCGATCGCCGCGGCGACGCCGCCACCGTGGGCGAGGCGGCCGTTCGCGGCGTTGACGATCGCGTCGACGGGCTCGGCGAGGAGGTCGCCCGTCACCACCTCGAAGGCGCGCCCGCCCGGTTGCTCCTCGCGCGCGACGACGGCCTCACGCCGACCCGGACTCTCTCCCATGTCCTCGGGGCCTCGCCGAACGCTACGGGACGAGAAGCACCTTTCCCGCCGTCTGGCGGCCCTCGAGCGCACGGTGCGCCTCGGCCGCCTCCGCGAGGGGCCAGGTCCTGTCGATGCGCACCCGGAGCCGGCCGGACGCCGCGCCGCCGAGCACGTCCCCCGCCCGCCTCTCGAGGCTCGCCCGGTCGGCGATGTAGTGCATCAGGTTCGGGCGGGTCAGGAAGAGCGAGCCCTTGCGCGACAGCACGAGCGGGTCGAGCGGCGGGACGGGACCGCTCGCGTTGCCGTAGAGGACGAGCATGCCGCGGGGGACCAGGCAGTCGAGGCTCTTCTCGGCGGTCGACTTCCCCACCGAGTCGTAGACCACGTCGACGCCGCGCCCCCCGGTGATCCGCTTCACCGCGTCCATGAAGTCCTCCCGCGTGTAGACGACGACCTCGTCCGCTCCCGCCTCGCGGGCGAGAACGGCCTTGGCCTCGGTCCCCGCCGTGCCGATGACGCGGGCCCCTCGCTGCTTCGCCATCTGCACGAGGAGAAGCCCCACGCCCCCGGCCGCGGCGTGGACGAGGCACGTCTGGCCGGCCTTCAAGGCGAAGGTGTCGGTGCAGAGATAGTGGGCGGTCATGCCCTGGAGCATGAGCGCCGCGGCGGTGTCGGAAGCCATGCCCGTCGGGACGGCCACCGCGCGGTCGGCCGGGACGACCACTCGCTCGGCGTAGGAGCCGGGGATGCCGGTCCAGGCCACCCGGTCGCCCACGCGGGGGGCCGCGACCCCCGGCCCCACGGCGGCGACCTTGCCCGCCCCTTCGAGGCCCGGCACGAACGGCAGGGGGTTGGGATAGAGGCCGGTCCGATGGTAGACGTCGATGTAGTTGAGACCGGCCGCCTCCACGCGGACGACGACCTGTCCCGCTGCGGGTCGAGGATCGTCCACGTCGGCGATCCGCAGCACCTCGGGACCTCCGAAGCCGTCGACTCGAATCGCTCTCATGGAATGCCTCCCCGTCGGGCCCCGTATAGCGTACGACGAGTCGTGCTACGCTCGCGAGGTGAGGGCGGCTTGAGGAAGCTGAGCCGGCGGGAGAAGGGGCTCGTGGGCTTGCTCGCCGCGGTCGCGCTCGCGATCGGCCTGGGCGCGCTCCACCGCTCGGGCGCCGCGCCGACGGGGCTTGGCCGGCCCCGACCCGAGCGCCCCCTGCCACCCGTGCCGCGCATCGATCTCGCCCGCATCGACGGGCCCCGCCCGGAGAACGACGCCGGCCACCGGGACCTCTTCGTGTTCGGCCAGGCCCGTGAGCTCTCGGACCAGGCCGCGGCGCCCCCGCCCTCCGCGACGACGCCGCCGGCCGCGCTCGCGGGAGGTTTGGGCGCCGCAGGCGACCGGACCGCCGCCGGCCTGGCCGCGCCCGGCCTCACGCCGCTCAGCCTGAAGTACATCGGCTCGGTGGAGAGCAAGGCGGGAGTGAAGGTCGCGGTCCTTCTCACCGACCGCCGCGAGGTGCTCACCGGGCAGGCGGGCCAGGTGGTCGCGAACCGCTATCGGATCGCGCGGATCGGCCTCGAGTCGGTGGACCTGGAGGATGTCGGGTCGGGCCAGTCCCGGCGAATCCCCCTCCGCGGGAACTGAGCCTCTCAGCCGCGGCCGTCCGCGACGTCGATCGACCCCGCGAGGTACTTCGCGCAGTGGCCCGCGATCGTCACGCGCGCGCCCTGGTCCTCGCACCAGAGCTCGCCGCCCCGCGACGAGACCTGCCGCGCGAAGAGGCTCGTCCGGCCGAGCCGCTTCGCCCAGTACGGCACGAGCGTGCAGTGCGCCGAGCCGGTCACCGGGTCCTCGGGGATGCCCACGGCGGGCGCGAAGAAGCGCGAGACGAAGTCGGAGTCGCGGCCGGGCGCGGTCGCGATCAGCCCCAGGCAGTCGAGGGCGGCCACCTTCGCCATGTCCGGCCTCAGGCTCCGCACCTCGTCCTCGCTCGCGAACACGGCCAGCGCGTCGCGCGAGGCGAGCGCCGCCTGCGGGCGCGACCCCAGGGCCTCCGCCAGCGCCGGCAGCGAGTCGTCCGCGGGCGCGGGCGGCCGCGACGGGAAGTCGAGAGCGAGCCTCGAGCCCGAAGCGCTCACCCGCAGCGGCCCGCTCTTCGAGCGGAAGCGGACCTCCGTGCGGCCCTTCTCGACCTCGTTGAAGACGACCCAGGCCGAGGCCAGGGTGGCGTGGCCGCACAGGTCCACCTCGCTCGTGGGCGTCATCCAGCGGATGTGGTAGTCGCCGTTCCCGCCCACGAGAAAGGCCGTCTCCGAGAGGTTGTTCTCGGCGGCGATCCCCTGCAGCGTGGCGTCGTCGAGCCAGCGGTCGAGGGGCACGACCGCGGCGGGGTTCCCGGCGAAGACCCGGCTCGCGAACGCGTCGACCTGGAAGAGGCGCAGCTCCATGGCCGCAGTATGCCGCCCCTCCGTTCGCAGGCACAATGGCCTCATGCCCGAGATGACACCGTCCCCCGCCTCGGCCGAGGCGGGGGCACTCTTCGCCCGCTTCGTCGAGCTGATCGCCCGCCTCCGCGCCCCCGGCGGCTGCCCGTGGGACCGGGAGCAGACCCACGAGAGCGTCAAGCCGATGACGATCGAGGAGGCCTACGAGGTGGCCCACGCGATCGACGAGAGGGACGACGACGAGCTCGAGGGCGAGCTCGGCGACCTCCTGCTGCAGGTCGTCTTCCACGCCTCGATCGCGGAGGAGCGGAAGGCCTTCGGCCTCCGCGAGGTGATCGAGCGCGTCTCGGCCAAGATGGTCCGCCGCCACCCGCCCGTCTTCGGCAGGGACGACGCCTCGCCCGCGGGCGAGGTGCTGCGCAACTGGGAGGCGATCAAGGCCGCGGAGCGGGAGGCGAAGGGCAAGGACGACGAGTCGATGCTCGACAGCGTCCACGGGGGGCTGCCGGCGGTGATGGAGGCCTTCCAGATGACGACCAAGGTCTCGCGCGTCGGCTTCGACTGGAAGACGGCCGACGGCGCCCTGGCGAAGCTCGACGAGGAGGCGCTCGAGCTGCGCGAGGCCATCCGGGCCGGCACCGACGCTCGGGCCGTCGCCGAGGAGATCGGCGACCTCCTCTTCGTCGCCGTGAACGTGGCGCGCCTCGCCGGCGTCGACCCCGAGAGCGCGCTCAAGGCCGCGAACCGCAAGTTCCGGCGCCGCTTCCGCCACGTCGAGGAGAGGCTCCGCGCCGACGGCCGCCGCCCCGCCGACTCGACGCTCGAGGAGATGGACCGCCTCTGGGACGAGGCGAAGCGCCGCGAGTCCCCCGCCTCTCCCTCCGGGTCCTGACCCGGCCGGAGCGACTGCCGACCCGGCCCGCGTGCCCCCTCAGCCGCGCGGGAGGGCGCGCAGCAGCCAGGCCCGGAGGTCGGCGACTTCGGGCCCGCACACGGAGTGCGGCATGGGGTACGCGTGCCACTCGACGTCGTAGCCCTGCGCCAGGAGGAGGTCCCGCGAGCCCTCCCCGAGGCCCGCGGGGACGATCGGGTCCATCGTGCCGTGGGCCAGGAACACGGGGAGGGCGGCGTTCGCGGGATGTGCCTCCGCCCCGAGCGTGGCCGCGAGGGGCAGGTAGCACGAGAGGCCGACCACGCCCCCGAGGCGCTCGGGCCACCGCAGGGCGGTGAAGAGCGCCAGCGCCCCGCCCTGCGAGAAGCCCGCGAGGACGATCCGATCAGCGGCGATCCCCCGCTCGCGCTCCCGCCGGACGAGCCTCCCCACGGCCTCCGCCGACTCGCGGATGCCGGCCTCGTCCTCAGGCGCGCGCCGGTCGATCGCGGCGATGTCGTACCACGCGCGCATGCGGTACCCGCCGTTGAGGGTGACGGGACGGACGGGGCCGTGGGGGAAGACCCAGCGGACGGACGGCGACGCGGGCAGCCGGAGCTCGGCCACGAGGGGCTCGAAGTCGTGTCCGTCCGCGCCGAGGCCGTGCATCAGCAGGACGGCGGCGTCGGCCGCCGCCCGCGGCTCGATCTCGACCGTCTCCAGGGGAACGCCGCTCACGCCTCGCGGGCGCCCACTCCCTCCGCCGACAGCTGCCTCTCCAGCATCGCGGCGATCCGCGGCTGGGGCACGGCGCCGACCTG
The DNA here is from genome assembly GCA_035577965.1 of Vicinamibacteria bacterium. Taxonomy (GTDB): domain Bacteria; phylum Acidobacteriota; class Vicinamibacteria; order Fen-336; family Fen-336; genus DATBSL01. The sequence continues at coordinate 8,576 of DATJYX010000066.1, read as the reverse complement.
CTGGTCGACCACCTGGCCGCCCTTGAACACGAGGAGGGTGGGGATGGAGCGGATGCCGAGCTCCTGGGACACGACCGGGTTCTCGTCAACGTTGAGCTTCCCGACCCGGACCCGGCCCGAGTACGTGGCGGCCAGCGCGTCGATGGCGGGGGCGATCATCCGGCACGGAGGGCACCACTCGGCCCAGAAGTCCACGAGCACCGGCTCCTTCGCCTCCAGAACCTCGCTCTTCCAGTTATCGTCGGTCAGGACCACCACGTCGCTGCTCACGATTCCTTCTCCTCCTCGGGAAACAGGCGCCGGCGGAGCCGCGCGCCTCTCACTCCATTAGACCCCAGGAGCGCCCGAACGTTACAGCCCCCCCTCGGCCGATGCGCCGAGGCCGAGAGGTCCCGATCGCGTTAAACGGTTCGCCGGACGGGCTTTCCGGCCGCGCCCGAGCGTATACTCCGGGCCGTGACCTCCCCCTGGGTTCGGACTCCCGAGGCGCTCGCCGCCCTGACCCGCTCGCTCGCGGGCTGTCGCGCGATCGGCCTCGACTCCGAGTCGGACAGCCTCTATCACCACTTCGAGAAGGTCTGCCTCGTGCAGATCGCGACGGACCGGGGCGAGGCGTTCCTCGTGGACACCCTCGCCCTGCGGGACCTCACCCCTCTCGCCCCGGCGATGGCCGACCCCGCTCTCGTCAAGGTCCTCCACGGGGCGGACTACGACGTGACCACGCTGAAGAGGGACTTCTCCTTCTCCTTCGCGTCGATCTTCGACACCATGATCGCCGCCCGCCTGCTGGGCCGGACCGAGATCGGCCTCGCCGCGGTGGCCCGCGACGAGCTCGGCGTCGCCCTCAGCAAGAGCAACCAGAAGGACGACTGGTCGCATCGGCCGCTCACTCCCCAGCAGGAGACCTACGCCCTCGCCGACGTCCTCCACCTCGTGCCGCTCCGCGGCCGGCTGGAGGCGCGGCTCGTCTCGGCTGCGCGGCTGGAGTGGCTCCACGAGGAGTGCGCGGCGGTGGCCGCCCTGGAGCCGGCCGCGCGCCGGCGCAACCCCGACGCGTACCTCGAGCTGAAGGGAGCCCGGCGACTCACTCCCCGCGCCCTCGCCGCCCTCCGCGAGCTCGTCGCGTGGCGGGAAGGACGCGCGGAGGCGACCGACACCCCCGCCTTCAAGATCCTCGGCAACGAGTCTCTCGTCCGACTCGCCGAGCTGCGGCCACGCGACGCCGCGGGCCTGAAGGCCGTCCCGGGCGTCCTCCCCCGCCTGCGCGCGCAGGCCGGCGCCCTCCTGGCCGCGCTCCGGCGGGCCGAGGAGAAGCCGGAGTCCGAGCTGCCGCGGGTCACCCGACCGCCCCGGCCGGTGATCCCCGACGCGGTTCGGGCCCGGGCCGAAAGGCTCCGGGCCTGGCGGGCCCAGAGGGCGGCCCAGCTCGGCGTGGAGGTGTCGGTCGTCCTGCCTCAGCGGCTCATCGACCGGCTGGCCGAGGCCCGTCCCCGGGACGAGGCGGAGCTCTCGGCCGTCGAGGGGCTGAGGCGCTGGCGCGCCGCGGCCTTCGGCGCGGACTTGCTGGCCGCCGTATCATAGGATCCCATTGCCTCCCGGAGCCGCAGGAACCCCTTGAAGTTCGGCAAGTTCGAGATCGAAGCGGAGCTCGGCCAGGGCGCGATGGGGAAGGTCTACCGGGCCCTCGATCCGATCCTCGAGCGCCGGGTCGCCCTCAAGACCATCTCGCCCTCCCTGCTGAACAGCAAGGACGCGCTCACGCGCTTCCAGCGAGAGGCGCGGGCGGCGGCGCGCCTGCAGCACCCGAACATCGTCACCGTCTTCGAGGTCGGCGAGGTGGAGCGCACCCACTACATCGCCATGGAGCTCGTCGAGGGCATGGACCTCGGCGAAGCCCTGACCCCGCCCGACCGGCTGACCGTCGAGCAGAAGGTGAGGATGATCGTCGACGTCTGCCGCGGCCTCGACTTCGCGCACCGGATGGGCGTCGTCCACCGGGACGTGAAGCCGGCCAACATCCGCCTGACCCGCGACGGCACGGTCAAGATCCTGGACTTCGGCATCGCCCGCTTCCGCGGCACGGACACGACCGACCCGAACCTCACCCAGCAGGGCATGGTGCTCGGAACCCCGAGCTACCTCTCCCCGGAGCTCGTCCAGGGCGCGAAGGTCGACCACCACGCCGACATGTGGGCGGTGGGCGTGATCCTCTACGAGGCGCTGACCGGCCGCCGCCCCTTCGAGGCGCCGACCATCACGAGCCTCATCCACAAGATCGTGGCCGAGCCTCTGCCCCCGATCGATGCACAGGCGCTCCGCCTCCCGGAGTCGCTCGCCGCCGTCGCGCAGCGGGCCCTCGACCGGGACCGCGAGAGGCGCTTTCCGGACCTGGGCGCCATGGCGAAGGCGCTCCTCACCTCGATCGGCGCCACCCCGCCGCCCGAGATGCCCCTCGACCCCCTCGTACGCAAGCGCGCCTACGAGGCGAACTTCGCCGAGGCGCGGCGGCTCCTCACCGAGGACGACCTCTCGGGCGCGCTCGAGGCCGCGAGGCGCGCGCGGTCGCTCGAGCCCGCGCGCACCGGCATCGTCTCGCTCGTCCGGGTCATCGAGCAGCGGCTGCGGGGGGCGACGACCGTACGCCGCTTGCAGGGCGAGCCGGCGGCCCCGGAGGCCACGGTTCCCACGCGATCGGCCGCGGCGACGGCCCCCGTCGTCCCCGCCGCCCCTCCCCTCGCCGTGCCGCCCGGCCCCCTCGACACGGCCGCGCTGCGCGCGCGGGGGGCGGCCGTCTTCCGGGACATGGGCACCTTCGGCGAGCCGCCGGCGACCAAGGAGGCGGCGCTCTCCCCGACGGCCGACCTGCTCGCCGTCGCGGGCGCCGACGGCGCGATCCGCCTCTGGGACCTCCGCTCGCGCGACCGCGCCCACGTGCTCCGCACCGACCTGCACCGGCGCACCGGGCACGACGCCGCGGCCCTCTCGCTCGCCTTCTCGCCCGACGGCTCGCTCCTCGCCTCCGCCCACGTGGACGGGGTCGTCCACCTGTGGGACATGGCCAAAGGGGAGGAGGTCACCGTCCGGCTGCGCCACGACGAGTCGGTGGGGACCCTCGCCTTCTCGCCCGACGGGGCTACCCTCGCCACGGGCTCCCTGGACGCCAACCTCCGTCTCTGGGACGTGGGAGCCGCGCTCGCCGGCGAGGCGAGGCGCGAGCTGGTGCGGCAGCCGTCCGGCGTCACCGCCCTCGCCTGGGCGGGGGGTGGCGAGTGGATCCTCACCGGCCACACGTCCCGCGTCCTGCGCCTCATCGACCCGCAGAGCCAGCGCCTCCTCGCCACCCTGCGAGGTCCGGAATCGCTGGTGAGCCTCCTCGCCCTCTCCCCGGACGGCCGGTACATGGCGGTGGGCAGCCAGGACCGGACGGTCCGGCTCTACGACCTCGCGACGCGCGAGCAGGCGGCCGTGCTCACGGAGCTGCGGCGGCCGGCCAGCGCCCTCTGCTTCCTCGCCGACGGCGGCTTCCTCGCCACGGTCTGCCAGGAGAACGCCGTGCAGCTGTGGGACCTCGAGTCCAGCCGGCCCAGCGCCGTCCTCTGGGGTCCGGCCGGCGAGAGCTTCGTCGGCCTCGCGCTCTTCGGCGAGTCGAACCACCTCGCCGCGGCCCTCGTCGACGGCCGCATCCGCGTCTGGGGGCCGGCGAGCTGATTCCCGGCCCGCGCGACGCTCTCCCTCACCTCACCCGACGAGCGACCGGATCTCGTCCTTCCTCCCGAAGAGCCCCATGCGGTGGAAGGCGAAGTCGTATTTCACGGGGTCCGCGGGGTCGAGGGCGCGGAGCCTCCGGGTCACGTCCAGCGCCATCGCCCAACCCGGCGAGCGGTAGCGGGTGAGGCGCACCCTCTGGGCGATCGCGATCGTGTGGGCGTCGAGGGGGAGGACGAGCTGCGACGGGTCCGGCCGCCGCCAGACGCCGAGGTCGACCCCGTCGCGGCGGGCCATCCAGCGCAGGTACAGGTTGAGCCGCTTGCAGGCGCTTCCCTTCGCGGGAGAGGGGAAGAAGCAGCGCACCCCCGCGTCGCCGGGGAGGCGCCGGCCGCGGTAGAGCCCGCCGTGGTCGAGGGCGAGGGCGCGGGCGGAGAAGGACGCGAGGGCGGGCCCCACGTCGCGGTCGCCCGGCGAGAGGCCCTCGGCGAAGAACGCCTCCACCGAGCCGTGCGACTCCCGCATCTGCCGCGCGAAGTAGAGGAGGCAGGCCACGTCGCGGCCCGACGTCCAGCGGTGGCGGAAGCCGCGGAGGCGGGACGCCGTCTCCCGCGGGTCGAGGGCCGCCACGGCTTCGGCGGGCCGGGGACCGAGGGCCGCGAGCACGGCCGCGATGCCGCGCTTGATCTGGACGACGGTGCCGAAGGCGAGGCCGGAGGCGAGGAGGCCGACCACCTCGCGGTCGGCGTCGCTCGGCTGCGCGCGTACGAACTCCAGCGGGTCCGGGGTCACGAACCGGTGGTCGTACTGGAGGTAGAGGGCCTCGAGCCGGCGGCGCAGCTCTTCCCGACGCACGGCGACAGTATGTCCTTCCTCCGCTCGTCGTGCGCACAGCCGGGCACGAAAGGCCCGTTGCCGCTCGGGCGGCACGCGGGCTACGATCCCGCCCATGGCCGAGAAGCGGGCCGTCATCGGACGTCCTGCGGCACGCCTGGCCCCGGGCCTCGTCCGCGGCGAGGACGGCGTCGTGCGCTGCTCCTGGGGGGCGAGCCACCCCCTGTACGCGCCCTACCACGACCGAGAGTGGGGCTTCCCCGTCGACGACGATAGGCGCCTCTTCGAGAAGCTCTGCCTCGAGGGCTTCCAGTCCGGCCTCAGCTGGCTCACCATCCTGAAGAAGCGCGAGAGCTTCCGCGCCGCGTTCCGGGGGTTCGACCTCGACGCCGTCTCCGCGTTCGGTGCGCGTGACGTGGCCCGATTGATGAAGGACGCGGGGATCGTCCGTCACCGCGGCAAGATCGAGTCGGCGATCCGCAACGCGCGGCGGGCGCGCGAGCTGGCCCGGGAGCGGGGCTCGCTCGCCGCGTTCTTCTGGTCCTTCGAGCCCCCGCCGTCCGAACGGCCGCGGCGGGTCACCCGGGCGGTGCTGCGGAAGCTGGCCACGACCCCGGCCTCGGTCGCGATGAGCCGGGAGCTGAAGAAGCGCGGCTTCTCCTTCGTCGGCCCCACGACGGCCTACGCGTTCATGCAGGCCATGGGCCTCGTCGACGACCACCTCGAGGGCTGCGCCACACGCGAGAGGGCCGAGGCGGCCCGCGCCCGCTTCTGCCGGCCGCGCTGAGCGCCCCTCCCAGGCCTGGCGGGACTCCGCCAACGCCGGTCGCACGGCCCATGGAACGGGCGGGCCGATTTCGGTTAGGCTCCGGCCACCTGGAGCGAAGCCGATGAAACCCTATGCCCTCCTCGTTCTCGGCTGCCTCGCCTCTCCCGCGCAGGCCGCCGATCCGGCCGTCCTCAAGTCCCCGACCGGCAAGGTCGAGGTCTCCTTCTCGCTCGCACCCGACGGCGCCCCCCTCTACTCGGTCACCTACGCCGGGAAGCCGGTGGTCGCGGACTCCCGGCTCGGCCTCACCCTGCGCGAGACGGGCCCCCTCGCGACCGGCTTCAGCCTGCTCGACGTGAAGCGCGCGAGCCGCGACGAGGCCTACACGCTCGTGGCCGGCAAGACGCGCGAGGCCCGGGACCGGTCCGAGGAGATGACCGTGTCCCTCCTGAGGGCGGGCGAGAGGCCCGTCCGCCTCGACGTCGTGTTCCGCGCCTTCGACGACGGCGCGGCCTTCCGGTACGTCCTGCCCCAGCAGGCGGGGCTCGGGCGGGTCGAGGTCCTGTCCGAGGACACCCGCTTCCGCTTCCTGGCCGACCACGAGGCCTGGGTGCTGCAGCTCGCGTCGTTCACGACCAGCAACGAGCGCGAGTTCGTACCCATGCCGCTCCTCGGCATCAAGCCGGAGTCGATCGTCGGCCCGCCGCTCACGATCGAGGCGGGCGACGGCCTCGTGGTGGCGCTGGCCGAGGCGAACCTCCGTCGGTGGTCCGGGCTCCACTTCGCGCGCGTCGAGGGCGGCAACGACTCCCGCTGCCCGACCCTCGTCACGAAGCTCGCCCCGCTTCCCTCGGACCCGAGGGTCGTGGTGCGCGGCGTCCTCCCCCTCGTCTCGCCGTGGCGCGTCCTCATGCTGGGCGCGAAGCCGGGCGACCTCGTCGAGTCCACGATCCTCACGAGGCTCGCCGACCCGAACGAGATCGGCGACACGTCGTGGATCAAGCCGGGCAAGGTGGCCTGGGACTGGTGGAACGGGCCCGTCGTGCCGAACGTGCCCTGGAAGGCGGGGATGAACAACGAGACGTTCCGACACTTCATCGACTTCGCGGCCGAGTTCGGCCTGGAGTACGTGCTCATCGACGCCGGCTGGTACGGCGACCACCGCGACGGCGAGGCGGACATCACGAAGCCGATCCCGGAGATGGACCTGCCCGGCCTCGCCGCCTACGCGAAGACGAAGAACGTCCGGCTGATGGTCTGGCTCAACTGGGAGACCGTGCGCGAGCAGATGGACGTGGCCTTCCCCCTCTACGAGAAGTGGGGCCTCGCGGGGGTGAAGGTCGACTACATGGACCGGAAGGACCAGGAGATCGTGGCCTTCTACCAGCGCGCCGCGCGCACCGCGGCGAGGTACCACCTCGTGATCGACTTCCACGGTGCCTACGCGGGCTCGGGCGAGGAGCGCACCTTCCCGAACTGGCTCACCCGCGAAGGCGTGATGGGCATGGAGTACGCCAAGTGGAGCGACCGGGTGACGCCGCGCCACGACGTGACGATCCCCTTCACGCGGATGCTGGTCGGGCCCATGGACTACACGCCGGGCGGGTTCCGCAACGTCACCGCGAAGGACTTCGCGCCCCGCAACGACCTCCCCGTCGTGATGACGACCCGCGCCCACCAGCTCGCCATGTACGTGGTCTACGACAGCCCGCTCCAGATGCTCTCGGACACGCCGTCCGCCTACCGCGGCGAGCCGGGCGCCGAGTTCCTCAAGGTCGTGCCCGCCACCTGGGACGAGACGAAGGTGCTCGACGGGAAGATCGGCGAGTACGTCGTGATCGCCCGCCGGCGGGGCAGCGACTGGTTCCTCGGCGCCATGACGGACGGCCCGCGGAAGCTCACGATCCCGCTCGGTTTCCTGCCCGACGGCAGCTTCGACGCGACCGTCTACGCCGACGTGCCGGAATCGGCCGCGACGCCGACGAAGATCGGCATCACGCCGGTAGAGCTCGTCTCGAAGAAGGGCTCGGCGAAGCTCGCCTTCGCCCTCGCCCCGGGCGGCGGCGCCGCGGTGCACATCCGGCCAGCGCGCTGACGCCTCTCGCCCGACGAGGTCCGCCGAGGGCGCCGCAGGGTGCCCCAGGCCCCCGCAACAAGGCGGGCCTGACGCTCGGGTGGCGGGCCGCCGGCCACGGGAGGACGGGTGCGGTTGGGCACGTCACCGCGTCCACTCGTGCTCGGGAGCGAGTGCCGGTCCTTCCCGGGGGTCCCGCTCACCGTCGACAATCAGCGGCACGCCGGCTGGGGAGTGCAGGCTGTGTTCGAGGGACGGGTCCAACGCAAAGGCGTTCACGTAGTACGCGCCGGGTGCGAGGCCTGCGCGAGCAGCACGGACGACGGCCCTGCCGGGCCCGAGGGGCAGCCTCCAGGCACCCTCGCCCTGTGGCGACCGCAGGAGGTAGACCGGTCTGCCGTCCACGGTGGCGACCTCGATGCTGAAGACGACTCCGGGCACGGGTGTTCGAACCTGATAGCTCAGCTCGATTTCCAGTGGCTCGTCGGGGCCCAGGCGACCGGACCGCACCGCGGGTGTCTTGATTCGAAGTTGGAGGCTGAACGGCGGTTCTTCCGAGCTGCCCCTCGGCACGCCCGAATCTGCCGAGGCGCTGCTCTGCAGCCTCTGGTACTCGAGGAGCACCTCGTCCGGCGATCCTTCGGCGGCGACGCGGCCAGCGTGCAGACACAGGCAGCGGTCACACTGCCTCCGGATCTCGGAGAGATCGTGGCTCGCGAAGACGACGGCGCAACCGCGGGACACCAGCCCACGCAGGCGTTCGAAGCACCGGCGGCGAAAGCCGGCGTCAGCCCCCGCGATTCCTTCATCGACGACGATGACGTCGCGGGCACCCGTGGCGGCGACGGCGATCGCGAATCGGGCGCCCATGCCGGTCGAGTAGTCCTTCACGGGTGTGTCCAGGAGCTCCTTCGCGAGTCCCGAGAAATCGAGGATCTCCTCGAGCCTCGCCAGGACGGAACGAGGCGACGTCCCGGCCAAGGTGGCGAGGAGCGGAAGGTTCTCTCTTCCGGTCAGCTCGCGATGGAGGCAGACCTGCATCTCGCTGAGCGCGGCCACGCGTCCGCTCAGAACACGCTCGCCGCACGTGGGTGCGGTGACCCCTCCCAGGAGGCGCAGCAGAGTCGTCTTCCCTGCTCCATTCACGCCGACAACCCCGAGGGACTCGCCGCGCCTGACGGTCAGACTCACGTC
>DATJYX010000065.1:0-166022 GCA_035577965.1 Vicinamibacteria bacterium | reverse complement strand
CGCCGCCGCCAGCTCGCCCGCCTGCGCGAGGGCGGCACCGGCCTCGTCCAGACGACCCAGCCTCGCGAGAACCCTGGCCAGCGCCAGATGCGGCTCCGGATCCCGGCGCGCCTGCGCGGCGGCCTTCTGCAGGATCCGGATCGCCTCGTCCGCCTTCCCCTGCGCGAGCTGCTGCTCCGCCTTGGCCACCGCGTCGTCGAGGCGCTTGTCCGCCCCGGCGGGCAGGGCCGCAACCAGCACCAGCGCCGGCAGCAACCCGGCGAGCCGCATCGCCACCTCCCGGCGACGAGTGTACCAATCGGGCGAGGCCCGTCGGGGCGCGGGCTCGTCGGCCTCGGGTCGCCCGCCGGCGCTCAGATCGACTCGAGGAACGCCAGGAGGGCCTGCTCGTCCTCGAACGACAGCCCGCGGAACGCCTTCTGCGCGGCCGCGCCCTGGTTCGCGTGACGCTGGATCGCGTCCTGGATCGTGCCTGCCGAGCCGTCGTGGAGATAGGGCGCGCTCTCCGAGAGGCCCCAGAGGGGCGGCGTGCGGAACTCGTTCCCTCGCGCGCTGCCCTGGACGATCCCGTCTCCCGTGCCGACGTCGTGGAGGAGGAAGTCCGAGAACGCGTCGACGCGCTGCCCGTCGATGGCCTCGACCCGGCTCTCGGCCCGGAAGCCGGCGTGGTGGCAGACGGCGCACCCGACCTTCTCGAAGACCTGCTCACCGTGCTCGATCCGCGAGGGAGCGAGGCCCGCTCCGCGGCCGTCCTTCTGGTCGTGCCCCCGGTCCCACTCGAGGTCGCGGGGCGGCGGGGCGAGGAATCGCATGAAGTTCGCGAACGCGGTGATGTCGTCGTCCTTGTCCTCGGGATCCCTGACGGTGTCGCACCGGGTGAGCTTCGCCAGGTCGCCGTTCGGCGCGTTCTCCGCCGGGAACAGGCGGTTCGTGATCCCCATCTCGTTCACGTAGGCGTCGGCGGCGAAAGCGAGCAGGGTCGCGTGCTGCGCCTTCCAGCCGAAGCGCCCGACCCGGGAAGCCCCGGCCGGCGGATCGACCACGAAATTGACCCGCCCGGCCTGCTCGGGGTGGGTCCGGGCCTGGGCCGCAGCGTAGCCCATGATCTCTCCGTCCGGGATCGCCTCGATGAGGCCCGACCCGAAAAGAGGTGTCGTCTGGCGCTGGGCGATCACGTTGGCCGCCGCGGGGATCGTCTCGGCGCAGTCGGGGCTGATCGCGCTCGTCTGGAAGAGCGATCCGCCCGGCAGCTCCGTGTAGACGCCGTTCTCGATCCGGGCGGCGCGGGTCTCGTTCACCGAGCTGCTCCCCCCGACCGCGGGTGCGGAGTGGCACGCGGCGCAGGACGCGGCGTTGAAGATCGGGCCGAGCCCGTCCGACACGGCCTCTGTCTCGTTGAACCTGTCGAGGCCATCGCGGAACAGCTTGCGCTCGTCCATCCTCAGCCCCGCGAGGGGCGTCCCGAATTGCCCGTGGCCGGCGCCCGCCCTGACCGGGCGGCCGGCGGTCGAGGCGAGGACGACGATGGCGGGCACGGCGAGAGCGACGAACAGTCTGGCGGACGTCATGGGAGTCACCCCTTGGGAAGCACGGGTGGAAGCGCGCTGCCCTTGCGGGCCCGGCGGCCGAAAACCTTCTCGCCGCGCCGCACTCTCGCGGGCCCTTGGAGGGCCTCGGGAGGGCCGATCGGCCCGAGGAGCGCCGACTCTCAGTCGTTCCGGGGCGGAGAGCGGCTCCATCCCGGGTGCGAAATGTGAGCGGGAAGGGTACCGCTGGCCGCCGCTCAGGGACGGGTGACCCCGGTCACAGGGAGGTGACGGCGATCACACGCGACCGAGACGGAGGCGCTCGCGCGAGGCGGGCGCGAAGGGAATCCCTCAAGGCGGAGGGGCATCCGCCGGGAGGGAGAGGGAGCTTCTGCTTGACCTCGCTCGCCGGTGGGGAGTATGAGCATTTCTGGAGGTCATCGCCATGGACGATCGCGCCGGCAAGGCCGCAGAGGAGGGCGTGAGGGCTCCGGTTTCGCGTCGGGTCTTCCTCGCGGAGAGCGCGGCGGCGACGGCGCTCACCATCGTCCCCCGCCGCGTGCTGGGCGGGAGCGGCCACCTCGCGCCCAGCGACATGATCGTCCTCGCCCAGGTCGGCTGCGGGACCCAGGCCCAGCGCCAGGTCGACACGGGGCTCGTGGCCAGGAAGGATCTCCAGTTCGTCGCCGTCGTCGATCCGAACCGGGACAGCCAGAACTACCTCGACTGGGAGGAGTGGGGCAATCGGGAGAGGATCCGCCGGTTCCTCGATGAGCCCACCTGGGGCGAGGGCGACACCGGCATCCGCGCGGGGCGCGACGTGGCGCGCCTCATCCTGGAGACCTACTACCGGAAGCAGGGCCGCCCGGCCGCCGGCATCCGCGCCTACGAGGACTACCGGGAGATGCTCGACAAGGAGACCGACGTCCAGGGGATCGTGAACATCACACCGGACCACCAGCACGGCTCGATCAACGTCTCCGCGCTGAGGAAGGGCCGGGCGGCGATCTCGCACAAGCCGGTGGCGAGCGTGCTGCACGAGGTCCGGCGCACCGTGGAGGCGGCCCGCGCGAGCGCCGCGGCGTCCCACCTCCTCGCCTACAGCAACACCCCCGACCGGCACACGCTCGCGGCCTGGATCAAGGCGGGCGTGATCGGCACCGTCCGCGAGGTGCACAACTGGACGAACCGGCCGTTCTGGCCCCAGGGTTGGCAGGAGTACTACCGGTCGGGGCCGCCGGTCCCCGGGGGATTCAACTGGGAGCTGTGGCAGGGTCCCGAGCCCGACCGGCCCTACCACCCGAACTACACCTTCGTGGTGTACCGGGGCTGGTACGCCTACGGCGCGGGCTGCCTCGGGGACATGGGCTTCTACAGCCTCTGGCAGCCCTACCGCATCCTCGACCTCGGCGTCCCCGAGCTCGTGGAGGCGCGGCCCAACAACGAAGCCTTCGTCAGCGACAAGAACGTCAGCGACGGCGGACACGTCTCGCTCGTCGGCTTCCCGAAGGCGAGCACGATCCGCTGGCGGCATCCGGCCACCGCGAGCCGGCCCTCCGTGGACACGTTCTGGTACGACGGCGGCATGAAGCCCCAGACCCCGGAGGAGCTGTACGCGGACGACGAGGACCTCGCCTCCGAGGGCATGCTGTTCGTCGGCGACCAGGGCAAGATCCTCTGCGACTTCCGGGCGAACAAGCCGCGCCTCGTCCCCAGGAGCCGGCAGCGCGCGTTCGAGGGCTCGGTCGCCGTCCCTGAGTTCGACGCAACGACAGCCGAGGAGGAGTGGATCAACGCCCTCCGGAACGGCACGCGATCGAGGGGCAGCTTCGAGCAGGTCGAGGCCCTGGCCGAGGCGGTGACCCTCGGCAACATCGCCCTCCGCGTTCCGTACAAGCGACTCCGATGGGACGCGCAGAGGATGGAGTTCACGAACTCCGCGGAGGCGACCCGGCTCGTGCGTCGGGAGCAGTACCGCGCGGGCTGGGAGCAGCTCTTCGACTGATCGCCTGCCCCACCCTCGGCCGACGCGCGGGCTCGCGCTCAAACAACGGGGGCTTCCCTGGCAACGTGCCGCACCTCCGTGTGCCAGCGCCAGAGGACGTAGATCGCGGGGTACACGAGCAGCTCGAGGAGGAAGGAGGTGGCGAGCCCGCCCACCATCGGCGCCGCCACGCGCTTCATGACGTCGGCACCCGTGCCCGTCGACCACATGATCGGCATCAGGCCCATCATGGCCGCGGTCACCGTCATCATCTTGGGACGCACCCGCTTCACCGCTCCGTGGACGATCGCCTCGTGCAGATCCGCGAGGGTCCGTAGCCTCCCTCGTCTCCTCGCTTCGTCGTAGGCGAGGTCGAGGAAGAGGAGCATGAAGACGCCGGTCTCGGCGTCGAGGCCCATCAGGGCGATCATCCCGACCCAGGCCGCGATCGAGACGTTGTAGGAGAGCAGGTGCATGAGCCAGACCGCGCCAACGACGGAGAACGGCACGGCCAGCATCACGAGCCCGGCCTTGGCCGCCGAGCCTGTGTTCGCGTAGAGCAGGAAGAAGATGAGGAAGATCGTGATCGGCACCACGACCTTGAGCCGCTCCCTCACCCGGAGCATGTTCTCGTACTGGCCGCTCCACTCGAGGGAGCAGCCCGGGGGCAGGGTGACGCCCCGCGCCACCGCGGCCTTCGCCCGATCCACGTAGCCCCCCACGTCGCTCCCCGTCATGTCAACGAAGACGTAGCCGGCGAGCAGCCCGTTCTCGTTGCGGATCATGGACGGCCCGGCCACCGTCCGGAGGTCCGCGACCTGGGCGAGCGGGATCTGCGCCCCCGAGGGCGCCATGACCAGGACCCGCCCGAGGCGGTCCAGGTCGTCCCGCAGCTCGCGGGGGTAGCGGACGTTCACCGGAAAGCGGGCGCGGCCCTCGATGGTCGTCGTGACGTTCTCGCCCCCGACCGCGGACATGATCACCTCCTGGACCGCGGCGACCGAGAGCCCGTAGCGCGCCAGCTCGTCGCGCTTCAGGTCGAAGTCCACGAAGTACCCGCCGGCCACCCGCTCGGCGTAGACGCTTCGCGTCCCCGGCACGTCGCGCAGCACCGGCTCGATGGACGAACCGATCGCCTCGATCTGCTTGATGTCGGCGCCGTAGATCTTGATGCCGACCGGGGTGCGGACGCCGGTGGTGAGCATGTCGGTGCGGGCCTTGATGGGCATCGTCCAGGCGTTCGTCGTGCCCGGAATCTGGAGCTTCTCGTCCATCTCGGCGGTCAGCTCCTCCCAGGTGAGGCGATCCGGTGAGAGGCGCCGCAGGACGAGCGCCTTCAGCCACTCCGGGGCCCATGGCGAGTACCAGCGGTCCTTCGGCCGCCACTCCGAGGGCGGCTTCAGGACGACCGTCGTCTCCATCATGGAGAAGGGAGCGGGATCGGTGGAGGTCTCGGCCCGGCCGGCCTTGCCGAACACGCGCTCGACCTCGGGGAAGCTCCTCAGGATCCGGTCCTGGGCCTGCAGGAGCCGGCTCGCCTCGCTGACCGAGATCCCGGGCAGGGTCGTCGGCATGTAGAGGATCGTCCCCTCGTTGAGCGGGGGCATGAACTCGTGGCCCAGCTTCAAGTAGGCGGGGACGGTCGTTCCCAGGACCACGAGGGCGGCGGCGATCGTGGTCCGCGGGTGACGGAGCACGAGCCGGCAGGCGGGCTCGTACACCGCGAAGAGGACGCGGCTCATCGGATGCTTCTCTTCGGGATAGTAGCGGCCGACCGTGACCTGGTTGACGGTCCACGAGAGCCAGCGCGGGCGGAAGCGGACGAAGTCCATCCGCGTGAAGAGCATGCGGAGCGCGGGATCGAGGGTCAGGGCGAGCACGGCCGCGATCGCCAGGGCCAAGTTCTTCGTCCAGGCGAGGGGGGTGAAGAGCCGGCCCTCCTGGTCGACGAGGGTGAAGATCGGCAGGAAGGCCACCGCGATGACGAGCAGCGAGAAGAAGACGGACGGCCCCACCTCCAGGAGAGCCTCCAGGCGCACCTCGTGGAAGTCGCCTGCCCGTCCGCCGTGGTCCCAGAGCTCGAGCTTCTTGTAGGCGTTCTCGACCTCCACGATCGCCCCGTCCACGAGAACGCCGATCGAGATGGCGATCCCGGCGAGCGACATGATGTTCGACGAGAGGCCCATGAGGTGCATGGGGATGAACGCGAGCAGGACCGAGACCGGGATGGTGACGATGGGGACGATGGCCGAGGGGACGTGCCAGAGGAAGACGAGGATGACCAGGCTGACGATCGCGATCTCCATCAGCAGCTCGTGCTCGAGGTTGTCGATCGAGCGCTGGATGAGGTCCGACCGGTCGTAGGTGGCCACGACCCGGACTCCCTTCGGAAGCGAGGGCGCGAGCTCCGCGAAGCGCGCCTTCACGCGGTCGATCACGTCGCGCGCGTTCTCGCCGTGGCGCATGACGATGATCCCGCCCACCGCGTCGCCCTCGCCGTCGAGGTCCGCGACGCCGCGGCGCATCTCCGGACCGAGGGCCACGCTGCCGACGTCGCGGAGGAGGACCGGCGTGCCGCGCTCGTCCGTCTTGAGGACGATCTCCTCGAGGTCCTCCTTCGAGCGGACGTAGCCCCGGCCGCGCACCATGAACTCCCGTCCCGAGAACTCGAGGAGCCGGCCGCCGATCTCGTTGTTGCTCGCGCGCACGGCCTCGGCCACGTTCATGATCGAGAGGTCGTAGGCCTTGAGGCGGTTGGGGTCGGCGGTCACCTGGTACTGCTGGACGAAGCCCCCGATCGAGGCGACCTCGGCGACGCCGGGCACCGACTGCAGCCGGTAGCGCAGGTTCCAGTCCTGGAGGGTCCGCAGGTCGGCGAGGGACATCCGGCCGCTGTCGTCGACGAGGACGTACTGGTAGACCCAGCCGACCCCGGTCGCGTCCGGCCCGATCTCCGTCCGCACGCCCTGGGGCAGGAGGGACTGGATCTTCGAGAGATACTCGAGCACGCGGCTCCGCGCCCAGTAGATGTCCGTCCCGTCCCTGAAGATCACGTAGACGTAGCTGAAGCCGAAGTCGGAGAAGCCCCGGATCGTCTTGACGTTCGGCGCCCCGAGGAGGGCGGTGACGATCGGGTACGTCACCTGGTCCTCCATGATGTCGGGGCTGCGGTCCCAGCGGGAGTAGATGATGACCTGGGTGTCCGAGAGGTCGGGGATGGCGTCGACGGGGATGTGCCGGAGGGTGTAGATCCCGTAGCCGACCACGACGCTCGTCGCCAGCAGGACGATCAGGCGGTTCTGGGCGCTGAATCGGATCAAAGCGCGGATCATGGCTCGCGTCTCAGCGCGTGGTTCCGGGCGGGGGTCGGGGGCGGAGGCGTCGCCATCGACGACAGCGCGGCCCGGAGGCTCGACTCCGAGTCGAGCAGGAAGTTGGCGGCGGTCACGATCCGGTCCCCGGCCGAGAGCCCCCGCAGGACCTGGAAGCCGCCCGGGAGCTTGGCCCCGAGGTGCACCTCGCGGGGCTCGAGGCGCCCGTCCGGGTGGTCCAGGAAGACGAGCGTCCGGTCGCCGGCGTTGATGACGGCGTCGTCGGGCACGGTGAGGCCCGTCCCGAGGTCCACCTTCAGGAAGACGTCCGCGAACATGTCCGGCTTCAGGCTGTCGGCCTGGTTGTCGACCTCGATGCGCACCTTCACCGTGCGCGTCTTCTCCTCCACGGTGGGAGCGACGTAGGTCACCGGCCCCCGCCAGGTCCGGTCCGGCAGGTAGGGCACGGTCATCTCGGCCGCCATTCCGATGCGGATGGCGGGGAGGTCGGACTCGTAGACGTCGGCGAGGACCCAGAGGTGCGAGAGGTCGGCGATGTCGAAGAGGGTGTCCGATGGCATGACGCGCATGCCGTGGACGACGTTCTTCTGCATGACGTAGCCTCCGGCCTCCGTGTAGAGGTCGAGCGTGCGCCGCGCCTTGCCGGTGCGCTCGAGCTCGGCGATGTCCTCGGCCCGGATGTCCCAGAGCCGGAAGCGCTCGCGGGCGGCCTGCAGCAGGTCGGCTCCGCCCTGGGACACGGAGCCGATGTCGCTCGCGGCGAGCTGCTTCTGCGCGCGCAGGGCCAGGAGGTACTCCTCCTGTGTCGCCACCAGGTCGGGGCTGTAGATCGAGAGGAGGGGCTCGCCCTTCTTGACGAGCTTGCCCGTGAAGTCGACGTACAGGTGCTCGACGTAGCCCTCGAACTTCGTGTGAATGTGGTGGACCCGCCGCTCGTCGGCGACGACGCGACCGACCGTGCGGATCGTGCGGTCGATGCGCACGGGCCGGACCTCCTCGCTTCGAACGCCCAGCAGCTGGCGCTTCTCCGCGGGCAACGCGACCACCGCTCGTCCGGCGACCGACGAAGTCTCTCCCGGCAGCTCGTCCTCGTAGACCGGGATGAAAGCCATGCCCATCGAATCCCGCACCGGCTTCTCGGAGTGGACGCTCGGGTCCATCGGCGAGCGGTAGTACGCGATCCGTCGGCCCTCCGGCGGGGTCGCCTTCGTCCCCGGCCTTCCTCCCTGCGCCTCGAACGGCACGAGCTTCATGCCGCAGATGGGGCACGTGCCGGGCACGTCGGAGACGTAGGTGGGGTGCATGGTGCAGCGGTACTTCGTCTGGCGGGCCGGCACGGAGGCGGAGGCGCGCTCGTCCGACCTGCGACACGCGACTCCGGCCACGGCGAGAAGCAGGCTCGCTCCGATCGACAACGTCTTGACCCTGGTCGGCATCGCATCCTCCTCAGCGGCCGCCCATGCCGCCGCCCATGGCGGCACCACCGCTCGAGCCGGCAGCGAGGGGCGCTGGACTCCCTGCCGCCGACATGTCGGCATTGGCCTCCAGGCTCGCCTCCTCGAGGCTCGCCTGGAGGCGCGCGTGATCGGCCCCGAGCCGCGCGAGCGTCGCGCGGTCGGCGTACAGCGTCTGCAGGGACTCGAGCACGGCGATGAACGGCACGCGGCCGGACCGGTAGTTCGCGAGCGCCGCCTCGACCGACATCCGGTCCTGGGGGACGATCCCCTTCGCGTAGAGGTCCACGATCTTCTCGGTCGAACGCAGCCGTGTGAAGCGCTCCTGGGTCCGGTAGCGGAGCTGGAGGCCCACCGCCTCGACGAGGCGTTCGCTCGTGCGGGTGAGGGCGTCGGCCTCGGCCACGGCGGCCGCCCGGCGCCTGCGCTGGACGGGCAGGGTGATGCCCACCCCGGCCTGCCACATCGGGTCGAGCCCCCCGCGGTTCATGTAACCGGCCTGGACCGAAAGGTCCGGCTTGTACTCCTTGCGGGCCAGCTCGGCCGCCAGGCGGCCGCGCTCCACGGCCAGGCGGGCGCTCGCCAGCTCCGGGCTCACCTGTCGCGCCTTCTCGATGGCCTCGGCCAGGGGGAGGGCGAGCGGCTCGACGGCGAGGCTCGCCGAGGTGCCGAGCGGCGCGTCCGGCGGGCGGGCGAGGAGCCGGTTGAGCTCCGCGAGGCGCACGTCGGCCTCCGCCGCCTGCTCGGCCGCGCCTTGCTCCACCCGTGTGATCTCGACCTGGATCCGGAGGACGTCCTGCTGGGCCCCCTGTCCGACGGCGTAGCGCGACCGCACGACTCCCTCGATCTCGCGCCACAGGTCGCGCTGCTCCCCGGTGATGCCCAGGAGCTGGCGGGCGAGGAGGAGACCGTAGTAGGCGCGCTTGACCTCGGCCTCGGTCCTCAGTCTCGCCCTCGCGACCTGCTGTGCGATCTGGTCGGTCTCGCGCGACGCGATGTCGCTCCTCAGCCCCCGCTTGCCGAACCAGGGCAGGTCCTGGCTGGCCACGAAGGCGAGGGTCGTCATCTCCCGCGTTCCGAGGCTCGGCGGCCAGCCGTCGTTGGTGTACGCGACGGACAGGTTCGGATCGGGCAGCGTACCCGCTTGGGCGGCGCGTTCCCGCGCGGCGCTCAGGCCCTCCTGTGCGGCGAGGAGGTCGGGGTTCCGTACCAGGGCCTCATCGACCAGGGCCCGGAGGAGGGGATCCTCGGGCGCGGAGGTGCCGGGTGCGACGGCGCGTGCGACGGCCAGAGCCACGGCAACAAGAACGGCGTTCATGCGACACCTCACGCGAACACGGGCGCTCCCAGGGACTCCCGGCCGGGCGCGAGCCTCAGGGACAGAGGAGACGCCCGGCGGGTTGGGCGCGGGGACACCTCACCCGCGCGGCGCGGGGATCAGATGCGCAGGACGGCGGGGGGCGGCGAGGGGGTGAGGAAGGCGGAGCGGTGCGGACGCCCGGCGTCCTGCCGTGGCACCGGCTCGAGGCGGACGACCGCCACGGCCACCGGGGCCATCGCGGCGGCGGGCCCGGGGACCAGCACGTCGATCGCCGTGGCGTGGTCGTCGCAGCAGCTTGGGGCGCTAGAGCTCAGGCCGACGGGCGGCGGGCAGCACGCGTGCTCGCCCGGCGGGGGCGCGGCTCTCTCCGGACAGGCACAAGGGGCCGGCATCATCGCCCCGAGAGCGACGGTGGCGAGCACGGCGGCCAGGCCCCGGGGCAGGCGTCCCATCGTGACCATGGAAGCACGCCCGCGTCCGGCGGTCAAGGCAGAAGCACTAACGGCGGCGACCACGCCGGACGGCCCTGACCGTCTTCTTCGCACGCCTCTCTCCCGTGCGGCGTCCTCCCGCGCCTGGCCCAGGATCCGGGGCTCGCGAAGCCAGGGATCGAACCCCTGGCCTGCCCTCCGAACTCGGGGTGCCGAAGAACGAGACGCGCCGCATCGAGGAGGTCCTGGGGGCCACCGGCGCGGAACTTCAGCCGTAGCAGGCCGTCGAGGTCGACGACCTTGAGCGTGCCACCGCCGATCTCGGTCGACAGGGCCTGGTCCCACGCGATCGGGACGAGCGGGAGCATCACGTCGAACGGGATCCCGTCGATCTCGCCCTTCAGGCACTTGAACCCGCCTTCGGCGGCGTCTCCTTGCGGCCGTATTCGGGGCCGTCCCCAAGGACCAGGAGGACTGCGGACCGGGCGGTCTAGTCGAAAATCGACCGAGATTCGGCGGCCGCCAGTTCCTGCCTCAGAGCCCGGCGTTTCGCAGCCGGAGGGCGTTCGCGATCACGGTGACGGAGCTCAGGCTCATCGCCGCTGCGGCCACCATCGGTGAGAGCAGCCACCCGAGCCAGGGGTAGAGCACGCCGGCCGCGACGGGGATGCCGAGGGCGTTGTAGAAGAAGGCCCAGAAGAGGTTCTGCTGGATGTTCCCGAGGGTGGCGCGGGAGAGTCGCCGCGCGCGCACGATCCCCCGGAGGTCGCCGTTCACGAGGGTGATGCCGGCGCTCTGCATGGCGACGTCGGTGCCGGAGCCCATCGCGATGCCGACCGCGGCCGCAGCGAGAGCGGGGGCGTCGTTGACGCCGTCGCCGGCCATGGCCACCACGCGTCCCTGCGCCTGCAGCCCGCGCACGGCCTCGGCCTTCCGCTCCGGAAGCACCTCGGCCTCGACGTGCTCGATGCCGAGCGTCCGGCCCACCGCCTCGGCGGCCGCACGGTTGTCGCCGGTCAGCATGACGATGCCGATCCCTTCGGCCCTCAGGTCGCGGAGTGCCTGGCGGGCGGACTCCTTCAGCGGATCGGCCGCCGACAGGAGAGCCCGCGGCCGGCTGTCGACGGAAAGGAAGACGACCGTTCGGCCCTCCCGCTGCTCGGCCTCCGCCCGCTCGCCGAGCGTGCCGAGGTCGAGCCCCTGCGCGGCGAAGAAGGCCGTGCTGCCCAGGCCGAGCATGCGTCCCTCCACGGTCCCCCGTACGCCGCGGCCGGTCTCGGAGAAGAAGGCTTCGACGGCCGAGAGAGCGAGGCCGCGCGCCTGCGCGGCCTCCACGATCGCTCCCGCCAGGGGGTGCTCGCTCCCGCGCTCCAGGCTCGCCGCCAGCCGCAGGGCCTCGGGATCGTCATGCCCGTCCGCGTCCGCGACCGTGACCAGCCGCGGCCGGCCCTCGGTGAGGGTGCCCGTCTTGTCCACGACCAGCGTGTCCACGCGCGCGAGGGCCTCCAGCGCCTCCGCGTTCCGGACGAGGACGCCGGCCGACGCCCCGCGGCCCACGCCGACCATGATCGACATCGGCGTGGCGAGGCCGAGGGCGCACGGACAGGCGACGATGAGCACGGAGACTGCGGCCACGAGGGCGTGGGCGAGGCGGGGCTCGGGCCCGACGAGCGCCCACGCCGCGAAGGCGAGGACCGCGACCGCGAAGACCGCGGGAACGAAGAAGGCCGCGACGGAGTCGGCCAGGCGCTGGATGGGCGCCCGGCTCCGCTGGGCCTCGGCCACGAGCTGGACGATCCGGGCGA
Source organism: Vicinamibacteria bacterium (assembly GCA_035577965.1). Taxonomy (GTDB): domain Bacteria; phylum Acidobacteriota; class Vicinamibacteria; order Fen-336; family Fen-336; genus DATBSL01. The sequence continues at coordinate 154,169 of DATJYX010000065.1, read as the reverse complement.
GGAGGGTGTCCTTCCCGACCCGCTCCGCGCGCATGACGAAGCCGCCCGTGCCGTTCAGGGTGGAGCCGGTGACGCGCGCGCCGGCGGCCTTCTCGACCGGAACCGGCTCGCCGGTGATCATCGACTCGTCGACGCTCGTCGCTCCCTCGAGGACGACGCCGTCGACCGGCACCTTCTCTCCGGGCCGAACGCGGAGGCGGTCTCCGGGACGGACGTCGGCCAGGGGGACGTCGGTCTCCGACCCGTCGGCGGCGAGGCGACGGGCCCTCTTCGGGGCGAGGCCCAGGAGGGCCTTGATGGCCCCGCTCGTGCGCGCGCGTGCTCGCAGCTCGAGCACCTGGCCCAGGAGAACCAGCGTCACGATCACGGCGGCCGACTCGAAGTAGCGGCCGACCTCGCCGTCGTGCCCACGGAAGGAATCCGGGAAGGCGGAGGGCACGAGGACCGCGGCCAGGCTGTAGAGCCAGGCGATCCCGGTGCCGATGCCGATGAGGCTGAACATGTTGAGGCGTCCGGTGCGGAAGCTCGTCCACATGCGCTCGAAGAAGGGCCGCCCGCCCCAGACGACGACCGGCGTCGCGAGCAGCAGCTCGAAGAAGCCCGGTGCGGACGGTGCGAGGAGCCCGTGGACGAGGCGGCCGGGCAGCATGGCGCCCATCGCGAGCAGGAGCAGCGGGACGGTGAGCAAGAGGGAGACCCGGAAGCGCCGGGTCATGTCTTCGAGCTCGGGGTTCCTCTCGTCGGCCAGGGTCACGATGCGGGGCTCGAGGGCCATGCCGCAGATCGGGCAGGGGCCCGGCTTCGTCTCGAGCACCTCGGGGTCCATGGGGCACACGTACTCGACGCCCTCCCCGGGCAGGGGTGCGGGCGGGTCGGCCGTCTGTCCCGGAGTGCCCATCGCGGCCGGGGACGGCCCTGCCCTCAGCCAGTGGTCGGGGTCGGACGCGAATCGCTCGCGGCAGCGGGGGTTGCAGAAGTAGTACGCCGTCCCCCCGTGCCGGTGCATTCCTCCGGCCGCGGTGGCGGTGTTGACCTTCATGCCGCAGACGGGGTCGGTCTCGACGGTCGGCGGGGGTCCGGCGAGGAATCGCTCGGGCCCGGCCGCGAAACGCTCCCGGCATCGGGGGTTGCAGAAGAAGTACGTCCGGCCCGCGTGCTCGTGCGAGCCACCCCGCGCCGCCGTCGGGTCGACCTTCATCCCGCACACGGGGTCCGTCTCGAGCCGTGCGCTGCGCGGACTCCCGAGCACGATCCCCCGACTCGCGTCGCCCATGCTGCCTCCGCTACTCCCCGAAGCGTCCCAGCACGTCGAGCAGCTCGTCCACCTTCGTCTTCTGGGCGGCGCGGTCCCCGCTGCGGAGGGCCTGTGCCACGCAGTGCTCGACGTGGTCGCGGAGGACGGCTTCCTCCACCCGCCGGAGGGCGGCCCGCGCCGCACGGAGCTGGGTGAGGATGTCGACGCAGTAGCGCTCCTCCTCGACCATCCGAACGAGGCCCCTCACCTGGCCCTCGATGCGCCGGAGCCGGAGGAGCTGGCCGCCGTGGCGGGCGTGAGCGTGGAGGCTCGACGAATCCATGTCCCGATACTATACCCCAGTATGGTACCTGTCAAGGAGGCGGTGTATCGTCGGCGGGCGAGGAGCTTCCCCCGATGCCGACCCTGCTCGCCAGGAACGCCGACGTGCTCGTCACGATGGACGAGGGCCGCCGCGAGCTGCGCGGGGCGGGCCTCTACGCCGTCGACGGCTTCATCCGTCAGGTCGGCCGGACAGAGAGCCTCCCCGCCTCCGCCGACGTGGTCCTCGACCTCTCCGGCCAGATCGTCCTCCCCGGCCTCGTCAACACCCACCACCACCTGAACCAGACCCTGACCCGGGTCTTCCCCGCCGCCCAGGACGCCTCCCTCTTCGACTGGCTCACCGCCCAGTACCCGGCGTGGACCCGCATCGACGCCGAGGCGTCGCGCGTCAGCACCCTCGTCGGCCTCGCCGAGCTCGCCCTCTCCGGCTGCACGACCGTCTTCGATCACACGTACCTCTACCAGAACGGCAACTCGGTGGACGTGCAGGTGGAGGCGGCGCGGGAGATCGGCGTGCGCTTCCACGCGAGCCGGGGCTCGATGTCGGTGGGTCGGTCGAGGGGAGGTCTGCCTCCGGACGACGCGGTCGAGGACGAGGCCGCCATCCTGAGAGACTCCGAGCGGGTCATCGACCGCTACCACGACCCGCGGCCGGGGGCCCTGAATCGGGTCGTTCTCGCGCCGTGCGCGCCCTTCTCCGTGAGCGCCGACCTTCTCCGCGAGTCGGCGGCGCTCGCCCGCGACCGCGGCGCCCGGCTGCACACCCACCTCGCGGAGACGCTCGACGAGGAGCGCTACACGCTCGAGCGGTTCGGCGTGCGGCCGGTGGAGTGGATGGACCGCCTCGGCTGGGTGGCGGGCGACGTCTGGTTCGCCCACGCCGTCCACGTGGACGACGCCGAGATCGCACGGTTCGCCCGCGCCGGCTGCGGGGTCGCGCACTGCCCGAGCTCCAACATGCGTCTCGCCTCCGGAATCGCGCCGGTGAGGAAGTACCGGAGGGCCGGCGTCCCGGTGGGTCTGGCCGTGGACGGCTCGGCGAGCAACGACGCCTCGAACCTCCTCCTCGAGGCGCGCCAGGCGATGCTCCTCGCGCGTCTCCGCCTTGCGCTCGGCGACGGCGGCGAGGAGCGCCCGGGTGACTGGATGACGGCGCGCGAGGCGCTCGAGATCGCCACGCTCGGCGGCGCGAGTGTCCTCGGCCGCGACGACGTGGGCGCGCTGGAGGCCGGTCGGTGCGCCGACTTCTTCACTCTCGACCTCGGCGCGATCGAGTACGCGGGAGCGCTCCACGACCCGGTGGCGGCCACGGTCTTCTGCGCCCCGACCCGGGCCCGCTTCACGGTCGTGCACGGCCGGGTCGTGGTCGAGGAGGGGCGTGTCGCCACCGTCGACATGGGAGCGGTGATCGAGCGGCACAACCGCCTCGCCGCACGAATCGCGCGGGGCTGATCCCGGGCGCCGGCCCGGCGCGCGCGCAGCGGGCCGGGAACGCGGCCGGCTCTCGTTCGTTCATGGATGCAGAGTCGGCCGGCATTTCGCTCGGCCTGGCCGAAACGCCCAATTGCCTCCCGACGCGTCCATCATTCGTCGGAGGTTCGGCGGTGTGCGGCGGCCTCGGGAATGGCCGGCCGCTCGGAAACCACGCTCGCTCAGTCTCGGAGGAGTGAAATGAGAACCTTCTTCAGGCGGTTCGTCCCGACTCTGGCCCTCCTGCTGGGCCTTGCCCGGCCCCTGAACGCGCTCGGGCAGACCATCACGGTTCTGCACGTCAACGACACGCACTCCCACGTGGACTCGTTCGGGCCCAAGGACGCTCACCTCGACGGAACGATCGGAGGGCTCGTGCGGGCGGCCACTGTCATCGGCGCGCAGAAGGCGATCGAGCCGGACGCGCTGCTGCTCCACGCGGGGGACGCCTTCCACGCCACGAGTTCGACCTGACCCCGGCGGCCCTCGTCGGGGCTCCCAGCAAGGTGGGTCTTTTCCCGCTCACGTCGGCCAACCTCGACTTCTCGAAGTGCTCGGGCGACCCTTGCACGCTCCTGCCGAACTGGGTCAAGCCCGGCATCGTCAAGGAGGTCAACGGCCTCGAGGTCGGCATCTTCGGGATGACGACGCCCACCGACCCGACGATGCAGCCGAAGCCGGTCGTGGTGAGCGCCGACCTCGTCGGCTCGCCGAGTGCCGCGATCGCGGGGCTGAAGGCGGACGGCGCCCCGGTCGTCATCCTCCTCTCGCACCTGGGCCTGAACGCCGATCGTCCCCTGGTCGCGGCCGGGCCCGGCATCGACGTCGTCATCGAGGGCTACGACCATTTCCTGTACGACGCGCCGCTCTGGCTCGACGGCCCGGGCGGAACGAAGGTGCCGGCGGTCCAGGCGGGCGCCAACTCCCTGCACGTCGGCAAGCTGCGGCTCCACTACGACGGCGCGAGGGTCGCCGTCGAGGACTGGGAGGTGATCCCTGTCGACGAGGCGGTACCGCCCGCGCCGTCGCTCGAGCCGCTCGTCGAACAGCTCAAGGCGGGCATCGTGGCCCGCTACGGCGACGTCTATCGCACCGTGGTCGGCCACGCGCCCTGGGACCTCTCCAAGCAGTACGACCCGAAGACCTCGCTGCGCGACACGCCGATGGGCAACCTGATCACCGACGCCCTCCGCCACCGGACGGGGACCCAGATCGCCCTGACCGCGACGGGGCTCATCTCCGAGGGCCTCTACCACGGCCCGATCGTCGGCGCCGACGTCTTCCGTCCGGTGAGCTACGGCTACGAGCCCGCCACGGGCCTCGGCTTCAAGGTCGCGACCTTCGACATCACGGGCGCCGAGCTGCTGAAGGGCATGGAGATCTGCCTGGCCAACGTGACGAATCAAGACACCTTCGACCTCCAGTTCTCCGGGCTCCGCTATCGCTACGACTCGACCCGACCGGTCCTCCAGCGCGTCGTGCCGGGGTCGGTCTCGGAGCACGGGCGCCCGCTCCGGCCCGAGCGGACCTACTCCGTGACGGTGAACGAGGGCATCGCGATGCTCGGCGCTCGCCGCGTTGAGACGCCTTCAACCCCCGCCCCGGGGGCGTGGTCCAATGGACCAGGGAAGCTCCCATGGCCGCACGGCTCCATCGGGCCAGCGTGATACTGGCCTTCGCGCTGGCCGTCCCCGCCGTGGCGGGGGCTCCGCCTTCCGCGCCGGACGAGGAGGCGCGGATCGTCCACGCCCTGAACCGCCTTGCTTACGGGCCCCGGCCCGGCGACGTCGAGGCCGTCCGGGCCGTGGGCCTTGACCGGTGGATCGACCGGCAGCTTCGCCCCGAGAAGATCCCGGACCCCGGTGTGGAGCGACACCTGGCCGCCCTCGTGACCGTCCGTCTGTCGTCGTCCGACCTGATGAGAGGCTACGAGCTCCCGCCGGAGGCGAGGAAGGAGATCCAGCGCCGACGAGCCCAGCTCGGGGAGAACGCGTCCGAGGAGGAGCTGCGGAACACGCGAACCGAGCTGGTGGCGAAGTACCGCCAGCAGATGAAGGGCGAGCCCCGACAGGTCCTCGACGAGCTGCAGGAGGCCAAGGTCCTGCGGGCCGTGTACGGCGAACGGCAGCTCGACGAGGTGCTCGTCGACTTCTGGATGAACCACTTCAACGTCTACGCCCAGAAGGGACAGGACCGCTTCCTGGTCGGCGAGTACGAGCGCGAGGTGATCCGGCCCCACGCCTGGGGCCGGTTCGAGGACCTGCTCCGGGCCACGGCCGAGAGCCCGGCCATGCTCTTCTACCTGGACAACTGGCTCTCCGCGGCCCCGACCGTGGGACCGCCGGCGGCTTCCCGCCGGCCCGGAGGTTTCGGCCGGTTCCCGGGCGGTGCGGCGGCGAGGCGCGGTCTTCCGCCGTCGGGGCAGGCCGCGACGCGAAAGCGGGGCCTCAACGAGAACTACGCACGCGAGGTCATGGAGCTGCACACGCTGGGCGTGGACGGCGGGTACACGCAGAAGGACGTGACCGAGCTGGCCCGGGTCTTCACCGGGTGGACGATCCGGGGCCTCGCCCAGCAGAGGCCGGAGTTCTTCTTCGACGCGAGGCTCCACGATCCCGGCGACAAGGTGGTGCTGGGTGAGGCGGTGAAGGCAGCGGGCAAGGCCGAGGGCGATCGAATGATCCACCGGCTCGCGACCCACCCTTCGACCGCCCGCTTCATCTCCCTCAAGCTGTGCCGCAGGTTCGTCGCCGACGACCCGCCGCCGGCCCTCGTCGGTCGCGCCGCGTCCACCTTCATCGAGAGCCGAGGCGACATCCGAGCGGTGGTGCGGACGATCGTGACGTCGGCCGAGTTCCTCGCCCCGCAGACGCGGGCGGCGAAGGTCAAGACCCCTCTCGAGTTCGTGGTGAGCGCCGTCCGGGCGGCCGAGGCGCAGGTGGACGACGCCTCCTCCCTCGCCCGCAGGATCGCCGCCATGGGAATGCCCCTCTACCTCCAGCAGCCGCCGACGGGCTACGGAGACCGCGCCGACGCGTGGGTCTCGACGAGCGGCCTCGTGGCCCGGCTCAACTTCGCGCTCGACCTGGCGGCGGGCCGGCTGCCCGGCGTCCGGACGGACGTCGCGTCCCTCGCGCCCGAGGCCCCGGACGCGGACGCGCTGCAGGGCGCGCTCGCCGCCCGCCTCGTCCCGGGCGGCCTCTCGGACTCCACGCGGCAGACCCTGGCGAGGGAGGCCGGATCTGGCCTCGACCCCTTCCGGCTCGCGGGGCTCATCCTCGGCTCCCCCGAGTTCCAGAGGAGGTAGGAATGGTCACCCGCCGGTTCTTCCTCAAGGCGTCGGGGCTGGCCATGGTCTCCTTCGGCGCCGCGCCCCGCGTCCTGGAGCGCGTCGCCCACGCCGCCGAGCCCATGCGCCGACGCAAGGCGATCGTGGTCGTCTTCCAGCGCGGGGCATGCGACGGCCTCAACACGGTCGTCCCGTACGGCGAGCCCGCCTACCACGCGCTCCGCCCCACGATCGCCGTGCCGGCGCCGCGGGGCGGGGCGCCCGACGCCGCGCTCGACCTCGACGGCTTCTTCGGCCTCCATCCCGCCCTGCGGCCGCTGCTCCCCCTCTGGAGGGAGGGGAGCCTGGGCGCCGTCCAGGCCGTGGGCAGCCCTGACGCCACCCGCTCGCACTTCGACGCCCAGGACTTCATGGAGAGCGGCACGCCGGGGAGGAAGTCGACCGAGGACGGCTGGATGAACCGCTGCCTGCAGGCGAACCCCGCCCCCGAGGCCACGCCTTTCCGCGGCGTCGCCCTCACGCCGACGCTGCCTCGCTCGCTCGCCGGCCGCGCCCCTGCCGTCGCCCTCGCCAACCTCCGCGACTTCGGGATCCGTCCGTCGGCCGGCCCGGTGGTGGCCCGGACGTTCGAGGACATGTACGCCGGGGCCGTGCGCGACGTCCTCCACGGGACCGGAGAGGAGGCCTTCGAGGCGATCGACGTGCTGCGGAGGACCGATCCGGCCCGGTACACTCCGGCCGGCGGCGCCGAGTACCCGCGCGGCCGCTACGGCGACAGCCTGCGGCAGATCGCGCAGCTCATCAAGGCCGACGTGGGCCTCGAGCTGGCGTTCACGGAGATCGGCGGCTGGGACCACCACGCCGCCGAGGGCGGCGTCCAGGGGCAGCTCGCCCAGCGGCTCCACGAGCTGGGCACCGCCCTCGCCGCCTTCCACCAGGACCTCGGCGATCGAATGGGGGACGTCGTCGTCGTGACCATGACCGAGTTCGGGCGCACGGCGCGCGAGAACGGCAACCGCGGCACCGACCACGGCCACGCCAGCGTGTCCCTCGTGATGGGCGGTGACGTCCGCGGGGGCAGGGTCCATGGCCGGTGGCCGGGCCTCGGCGCCCACCAGCTCTACGAAGGCCGCGACCTCGCCCTCACCACGGACTTCCGCGATCTGCTCGCGGAGCTGCTCGCGAAGCACCTCGAGGCGCGGAACCTCGAGGCGACGTTCCCGGGACACGACGTCCGTGCCTCGCGCTTCCCCGGAGTGACGAGGGGCTGAAGCGTCCACCCGGCCCCGGGCGCTACCTCAGCTCGATCACCTGACGGTCGAGGAGGCGCGAGAAGATGCCCAGCACGTCCTCCTCCGGCATCGGGCAGAGCTTGAGGATCGACCGCACGTCCCAGGAGCCGTTGATGCGGGACAGCACGAAGCCCTCCTGCGGATCGAACTGCTGCTGGGCGAGGGCCACCGCGGTCAGGCGCAGCACCGGCACCCGCTCGAGCGGGATCCGCTTGGCGACCTTGGCTCTCTGCCGACCCTCCGCCACCGCGAGCAGGCCCTTCTTCGCGGCCTGGTTCACGCCGTCCAGGCTCAGCACCTTCTCGTAGGCCTCGAGGGCGGAATCGAAGCGCCCCTCCTTGAGCCGCATCTCGGCCCCGGCGAGGAGGGTCGTGATGATGCCGACGGGATCGGCCTCCGGCGCTCCCGCCTCCACGCGGTCGACGGCGAGGACGCCGCGGTCGCAGAGACCGGCCACGAGGAGCGTCGTCTCGTACTCGGAGCGCCGCGTCTCGAGGCTGATCCCGGCGAGCGTCTTGCCCCAGGCGGCGAGGTCCACGACCTGGCGGAGCGCCGGGTTCGTGACCGTGACCGGGTCGGCGATGAGCTGGAAGGTCACCTCGCTCGAGGGGAAGCGCGTCCTTAGCTTCTGCCACAGCTCGCGCCGGTACCGGCCCTCGTCGAGCAGCGGCTTCAGGTCGATCTTCAGGTCCGAGGGATCCGGCGCCGGAGGCCGCTCGTCGTCGAACTCGAAGCGCCCGTCGCTCCAGAGGAAGAGATCGTAGAACTGAGCCTCGGCGTTCGAGCGCAGCGACTTCATGAGCTGCGGCTCGGTCAGGTGGCCGTCGGCGATGAGCAGCTCGCCCAGGCGCCGCTTGTCGGTCTCCTGCTTGAGGAGAGCCCGGAAGAGCGCCTCCTCGGTGATGAGCCCGTCGCGGACGAGCGCCTGGCCGATCGTCTCCCGCGGGTCGTTGGAGCTCGACCACTGCACGGCCGCGTCGCGGAAGGTCAGGCGCTTCTTCGTGGACCGGCGCGTCACCTGGAGGACGCCGGCCTTCTTCCGTCCGACGAGCCAGCCCAGGAGGTCGAAGAGGTCGAAGGTGTGGAGGTCGCCCGCGAAGGCCATGCGCTCAGGGCTCCACGATCAGGGAGGGCCTCGGCCGCTCCCCGGGCGGCGGCCCGAGGCGGGCGGCGAGGCGAGCGGCGGCGTCGAGGAAGGCGTGGGGAGACTCCGCCTCGCGGATCGTGGCCTCGACGGCGCGATCGAGCGCGGAGAGCGCGGCCCCGAGGTCCCGGTCGGCCGGCGCGTGGGCCCGGCCGTCGGCGTCCCTCGCCTCGAAGAGCAGCGCGAGCTCGTGGGCGAGGCCCTGGGCCCGCGCGTCCCCGGCCTGGTGCTCGTAGAGGATCCCCTTCTGCCGGGTCTCCACCGTCTTGCGCAAGGTGCCGACCGCCTCGCCGAGCAGGCGGTCGTCGAGCTCCCGCCGCCGCGCGCGCATCGCGGTCACGCCGACGAGGGCGAGGAGCACGAGACGGCCCTGGGCCTCCGTGAGGCCCTCCAGGAAGGGTCCGATCCGCCGGGCGTCGCGCTCGCGCCCGGCCGAGCGTCCTTCCCACGCCCCGGCGTGGGCGCCGTCCAGGTAGACGCAGTCGGGCGGGCAGTCGATCTCGATCCGGCGTTTCTGCCCGCAGCACTGCGAGCAGATCGGCTCTCCCCGGGCCGGGCAGGCGCGCTTGCCCCGCCGGTGCCGGCACAGCGGACAGATCATCCGATCTTCACCATCTCCCGCAGGTCGCGCAGGAGGTCCTCGGCGCTCGCGAGGCGGAGCTCCGGCCGCGGGTGGAGGCCTCTGATGAGCAGCTTGTCCATCGCGTCCGGCACCCCGGGGGCGAGCTGCGAGGGGAGGGGCAAGCCGACTCCCTGGGGCTGCGAGAGCGGGTGGGTGCCGGTGAGGAGGTGGTACATGACGGCGCAGAGAGCGAAGAGATCGTCCGCGGCCGAGAGGCCGCCCTCGGGGGCGTGGTAGGCGGGCGACGCGGGGACGGACCGCGCGAGCCGGGCGAGGCCGAGGTCGGCGAGCTTGATGACTCCCGCCGCGACCATGACGTTCGACGGCTGCACCGACCCGTGCACGAGGCCCTTGCCGTGGGCGGCCCCGAGGGCCTGGGCCACGAGCCGGCCGAGCGCGTGCACCTGCTGGAAGCCGAGGCGGCGGCCGCTCGTGATCGCCTCCGCGAAGTTGCGCCCCGCGACGTGCTCGGTGACGAGGCAGCGCTCGCCCTTCCACTCCATGAACGCAATGACCTTGACGAGGTTGGGGTGCGAGAGCTGGTGGGCCGCCTTCAGGTCCGCGGCGAGGGCGGAGAGGAGGCCGGGAGGGGCGAGGAGGGCGACCGGGATCATGCGCATGGCGACGCTGCGCCCGTCGCTCGTGTCCTCGCCCCGCCACACGATGCCCAGCGGACCGCGCGCGATCTCGTCCTTGGGGACGAAGCGCGGGACGCGGGACGCCGGGCCGGGGGCGGTCGGTGCTCGTCCGGCGGGGGCGGCCGATCCGGCGGGGGCCTGGGCCGGCCCCGCCGTCACGGCGGCCGAGAGGCGCGTCACCCTCTGGCTCACGTCGCGGAAGCTCAGGTCCTCGGCCAGCATCTTCTTGAAGATGGAGAGGGCCTCGGCGGGGGCGCCGGCCGCCTCATGGGCGAGGGCCAGCCAGTAGTAGAGGTCCAGGTTCGCCGCCGAGGCGGCTTCCCCGCCGATCACCTTCCTGAGCCTCTCCATCGCGAGAGCGGGACGGCCGGTCTCGATGAAGAGCCGCGCGAGGAGCTCGGTCGCCGCCCGGTAGTTCTCGTCGCCCGGCGGCACGCGCTGGAGGAGGGCGATCGCCTTCTCCCGCTCCCCGGATCGCGCCGCCGCCTCCCCGCTCTTGAACGAGAAGCCGGCCCGGCCGTAGAGGTCCCCGGACCGCCCCGCGTCCCCCAGCTGCTCGTAGAGCGCGGCCGCGGTCTCGAGCTCGCCGGCCTTCTCGTACGCGGCGGCGGCCCGGTCCTTGAGCCCGGCGCGGATGTAGACGCCTCCCGCGGCCGCCCAGCTGTCGCCCGCCTCGTAGGCGCCGGCCGCCTCGGCCAGCATCCCGACCGACTCGTAGAGCTCCGCCGCGCGCAGGTAGTCGCGGCCCTTGACGAACCAGGCCGCGGCCTCGGCCGCCCGGTCGGCCTTGAACGCCTGCTCGCCGCGCAATGTGGCGGCGCGGACCGCGTCCCCCGCCTTCTCGAAGGCGGAAGCGGCTTTCTCGTGGTCCTCCGCCCGCAGGAAAAGCTCCGCCGCCTTCGCGGGCTGGCCGAGCTTCAGGAGGGCCTCGGCGGCCGGCTTGTGGAAGCCTCCCTTGGAGTAGGCGTTCACCGCCCGCTCGAGCTGGCCGGCCTGCTCGAAGAGCCGGCCGGCCTGGAGAGCAGCCTTGTTCTCGGCGGCGGGGGCGGTCGAGGAGTAGGTCGTGGAGAACGACACGTTCTCCATGAAGTGCTTCTCGTAGTTCTCCGCCGCCTTGAGCGGCTTGCCGTCCTTCTCCCACGCCTCGGCCGCGCGGAGCGGGTAGCCGCTCTTCTCGTAGAGCTCGGCCGCCGTGCCCCACTGTCCCCCCTGGGCGTAGAGGCGTGCCGCCTCGAGGTTGTTCCCCTTCTCCTGGAAGAGCGCGGCCGCGCGCACGTGCTTGCCGGCCGCGGCGAAGAGCGCGGCGCCCTTCTTGTGATCGCCAGCCTGGAGGTAGAGCTCGGCCGCCCGCTCGGACCGCCCGAGCCTCTCGAACGTGGACGCCGCCGCCCAGTACTCCTGCCCCTGAATGTACGCGTCGGCCGCCTCGGGCAGACGGCCGGCGTCCTCGAGCAGCTTCCCCGCGCCGAGGTGGTTGTCCAGCTTCTTGAGCCGCTGGACCTCTCGGTCGAGCTTCTTCGCCACGTACGAGGGACCGAGCATCCTCGCGAGGAGGTCCTCCCGGCTCGAGGGGACGCCAGGCACGCGGAAGCGCAGGTGCGGAGCCAGGAATCGGTAGGCGATGACGACGGCGCCGAAGGCGAGGACCCAGGGCACGTACGGGTTGTCGAGAAGGCTGAACAGGAATCCCATCCGGACCCGGCCATCACTCGGGCCGGCTCCCGCCACCCGAGGATTTCGCGCGGATTATAGCACCGGCCTGCGTGGTATCCTCCGCGGGCTCTGCCGGATACGGCAGGTGAGGAGGGGCCTCCGGGATGGGCGACGCACGCGGCGGGGCCGGGCCGCAGCCCGTCGGGCTGGTGCGCGGGCTCTCCCTCCTCGACGCGACGCTGCTCATCGTCGGGAGCGTGATCGGCTCCGGGATCTTCTTCGCCCCCTCGATCATGGCCGGCTACCTGCAGAGCCCGGGGCTGCTCCTCGGCCTCTGGGTCCTGGGCGGCCTCCTGACCCTCTCCGGGGCTCTCTCCTACGCCGAGCTCGCCGCGGCCATGCCCCGCGCCGGAGGCCAGTACGTCTTCCTCTCCGAGGCGTTCTCGCCCCTCTTCGGCTTCCTCTACGGCTGGACCCTGCTCCTCGCGATCAACACCGGCTTCGTGGCCGCGGTGGCGGTGGCCTTCGCCAAGGCGCTCGGCTTCTTCGTCCCCGGCGTGGGCGAAGAGCACGTCCTCTTCTTACTCCTGGGCATGAGGTTCACGACCGCGCAGGCGGTGGCCCTCGTCGTGATCGCCGTCCTCACCTGGCTGAACGTGACCGGCCTGCGCACGGGGGCGTCCGTCCAGAACCTCTTCACCCTCGCCAAGCTCGGCGCGCTCGGCGTGCTGGCGGCCACCGCCATCGCCACCGCGAAGGGCTCCCCGGCGCACTTCCGGCCCCTCGCGAGCATCGCCCTCGGGCCCGAGGGCGTGAGGATCGGCCTCTTCGCCGCGCTCGCCGGCGCGATGAGCAAGGCGCTCTTCGCCTACGACTCCTGGTACACGGTGACCTTCGCCGCGGAGGAGGTGAAGGAGCCGGAGCGGAACCTCCCGCGCTCACTGGTGCTCGGGACGCTCGGCATCACCGTCGCGTACGCGGCCGCGGTGGCCGTCTACCTCTACATGGTGCCGATCGGCGAGATGGCGGCGGTGACCGAGAACCGCATCGCGACCGAAGCCGCGGTCCGGATGATCGGCCCCGCGGGGGGCGCCTTCATCGCCGTCGCGATCCTGCTGTCGACGTTCGGCTGCGTGAACGGCCTGACCCTGGCCGGCGCCCGCGTCGTCTACGCGATGGCCCGCGACGGCCTCTTCTTCCAGGGCGCGGCCCGCGTCCACGCCCGGCACCGGACTCCGGCCGCCGCCCTCCTCCTCCACGGGCTCGTGGCCGGCGCGCTGACCCTCACCGGCACCTACAGCGACCTGCTCACCCTCACCGCGTTCTCGTCCCTCCTCTTCAACGTGCTCACGGTCGTCGGCCTCTTCGTGCTCCGGCGGAGGCGCCCGGACCTCCCCCGCCCGTACCGCGCGTGGGGCTATCCGCTCGTGCCCGCTCTCTTCGTGGCCGTGGCCGTCTTCTTTCTCGTCTACATGCCCGTGGCCGACCCTCGCAACACCGGCCTTGGGCTCCTGCTCACGGCGGCCGGGCTGCCCGCGTACCTCTACTGGCGTCGGCACCGGTAAGTCGTACTCTCCTTTGACCTAAGGTCCTCGCTAGGCATATGCTTCGAAGGAGACTCGTGTCGAACCGGGTGAGCCGCGACGGCAAGGACGAGACCGACACGCCCGCCTCTCCCGCTCCCCACGACGAGCTCGTGAGCGCGGAGGACCTCTTCGGCGACCTCGTGGACGCTCCCCTGCCCGCGGGGCAGTCACCGCGGGCCTCACGCCGGGCGCCGATCCGGGTGCGGGTGGAGGACCCTCTCGCTCCGGGCCCGTTCGCCGTGGCCCCGGAGGACGCGGCGGCGGCCGAGCGCGCGGCGCGGGAGGATGTCGGGCCGGAGCCTTCGGACGAGGAGCGGGAGGACATCGCCCGCCTCGGGCGGCTCGTCGCGGAGTCGATGTTCCGCCCCGCCCTCCCCGTGACGGACGACGAGGAGGCCCGGCTGCCCCCGGCCGCGGTCCGCACCGGCGCCCGGCTGTCGATCACCGACCCCAAGCTCCCGGTGGGGCCCGGGGTCGATCTCGCGTCGGTGGCCGAGAGGGCGATCGACGAGAAGACGAAGGAGCCCGGGGGAACGCCGCCCGTTCCCGCCCCGACGCCCGCGCGCGAGCCGTCGTGGCGCGACGACCGGTTCGGCCCGTACCAGCTCCTCGACCGCGTGGCGATCGGCGGCATGGCCGAGGTCTTCAAGGCGAAGAAGGCGGGGGTCGAGGGCTTCGAGAAGGTCGTGGCCCTGAAGCGCATCCTGCCCCACCTCTCGGACAACAAGGAGTTCGTCGACATGTTCGTGGACGAGGCCAAGATGGTGGCCGGCCTCGCCCACCCCAACATCGTGCAGATCTTCGACCTCGACCACGTCGACAAGAGCTACTACATCGCGATGGAGTACGTCCACGGCCGGGATCTGCGCACGATCATGAGGCGCGCGCGGGAAAAGGGGCTGCGCATGCCCCTCGACCTGAGCCTGCGGGTGGTGAGCCACGTCTGCGCCGCCCTCGAGTACGCCCACCGCAAGAAGGACGAGCGGGGGCGTCCCATGGAGATCGTCCACCGGGACGTCAGCCCCCAGAACATCCTCCTCTCGTTCGAGGGCGACGTGAAGCTCGCCGACTTCGGGATCGCGAAGGCGGCGACCAAGGCCTCGATCACGGACCGGGGGGCCCTGCGGGGGAAGCTGCTCTACATGAGCCCCGAGCAGGCGTGGGGGCGGCCGATCGACCGCCGCAGCGACGTCTTCTCCCTCGGCATCGTGCTCTACGAGATGGTGACCGAGACCAAGCCCTTCATCGGCGCCGGCACCGAGCTCACGATCCTGGAGCTCGTGCGGCAGTGCGTCATCACCCCGGCCCGCGAGATCAACCCGCGGGTGCCGGAGGCTCTCGACCGGGTGATCATGAAGGCCCTCGCCCGCGACCCCGGGGAGCGCTACCAGGACGCGGGGCAGATGCAGCGCGGCCTGGAGCGCTTCCTCCGCGAGCGCCCCCCGGTCAGCGCGCGCGACCTCGCCCGCTTCCTCGAGCTGCTCTTCGACCGGAGCGAGCGGGAGGAGACCGGGGGGGAGCGCGGGGCCGGACCGGCCCCGGCCCCCGACCCCATGCCCCTGGAATCCCTCCTGAAGCGGTTCGGAATCGACCCATGAGGAGACCCGAGCGATGAGCCTCACCGACGAGCAGGCGCAGTTCTACAAGCAGACCCTCGAGATCACCAGGAAGTCGATCGAGGAGCTCAACGTCCAGATCGAGGAGGAGCTCGCCAAGGTGAAGGACCGCCTGGCCGAGCTCCAGGCGAAGAAGAACGCGGCCAAGCAGATCTACGACGGGGCGTGCAAGATCCTCGGGGTGGAGAACGACCTCGAGAAGGCCGACGAGCCGGAGGCCTGAGCGTGGCCTGGTTCCGGCGCGAGCCCGCCCCCCTCGCTCCGCGGCCCTCCACGGAGAGCCGCGTGCCCGAGGGCCTGTGGGTGAAGTGCGGCAGCTGCAAGGAGATCCTCTACCGCAAGGACGTACTGAAGAACCTCTCGGTGTGCCCGAAGTGCGCGTTCCACTTCCGCATCTCGGCCCGCGAGCGGCTGGAGATGCTGTTCGACTCGCCGTGGGAGGAGTTCGACCGGAACCTCGCGAGCGCCGACCCCCTCGGCTTCCGCGACAGCCGGCCCTACGCCGAGCGCTTGCGGGCGGGCAAGGCCAAGACCGACTCCTGGGACGCCCTCGTGTCCGCGGTGGGCCCGCTGGGCGGGCGGCGGACGATCGTGGGGGCCATGGAGTACGCCTTCATCGGCGGCTCGATGGGCGTGGTGGTCGGCGAGAAGGTGACCCGCGCGATCGAGCGCGCGATCGAGGAGAGGCTCCCCCTCGTGGTCGTGTCCTGCTCCGGGGGCGCGCGGATGATGGAGGGGACGCTCTCCCTCATGCAGATGGCCAAGATCTCGGCCGCACTCGCCCGGCTCCACGAGGCGCGGCTCCCCTTCCTGAGCGTCCTCACGGACCCCACCACGGGCGGCGTCACCGCGTCCTACGCCATGCTCGGCGACCTCAACGTCGCGGAGCCGGGGGCGCTCATCGGCTTCGCCGGCCCCCGCGTCATCGAGCAGACGATCCGCCAGAAGCTGCCCGACGGCTTCCAGCGCTCGGAGTTCCTGCTCGAGCACGGGATGCTCGACATGGTCGTGGACCGCCGGGAGCTGAAGAAGACGCTCGTCCGCTCGATCGGCCTCTTGATGGGCTGAGGCGCCCTTGCGCGTCGACCTCAACGCGGACCTCGGCGAGGCGTTCGGCGCCTACTCGATGGGGGCGGACGAGGCGGTGCTCGCCTACGTGACGTCGGCCAACGTCGCCTGTGGCTTCCACGCCGGCGATCCCACGGTCATCGACCGCACGATCGCCATCGCCGTGCGGGCGGGGGTCGCGGTGGGTGCGCACCCGAGCCACTTCGACCTCCGGGGCTTCGGCCGCCGCGAGATCCTGGCCGCCCCGGCCGAGGTCGAGGCGGACGTCGTCTACCAGGTGGGAGCGGTGGCCGCCTTCGCCCGGGCGCACGGCACGCAGCTGACCCACGTGAAGCCCCACGGAGCCCTCTACAACCAGGCCGCGCGGGACGGCGCCCTGGCCCGCGCCATCGCGCGCGCCATCGCGCGCGTGAGCCGCGACCTCGCCCTCGTGGGCCTCGCCGGCTCGGAGGCGATGCGGCGGGCGGCCGAGGCGGAGGGCCTGCGCTTCGCGGCCGAGGCCTTCGCCGACCGCGCCTACGACGCCGAGGGGGGGCTCGTGCCTCGGTCCCGTCCGGGCGCCC
This sequence comes from Vicinamibacteria bacterium, assembly GCA_035577965.1. Taxonomy (GTDB): domain Bacteria; phylum Acidobacteriota; class Vicinamibacteria; order Fen-336; family Fen-336; genus DATBSL01. The sequence continues at coordinate 137,649 of DATJYX010000065.1, read as the reverse complement.
TTCTGACCGACCCCGCCTCCGCCGCGGCCCGGGCGCTGCGGATCGTGCGCGACGGAACCGTCACGTCGGCGGAGGGAGCGGAGGTGGAGCTGCACGCCGACACCCTCTGCCTCCACGGCGACAACCCTCACGCCCTCGAGATCGCCCGCGCGGTGCGCGAGGCTCTCGAGGGGGCGGGGGTGAGCGTGCGGGCGCTCGCTCGTTGAGCTTCCCGCGCGTCCGGCCGGTCGGGGACGCGGCGGCGACCCTCGAGCTCGGCGATCGCCTCGACCCGGTGACGAGCGGCCGCGTCCGGGCCCTCGACCGCGACCTCGCGGCACGCCCTTTCGACGGCTTTCGCGAGGCGGTGCCGACCCATCGCTCCCTCCTCGTCCTCTTCGACCCGGCCGTCGTGGTCTTCCCCGCCGTCGCCGCGGACCTCGCCGCCCGCGCCGCGCGCGGGGCCGGGCCCCCCGGCCCGGGGCGCCTCCACGAGTTCCCCACCGAGTACGGCGGCGAAGGGGGACCGGACCTCGCCCCGCTCGCACGGGGGCGAGGCCTCGCCGAGGACGATCTCGCCCGCCTGCACGCCTCCTGCGAGTACACGGCGTTCATGCTCGGCTTCACGCCGGGCTTCGCGTACCTGGGCCTCGTTCCCGAGGCCCTCGAGTGCGCGCGCCACTCGACGCCGCGTGTCCGGGTGCCGGCGGGATCGGTAGCCCTTGCCGGCCGGCAGACCGCCATCTATCCGGTGGCCTCGCCCGGAGGCTGGCAGCTCGTGGGACGGACGTCGCGACGCCTCTTCGACCCGTTCCGGGCGGAGCCCGCCCTCCTCGCCCCCGGCGACCGCGTGCGCTTTGTGCGTGTTCCCGAGGTCGAGCCGCCGGCGCCTCTCGCGGCCCCCCCGTTGCCCACTCTGCCCGCGGTGATCGAGGTCCTGGACGCGGGCCTGCTCACGACGGTGCAGGACGCAGGACGCCTGGGCCATCGCCGCCTCGGGGTGAGCGCCGCCGGACCGATGGATCCGCTCGCCCACGCCGCCGCGAACCGCGCCGTGGGCAACCTGGAGGGGACGGCCGCTCTCGAGTGCACCGTGGCCGGGCCGGCCCTCCGGTTCCTTGCTTCCCTGCGCTTCGCCGTGGCCGGTGGCGATCTCGGCGCGTGGCTCGAGCGCGCCGACATGGGCTCGTGGCCGGCCCCGGAGGGGACGAGCGTCCTCGCTCGCCCCGGCAACGTCCTTCGCTTCTCGGGTCGGCGGTCGGGCTGCCGCGCGTACGTCGCCCTCGAGGGAGGGATCGTCGTCCCCGAGGTCCTCGGCTCGCGCTCGACCGACCTGCAGGCCGGGTTCGGCGGGCTCGCCGGCCGCGCGCTCCAGGCCGGCGACCGCATCGCCGTCGGGGTCTCCCGACGCGCATCGGCGCCCGCCGGGAGGCCCCCGGCGCGCGACCCGGCGGCTGTGACCGTCCGGGTCGTGTCCGGTCCGCAGGCGGACCACTTCGACGCCGAGACGCTCGCTCGCTTCCTGGCCGAGCCCTGGCGTGTGGGCGCGGCCTCCGACCGGGTGGGCTGCCGCCTCGAGGGCCCTCTCCTCCGCCACGCCGGGCCGGCGGAGATCCTCTCCGACGGCATGGTCCCCGGCTCGATCCAGGTGCCGCCCGACGGGATGCCGATCGTCATGGGGGCGGACGGCCCCACGACCGGTGGCTACCCGAAGATCGCCACCGTCGTCGCCGCCGACCTGCCGCGGCTCGCCCAGCTCGTTCCCGGAGACGGGCAGGTGAGCTTCGAGGCGGTGCGAGTCGAGGACCTATAGCTGCTCGATCGGCTTCGGCCGCCCGATCTGGAAGCCCTGGCCGTGGGTGAAGCCGAGCTCGGTGCACACCCGCGCCTCGGCCGCGGTCTCGATGCCCTCGGCCACGGTCTTCACCAGGAAGTCGCGGGCGAGGGCGAGCATGTGCCGGAGGACCCTTCGCTTGGCCTCGGGCGCCTGGTCGATCCCGTGGATGAACCGCTGGTCGAACTTGAGGTAGTGGGGGGGGGCCTCCGCGAGCTCCAGCAGCCGGGCCTGGCCGGCCCCGAAGTCGTCGTAGGCGAGGGCGATGTTGCGCTCGAGGAGGAGCGCCTTGATCTCCTTGATGGAGTCGGGGGTCGTGAGGACGCTCTCGTGGATCTCGAGGGCGAGGTCCAGCTGGGGGGCGACCGACCGCAGCTCCTCGAGCGACTCGAGGAGCCCGGGTCGCGCCAGCTCGATCTTGTGGGTGTTCAGGAAGATCGTGGGCAGGTCGGGCCGCTGAGCGCTCAGCTCCACCGCCGTCGTGCGGAAGAGGCGGCTCAGCTCGGCTTCGGCGCCGATGCTCTCCGCGATGCGGAGGAGCTCCAGAGGGCTCTCGGGCAGCTGCGGGTGGCGGCCGCGGCCGAGCGCCTCGTACGCGTACAAAGTGCCCCGCGAGAGCAGCACGATGGGCTGGAACACCATCGTCACCTGCCGGTCGCGGAGCAGCTCGCGCAGCTCGCGCGTCCCGGCCGCGAGCCGATGGGGCAGGTCCCGCCGCTTGACCGCGACGGTGGTCGGCCGCTCTCCGGCGGCCGCGACCGGGGGCGGACCGTCCTCGTCCGCACGGCCCAGCCGGAACTCGAAGTCGGCGAAGTGCAGGATGTCGCCCTCGCGAAGCGCCACGTCCTCGACGAGGACGCGGTTCAGGAACGTGCCGTTCCGACTGCCGAGGTCGCGCAGGCGCAGGGCGGAGCCGACGGCGTAGATCTCCGCGTGGAGCTTCGAGACGGACTCCGAGGGCAGGGTCATCTCGAGGCCCTGGCGGCGGCCGATGCGGAAGGGCACCGCGTCGATGCGGACGCGTCGGAGCGATCCGTCCTCGCCGGGCGTTTCGAGGTACCAGCCCCTGCCGATCGGCAGGGCGTCCCCGGCCCCGTCGCCCGCCCCGCTCACCCGGCCTCCCTCATGACCTCACAGTATCCACGAAGGGGCAAGGCGAGTCCCGCGGCTTCGGCGCGGGCGGGGCGGTCGCGAAGCTCAGCCGAGCCGCCGCGGCGAGGCGGCCCCCGCCTCGCGCGCGTCGCCCGCCGCTCGCCGCTGGCGCAGGAGCAGGCCCTCGGTCTCGGCGGCGGTGGCGGGCGGACCGCAGAGGTTGCCCTGCATGCGGTCGCACTGCCAGCGGACGAGGTGCACCCGCTGAGCCTCGGTCTCGACGCCCTCGGCGACGACCTTGAGCCGACGGGAGCGGGCGAGGGCCACTGCGGCCACGATCACCGCCTCGTGGTCACGGTTGGTCGGAGCGTCCCGGACCACCGAGCCGTCGATCTTGAGGGTGTCCACGGGGTAGCGGTAGAGGTGGGCGAGCCGGCTCTCGCCGGTGCCGAAGTCGTCGAGGGCGACCCGCAGCCCGAGCTTCCGCAGCTCGGTCAGCCGCTCGATCGCCAGCTCAGGCGACCGCACGAGCTCGACCTCCGAGACCTCGAGCTCGAGGCTCTCCGGCGGGAGCCCGGTCTCGTCGAGGACCCGCCGCACGAGCTTGACGAGCGCGGCGTGGGAGAGCTGGCGGGCGGACACGTTCACCGAGACCATGAGCCCGTGGTGGCCCGCCTCGTGCCACTTCCGGCACTGGAGGCAGGCCGCCCGCAGCGTCCACTGTCCGAGCGGCACCGCGAGGCCGCTCACGTCGGCGAGGGAGACGAAGTCGGCCGCCCGCTCGACCCTCTGGTCGCGGCGCCAGCGCAGCAGCGACTCCAAGCTCACGATGGTGCCGGTGTCGCACTCGACGACCGGCTGCCAGTAGAGCTCGAGCTCCCCCTGCACCAGGGCCCGCCGCAACGCCGTCTCCCGGGCGTGGCGCTCGGCGGCGAGGGCCCGGGAGCGCGGGGCGTGCACGTCCCAGGCGTCGCCCCCCTTCTCCTTGGCCCGCTTCATGGAGATGGTCGCGTTCTGGAGCAGCGACTCGGTGTCGGGCCCGTCGTCGGGGAAGAGGGCGATCCCCAGGCTCGCCGTGACCAGGAGGTCGTGGCCGCCGATGCTGAACGGGCTGCGCAAGGCGAGGCGAAGCTTGTCGGCGATGACCGTCACGTCCTCGTCCCGCTTGATGCCGGGGAGGAGGATGGTGAACACGTCCCCCGAGATGCGGGCGATCGTGTCCCCTTGCCGCAGCGTGCTCTCGAGGGCGAGAGCGACGCTGCGCAGCAAGTCGTCCCCGTGGCTGTGGCCGAGCCTCTCGTTCACGGCGGCGAAGCGGTCGAGGCCGACCTGGACGACGGCGAGCTTCTGGCGATAGCGCTGGGCGTGGACGACCGCCACCGTCAGGCGGTCGTTCAGGCGGCGCGCGCTCGCGAGGCCGGTGAGAGGGTCCTGGTCGGCGAGGGTGCGGATCTCCTCCTCCGAGCGCTCGCGCGCGGCACGCTCGCGAGCGACCGCCTCCTCGAGCCGCGAGACCTCATCGCGGAGGGAGCGGATCTCCTCCTCGAGCTGCACCTCTCGCGATGCGGCGGGCGGCGCGGCGGTGGGCGGCGGGGCGGCGGACGTGGGCTCAGGGACGGGCTCCGGAGGTGGGGCGGCCAGGCCGAGGAGCGACTGCGGCTCGACCGCGAGCGCGGGCGCCGGGGACGGCGCACGGTCGTGAGGGCCGAGCCCGAGAAGGGATCGCCAGCGGCTCTTCCGTTCGCTCATCGGCGGCGAGCCTGACCCTATCCGACCCCGACGCTCGCGGTCAAGGTGCCGGCGGCGATGCCGTGGCCGACGCCCGACCGGCGAGCCGGCGGACCGCCTCGCGCAAGCCGACGCGATCGGGGTCGAGCCACAGAGCGTGGAGGGCGAGGGACTCGCCGCCCCGTGCGTCTCCCCTCGCCGCACGGGCTCCGGCGAGGAGGAGCCAGGACTCGGCATGCGCGGGGCGCCGATCCAGGAGCCGGACGAGAGCGACCTCCGCCATCTCGGTCCGGAGACGGCGGGCGTCGGGCGAGACCGACGACGACGCCGCGAGCGCCTGCCGTCGCGCCGCGAGCCACGGCTGGTCCGGCAGAGCCGCCGCCGCGAGCAGGACTGCCACGCAAGAGATGGCGAGCGCCGCCCCCGCGCCGCGTTGGATGGCCCGGAAGGGTCCGCCGGCGGCGCCCCCCGCCACCGCCGCGACGAGAGCGGCGAGAGCGGCGTTCGACGGTATGCGGAGGTCGAAGTCCAGCGCCGAATGAACGGCGAGAGCGACGAGAGCCGCCACCGCTCCCGCCCCGAGGCCGCGCACGGTCCGGTCGCCGGCCGAGGCGACACCCCGCGCGGCCGCGACCAGCAGCAGGCCCAGGCCCGTGACGGCGAAAGCGAGGCCGGGCACCCCGGTCTCGGCGAGAGTCTCGAGGTAGTCGTTCTCGGCGTGCTCCACGCGCATGTCGCCGAGGCCGCTCTTGAAACGCGGGTAGGCGTCGTGGAAGGCGCCCAGGCCCTGGCCGAGGATCGGGCTCGACGCGGTGAGACGGAGCGAGTCCCGCCAGGTCTCGAGCCGGAAGGACGACCCGCTCACGCTGTGGAGGCGCTCCCGGGCCTCGGGGGGCACGAGGGCGACGAGCGACAGGCCCAGGCCGCCGGCGAGGGCCAGCGAGAGGGGCAGGCTCCGTCCCGCGGACCGAGATCGTGCGAGGCCCAGCCCGGCGAGACAGGCCGCGCCGGAAGCGAGCGCGATCGCGCCTCCCCGCGAGAGGGACACGAGGACGGCGAGGGCCATCGCGAGCACGGCCACGAGCGACAGGACGACGCCTGCCGCCCGCGGGCCGGCCGCCCAGTCGCGGCCACGGGCTCGGTCGCCCGCCGCCAGGCCGCGTGCGAGCCCGGCCACGAGCAGGGCGGCCATGGCGACCCAGCCCGCGAAGTGGTTCTTGCTCACGAAGGGGCCGAAGGGGCTCACCGTGGGCACGGGTATCGTGCCGTAGAGCAGGGGCCCGAAGCGCGCCCGAGCGAAGATGGCGTAGGCGGACAGCAGGAATCCTCCCGCGGCGACGGCTGCGCCCGCGCGCATGGCAGGGCCGGCTCCCGAGAGGGCAGGGGCGGCGAGCAGCGCGAGGAGCGCGAGCCCCCCCGTCAGGGCGAGGCCGCGCAGGGTCGTGTCGGGGTCCAGGGAGACGGGCCGCCACCCCGGGCCGAGCACGGCCGCCACCGCGGGGTCCTGGGGGTGCCACACCGCGTACGACCCGGGAGCGAGCAGCGCGTGGGCCGAGCGCGGCAGCGGCACGAGCTGCAGGGCGGCGAGGCACAGGAAGCCGGCGAGCGGCCAGAGCGGGACGGCGGGGAGGAGGACGCCCGACCGCCATGCTCCCCGGGCGAGGGCGATCGACGACCCGAGCAGCGCGATCGCCGTCATGGCCAGGATCGCGGCCGGCTGGACCGCGCCGAAGGCCCAGGGAGCGAGGACGGCGATCGCGACCAGGACGGCGAGAGCGAGCCTCGAGGCCGGACCGGTGTCGCCCGCGGGGCTCGCTGGTGAGCCCGTAACGGGCTCGTGGTCAGGACGCACCACGCCGCGGATTCTACGCCCGGCCTCAGCCCGCGGCGGCGACGGCGGAGGCGAGGGTGGGGGGCAGGAAGGCTCCGGCCGGCCGCCCCAGGAGGAAGCCCTGGCCGTACTCGATGCCGAGCTCGAGCAGCGCCTGGAGCTCGCGGTCCCGCTCGATGCCCTCGGCGATGATCGTGGAGCCGATGCGGTCGGCGAAGGCCTTCAGGGCCCTCGTCATCTCGCGGCGGATGTAGCTCGAGTCGATGTTGCGGATGAGCTCCCGATCGAACTTCAGGTAGCGCGGGTTGAGGTGGGCGATCTTCTCGAGGCCGGAGTACCCGGCCCCGACGTCGTCAACCGCGATCGAAAAGCCGAGCTGGGTGAGGTCGGCGAGGGCCTCCGAGAAGACCTCGTAGTTCTCGATGGCCGCCTTCTCCGTGATCTCGAGGACCACGCGGTCCGGGGACAGCCCGTGCGCCTCGGCGAGGGCGACGAGGGGGGCACCCTGGAACTCGGGGTCGTACATCGCCGACGGGAACACGTTCACGAAGAGCTTCGCCCCGGCGGGGATCGAGGAGGCGGCGGCGAGCGCGCGCCGGCGGCACTTGCGGTCGAGCTCGAAGACGAGGTCCGCCTCCTCCGCCATCTCGAAGAGGCGCACCGGCATCTGGTAGACGCTCCCCGCGGGTCCGCGCGAGAGGGCCTCGTAGCCGAGAACCCGGCGCCTCCGCAGCTCGACGATCGGCTGGAAGACGGTCGTCAGCTGGTCGGCGAGCAGGACCTCCTGCAGGTCGCAGCGGTTCTGCAGGTCGCGCTGTGCGCGCAGGACGTGCACGCACGACCAGGCCTCCTCCACGAGCCGCGAGACGAGCCGCTCCGGCATGACGAGCGGATTGTAGAAGGCGAGGGCGAAGCCCACCGTGACCCGCCGCAGGGTCCCGAGGTAGGGGCTGGCGAGGCGGAGGAGCTTGCGGTTGAGGTGGCTCTCGACCCGCTCCGCGGCCGCCTTCAGGTCCACGATCCTGAGCGGGCCCTCCCGGCGCTTCGGGGAGAAGAAGACGAGGAAGGCGTCCCCGCCGTGGTCGTTCAGGCAGATGAGGTCCTCGTTCCGCACCTCGTGGCCCCTGAGCTCCAGGACGAGGTCGCGGGCCGTCCCCATCACCTTGGCGAAGGCGGTGGAGCCGTACTGGTGCTCGATCTGGGCGAGGGGGGATGTGTCGATGAGCAGGAGCCCCAGGCTGCCGTGGTGGACGAGCACAGCTCGCAGATCCTCGACCCGCTCGCGATAGGCGGCGAGGTTCTCGCGGGGAGGACCCCCCTCCCCTGGGCGGGGGGAGCTCATGGCGTCCCCACGCTGCCGACCCTCGCACCGTTGGGATCCGCGGCGGGTGCCGGCGGCGTCCCGTTCGCCGCGACCACCTGGTTGCGCCCGCTTCGCTTGGCCACGTAGAGAGCCTCGTCGGCCGCGTGCAGGAGGGCCGCCGCGTCGAGGCCGTGGCGTGGGTACTCGGCGACGCCGCCGCTGATGCTGAGCCGCTGCATCGGCTGCTTCTCGCCGAAGGGGAAGGGATGGGTGGCGATCAGGTTCCGGATCTTCTCCGCCGCGGCCATGGCCTGGGTGGCGTTCGTGTGCGGCATGACGAGGAGGAACTCCTCGCCGCCGAAGCGGCCGAAGACGTCGTCCTTGCGCACGCTCTCGTTCACGAGACGCGCGAGCTCCTGGAGGAGCTTGTCGCCGGCCAGGTGCCCGTTCGAGTCGTTGTAGTTCTTGAAGTGGTCGATGTCGAAGAGGAACACCGAGAGGGCCGGGGCGGGCTTCGCGTCGCCCGACGACCGCTGGTCGTACGCCGAGCACGCGGCCCGGTAGACGACCTCGTTGAGGGCCTGCTCGAGGTGCTTCTTGTTGAAGACGCGCGTGAGGCCGTCCATCTCCGCGGTGAGCTTCATCCGGCTCACCTGGGCCGCGGTGTGGAGGACCTGGGCCCCGGTCTGGGCGACGAGACGGAGGGCCGCCTTGAGCTCGCCGCTCTTGCGGGGCTTCGCGACTACGATCACGCCCAGCGTCTCCTGGTCGAAGACGAGGGGAGCGATGAGGTCCGGCTGGGGCATCCCGGGGAGGCCGGGCCCCGGCTTGACTCGGGCAACCGTCGTCTCCGCGCTCAGGTCCTGCCGGCTCACGTCGATCTGGGCCTCCGCGGCGAAGCCGATCTCTCCGGTCTCGAGCGCCACCTCGGTGCCGAGGGCCACCGCGGCCCCTTCGGGGTAGGCCGCGGCCACGACCAGCCGTGGCGCCCGCGCTCTCTCGCCCTTGCCGTCCGACCGTCTGACGAGTACTGCGACCTGCTGAGGATCGAGGCTGCGCTGCACGATCCCGAGGAGCACTCCGGGGATCTGGCGTTCGGTCAGGCCGCTGTAGAGCTCGCGAGCGAGGCGGGGGTAGTCCTTCATGAACTGGTTGAGGAAGCGCAGGTCCTCCTCGAGAGCGGCGTGCCCCCGCTTGAGCTGGGAGTATCGCTCGCCGGCGACGAGCTTCTCCGCGCGCGCCTCACCGACCGAGCTGCGCAGGCGGAGGAGGATCGGGATGAGCAGGCCCGAGGTGATGGCGAGCCCCAGGAAGAAGGGAATGAACGGGGACGGGCACGACTCCACGATCACCTCCGCCGGCGGTGACGTGCAACCCGCGTGCCGGCCGCCGGGGCTGCCCGGGCGAGCACTTATTGTCCACCGGTCTGCGTTCCGGTCCAGACCTCCGGCGAGGAGTGTCCTAAAACCAGACCAGGAGCCGTTCCGCGGTGGTCTACAATCGGGGGGAGCGGTGGCCCCCGTCTTGCTTGATGGCGGGTGGAGGGGTCTATGTGGGGCAGGGTGAAGACGCTCGTCCTCGCGGCCGTGGTCGGATCGGCTGTGCTGGTGCCGCTCTTCGGGGACCCGCGGTCGACCGCTGTGACCCACCCCCTCTGGGCGCGCATGCTGCTGCGGGCGCTCGACATGACCGGCGCTATCCGAGCCAGCACGCAGGCGTCCCAGGTCTTCGCGACGCTGGCCTGGCGAGACAGCCTCTCCTACCCGGCCGACCGCTACCTCCGGGCCGAGGGCGCATCGCTCCGTGACGAGGGCGGCCACCCGGTGCTGACCGCCGCCGCGGGACCGGCCGAGGTGAGCTACGCGCTCGCGGTCGCGCAGCCCGGCGACTACCTGCTGCGGGCGCGACTCTCGGGCGCGCCCGGCACGCGGGCGGCGGCCGAGGTCCGGCCCCTCGCGGGCGGATCGCCCGTCAAGGCCTTCAGCCTCCTTCCGACCGCCGAGCCCGCCTGGCTCTTCGCCGGCTCGACACACCTCGACCCGGGAGCCTACGCGGCCCTGTTCCTGCTGCCTGTCGGGTCCACGCTCATCCAGGTGGAGATCGCCCCTCCTTGCGTCAACCCGATCGAGCCGCCCGGAGGCTGGAAGCCGGCCGGAGTGACGACGAGCCAGGACCTCGCGGTGACCGCAGTCAAGGCGCTCGACGTCGAGCACGAGCTCCCCCCGGCGGCGACCCCGATCGAGCTCACGGGCGACCAGTTCCAGGTGGAGGCGCCACCCGGCGCCGTCGAGGCGCGGGCGAAGGCGACCGGTCTCGAGGCGATGACGCTGCGCGCGGGCCGCGAAGGCCTCCGCGCCATCGTGGCCGTCGACCTGCCGGAAGCCGGGCTGTACTCGGTCTCGGCCTTCGTGTCTCCGGGGACGGGCCAGCGGTGGCTGACCGACGGCTGCCGAAAGGCCATCGTCTGCCCGGCGGTGAGCTCGGGCTGGCGGCCGGTCATGAGCCAGGCATTCGCGGCCGGACGGCACACGCTCGTCCTGACGCTGGGAGACGGGGCGACGGTCGAGCGCGTGCGTTTCGAGAAGAAGAGGAGCGAGCCCTCGGACTACGTCGCCACGTTGAAGGCGCTGGGATTCGATCCCGGTCCCGACGGCCCCGTCGCGCGAGCCCGGGCCCTCGACGCGGTCCGCTTCATTCGGGACCAGGGCCGGCGCCGGACCTCGGAGCTCTGCGGGGACGTCCCCCTGCAGGAGCCGCCGACCGCACTGCCGACGCAGGTGGCGGGCGCGACTCCGATCGCGACCCAGCCGCCTCGGGGGGTTCCCGAGACCGGCCAGCCGCCGATCGGCCCGCCGATCCTTCCCCCCCAGCAGCCCGCCTCGCCGACCCAGCCCGCCGGAGGCGGCGTCTAGGCGATGGCCCTCTTCAACCACGCGACCCGGGAGGTCACGGCCAAGCTCGTCTACTACGGGCCCGGCCTCTGTGGCAAGACCACGAACCTCCAGTGGATCCACGACCACATGGCCTTCAAGACGATGGGCAAGCTCGTCTCGTTGGCCACGCAGACCGACCGCACGCTCTTCTTCGACTTCCTGCCCGTCGAGCTGGGGACGATCCGCGGCATGCGCACCCGCATGCAGATCTACACCGTCCCGGGGCAGGTCTTCTACGAGGCCACGCGACGGATGGTCCTGAAGGGCTGCGACGCGGTGGTGTTCGTGGCGGACAGCCAGGCGGCGATGCTGGACGCGAACGCGGAGAGCCTGCGGAGCCTGAAGCAGAACCTCCTCGCGAACGAGATCGATCCGTCGATCCCCCAAGTGCTCCAGTACAACAAGCGCGACCTCCCCACCGCGCTCCCGGTGCCGGTGCTGAACGCGCGGCTCAACTCCCGCGACCTCCCGTACTTCGAGGCGGTGGCGCTCAAGGGTACGGGCGTCGAGGAGACGCTGAAGGGCATCACGCGGCTGCTCTTCCACTGGCTCGCCCGGTTCTACGGCGAAGGCGAGGTGGCGGCGCCGGCGGAGGAGACCATCGGGAGCGCCCCCGAGGGGACCCCAGGCGCCGTGAGGGTGACCGTGCGTGTCCCGGACCGGGTCGGGACGAGCGGGACCGGCCGGTCGGAGGAACCGTCGGCACCATCTGGCGCGACGGGATCCTCACCGCCGCCGGCTGCGCCCGTGACGGCGCCGCCCTCGGCTCGCCCTTCCGTCGCGGCGTCACCGACGGTCGGGGCGCCGGCCCCACATCGGGCCGTCGCTCTTCCTGCAGCGCCTCCGGTCAAGGCGCACCCCACACCCGTTCCCTCGGCGAGGCCTGCGCCGCCGGTGGTCGTGACGCCGGCCGCCTCGAAGACCCCGCCTGCACCTGAGCCTCCGGTCGTCGCCACTCCGGCCGTGACTCGGCCCGCACCCCCTGCCGCGACGCCGCCCCGGGCGGTGCGGCCAGTCGGGGGACCGCCGGCCGTCGCGCCGGGCACCGCTTCGCATCCGCCGCCGGTGACGGTCCCACGGCCGCAGCCCGTCCAACCGGCCCCGGTTTCTGCGACGATCCGAGGGGAACCTCTCGCGGAGACCGTGCACGTCCGGCCGCAGCCGGTCGTCATCCCGGGCGCCCCGGCGGCGAAAGCCGGACCCGCCGCTCCCCACGGGATGAGCGTCCCTCCGGCGATGCCGGCCGGCGTGAAGTTCGAGGCGCCGAGACCGGCCGTGTCGACCCCGCCGCCCGTCTTCCGCGAGCCCGAGAAGCCGGCCGCGCCAAAGGACTCTCCGCCGAAGGGCGAGGGACTGCGGGCCGACCAGTGGCTCTACCTGCTCGACGGCGCCCAGCGGGGGCCGATCGACGTCGAGGACCTCATCGACCTCGTGCTGACCTCGATTCCCGAGGACACGAAGGTGTGGCACCCCGGCCTCGAGACCTGGGTGCGGGCGGACCTGGTCCGTGAGATCGCGGAGGAGATCCCCCCCCCCGTCCCGACTCCGGGTGCCCCGCGCGGCGGCTACGTCGAGGAGGAGATGCCGGACTTCAACACGGTGCCGCCAATGCTGCGCTCGGTGCTCATCGCGGACGAGGACGCGGCCTTCCGCAAGTACCTCGCCATGCCCCTCGCCGCGCAGGGCTTCACGATCTACGAGGCGGCCGACGGCTCGGCGGCATGGCAGCTCGCGGTGCAGAACCGCCCCTGGATGATCCTCGCCGACGTCTCGATGCCCGAGCTGGACGGCTTCGAGTTCTGCCGGCGGGTGCGCACCCACCCGCTCCTCGCGCGCCTGCCTCTCCTGTTCATCTCGGGGTCGGACAGGTACAAGGACCGCTACCGGGCCCTGCAGATCGGCGCCGACGACTTCCTCACCAAGAGCATGCCGATCCGCGAGCTGCTCATGCGCATCCAGCTCCTCATGACGAGGTACTCCGATCTGTCGGCTTCGGGCGAGCAGAAGCCGGGCACGACCGAGGTCGCCGGAGCGTTCCAGGGGCGCATCGAGGTGTTCGGCGCGCCGGCGCTCCTTCAGATGTGCAGCCAGGGCAGGCTCACCGGGCTCTTCACCGCCCTCGCCGAGGACGCGGCCAACACGGCGACGGTCATGGGGTTTCGAGAGGGGGACATCATCTCCGCGACCGCGGGGGCCGCGACCGGGCCGGAGGGAGTCTACGCCTTCCTCGCGTGGGAGAAGGGAAGCTTCAAGTTCACGCCGGGCGACCCCGGCGAGGGACGGCCGCTCGCGCAGAGCGTCGAGCACCTGCTCCTCGAGGGCTGTCGCCTGCTCGACGAATCGCGCAAGGACGGGGGCGATGGCCGGCGACCCTCGCCTGACGGCCCCCTCGCCTGACGGCCCTCATATCGTTCCCTCCCGTCCGGCCCTCGAGGGGGAAGCTGCCTCCGTCTCCTCCGGCGAACGCAGAAGGTGGGCCACGAGGTCTCTCGCTTCTCCCCGTTCGCCCTTGAGCACCGTCGCGCCGATCACGGCGCGCTCGAGGGCGGCGAGCGAGGCCGCCGGCCGCAATCGGGCGGGCACGGTGTGCGCGAGCATCTCGAGCACCGCCCGTCCCGGCGACAGGCGCTCGGGCCTCCATCGCGCCCCGGGGCGGTGCTCGGCGAGCACCACGAGCCCCACGGGAAGCGGCCGGGTCGCGCTCCGGCCGCCCATTTCTTCTACTCGGCGAGCGCGCGCGTGGAGATCGCACCCTCCAGGGCCTCGGATCGACAGCGGCTTCGCGAAGGGGTGAACGCGGCCCCGGCCGTCAAGGACGGCAAACTCGTCCGAAAGGTACAGGGCTCCGGCCTTCACGAGCTCCGCGACGAGGGTCGTCTTGCCGGAGCGGCTCCGACCGGGCAGGACGATCGCCCGCCCTTTCCAGCCCACGACCCCCGCGTGGACGAACGTCCGGCGCGCGGCGCCGGCGGCGATCGCTTGTCGCATCTCGGACTCGAGAACCGCGAGCGCCCGCTGGAGGTCCCGGGTGCGCACGCAGCGGCGACGGCCGGCGTAGACGCGGCTCGGGCCGCGGCGGCGAGAGCCGACCCAGACGGAGAACATCTGGTCCACGAGTGGCGAGCGAGACGCCCGCCACCCGGGAGGGAGGCGCGCGACGAGGCGGCGGAGGAGAGCCAGAGCGTTCGTCCGCACACCGACGCGTAGTCCATAGGCTCGGAAGGCTGTCCCCGCCCGCCAGCCCATCGCGTCGACGCGTCCCAGCGTCCCGGAGCCCGGCCGCAAACGGGGCGTGCAGATCGGCAGGCTCTCCGCCAAGCGGCATCCCCTCCCTGCGCCGTCCGGGAGTCTAGCAGACGTCGCCGAGACGAAGGCTGGGCACAGGCGGTGCCGCCTCGCCGGGCTGTGCCACGAGGATCCTGGAAATGGGTTTTTTCACGTTTCAAAAGGCACTTGTATCATCTTTCCTCAAGCGTTACACTCGCGCCCGTGCGACACGCAGTGCGGTCTGCGTGTGTTCGATCATCGTCAGGTGGCTTTGGTCTGTCTGGAAAGCGGACAGACCGGGCGAGTGCCGCACCGGCGGCCAACGGCGCTGAGGGGGAGGGTTCCGGGCCTTCTCACGGGCGAGGCCGGCGAGGAGGAGGGGCACGTTCCTTGCTTCGCTCCGCCAGGCGAGGACATATGTCCGGGAGCACGCGAGCGTTCGGAGGCCAGCCCCGGTGAGGGGGGGCTGACTCCATGACCCTTCTCGGCACCCTCGTCCTCGCGGCTGCCACCGCGCGCGTCGAGTCGGTGAGCCTGACCGCCGTCGACGGGCGGCTCGCGGTCCGGGTGCAGGTGTCCGGAGCGCCCGGCCTGATCGCGGTTCACCGCGAGGGCGACGTCGCCCGGATCTCCATCACGGACGCCGACCTGGGCCTCCGCTTCGCGGGGGGCCGACGCTTCTCCTGGACGCCGCAGAACGGCTTCGACCCCGCCCTCATCGCCGCCGCGCCGGCGAAGATCGACCGACTCGAGATCGCGGCGACCACCTCCGAGGTGAGCGTGCTCCTGCACGTACCGCCCGACGTGTCCGTGGACGTGCGGCGCGACGTGCGCGGTCTCCTGGTCGTGTTCCGGCAGGCGCCCGTCGAGGCCCCTCCGCAGCGCGTCGCCCAGGCTCCTGCTCCCGAGCCGGCGGCGACGCTCGCGACGGAGCCGACTCCGCCCGCCCCGGCTCCAGCGGCGCCCGTCCCTGCGGTGGCTCCTCCGCCCGCCGCAGCGCAGCTCGCGGCCACACCCGCCGCTCCCCCCCCGACTCCGCCGGCGGCGGCCCCCGTGAGGGAGGCGACCGCCGTCGCCCGCGTGGAGGAGGCGGCGCCCCCGGAGGCAACGCCCGCCGCTCCTCCCGCCCCCGCCGCGCAGACGCCCGCCGCGCCGGCACCCGACACGGCCGAGCTGGCGCGGCGCCTCTTCGCCGTGCCCGCCGAAGGCCAGGCCGCAGGCCCGGCTTCGGTTGCCGACCTCTACCCGAGCCTCTTCCCGACCGGCCCTCTGCAGGCCCTCCCCCGCGAGGCCCCGGCGGCCGAAGTCACGGAGCAGCGGGAGACCGGCGTCCCCGTCGGCCCGTTCCGGGTGCGCGCCGGTGTCGACGCGCGGTACGTCGACGCCGACACGTTCGTCCAGAGCACCGCGGTGCCCACCCGCGATCACTACCTCGAGGTGCAGCCGCGCGTGGCGGCGACGGCGCCGGTCGCGGAGGGCCACTTCACGCTCGACTACGCGCCCGTGCTGCGGACCTTCGCCACGTACGACGAAGTCAACAGCGACAGCCACGCGCTCGGAGCGGGGATCGACGTGCCGATGGGGGGACGCGTGACGGTGCGCGCCCACGACCGCTTCCGGAGCGGCGTCCTCGACACCCGCGTGGTCGACCCCGGCGGGGAGTATTTCTTCGGCCTCGGTCACTTCCGCCGGAACGACCTCGACCTGGGGGCGAGCATCACGGTCGGGCCGCGCCTCAGCGTCGAGCTCGGGGCCACGATGGGGATGGTCCGGTTCCAGCAGCAGTCGAACTTCTTCGACTACGACACGCGGAGCGCCCAGGCCGGGCTCGGGTTCGAGGTCTCGCCGAACCTCAAAGCGGTGGCGTCCTACGTCTACGACACCGTGCCCCGGCCGGACCAACGCCCGGAGGCCGAGGCGACGGCCCACTCGGGCGTGCTCTCGCTGAGCGGCGAGATCCTGCCCCTCCTGACCGGCGAGGTCGCGGTCGGCTACCGCAGCCAGTCGAGCCCGAACGCCGGGCCGGGGGGCACGAGCTTCTCCGGCCTGACCGCGTCGGCCGGGATCACGCGCCAGCTCGGCCGCGAGTCGACGCTGGCCTTCTACGCCAGCCGGACGACCCCGGTGTCCGCCTTCGAGCAGAACGCCTTCTACGTCTCCAGCGCCCTCCAGAGCACCGTGCTGCTGCCGTTGCCGGCGCGCTTCCAGTTCCGCGGCGGGCTCGGCTACCAGTGGAACGACTACCGCACCGTGGCGAGCGCGATCGGCCGCCCGCGCGAGGACCGGATCCTCGCCTGGTACGTGGGACTGCGACGGCCGGTGCGGCAGAACCTCTTCCTGAGCGGGGTCTATCGCAAGGAGGACCGCAACTCCAACGTCGACGCTTTCGACACCAACGCCACGGGGTTCTACTTCCAGCTGGAGTGGGACATCCTCGGCGCAGCGCCGCGATGAGCGCCCGCGTCGCCTTCGTCCTCCTGATCCTCGCGCCGGCCCTGGCCGCGGAGGATGCCGCCCCGTACCAGGTGGGGCCGGGCGACGTCCTGGAGGTGGCCGTGGACGGACGACCCGACCTCTCCCGCCTTCCCACGGTCCAGACGACGGGACGGATCTGGCTCCCGAGAGCGGGCGAGGTGGAGGTTCGCGGGCTCACCTCCGACGAGATCGCGGCCCGGGTCGCGCCGCTCCTCGCCGCCGACGACCTCGCCGCGCCCCGCGTGGCGGTGCGCGTCCGGGAATACCACAGCCAGTTCCTGTGGGTGCGGGGCGCGGTGCAGCGACCGGGGCGCAAGCCCCTGCGCGCGGGGACACGCCTCGTGGACGCGCTGCTCGACGCGGGCGGCTTCGTGGCGGGAGCCTCGGGCGAGGTCAGCCTCGAGAGACCGGGGAGCGGCTTCGCGGATGGGTCGCACTCGAAGACCTTCCGCTTCAGCGGCGGCACGCCGACTGCCGAGGAGCTGGACGAGCTCGGCGTGCCCCTGCGTTCGGGCGACGTCGTCACCGCCGTGACGCAGCGCTGGGTGACGGTGAGCGGTGCGGTGAGGCGGCCCGGGCGCTATCCTTACGTGGAGGCGATGACGGTGGGCCGCCTGGTCGAGACCGCAGGGGGGATCCTCCGCTCGGGGAGCGAGAAGGCCGTCGTGCGGCGTGCGGGCAGCGAGATCGAGGTCGACCTCGAGGCGATCCGGAGCGGCAAGGCGGAGGACGCCGTGCTCCAGCCGGACGACGAGGTCGCGGTCAAGGCGCGGCGGCTGTGAGCCCGAATCCGATCCCCGGCCGGCCGCCCGACGCCGAGTCGCCCCGCGACTTCGAGGCCCGGTATTACGGCGAGCTCCTGTGGCGCCACCGCGTGCTCCTCGCCGCGGCCGCGATCGGGGGGCTCGCCATCGGCATCCTGGGCGGGGAGCTCCAGGTCCCACGCTACCAGGCGCGCACTCTCCTCCAGGTGATGCCGCCGAACCCCACCTCACTGGCCGTCACCGACGCCCTCCTCCAGACCGGCAACCCGGTCCGGGACCGCCAGTTCTTCAACACCCAGCTCAACGTCCTGCATTCGCGCGCGGTCGCGGAGCGCGTGGTGAAGCGGCTGAAGCTCGAGGATCGGCAGGGAGGAGGCGACGCGGTGGGTCGCCTCCTCTCCGCCGTGGTCGTCGAGCCGGTGCCCGAGACGTACGTGGTCGAGGTGATGGTCACCCACAACGACCCGAAGGAGGCGGCTCTGTGGGCGAACACCCTGTCGGACGTCTTCATGGACTACTGCCTCGAGGGCCAGGTCGAGGCGGCCAAGCGGGCCTACCAGTGGGTGACGGAGCGCCTCGCCGAGACCGAGACCGGGATGCAGGAGGCGCACGACAAGCTCCTGAGGGCCAACCAGGGGCAGGACCTCTTCGTCCCCGAGAGCAGCGTCTCCACGATCACCACCTCGATCGCCAAGCTCAACGAGGACCACATCGCGGCCCAGGCCCGGAGGATCGAGCTCGAGGCGCAGCTCGGCGAGTTCACCGAGGCCCGCCGGCGCGGGCGCGGGCTCGACGCGATCCCCCAGGTGGGAGGGGACAAGGCGGTCGCCGAGATCAACGGGCGGATCCAGTCCCTGACTCTGGACCTCGCGAGGATGCGCGAGAAGTACAAGGAAGGCCATCCCGAGGTGCAGAAGGTCCAGGTGCAGATGCAGCAGCTCCGCAAGGACAAGGAGGCCCGGATCGCGCAGATCGAGGAAGGCCTGCGTGCCGAGTACCGCCAGCTGCAGCGCAAGGAGACGGACCTGAAGGCGGCGATCGACGACCACAAGGCGCGGGCCGCCGAGCAGAGCCAGAAGCTCACCGAGATCGAGTCGCTCCGGAAGAAGGCGGACTCGGCGGCCGGCCTCTACGGCGTGCTCCTCCAGAAGCTCAACGAGACGAACATCGCCGCCTCCCTCCAGAACAACAACATCCGGCTCCTCGACCGGGCGGTCGTGCCCACGAGCCCGGTCTGGCCGCGCAAGCGGCAGCTCGCGCTCGGGGCGCTCGTGGTCGGGCTTCTTCTCGGCGCGGGCTTCGTCCTGCTGCGCGACGCCCTCGACAATACGCTCAAGGACGCGGAGGACATCGAGCGGCACCTCCACCTCGAGCTGCTGGCCGCGATCCCCCGCTACGGCAAGGACGACGCGTCGCTCGCCACCGAGGCCTACCAGAACCTGCGGACGGCGCTCCTCTTCTCGCGGCGGGGAGAGACCGGCCAGGTCGTCCTGGTGACGGGCACCGCGCCCGGAGAGGGCAAGACGACGACGCTCCTCAACGTGGCCAAGCTGCTCGCGGTCTCCGGCGAGACCGTGGTGGTGGTCGACTGCGACCTGCGCCGGGCCAACCTCCACCAGCGGCTCAGCGTCCCCCGCGAGCCGGGCTTCACCGACTTCTTCGTGAAGGGTGTGGAGCTGCAGAGGCTGGCCCGTCCGACCCGGGTCCCGAACCTGTCCGTGGTCGCGGCCGGCGCCCTTCCCCCGAACCCTCCGGCGCTCCTGGGGCGCACCGAGCTCGGGGACGCCTTCGCGCAGCTCAAGAGCCACTCTCGCTGGGTGCTCGTGGACTCCCCCCCGGTGGCGGCGGTGACCGACGCGCTCCTGCTCGCCCAGAACGCCGATTGCACCCTGCTCGTCGTGCAGCAGAACCGGGTGGACCGCGCGATGGTCAAGCGCGCCCTGGCCGCGCTGCGGAAGGTGACGCCGAACGTGATCGGGGCGGTCCTGAACGCGGTGGACGTGAAGACCAAGGGCTACTACGGCTACGAGTACTACGGGGCGCGGAAGCACCGCTCGGAGAAGGGCTCTCACGGCGCGCCGGGAGCCTCGTCCCGCCCCCGGCCGGACGCCGGCACGACCTCGGCGGAGGTGACCGATGCGCCGACCGTCTAGCCCGCCGCTGCTGGCGCTCGCCGCGCTCGCCTCTCTCGTCGCCGCCCCTCCCCCGGCGACGGCCCAAGGCGCCCTCTCCCTCGCCCGGCTCAGCCTGGTGGAGAGCACGGTCGAGCGCGCGAGGAAGGGCGGGGGCTGGCAGGCCGCCGCCGAGGGCGCATCGCTCGACGTCGGAGAGGCCCTGCGCACGGGGCCCACCGCCGTGGCCCGCCTCGAGCTCCCCTGGATGTCGCTCACCCTCTCGCCCGGCTCCACCCTGCGCTTCCCGGACGCCTTCCTCCTCTCGGCCACGCTCGAGGGAGGACGCGCGCTCCTCGAGGCGCAGGAGCGCGAGGCCCTCAAGGTCGTGACGGCCGAGGCCGAGGTCCGCGGCCGGGGACGGGCGGTGGTGCGCCGGGAGGGCCGGGCGACCCTCGTCTCGTGCCTGGCCGGGAGGTTCGTCGTCGAGGGCGGAGACTCGAGCGTCACCCTCGCCGCCGGCCGCGGCACCGTGGTCGCCTCGGGCCGTGCCCCGTCGCCGCCCGAGGCCGTGCCCGCCCCGCCCACGCAGGGCCTCTGGCCGGACGGAGACCCGGTCTACGTCGCGCCCGGCGAGACGCTGGAGCTGCGCTGGAAGGCCGATGCGCCCGCCTACCAGGTCGAGCTCCTGCCCGTGGGGTCGGACGTCGTGCTCCTGCAGCGGGACGTCGCCGCTCCTCCGGCCCGGGTCGCGGTGCCGTGGGAGGGCGCCTTCCGCTGGCGCGTCTCGGCCCGGGACCGGCGCGGCCTCGAGGGCACGCCTTCCGCGGACGGCCTGATCGCCGTCGACAAACCGTAGAGGCTTAACGCGTCGCGTAGCCGCGCGCGGAGTCGATCTCGGCGCGGAAGTTCTCGGGCCGGGCTCCAGCCTTCCCCTCGAAGACGCCGGTGTCGAAGGGATTGAGGCCGGCCTTCTTCCGATCGGGAGCGACCTTGCTCAGGAGGTCGGCGACTCCGGCGTCCACCTTGCCCCCGGGGGGCAGGAGGAGGAGGGGCCGTCGGTCCTCGATGAAGTCGTCGTTCACGAAGCGAGACACGCGGACGTAGATCTCCGTCACACGCCAGGGCGTGCCGTTGTAGACGGTGGCGCGGAGCGAGTCGCCCTCCCAGATCCAGACCGGACGCAGCCTGCGGAGGTCGGCGGCGGCGAGGTTGCTCTCGCGGTCGGCGACCGCCGCCGGCGCGGGCGCGGCCGGACGCGTCGTGGTCGTCGGCCCGCGAGCGGCGCCGGGAGCGGAGGTCGCCGCGGCCGTCGAGGCCTGACCCGTCGACGAGCCCTTCGGCGCCGGAAGGACGATGGCGGGCGCGTTCTCGGTCGTGGTCCCGCCCAGCGGCACGGGCCCGCCGGGAGGGGCCGGCTGCGGCCGCGGCCAGAAGAGCCACGCGAGCAGCCCGAGCACCACGATCCCGGCCGCGATGCCGCCGTAGACGAGAGCCGGGCTTCCCGGCGTCGCTTCTTCGACCCGGGCCCGCGGCGGCCGCACTTCGGCCGGCGGCGCGACGGGCGCCTTGGGTGCCTCCTCCGCCTTCTTCTTGGCGATGAAGGGAGCGAGGCGCCGCTCGACCTCGGGCACGTCCTCGGCCCGCGTCCACCCGGCGAAGCCCTTCCTCCACACGAGCACCGTGCGCGGGTCGGGCTGCCCCAGGATCGACTCCACCATCGTGGCGAGGGGGACGGGGCCCCGCCGTTGGCCGCCCTGGGCGAAGAACCAGCGCTCGCGCGCCATCTACCGCTTCGAGACCGCGCGCGCCTGCTCGGTGAACTGGCCGTCGGAGGCCGTGGCTCGAACGACGACGTCGCCCGACCGGCCGCGCTTCACGTACTCGCTGAAGGTGCCGTCGGCGAGGACCTTCACCGCGTTTCCGTCCACGGTGATGCGGGAGCCGGGGCTCGTGCGGCCGCCGACGTGCACGATGCCGGGCGCCACCTCGTCGAGCGAGGCGAGGACGAGCGTCGGGACGTCGCTCGCCGGCGTGGGAATGGGCTGCGGCGCCTCGGGCTCCACGACCGAGAAGAAGGACACGCGCGAGAACGCCCCTTCCAGGCCGTCCTTGTTGACCGCCGAGACCCGCCAGAAGTAGCGCCCGACGTTCAGCCCCGTGAGGTCGTGGGCGGTGGTGGTGATGCCCGGCTGGTCGAGGGCCGCCGAGAGCAGGAGGTTCGCCTGGGTCACGTTGTAGTCCATCGACACCCGGTACGTGACCCCGTTCCTCACGGCGTTCCAGGAGAGCTTCGTCGTGGCCGCCGGCGGAGCGACGAAGGGCAGCTTGGCCTTCGGGGCGGGGGCGACGAGCGTCGGCGCGGGGGGCAGGTCCATGCGGGCCCCGGCCTTGCCCGCGGCGTCCACCTGCACCGCCTGGTTCTCGTTCAGCGTGATCCTCTGGCCCTGGGTCGTCTCCACCTCGGCCTGGCCACGGAAGATCTTGACCCCCGTCTCGCCGGCGTCGCCGACGTCGATGTTCCCGGCGGCGTTCTGCAGCGCCGTCGTCCTCAGGGTCGGGGTCACGATGTCCTCCGTCGCGTCGCCGACCGAGAAGTTGACGCGTCCGGACTGGACGCGCCAGGCCGCGGTCGAAGCCTCGGCCGAGCCGCCGATGTACACCACGCTCGCCGGGCGGACGCTCACGAGGCTGCCCGAGTTGAACTGGATCTGGGCACCGGCACGGGTCTCGGTCTGGACCACGTCGCCGACGTGCAGCCGGTCGGAGAGCCGGGCGTCCCCCCAGGCCTGCTTGGCGTTGGGCTTCACCTTGACCTTGCCGTCGACCGCGACGAAGCGCGCGACCTGCTGTCCGGGCTTCGGCACCGGCTTGCGGACGAAGAAGTACCAGTAGGCGACGACCGAGCCGAGAGCGATGCTCCAGCCGATGATGCTGAGTGGGTCCTTGTAGAAGGGGCGGCGCACCGCGCGCGCGACCTCGGTCGCAGAGAAGGCCACCGTGTCCGGAGCGTTTGGTTCCTCGCTAGCCATAGCCCCTAGAGCCAGTATGACTTAGGCCCCGCGCAAGTGTACGGCGGCGTGGACGGAGACTGCAAGCCCTCGCGTCCCGAGGACACCCGTCGCGGTGAGGATTGCATGGACGGTCCTGGGCAGGCTCCCGGCCCGCGCCGCCGGTGGCGGGTTATCATCCCTTTCCGCGCCCTCTTCCTGCGCGCCTCTCCCGAATCGGAGACTCGAATGAAGACCGTCTCGAAGGCCGCCCTCCTTCTGCTCGCACTGCTCGTGCTCGGCGCGCTGCTCGTCGTGACTCTGCGCGTCGGGCCCTCGCCCGCCGTCGAGGTTCGCGCCGAATCGAAGGCGATCGGCTCCCGGACCGCCGTGGTCGTCCGAGCATCGGCCGAGGGCCGGGGCCTCGCCGGCGTGCGCGTCGAGGTCGAGCAGGCCGGCGTCGCCCACGTCGTCGCCCGCCGGATCCACCGTCCGCTCCCGCCGTGGGCGCTCTGGGGCCGGAAGGCCGAGAGCGACGAGACGCGCGCCGAGGTGGGGCGCTCCTCCGTCGCCTCCCTCGTCGAGGGCGAGGCGGTGGTGCGCGTCGTGGCCGAGCGAGCGCCGACCTGGCTCCTTCACCCCGACCCCGTGGTGAAGGAGCTGCGGCTTCCGGTCCGCCTCGTGCCGCCCGCCCTCTCGCTCCTCTCCTCGCAGCACTACGTCGCCCAGGGCGGCTCCGGCGTCGTCCTCTACCGCGTCGGGGCGACCGCCACCCGCGACGGGGTCCGCGCCGGGGAGTGGTTCTTCCCCGGGACACCGATGCCCGGGGGCGGGAAGGACGACCGCCTCGCGCTCTTCGGGGTGCCGTGGGACCTCACCGACCACGCGCGGCTCCGCGTCGTGGCCGAGGACGACGCCGGCAACGTGGCGGAGGCCGCCTTCGTCGACAAGTTCTTCCCGAAGCCCCCCGCCCACGACCGGATCGTCCTCGAGGACGCATTCCTGACGAAGGTCGTGACGGAGATCCGGCAGCAGACGCCGGCGCTCGAGGACCGCGGCAGCCTCCTCGACAACTACCTCGAGATCAACCGCGAGCTGCGGAAGAAGAACGCCGAGGAGCTGGTCGCCCTGGCCCCGCGCTCCGCGGGAACGTTCCTGTGGACGGAGCCCTTCCTGCCCCTGCGCAACGCCAAGGTGATGTCGTCGTTCGCGGACCGCCGGACGTACGTCTACCAGGGACGCGACGTCGACCAACAGACCCACCTCGGCTTCGACCTCGCGGCGGTCGCCCGCACGCCGGTCCCGGCCGCCAACCGGGGCGTCGTGTTCCTCGCGCGATACTTCGGCATCTACGGGAACAGCGTCCTCCTCGACCACGGCCTCGGCCTCGGCACGCTCTACTCCCACCTCTCCTCGATCGAGGTGAAGGAAGGCGAGACGGTCGAGCGCGGAGCCGTCGTCGGCCACACCGGAGCGACCGGCCTCGCGGGCGGGGATCACCTGCACTTCACGACGCTCGTGCGGGGTCTGCCGGTCAACCCCCTGGAGTGGTGGGACGCGAGCTGGATCCGTGACCGCGTGGCGTCCAAGGCGGGGCCGACGGTCCTCGCTTTCGCGGCGCCTGCGCGGGCGGAGGAGAAACCGCGGGCGCAGGCGGCGTCGCGGCACAAGACCGAGCACGGGGCGCGACGTCACGCCAGGAAGTAGTCCGACGGGCGCGAAGGGTTGAACTCACTCCGGCGCTCCTGGCAGAACGGGCTCGGTGCGGCGCAACACCCGGCCGACGAGCAGCGGGCGCCGAGCGGAGCGGGATTCACTCCCGCGTAGCGAGGGGGGGTCTGGGGGGTGCGGCGCAGCACCCCCCAGACGGGCTATAGCCCGGCCAACTGCCGGTCGATCTCGGCGAGAGCCTGGCGGATCTGCTCCCGGCGGATCTCGCTCCCGGTCACCTCGCGCTGCCGCTCCAGCTCGGCCTTCGCGAGCCGCAACGAGTTGAGCCTCCGCTCACGCTCCGGGTCCGCGGCCGCGACGCCCGTTCGCTGCTTCTGCTGCTCGCGCTCGGCCACCCACTGCTGGATGCGGTCCTCCGCGTCGATCAGCCCTTCACCGGCGTCACCCATCGGCCCTCCTGACGGTACGGCAAGAACCCGATCATACCGCGAAGCGCCGGAATGCAAACCCGCCGTCGGCGGTATCCTCGTCGGGGTGGAGGATCGGCGATGCGTCGGACGAGATCGGTGGCCGCTGGAGTGCTCCTCGCCGTCGCGGCGACGCTCGGTGTCGCGAACGCCCGGCACCCGCAGGTGGGAACTGTGACGAGGCCGCGCGACCGCTCCGACCGCGCGCCCCTGCCCGGCGCGCCTGCGGCGGGGCTCGTGCTCCGCCTCGCCGAGGGAGCGGAGGAGGGCTCGGCCCCCGCCCTCGTCGCGCGTCCGCCCGCGGAGCGCCTCGCCGACGCGGACGCCCGCCGGGTACTCGATCGCCTGGCGCCGCTCGCCGCCGAGCCGCGCGAGGAGGCGTTCGCGGCGCGCGAGCCCTCGCTGCCGCCGCCGCGCGCGGGCCGCCCGGTGCAGGCGTCGTTCCCTCCCGAGGAGGAGCGGGGACGGCCGGACGTCGCCCCGGCCGGCGCCCTCGAGGTCGTACGCCGCATGCCGGAGGGCGACGTTCCGCTCGCGCCCCATCTCGCGATCACGTTCTCGCAGCCCATGGTCGCGGTCTCCTCCCCGGACCGCCTCGCGCGCGAGACGGTCCCGGCGCGCCTCGTGCCGCAGCCGCCGGGCGAGTGGCGCTGGGTCGGGACGCGGACGCTCCTCTTCGAGCCCACGGGGCGCTTCCCGATGGCGACCGACTACCGCGTCGAGGTGCCGGCCGGGACGCGCGCCACCGGCGGCTCCGCCCTCGAGCGCGACGTGGCCTGGTCGTTCTCGACGCCCCCGCCCCGGCTCCTCACCGGGCACCCGAGGGGTGGGCCGGCGCGACGAGACGCGCTCCTCTTCGCCCTCTTCGACCAGGCCGTCGACCCCGACGCCGTGCTCGCCTCCGCGCACCTGGCCGCGGGCGGCCAGACGTTTGCGGTGCGCCTCGCCTCCTCGGACGAGATCGGAGCGGACGAGACGGTCGCGCGTCTCGTGAAGCAGGCCGAGCCCGGTCGCTGGGTCGCCTTCCGTCCCGAGCGCGACCTGCCGGCCGAAGCCCAGGTGAAGGTGACGATTGGCGTTGGCACGCCTTCTGCCGAAGGGCCGCGGCGCACGTCGGCCGCCCAGGACTGGGCCTTCCGCACGTACGGTCCTTTCCGGGTGCGGAGCCACGAGTGCGGGTGGCGCGGGCGCTGCACGCCGTTCGACCCCTGGCGGATCGAGCTCACCAACCCGGTGGACGCGAAGTCGGTCGGGAAGGAGCTCGTGCGCGTCGAGCCGGAGCTGCCGGGCCTCAAGGTCGAGGCGTGGGGCGACGCCCTCGGCATCCGCGGCACCCCTCGCGGCCGCGCGACCTACCACGTCTCGCTCTCGAGCGGGATTCGCGACATCTTCGGCCAGCCCTTGGAGCCGGGTCCGGCGCTCGCGTTCGCCGTCGGCGCGGCGCCCCCGACCCTCTACGCGCCGGGCGGCGACTTCGTGGTCCTCGATCCTGCGGGGCCGAAGGCCTTCACGGTGCTCTCCGTCAACCACGAGTCGCTGCGCGTCCTCGCCTGGGCGGTGGGCCCCGGGGACTGGGCGGCCTGGCAGGGGTACCGCCAGAGGGCGTGGCGCAACGAGGCGGGGGCGGTTCCGCCGGGGCGGCTCGTCATCGACACGACGCTGCGCGTCGGCGGGGAGCCGGACGCCGTGGCCCAGACGAGCGTCGACCTCGCCCCGGCCTTCGTCGGCGGCCTCGGGCAGGTCGTGCTGGTCGTGCGGCCGACGACCCCTGCGGAGCCGCGGCGGCGGGAGGCCGTCGAGACCTGGGTGCAGTCGACGCGGATCGGCCTCGACGCGTTCGCCGACCGGGAGACGCTCGTGGCGTGGGTGAACGACCTCGCCGACGGCCGGCCGCTCGCCGACGTCGATCTGAACCTGGCCCGGTTCGAGGCGACGAAGGCCATGACCACGTCGGCACCTGCGCGCTCGGACGCAGGCGGCCTCGCGCGCCTCGCCCTCGGCGACGCTCCGGCCCCCCTCCTCGTGGCGCGCCGCGGCGGCGACGTCGCGATCCTCCCCTCGCAGACGGGCTGGTGGAGCGAGGGCTCGGGCTGGCGGCGGACCCCGCCCGCCGACACCCTCCGCTTCTTCGTGTTCGACGACCGGGGCCTCTATCGCCCCGGCGAGGAGGTGCGGGTCAAGGGCTGGGTGCGGAGGATCGGCGCCGGGCCGCGCGGCGACGTCGAGGCGCTTCCGCCTCCGGCGGGCGCGGTGGCGTGGACGCTCCGCGACGCGCAGGGGAACGAGGTGGGCAAGGGAGAGGCGCCTCTCGCCCGCCTCGGGAGCTTCGACCTCTCGCTGAAGCTCCCGGCGACGATGAACCTGGGCCGGGCCGTCCTGCATCTCGAAGCCGGACCCGCTTCCCTCGCGGGGTCGCACGACCACCGGTTCGAGGTGCAGGAGTTCCGCCGGCCGGAGTTCGAGGTGAAGGCCGCGGCCGGCGCCGGTCCCTTCCTCGTGGGGGGCGCGGCGACCGTCACGATCAGCGCCTCCTACTACTCGGGCGGAGGGTTGCCCGGGGCCGAGGTCGCGTGGCGCGTCAGGGCGACGCCGGCCACCTTCCGCCCTCCGAACCGGGACGGCTTCGTCTTCGGCACGTTCGTCCCCTGGTGGGAGTCGCGGCCCCCGCCGCAGGAGCCGGCCCGCGTGGAGACGATGACCGCCCGCACCGACGGCTCGGGTGTCCACCGGCTGCGGATCGACTTCGAACGAAGCGATCCGCCGCGGCCCCACCTCGTGCGCGCGGAGGCCACGGTCATGGACGTGAACCGCCAGGCCTGGACGGCCGGAGCAGACCTCCTCGTGCACCCCTCGGAGTGCTACGTCGGCCTTCGCGCCGAGCGGGCCTTCGTCGAGAAGGGCGAGCGGATCGGGATCGACGTGATCGCGACCGATCTCGAGGGCGGCGCCATTCCCGGGCGGCCCGTCCGCATGCGGGTCGAGCGGATCGACTGGGAGCAGGTCGCGGGGGAATGGAAGGAAGTGCCGAAGGACGTCCGCGAGAGCGAGGCCCGGTCTGCGGCACAGCCGGTGCGCGTGGGCTTCGAGGCGAAGGAGGGCGGCACGTGGCGCGTGCTCGCGCGCGTGGCCGACGAGAGGGGCCGCGACAACGAGACCGAGCTGCGCGTGTGGGTGGCCGGGGGCCGGGTGCCTCCGCGGCGCGACGTCGAGGAGGAGAGGGTCACGCTCGTCCCCGACCGGAGCGAGTACGGTCCGGGCGACGTGGCGAAGGTGCTCGTGATGGCGCCTTTCGCGCCCGCCGAGGGGATCCTCACCCTCCGACGGAGCGGCCTCGTGCGCGAGGAGCGATTCACGGTCACCGGCGGCTCGCACACTCTGGAGATCCCGATCGAGGACGGCTTCACGCCCGACGTCCACGTCCAGGTGGACCTCGTCGGCCAGGCAGCCCGCGATGCGGCGAAGGGCGGAAAGGAGAAGGTCCCCCTCCGGCCGGCTTTCGCCAGCGGAGGCCTCGACCTGCCGGTGCCCCCCGCCTCGCGCACGCTCGCCCTTGCCGTGGTCCCGCACGACAAGGCCCTCGCTCCCGGAGGCGAGACCGTGCTCGACGTCGCGCTGCGGGATGCCGCCGGACGCCCGGTCGCGAGCGGCGAGGCCGCGGTCGTGGTGGTGGACGAGGCCGTCCTCGCCCTCACCGGCTACCGGCTGCCCGACCCGCTATCCGTCTTCTATGCGAAGCGAGAGGCCGAGGTGTCGGATCACCGGCTGCGCTCGCACGTGCTGCTGGCACGGCCGGATGATCTGGCCCGTGGCGCCGGAGTGTCGGAGGAAGCTGCGGACCGGCTGGGGGGCCTCGGGTACGTGCAAGGGGCGGCGGCCATGGCGGCGCCGTCCCCCGGCGCGGCGCCGTTGCGGCGCAGCGCGAAGGCCATGGCGAACGAGGAGAGAGCGACCGAGCCCATCCGGGCCCGCACCGACTTCTCGGCCCTCGCCGTCTTCGCGGCCAGCGTGTCGACCGACGCCGAGGGGCACGCCCGCGTCCCGGTGAAGCTCCCCGACAGCCTCACCCGCTATCGCGTCATGGCGGTCGCGGCCGCGGGGCCGCGGAGCTTCGGCTCGGGCGAGTCCACGATCGTGGCCCGGCTGCCGCTGATGGTCCGGCCGTCGGCGCCCCGCTTCCTGAACTTCGGCGACCGGTTCGAGCTGCCGGTCGTGGTCCAGAACCAGACCGACCACCCGATGACGGTGGACGTCGCGGTGCGGGCGCGCAACGCTGCGCTCACCGCCGGGGCGGGCCGGCGCCTCGCCGTGGCCGCGAACGACCGGGCCGAGGTGCGCTTCCCGATGGCCGCGGTGCGCGCGGGGGCGGCGCGGATCCAAGTCGGCGCCGCGTCGGGAAGCGCGGCCGACGCGGCCGAGGTGGACATGCCGGTCTGGACCCCGGCCACCACCGAGGCCTTCGCCACTTACGGGCAGATCGACGACGGCCCCGTCGTCCAGCCGGTGAAGGCGCCGCCCGGGGCCGTGCCCGAGTTCGGCGGCCTCGAGGTGACGACCTCCTCCACCGCCCTTCAGGCCTTGACCGACGCCGTGCTCTACCTCGTGGCCTACCCCTTCGAGTGCGCGGAGCAGCTCTCCTCGCGCGTCCTCGCCGTGGCCGCGCTCCGCGACGTGCTCGGCGCCTTCCAGGCCGAGGGTCTGCCGAGGCCCGAGGAGATCGAGGCCGCCGTCCGGCGCGACGTCGATCGACTCCGCGCGGTTCAGAACGACGACGGCGGCTTCGGCTTCTGGCGACGGGGCGAGGAGTCGTGGCCGTACGTCTCGATCCACGTGGCCCACGCCCTCGCCCGCGCCAGGCTCAAGGGGTTCCCGGTGCCCGACGCCGCCCTGGACCGCTCGCGGCAGTACCTGCGCGAGATGGACCGCCACATCCCGCCCGAGTACGGGAAGGACGTGCGCCGCACGCTCCAGGCCTACGCCTTGTCGGTGCGGGCGCTCCTGGGCGACGCCGATCCCGGCCGGGCCAGGGCCCTCGTCCGCGAGGCCGGCGTCGAAGGGCTGTCATTCGAGGCCCTCGCCTGGGTGCTGCCGGTCCTGTCGAAGGACGCGGCCTCGGCGGCCGAGACGTCCGCGATCCGACGACGTCTCGCGAACAACGTCGCGGAGACGGCGGCCGCCGCCCACTTCGCCGTCTCGTACGGCGACGGGGCGCACCTCCTGCTCCATTCCGACCGACGCGCGGACGCGATCGTGCTCGAGGCCCTCGTCGCCGACCAGCCCGGGAGCGACCTGATCCCCAAGCTCGTGGAGGGCCTCCTCGCCCACCGCACCGCGGGGCGCTGGACGAACACGCAGGAGAACGTCTTCGTCCTCCTCGCCCTCGACCGCTACTTCCAGGCCTACGAGAAGACGACCCCCGACTTCGTGGCCCGGGCCTGGCTGGGCGATCGCTACGCCGGGTCCCACGCGTTCCGGGGCCGGACGACGGAGCGCAACCACCTGGCGATCGCCATGCCCTACCTGCGCGAGGCGAAGGGCGCGGCCGACCTCGTCCTCGCAAAGGAGGGGCCGGGGCGGCTCTACTACCGGATCGGCCTCCGCTACGCGCCGGAAAGCCTCGTGCTCGAGCCGCTCGACCGGGGGTTCGCCGTGGAGCGGGCCTACGAGGGGGCCGACGACCCGAACGACGTCCGCCGCGACCCCGACGGCACGTGGAGGATGCGCGCCGGTTCCCGCGTCCGCGTCAGGCTGACGATGGTGGCGCCGGCGCGGCGGTACCACGTCGCGCTCGTCGACCCGCTGCCGGCCGGCCTCGAGGCGCTGAACCCCGCCCTCGCGCTGACCGGCTCGCTTCCGGGCGACGGCGGCAGCGAGGTGACGCCGGTCGGCGCTCCCGGCCTCGGGGGGCCGCTCCGCCCCGGGCACTGGTGGTGGTGGTCGCGGCCGTGGTTCGATCACCAGAACCTGCGCGACGAGCGCGTGGAGGCGTTCTCGGCTCTCTTGTGGGAGGGCGTGCACACGTACCGCTACGTCGCGCGGGCCACGACGCCGGGCACGTTCGTCGTCCCGCCCCCGAAGGCCGAGGAGATGTACGCCCCCGAGACCTTCGGCCGGGGCGCGACGGACCGCGTCGTCGTCGAGTAGGGTGCGCGAGTCGGCGAGCGCGCTCGCGTAGACGGGCCCCGACCACGCGAGGTGGGCTAGACTCGTTCACGCCGTCCAAGCGGGAGATTGCCCGTGAAGCTCGCCCTCTCGATGCCGGTCGCCTGCGCGGTCGCTCTGGCCGCCGCCCCCGCGGCGACGGGTCCCCTGCCCGGCCTGAAGGTGAGCGAGAACCGCCACTTCCTCGTGTACGAGGACGGTCGCCCGTTCTTCTATCTGGGGGACACGGCGTGGGAGCTCTTCCACCGCCTGACCCGGGAAGAGGCGAGCTTCTACCTCGAGGACCGGGCGCACAAGGGCTTCACGGTGATCCAGGCGGTGGCCCTGGCCGAGTTCGACGGCCTCTCCGCCCCGAACGCCTACGGCCACTGTCCGCTCCGCGAGAACGACCCCGCGCGGCCGGCCGTCCGGGACGGCCCCGCGAACGACTACTGGGACCACGTCGACTTCGTCGTCGACGTGGCCAACTCGCTCGGGCTCTACGTGGGCCTCCTGCCCACGTGGGGCGACAAGTGGAACCGGAAATGGGGCAAGGGTCCCGAGATCTTCACCCCCGAGAACGCGGCTGCGTACGGGGAGTGGCTGGGGCGGCGCTACCGCGACCGCGGGATCATCTGGATCCTGGGCGGCGACCGGCCCGTCGAGACCGAGGCCCAGCGGGAGATCCTCCGCGCGATGGCGAGCGGCCTGCGGAAGGGCGACGGCGGCACGCACCTCGTCACGCTCCACCCCTCGGGCGGCGAGAGCTCGTCGGCCTACTTCCGGGGCGAGGAATGGCTGGACTTCGACATGCGGCAGAACGGCCACGCCACGGAGTTCACCGGACACTACGACCGGACCCGGGCCGACTACGACCGCACGCCGCCGAGGCCGGTCATCGACGGGGAGCCGATCTACGAGGGCCACCCCGTCTCGTTCAAGGCCGAGGAGCTCGGCTACTCGATCGCGGCGGACGTGCGCCGGCCGCTCTACTGGGACCTCTTCTCGGGGGCGTGCGGCCACACCTACGGCCATCACTCCGTCTGGCAGTTCTGGGCGCCCGGACGCGAGCCGGTCAACGGCCCGCTCCTCCCCTGGGTGGAGGCCCTCGACGCGCCGGGGGCGCACCAGATGCAGCACGCGCGCCGGCTTCTCGAGTCGCGCCCCATCCTGACCCGCATTCCCGACGATACGGTGGTAGTGACCGACCGCGTGCCCGCCTCGGTGCCGGGAGCGGGCCGCTACCGCTTCGCGGCCGCGCGGGATGCCGAGGGGCGCTACGCCATGGTCTACGCCCCCGTCGGGAGGCCGTTCAAGGTGAGGATGGCGGCGGTGAAGGGCCCTCTCGTCCGGGCGTGGTGGTTCGACCCCCGTGACGGAAAGGCGACGCCGATCGGCGCCTTCGCGGCAGACGGCGAGCAGGCGTTCACGCCGCCCGACCCCGGCGAGCCCCTCGATTGGGTGCTCGTCCTGGACGACGCGGCCCAGGGCTATCCGCCCCCCGGGCAAGTCGCCCGGCGCTAGGCTTCCCGCGTCACCCCCGCCTCGGGCGACGCGCCCTGTGACACCGCCCAAAGCGTAACAGCCGTGCACGCCTGCTTCTTCCCGAGGTGTCGAATCCTCTCGGCGAGCCCGCGAGGGGGAGGGACCCATGGGCAGCTCGGTGACGCGGTCGGTCCTGGCGACGTGGGCCGTCCTGGCCCTGCCGTGCGCAGCGTCGGCCGGGGAGACCCCCTCGGCCCGGCCGTGGTCGTCGCTGGAGGAGAGCCTCGGCGCCTCCTTCAATCGGCTCGGCCTCCAGAACCAGCTGGAGCTCTCGTGGGGCCAGCCGCTGACCGAGTCCCGCAACGCCCTGCTCGCCGACGCCCACCTCGGGGCCGGGTTCACCCACACGCTCACGCCGTCCTACACGCGGCTCGGAGCCTGGGTCGAGGCCGCACCCCTGTCCATTCTCGTCGTCCGCGCGGGAGCGGAGCCCAGCTACTACTTCGGCACCTTCGGCTCGCTGATGAGCTTCGGCTCCTACGACGACGACTTCAGCGACCGGGCGCGCGAAGCCCGCGCCTCCGATGCGCGCCCGGGATCGGCGGTGCGCTTCCACGTGTCGCCCACCGTCCGGATGCGGCTCGGGTCGTTCGCGGTCGCGAGCAGCGCGGCGCTCGAGTGGTGGGCCTCCACCGCCGCCGGCCCGCTCTTCTACGAGCCGGCGCGGGACACGCTACTGAAGGCGGCCGGCGACCGGCTGCTCCTCGTCTCGAGCGTTCTCGTCCGCGAGCGCCGGACGAAGGGGGGCGGTACGATCCGCTTCGGCCTGAGCCATGATCTGACCTACGTCATGGACGCTCCCGGGAACCGTTGCCAGAAGCTGGGCCTCGTCTTCGCCCGTCGGCTCGCCGGGCGGCACCTCGGCCTGCCCTCGCCGTGGCTCGGCGCGGGCGTCGGCTACTACCTCGACGACCCGACGAGGAAGGGACAGGTGACGGCGGGCGTCGGCCT
Organism: Vicinamibacteria bacterium; assembly: GCA_035577965.1. GTDB lineage: Bacteria > Acidobacteriota > Vicinamibacteria > Fen-336 > Fen-336 > DATBSL01. The sequence continues at coordinate 104,570 of DATJYX010000065.1, read as the reverse complement.
CTCGATGGAGCGCTCCCGGTGACCGAGGCGCCCTCCCCGCGAGAAGCCTCGGCGGGCGAGCGGGACGACCGGCGGGAGCTCTTCGGCTGGGCCCTCTACCAGTGGGCCTTCCACGGGTTCGAGACCACCGTCGCCACGGTGCTCTTCGGGCCATACCTCACCCGGCTCGCACAGATGGCCGTGGGTGAGAACGGCCCCGTCTTCGGAGGGGGCCTGCTCGGAGCGGTCACTGCCAAGGCGCTCTATCCGTTCTGCATCTCGGCGTCCGTCCTCCTCCAGCTCGCCCTCCTCCCCTTCCTCGGCACGATCGCGGACCAGGCCCGCCTGAAGAAGCCTCTGCTCGTCCTGTTCTCCTCGGCCGGCGCGGCCGCCACCGGCCTGCTCTACTTCGTCGGCGCCGGGATCGGGTTCGTCGCCGGGGGACTGCTGTTCGTCGTGGCCAACCTGAGCTTCGGGGCGTCGGTCGTCCTCTACAACGCGCTGCTGCCGGAGATCGCGAGCGACGCGCAGCGGGACCGCGTCTCGAGCCTCGGCTACGCGCTGGGCTACCTCTCGGGGGGCATCCTCCTCGCGGCGAACGTCGTCCTCATCGGGGCGGGGCCGCGTCTGGGCGTGGACCAGGGGCTCGCGCAGCGGCTGTGCTTCCTCTCCGCGGGCCTCTGGTGGGCGGGGTTCTCCGTGCCCGCCTTCCGGCGGCTCCGGTCTCGCTCCGCGCCCTCCGGTGCTCGCCCCCGCCTCGTCGCTCTCCGCGACACCGTGGCGACGCTCGTCGCTGCGCTGCGCGGGCTCGGCAGCCGGCGCCAGACCCGCCGGTACCTCCTCGCCTACCTGCTCTACAACGACGGCATCCAGACCGTCATCGGCCTCGCCTCCTTGTTCCTCGCCCAGGAGCTGTTCGTGGCCCGCGGCCTCCCGGAGGACCGCGGGTTCCTCCTCGGCCTCATGCTCGTGATTCAGTTCGTCGGCTTCTTCGGGTCGTTGCTCTTCGGGCGGCTCGCCGCCCTCGCCGGCAGCAAGCGCGCGCTCCTCGTCTCGCTCGCGGTGTGGACGGCGGTCGTCGTCTACGGCTGGCGCTTCCTCCACACGCCGGCCGAGGCGATCGGGATGGGTGGGGCGATCGCGCTGGTGCTGGGGGGCTCTCAGGCCCTCAGCCGTTCGCTCTTCTCCCGGATGGTCCCGCCCGACCGCGGGGCCACGTTCTTCGCCCTCTACGAGGTGGCGGAGAACGGCACGTCGTGGATCGGGCCCGCTCTCTTCGGGACGGTCGTCGCCGCGACCGGCTCGTATCGTGACGCCCTGCTCTCGCTGGTGCTCCTGCTCGTCTCGGGCACGCTGCTCCTCGCCTGGACCGACCTGGACGTGGCTTTCGACGAGTCGAGGCGCTGAAGGCGCCGGGCGGACGCGCCCCGGCTCGTGGGAGAGGAGCCAGGTCACGCCCGCGGGCGCCACACCGGCCCGCGACTCAGTGGTGGTGCGCGTGCCCCTCCGGATCCAGAGCGCCCGAAACGCCGGGGGCCGGCGACGACGCCGGCGGGGCCGCGTGGCTCCCATGGCCGGCGTGGGGGCCGGTCACCCGGGTGAGCGTCGTCGCGGCGGCGGCCAGCAGGACGAGGCCGGCCAGCCGGGCGAGAGTGCGCCGCATGCCGAGAGAGACGACCGTCCCCGACGCCGCAGCGACGACGAGAGCGGGAACGGTACCGAGGGCCACGCCGGCCAGGATCGCCGCTCCCCCGCCGGCACTGCCGCTCGCCGCCGCCGCCGCGAGCCCGGCGTAGACGAGAGGGCAGGGCAGGAACCCCATCGCCACGCCCACGACCAGCGGGAAGCCGGGCGGGCGGGCGGCGAGGAGCGGCCCCGTCACCCGCGACCACAGGGGGGCGAGCCAGGTCGCGATCCGCGACTCGCCCGTGCCGAGCAGGCCGAGGAGGCTGAGGCCGGCCGCACCGAGGGCCACGGCGGCGACCACCGCCAGCGTTCTCTCTCCCCACGCGAAGACGGGGTTCGCGAGTAGGGCGGAGCCGAACGCCCCCGCCAAGGCGCCGAGGAAGCCGTAGGAGGCCGCCTTCCCGAGCTGCAGCTGGACCTGGTGCGTGACGAGCGTCCACCCGCCACGGCGGCCGGCGGCCACGGCGAGGACGAACCCGCCGCACATGCCGACGCAGTGAATCGAGCCGGCGAGGGTGAGACCGGCCGCTACGAGCCAATGAGGGGTCACGGCGAGTCTGCCGGGAGAGCGCCGCGATCGACGGCTCCCGCGGGCAGCGGGTGGCGGGTCAGCCGCTGCGAGTTGAGCACGACGAGGAGGCTGGAGACGACCATGGCCACGGCCCCGAAGAGCGGGTGGAGGCGGCCCTGCACGGCGAGCGTGAGGCCGACCGCGTTGTAGAAGAAGGCCCAGAAGAGGTTGAGGCGCGCCGTGCGGAGGGTGCGGCGAGCGAGGCCGACGAGCCAGGGCAGCCGCCGCAGGTCGCCGCCGAGGATCGTCACGTCCGCCACCTCGCGGGCGAGATCGGTGCCCGACTCGAGGGTCACGCCGACCGCGGCCCCGGAGAGCGCCGGGCCGTCGTTGATGCCGTCCCCGACCATCACCGGCGAGTCGGCGCGCCGGATCGCCTCGTCGACGCGCTCGAGCTTCTCCTCCGGCAGGAGCTCGGCCGAGGCCACGACCCCGGGAAGGTCGGCCACCGTCGCGGCGACCGCCTCGGGCTGGTCCCCGGACAGAACTTCGACGGCGAGGCCGGCCGCGCGGAGGCCGGCCACCGCCTCGGCCGCGGAGGGGCGCGCCCCATCGCGGAAGACGAGGGCGCCGAGCCACTCCCCGTCCCGCGACAGGTGGACGACGCTCGCTCCGGCCTCGGCGAGGGGAGGCGCTCCGCTCACGAAGGCGCCGCGGCCGAGCCTCAGCTCGCGGCCTTCGCTGCGCCCGAGGACGCCGCGGGCGGGCTGGGCACGGAAGTCGGTCACCACGACGGGTGCGACGCCCCTCGCTCTCGCCGCCTGGCGGACGGAGGCGGCCAGGGGATGCTCGGAGTGGGCCTCGAGCCCGGCGGCGAGCGCGAGCACCTCCCGCTCGCTGGCCGCAGGAGCGGGGCGGATCGCGACGAGCGCGGGCATGCCGTCGGTGAGCGTGCCCGTCTTGTCGAGAAAGACCCGACGCGACCGGGCCAGCCGCTCGAAGCTCTCCGGGTGTCGCACGAAGACGCCGGCCGCCGCCGCGCGGCCCGCGGCGGCGGTGGAGGCCAGCGGCGTCGCGATCCCGATCGCGCACGGACAGGCGATGAGGAGGACGGCGAGGGCGTTCATGAGCCCCTCCCCCGTCCCCGCGGCGTGCGTCCAGTAGGCGAAGGTCGCGAGGGCGAGGCCGAGCACCAGCGGCACGAACAGCCGCACCAGCCGGTCGACGAGAGGAGCGAACGGGTAGCGGCCGGCGCGCGCGTCCTCCACGAGGCGGACGATCCGGGCGAGCGTCGTCTCCGCCCCCGTCCGCCGCACCTCGACGACGAGGCTGCCGTCGAGGTTCAGCGTGCCGGCCGAGACGCCCTCGCCCGGGCCTCGCGGCCGCGGAATGGGCTCCCCGGTGATCTCCGCTTCCGAGACGCTCGCCTCGCCCTCCACGACCACTCCGTCGACGGGCAGCCTCTCCCCCGGCCGCACGCGGATGCGGTCTCCGCCGACGAGGGCGGCGACGGGAACGCGCTCCTCCCCGCCCTCGCCCAGACGGAGGGCGTCGGCCGGCATCCGCCGGGCGAGGCTGGCGAGGGCGTCCGTGGCGCGCGCGCGGGAGGCGGCCTCGAGGTAGCGGCCGACGGTCACGAAGAGCAGGATGCCCATCGCCGTGTCCAGGTAGAGGGGGCCCGCGCCGAGGAGGACCGACCGTGCCGAGAGGAGGTACGCCGCGGTGACCCCGATGACGACCAGGGAGTCGGTGTCGAGCTCGAGGTCGTGGAGGCGGTGGAGGCCGCGGGTGAGGAACGGCCCGCCGAGGAGCACGAGGGCGGGGGTGGCGAGGAGGAGGAGGGCCCAGCGCACCCACGACTCGCCGGAAGCGCGGTCGGCCTCCGCTCGCCCCGAGTAGAGGACGAAGCTGAGCATCATCACGTTCATGGCGAGGAAGGCGCCGACCCCCACCGCCATGAGGAGGCCCGCGGCCTGGCCGTGCCCCTCCGTCCCCCCGGTCAGGCGGTGGGCGAGGGCGCACCCGCCGCAGCAGTAGAGTGCCTCTCCGGGCCGCGCGCGCACCCTGGCGAGGGGCAGGCCGCAGTGGGCGCAGAGGGGCAGGGGCGCGGCCCGCAGGGGGGAGGCGTTCGTCGCCGCGGCGGAGGCCACTTCGCTCCGTGCGTCAGAGGGCCGGCTTCTGCGCCACCGGCTTGCCGGTCTCGAGGTCGAGCATCACCGGGTTCGCTCGCTCGGCCATCACCCAGGCGACGACGAGGATCGCGATGAAGACGGCGCCGGTGGCCCAGAGCAGGCACTGGAGGACACGCCCCTCGTGCCGTCCGAAGGAGGCCTTCGGGGTCATCATGACTTCCTCCTTCGCGCGAAGAACGTCGCGTCGACCCGCCGCTCGAAGACGCCGGTGGCGACGACCCAGGAGAAGGGCGTCACGCTGCCCGCGAGCGAGCGGCTCGGCACCTTCACCACCAGCGAGAACTTGCGCTCGACGCCGGGCGGCACCGCCGGGTCCTCGAGGCCTTCGATGCGGGCCGTCTCGGGCAGCCCGTCGAGGCGCACCTTGATGGCCAGCGGCCCCTTCGTCCTGTTCGAGGCGCGGAGGAGGTAGCGGGCCTCGGCGAGGGTCGGATCGGCGGCGGACGACTCGGCCTCGGCCGCGTACACCGGCGAGATCTGCACCGTGAACGGCTGCCGGGTCAGCGCCGCCGCCGCGAGGGCGACGCCGAAGCCGACCGTGGCCACCGTCACCAGGGTCCGCTTCACGTCCCAGCCGCCGGCGTCGAAGCCCCGGAAGTCGAAGCGGAGGACGCCCGGCCGGGCCGGCCTCAGGCGACCGAGGATCGCGTCGCAGGAGTCGATGCAGGAGCCGCACCGCGTGCACTCGATCTGGAAGGAGCCTTCGCGGATGTCGATCCCCATCGGGCACACGCGCGCGCAGGCCTCGCAGTCGATGCAGGCCCCCGTCGTCTCGTCGAGCCGTACGTGCAGGGAGCGGCCGTCCTCGATGACCCCCTGGAGGAGGCCGTAGGGGCACACCGAGCGGCAGAACGACTCCCGCACGAGGGCGAGGTTCAGGAAGGCGAGGAGGGTCGTCAGCGCCCCGATCGCCCCCACCCAGGGTCCGAAGTCGAGGCGAGCGATGCGCCGCAGGACGTCGCCGAGCGGCGCGAAGTAGGCCATGAAGAGGGCGGTGGCGGCGAGAGACAGGAGCGCCACGAGGGCGAGGGCGATCGCGCGGGCGGCCTTCGCCCGCCCGGCCGGACCGAGCCCGCGGGTGAGGCGCCTGCCGATCGCGTCCGCGTCGTGGGCCAGCTCGCTGAAGACGGTCTGGGGGCAGGCGTAGGCGCAGTACACGCGGCCGAAGACGAGCGACGCCGCGCCCACCAGCCACATGCCGAACATCAGGGCGAGCCACAGCAGGGCCCACTCGTCGAGCCAGATCTCCTGGCCGAAGAGGAGGAGCTTCCCGGCCGGGAGGTCGAACCGGAAGAGGTCGAAGAGGGGGAGGAGGACGAAGACGGCCAGGAAGGCGAGCTGGACGAGCCGCCTCTGCACGGTGAAGTGGCCGGTCCAGCTCGGGTGCGCGGCGGCGGCCATCGGCCTAGGCGTACCGCAGCCGCGGGTTCGGCTCGGGCACCGTCTCCAGCTCGCGGTGGAACGAGAACCGCTGCATGGTGAACGCGTGGGTCGGGCAGCGGGTGGCGCACATCGAGCAGCGGATGCAGGCCGTCTCGTCCTTGAGCATGACGCCGCCCAGCGCGTCGAGCTCGAGGGGCGCGAAGCCCTTGAGCCGCTCGGGGTCGATCCCGAGCTGGGTCTCGGCCATGACGAGGAGCCGCGGGTCCTCGGCGACCTGCGAGAGGCCGACGAGGTGGAGGCAGTCGTCGGGGCAGACGTCCACGCAGCCGTTGCAGGCGATGCACTTCGGCCCCTCGAAGTACGTCTGCACGTCGCAGCGCAGGCAGCGCTCCGCCTGTCTCCGCGCCTCGGCTTCGGGGTAGTTCTCCTCGACCAGGCGCTCGCCCGCGGTCGGGAGCTCGGCCGGCGTCGGGGCCTGCGAGGGGGGCAGCTCCCGTGCCCGGATCTCCCAGTCCTGGCCCATCGTGTAGCGGGCGGGAGACCAGGAGGAGCGCAGGACGACCGCGGTCGTGGTGCGCCGGAGGTAGTCGTGGATGCTGCGCGCGGCGACCTGGCCGGAAGCGATCGCGTCGATGAAGAGGCGGGGTCCGAGAACGACGTCGCCGCCCGCGAAGACGTCGGGGCGGCTCGTCTGGAGGGTCTCCGGGTCCACCTGGACGAGGCCCCGGCTCGTCACCACGACGCCGTCCTCCGGGCGCAGGAAGGAGAAGTCGGCCCGCTGCCCGATCGCGAAGATCACGGTGTCGCAGGGGATCGTCTCGCGGACGGTGTCGTCGAACTGCGGGTTGAAGCGGCGCTCGGAATCGAAGACGGACGAGCACTTCACGAACTCGACGCCGAGCACCCTCTCGTGCCCGTGGACGAGCCGGGGGCCGAGGGAGGCGTGGAGGCGGAGCCCCTCGTGCTGGCCCTCGTCGATCTCGATCCGGTCGGCCGGCATCTCCTCCAGCGACTCCAGGCAGGCCACGTGCACCTCGGTCACCCCGCGGCGGCGGGCCGCGGTGCGGGCCACGTCGGCGGTGACGCGGAAGTCCTCCGCCCCCTCGTCCTCCTCCTCCGCGCTCCGCAGCGCCGTCCGGGCGACGTCGAAGGCGACGTTGCCGCCGCCGATCACCACGACTCGAGGACCGATCTCGATCGGCTGGCCGAGGTTGGCGAGCCGCAGGAACTCGAGGCCGTTCACGACGCCGGGCAGGTTCGCCCCCGGAATGTCGGGGCGGCGGCTGCCCTGGAGGCCGGCGCCGATGAAGAAGGCCTTGAAGCCCGCCCGCCGGAGATCCTCGAGCGTGCGGCCGGGGCCCCCCACCGGCGCGCTCGTCTGGAGCTCCACGCCGAGGGAGAGGATGGCGTCGATCTCCCGCTTCACGAGCTCGCGGGGGAGGCGGTAGAGGGGCACGCCCAGGGTGAGCATGCCCCCCGCGACCGGGCCCGCCTCGAAGACGGTGACCTTGTACCCCGCTCGCGCGAGGTCGTGGGCCACCGTGAGGCCGGCGACCCCGGACCCCACGACCGCGACCCTCTCCGGGTAGTCGCCCTTCGGGGGGAGCATCCGCACGTCGGCGTGCTCGTGGTACGGGCGGTCGGTCCCCGTCTCCGTGCCGTGGAGCTCGCACGCCCAGCGCTTGATGGCCCGGATCGAGACCGGCGTGTCGACGCTGCCTCGCCGGCACGCCCGCTCGCAGGGCGCGCCGCAGATGCGCCCGCAGATCGACACGAACGGGTTGGTGGCCCGGGCGATCGCGTACGCGTCGCGGTCGCGGCCCTCGGCCACCGCGGTCACGTACCCGCAGGCGTCGGTGAAGACGGGACAGCCCACCCGGCACTTGACCTGCTCGACCCAGTACCGCTCCGCGTCCGGGATGCGGAGCCGGCGGTAGGCCGAGGAGAGGGGCGGGGCGCTCACTCGTCCTCCGACCTCCGGAAGAAGGCGTACCAGGCGAGGAGGACCACGAAGGCGGCGACGCACGCGTAGATGACCGCGTGCCAGGCCGTGCCCGGCGTCTGCATGATCTGGTTCTGAGCCTGGACGAGCGGTCCCCGCGTCTCGTGCGTGACCTCGCCCGACCAGTAGAGGTAGAGGTAGACGAGCCCGAAGAGGCTGAAGCCGACGTAGGCCAGCTTCAGGAAGGCGGGGATGGGGGTGCCCTTCCGCTCCGTGATCCAGCCGCCCGCGACCTCGTGGATGTCCTTGTTCTCGCTCATGAGCTCCTCCGCTCGAGTTCGTCGTCCTCGAGCATCCGGTACTTGGGGGCCTCGTCCGCGGTCATCGCCCCGCTGCGGACGGCGCGCCAGAGGAAGAAGAGCGCGCCCGCCGCGAAGAGGGCCATGATCGAGTACATCCAGTAGACGGAGGCCCAGGTGTAGTCGCGCACGGGCCTACTGCTCGTAGTCGTGGGCCGGCCGCCAGTCCTTCACGCGCCCGAGGGTCTGCACGTAGGCGACCAGGTCCTCGAGCTCCTCCGGGTTGCCGGCGATCCACGGGAAGGGCGGCATCACCGACCCCGGGACCAGGCTTCGGGGGTCGCGGAAGTGGGTGACGTGCCATTGGTGGTCGTACTTGCCTCCCACCCGGGAGAGGTCGGGGCCCACCCGCCGCGTCCCGAAGAGGTGCGGCTGGTCGTAGACGAACTCGTCCGGGGTCGAGACCGGGCTTCGTACCCCGCGCCAGCCGGAGCGGATGGTGTCGGCCTCGATGGTGCGGGTCTGCTGGGTGTGGCAGTACCAGCAGCCCTCGCGGACGTAGATGTCCCGGCCCTTCACGACCTTCGCCGCCTCGGCGTCGCCGTTCCTGGCGAGCGTCGCGTAGTCCTTGAGCCCGGGGGCCGGCTTCGCCCAGCTCGCGTCCAGCATGGGCGGGGCGAGGGTGGTGAGGAGTCCGCCGATCCAGAAGAAGACCACGGCGGCGGCGATGAAGAGGGCGCTGCTCTTGTCGATCTTGCTCAGCATGGCTCTGCCCTCCTACGCGGCCTCCGCCGGCCGCTCCGCGCGGCCGACGTAGGTCATGAGCAGGTTCCAGAAGAAGAGGAGGATGCCGGTGAACATCAGCGTCCCTCCCAGGAGCCGGGCCGCCCAGAAGGGCGACATGAACTTCACCGTGTCGATGAAGGGGATGCCGGGGTCGTTCCACTGCAGGCCCTGCAGGAAGCCCCCGATCCAGAGGGAGACGAAGAAGGTGAGCCCGCCCACCAGCCACAGCCAGAAGGAGGCGTTGGCGAGGGCGTCCGAGTGGAGCCGCGTCCCGATCATCCGCGGGATCGCGTAGTAGGCGCTGCCGACGGCGAAGAAGGAGAAGGCTCCGAGGAGCGCCATGTGGGCGTGGCCGGGGATCCAGTCCGTCTTCGACACGATGGCGTTGACCGTGCGCAGGGAGTGCAGCGGGCCCTGGAAGCAGGTGAGGAGGTAGAAGACCGTCCCCGTGAGCAGGAACTTGATCGGCACGTTGTCCTTGAGCTGATGCCACTGGCCCTTCATGGTGGCGAGGAAGTTCCAGACCAGCGTCCACACCGGGATCATCAGCATCACCGAGAAGAGGATGGCCACCGTCTGCAGCCACTGGCTGATCGGCCCGTGCAGCATGTGGTGGGCGCCCGTCCACACGTAGACGAAGGCGAGCGACCAGAAGCCGATCATCGAGAGGCGGTGGGAGTAGAGGGGGGTCTCCGCCGCCTTGGGGATGAAGTAGTAGCCGATGGCGAGGCCGATGGGGGTGAAGATGAGCCCGACCGCGTTGTGGACGTAGAACCAGTTGAGGTTCGCCTGGTTCACGCCGGTGGTGGGTATGGTGGCGAAGTTGCCGACGATGTAGACGAAGGCCGTCCAGAGGATCGAGGCCAGGATGTACCAGAGCGAGACGTACATCTGCTGGTACTTGCGGGTGAAGACGGTCGCGAAGATGTTGACCGCGAACATCACCCAGGCCACCACCACCAGCACGTCGAGCCAGAACGGCAGCTCCGCGTACTCGAGCCCCTGGTTGTGGCCCCGGGCGAGCTCGACGACCGCCCCGAGCACGATCACCACCCACAGCCACATGGTGGCGAGGCCCAGCTTCTCGCTCCAGAGCTTGACGCCGCAGAGCCGGGGCACCAGGTAGAAGCAGAGGCCCATGTCGGCGGCGAGGAGCCAGCCGAACAGCATCCCGTTGGTGTGGATCGGCCGCAGCCGCCCGAAGGTCAGCCACGACACCGAGCCGAGGAGGGTCGGGAAGTGGAACTTGCTCGCGATGACGAGAGCGATGAGCCCCGACACCACGAAGAACAGCGATCCGATCATCAGCATCCCGAAGGCACTCCGGTCCTCGTGGCCGGCCTGGCTCGGGGGGGGTGCGGCGACCGAGGCGCTCATGGCTTCACCTCTGCGGTTGGGGGTTGGCGGCGGCCACCTTCGACCCGTCCGTCCCGAGGTGGTTGAGGCTCAGGATGTAGTTGACGAGGTCGCCGATGGCCTTGTCGTCGAGGGCGAAGTCGAAGCCGGCGGCGGGCATGGCGGTGCCCTGCACGCCGTACTTGATGCTCTCGTGGAGTCTCGCGTACGTCACGGAGGCGACGAACGGCGTGTTGCGGAGGTTGCGGGGACGGGGCGAGATGTCCGCCGCGTTGGGGCCGTGGCCGTCGGCTTTCTTGCCGTGGCAGCCCCAGCAGCGGTTGAGGAACGTCGCTTCACCGCGGGCGACGCTCTCCGCCGAGTAAGGGACGGGGTTCGCCCGGGGGATATCGCGGCCCGTCGGAGGCTGGCTCTGCCCGGCCTTGGCCCAGGTCCCGAGGACGTAGTCGAGGAGCCTGGCCGAGGCCTCGTCGCCGAGGACGCGGCCCCAGGGCGCCATGCTCGTCCCCGGCACGCCGTTGCGGACGCTGGCCAGGAGACGCTCGCGGGTCTTCGTCTTCATGAAGGAGGTCTTGGTGAGGTCGCGGGGGGCGGGGTCGATGTAGGCGGCGATCGTGCCGTCGCCCTGGCCCTTCTCGCCGTGGCAGCGGGCGCAGAGCTGGGCGAACTGCGGCGCCGGCTCCGCGGGCAGGGCGGGCGCCTCTCGGCTTTGCAGGTAGGCGGTCAGCGACTCGAACATCTCGGCGGGGAGCGGATAGGGCGGCATCAGCGAGCCGGGGACGACGCTCTTCGGGTCCTTGAAGTGCCTCATGACCCAGCCGTGGTCGCGCTGCAGCGAGTCGAAGGCCAGGTCCGGCCCGACGCGGCCGTCGCGGTCGTCGAGCTTGTGGCAGGAGAGGCAGCCGACCTTCGGCAGCAAAGCCTCGCCCTTCTTCGCCGGGGCCAGGCCCTCGACCTGGGTCGCGAGCTCCGGGCCCACGATCTGGGCGAGGGGCAGCCACTCCGGCCGCTGCTGCTGGGCGGACAGATACTGCTGGAGCGGGGCCCGGGAGATCCGTGCCCCCTGCTGCGACTTGAGGAAGACGGAGAGGGCCAGGACCTGCTCCGGCGTGAGGTCCTGCCGCGGCATCGTCGAGGTGGGGTTCGTGGCCCGCGGGTTCTCGATCTTGCCCTTCACGTAGGTGATGCGGCGCTTGCGGCCGACCTCGGTCAGCTCGGGGCCGATGGAGCCGTAGGAGAGGCCCCCGATCGTGTGGCAGGTGTAGCAGGCCCGCTCGAAGAAGAGCCTCCGGCCCTGGTGCACGAGGGGCGCGTGCGGCCAGTCGGCCTCGCCGTGGCACTGGACGCAGTTGGCCTGGATGGCCTCCTTGGGCAGCATCGGCCACGGCCAGTCCTCGCCGCCCTCGTGGGCGCCCTTCGCCTCCACCGCGCGGCCCTGGCCGTCGTGGCAGATCGTGCAGCCGTAGGTCTCGAACTTGTGGCCGGGAATCTTCGGGTGGGTGCGCAGGGGCTGGTCGGCCTTCTCGAAGCGGGGATCGTCGATCGCGACGTGGCAGGTCGTGCAGCGGTCGACGCGCTCGGAGCCGAAGCTCCGGACGATCACCTGCTCGATCTGGGGCCTTCGGCCGGCGAGGGCTTCGTGGGCGGCCGGGGTGTCGGCCATCTTCTGGGCCTGCTCGAAGTAGGCCGTCTGGTGGTCCTGCCACTTCGCGAAGAACTGGTCGCGGAAGACGACGGCGTGGATCGCCAGCACGACGATGGAGATCACGGCGAGGGCGACGCGCATGGCTCCTACCAGGGGGTCACGAGGGCCCAGTTCGGGCCCCGGAAGAACGTGCCGATGACGATGAGGACGAGGTTGACGATGAGGAGGGTGGTGAACGCCGTCAGGCCGAGGATCCGGTGGCGCGAGAACCACACCCCGGTGCCGCGAGTCCCGCGATCGAGGTACGGCACGGCGAGGAGGAGGAGGACGAAGATGGTCGGGACTCCCACCCCGCCCCAGAAGGCGGAGTAGGACACCATCTCCTGCAGGCCGAGGAAGTACCACGGCGCCTTCGAGGGGTTGGGCGGGTGGGTGGGGTCGGCCGGGGCCTCGAGGGGCGCGTTCCACAAGAGCGCCACCACCAGGACCAGCAGGACGGTCAGGGCGAAGCAGAAGAGCTCGGCGATGAAGAGGTTGGGCCAGGAGTAGACGGTGTTGTCGGGCGTCGCGCCCACCTTGTTGAAGGGCCCCCGCACGATCCCCATGACGCCGAACGTCTTCGTCTTCGCCGTCTTGGCGGCGGGGGCGAGGCCCTCCAGCTTGCCGGCGAGGGCTTCGGGGAACTTCGGCTGGACCTCGGGGAGGTCGAGCCCCTCCGGACGGGAGAGGCCGCCGTCCTTGCGGATCCTCCAGAAGTGCACGGCCACGAGGACGGAGATGGCGACCGGGATGACCGCCACGTGAAGGACGTAGAAGCGGATGAGCGCCTCCTGCCCGACCACCCGATCGCCGAGGAGCAGGAAGCGGATCTGCTCGCCGAAGACGGGAGCGTAGCCGGCGATCGACGTGCCGACGGTGATCGCCCAGAAGGCGAGCTGGTCCCAGGGGAGGAGGTAGCCGGTGAACGAGGCGCCGAGGGTGAGGAGAAGGAGGAAGACGCCGATCACCCAGTTGAACTCGCGCGGGGCACGGTAGCTGCCGGTGTAGAAGACGCGGCAGAGGTGCAGGAACACGAGGGCCACCATGCCGTGGGCCGCCCAGCGGTGCATGTTCCGGAGCAGGACGCCGAAGGCGACGGTTCCGTTGAGGTCGAGCATGCGGTCGTGGGCCTGCTCGACCGAGGGCACGTAGTAGAACATCAGCAGGATCCCGGTCGCGGCGAGGATCACGAACAGGCTCAGCGAGACGACGCCCAGGCCGAGCGTGTACCACGGCCGCAGCGAGTGGGCGTGGGTCTTGACCGGGTGGACGTGGAGGAAGAGGTTGGAGAAGGTCGTCTGCGACCGCCCGAGGTCGGAGGACGGGAGGGGGTTGCGGAAGATCGATCGCCAGACGTTCGTCGGCAGGTTCTGGAGCGTGGCGAGGAATCCTTCTTCTTCGGTCTTCATGCGGTCACCGGAGCGCGGGGCGCTCGTCCTAGACCTTGAGGTAGCTGCCGGTCGGGACCGGCTGCGAGGTGTCGACCTCGACCTCCCCGCTCGGGGAGACGGACACCTGGAACCAGGGGAGGGGGCGCGGAGCGGGGCCGCCCAGGACCATCCCGTCCGCGTCGAATCGGCTGCCGTGGCAGGGGCAGTCGAAGCCGATCTCGGTCGTGGCCACCACGCACCCGAGGTGGGTGCAGGTGTTCGAGATGGCCGCGACCCCCGCCTCCGTGCGGACGACCGTCACGCGCTGACGGCTGAGAGGCAGGCGGGTGCCGAGCGGAAGCGACTCCGGCTTGCCCACACGGAAACGCGAGGGCTCGCCGTAGGTCACCCGCGGGCGGAAGAACAGCAGGTTGCTGAACCCCGCCACGAAGCCGGCCCCGAGCAGGCCGAGCACGCTGGTCACGGTCAACGCCCGGCGTCGGCTGACGACGGCGGTGCTTTCCGGTGCGGCCGGGTGGGTCGTGGTGCTCATCGAGCCTCCGTGTGCGAGGGTGGAGCCGGAGCCGCGGGGCTTCCCGAACCGTCCGCGATCTCCGGCCAGAAGAGCTGCTGCTTCGACCGCTCGAGGTCCCGGAGCTGGCCCGAGTGGACGGCCCACGCCCACATCAGGGCGCCGGCGATCCCCATGGCGATCCCGGCGATGAAGAGCGCGATGGCGACAGCCAAAGGGGGACTCCTGCTCTGGGTACGGCGCCGGCCGGTGCAAGAAGCAGGCCGATAGGGAGGCTGCCCGGAAGTGATGACGGCAGAAGAGCGAGCGGCACTGCCCGCACGTCCGCGGGGCGCGGAAGCGAAAAGGCTGCGCGAACCGCTCGATGCGATCATCGCGACGCGCAGGGATTCCTGGCGGCCGGGCTCTCGATCTGGCCGTCGCTCTCGGCCGAGCGGCCGACGGCCGCGGTGGGCGCCGCCCGGGACTACATCGGCGGGGCGAGACCGGCGAAGACGTCGGCACCGCCGGCCGGCGTGCGGGCCAGCGTCTGACGGTCCAGGCGGTAGAGGCCGAAGCGCGGGCGATAGCCCTTCTCCCACTCGAAGTTGTCGACGAGCGTCCAGTGGAAGTAGCCCTCGACTCGGATGCCCTGCGCCCGCGCCCGCTGGATCGCCTCGACTTGGCCGCGGATGAGCGCCCCCCGCATCGCGCCCTTGTCGTCGGCAATGCCGCCTTCCGTGACGTAGACCGGCAGGTGATAGCGTCTCCACGCCTCCCGCATCAGGAGGAAGAGGGCCTCCGGAGGGCTGTCCCCGACCGGGGGCGGCCCGCCCAGCTCGCTGCGTAGGCCGGGGCCGGGCGTCATCTCGAACAGGTCCGGCGCTCCGGGGGCGAGGCGGACGAAGTAGCGGAAGTAGTAGTTGAGGCCGAAGAAGTCCACGGAGCCGGGGAGGCCGTCGATCGTCTCGTCGAGGGTCGCTCCGGGGAGCCGGAGCCGCGCCCGCCCGTCGCGCATGGCGTCGGGAAAGGCCCAGTTCCAGAGCTGGTCGACGAAGCCGGCTCCGAGCCAGTCGGGCAGCATCAGGCGGGAACGCGGCTCGAGGAGCATCAGGTTGTTGGCGACGCCGATCTTCGCTCCCGGGTCGACCGCGCGCAGGGCCTTCGCCGCGGCCGCGTGGCCGCGCAGGAGGCCGGCGAAGGCCCGCACGGCCTCGCGCGGCGACTTCTTCTGCGGAGGCCAGTCGCCGGTGACGTACCCGAGGTACATCTGGACGACCGGCTCGTTGAGCGTGATCCAGAGCCCGACGTCCGGGCCGAACCGACGCCCGGCCTCCGCCGCGAACCGCGAGAAGCGATCCGGGAAGTCCGGGGCGGTGACGCCGCCTCGGTCGGCCATCCAGAGGGGGAGGGAGAAGTGGAGGAGAGTGACCGCCGGGGTGACCCTCGCCCCCCGGAGCTGCTCGAGGAGGTCGGCGTAGCGCGAGAAGGCCTCCTCGTTCCACGTGCCCTCCCGCGGCTCGAGCCGGCTCCACTCGATCGAGAAGCGGTAGGCGTTGGCGTGGATCGCCTTCATGAGCGCGACGTCTTCCGCCATGCGGTTCCAGTGGTCGGCGGAGACGGCGCTCGTCTCGCCGCGCTCGATCGCCCCCGGCAGGGCCTCGAAGCGCGTCCAGTCGTTCGTGTTCCCGCCCTCGAACTGGTGGGCGGAGGTCGCCGTGCCCCACAGGAAGCCCCTGGGCAGGGGCGCGGCAGGTCGAGCCAGCTCCTCGGCCGTGAACGCGACCGTGGGGTGGGTGGCCGAGAGGTACGCGCAGACGCCGAGCCAGGCCACCCCCAGGACGCCGAGGGTCCACCCGAGCCCGCGCAGGAGTCGCTTCATGCCGTCCTCACCTTCCCTTGCGCACGGCTTCCGCCGCCAGCCGGTCCACGAGGTCCGGCGCGACGAGCTTCGCCCACCGCCCGAGCCTCCCCCGGAGGCTCATCACCAGCATCCGCTGTCGTTTCTCCATCGCCCGGACCACGAGCCGCGCGCATTCCTCGGCGCTCATGATCTCGTCCTCCCGCACGGGCGACGCCTCGACCGTCCGTCCGTCGGGACCCGGCGACCGCCTGCGGATCTCCGAACGGACGAAGTCTGGGGCGATCACCGTCACCGACACGCCGCTCGTCCGCAGCTCCACCCGCAGCGAGTCGAAGAAGCCCACCTGCGCGTGCTTGGACGCGGCGTAGGCCGTCCGGGTGGGGACGCCGGAGAGGCCGGCGAGGCTCGCGACGGCCACGATCTGCCCCCGGCTCCGGCGGAGGTGAGGCAGCGCGTAGAAGGTCGGGTAGACGCTGCCGAGGTAGTTGACCCGCATGAGCCGCTCGTAGAGCGAGAGGTCCTGGACCTCCTCGAAGCGGGCCAGCATCCCCGTCCCCGCGTTGTTGACGAGCACGTCGAGAGCCGCGAAGCGCGCGACCGTCCGCTCCACGAGCCTCCGGCACTCGGCCTCGCTCGCGACGTCCGTCGGCGCGACGAGCGTTTCCGCCCCGCGCGCCCGGCACTCGGCCGCGACCGCTTCCAGCGCCGCGGCGTCGCGCGCGGCCAGCGCGAGCCGCGGCCGCTGGCCGGCCAGCTCGAGGCACAGGGACTTCCCGATGCCCTGGGAGGCTCCCGTCACCACGACCACCTTGCCCGAGTAGGCGGCCATCAGAACTCCTTCGCCCGGAAGGTGTCCTGCCCGCCGAGAACCGTCAGGAGGACCCTCGTGTCCTTGATCTTCTCCGGCGGGACGGCGAAGAGGTCCTGCGAGAGGACGACGAAGTCGGCCAGTTTGCCGGGAGCGAGGCTGCCCTTCTGCGCCTCGGCGTGCTCGGCGAAGGCCGCATCGCGGGTGAAGTGGCGGAGCGCGGCTTCGACGGTGAGCCTCTGCGTCGGCTCCCATCCTCCGGGCGGGGTGCCCTCGATCGTGGTGCGGGTCACGGCGCACGCGATCCCGCGCACGACCTCGGCGGTGAAGACAGGCCAGTCGCTGCCGAAGGCCTGCACCGCCCCCGCGTCGTCGATGGCCCTGAAGGCGAGGGCCCGTCGGGCCCGCTCCGGCCCGAGGGTCGGGACGTACACCTCGAGGTGGTTCCGGTTCGGGTACGGGAACATCGCCTGGGTCGAGGCGACGACGCCCGCAGCCTTGAAGCGCGGGAGGTCGGCCGGCCGCGGCACCTCCACGTGCTCGACGCGGTGGCGGCGCCCGCTCGTGCCGTTCGCACGGGCCGCTCGCTCGAAGGCGGTGAGGGCCATGTCGATGCCCCGGTCGCCGATCGCGTGAAGCATGACCTGGAAGCCGGCCTTGTCGTAGGCGGCCACCGTCCGGTCGAGCTCCTCCTGCGTCCAGTTCGGGAGGCCGGTGCCGCCGCCGGGGTACGGTTCGAACATGGCTGCCGTCCTCGCCTCCACCACACCGTCCACGTAGCCCTTCACCGCCCCCACACGCAGGCGGTCCGTCGCGTAGCGCCGGCGGAGGTCCTCCTGCCGCGCCAGGGCGTCCGGCGTCGGGTCGCGCAGCATCTCGAGGGCCGCGTACACCCGGAGGCGGGGAGAGGCAGAGAGAGCGCGGGAGAGGATCTGCAGCTCCTCCTCGCCGATCCCGGCCTGGTGCACCGAGGTGAGGCCCCAGGCCGCGGCCTGGGCGATCCCCTTCCGGAACGCGCTCTCCTTCTCGTGGGGCAGCGGCTTCGGCACGAGCCGCCCGACGAGGTCCACGGCGCTCTCCTTCAGGGCGCCGGTCGGCTCGCCCTTCTCGTCGCGCACCACCGTGCCTCCGGGTGGATCCTTCGTCTCCCCGGTGACGCCGGCGAGCCGGAGCGCCACCGAGTTGGCCCAGCCGGTGTGCCCGTCGTACGAGACGAGCCACGCGGGGCGAGCCGGCACGAGGGCGTCGAGCTGCTGCCGCCTCGGAAGGCCATCGGCGAAGGCGGCGTAGGCCCATCCCTCGCCGGTCACCCAGGGCGCGTCGGGGTGGGCCGCCGCCCAGTCCCTCACCCGCTGCGCCAGGGGGCCGAACTCCTCGAGGTCGTCGAGCCGCAGCTCCTCGAGGGACAGGCTGCCGCCCAGGAGGTGCAGGTGGCCGTCGATGAAGCCGGGGACCACGAGCCGCCCGCGGAGGTCCACGACCTCGGTCCCCTTCACCGCGTGCGCACGCACCTGTCCGTTGGTGCCCACGGCGAGAACGCTCGTGTCGCGGACGGCGAGGGCCTCGGCGAAAGGTCGGCCGGTCTCGCCCGTCCAGACCCGGCCGCCCACGAAGATGCGGTCGGCCTGGCCCGCCCGGGCTTCCTTCCTCGCCTCGGGAAGGGCGCCGTGCGCCAAGCCCGCCGCGAGAGCCGCGGCGGCGAGGGCCGCAACGCGACGCGTCATGGTCGTCCTCCGTCCGATGGGCCGGCCTTTCAGGGGGCCGGCACGAGCGTGAGCACGTGGACGGGCGGGCCGGGCAGGAAGGGCGTCTTTTCCCCCTTCGCCCACGCCCGGTGCCCGTCCGCGTAGTGGGGCGAGAGCGGGTGGCCGCTCTGGCCACAAGGCATGTGGAAGTAGCCCCGATCCTCGTGCCCCGGCGAGACGGCGAGCCGCTCGGAGGCGCCGAAGGCGGGTCCTTGGACGCGGGGCATGTCGCTGTCGCCGGGAAGGGCTTCCCTCGGCATGTCCAGCAGCAGGCCGAGCGGCGGGACCGCCCGCGCGAGCGGATGACGGATAGACGTCGTGTTGCGCTCGCCCCACGTCCGCTCGGCCAGCCGGCGTCCGTCCTTCGTCAGCTCGTCGAGGACGGCGTCCGCCGCTTCGAGGAGGAGAGCGTCCCAGCTCGCGCGGCGGGGGTCGAGGAGGTGCGCGGGGCGGGCCGTGACGAGCGCCCACACCGGTCCCTCCCAGCACCGGTTCGGCGCCGTGCCCGGGCGGAGGCGCTTGGGGTCCTTCGCCCGCGCGGGGGCGAGGAGGGGGTCGAGGACGAGGTCACGGACGCGCAGGCGGAAGGCCCGGACGATGCGGTATCCCGCGGAGCCGGTCGAGGCGTGGCCGCCCCAGCCCTCCACGAGCCGCCGGGCCTCCGCGCGTCGCGGGTCGCTCGCGACCGCGTCGGGAGTCAGGGTCTCGAGGAGGAGCTTCTGCCAGCGGGCGAGGAAGGCCGCCCGGTCGTCGAGCTGCACGCGCAGCATGTCGTCTTCGCTCGCCTTGGGAACGGCGAGGAGGTCGTCCCGGATCTGCCCCTGCCGGGCGCCCAGGTCGTAGCCGCCCACGCCCACCCGCGCCAGCTTGTCCCCGCCCACGACGCGGGCGTTGGCCGTCCAGATCCGTCCGCTCGGCGGGTCGACGACGCGCGGGTACTCCTCCGGGCGCAGCCAGCCGTCCCACCCGTTCTTTCCGTCCGCCCACGAGGTCGGCGTCCGGCCGTCGTGGCCCACGCGGCGCGGGATGCGGCCGATGATCGTCCAGCCGATCCGTCCTGCCTCGTCGGCCACGACGAAGTTCTGGTGGGGGATGCCGACCTCCGGCGCGAGGGCCTGGGCCTCGGCGAGGCTCCCCACCGCCTCCATGCGGTCGAGCCCCGCGTTGAGGCCGCCTTCCCGAAGGGCGACCCAGGCGAGCGCCCGGCGGCGGCCGGCGTGGTCGGTGTCGACGACGGGCCCCCACACCGTGGACTCGACGGCCAGTGTCTCTGCCCTCTCCCCGCTCACCTCGATCGTCTCGGTCTCCCGTTCGATCTGCCGCGGGCCGTCCGGCGTGCGATAGGCGTCGGGGCTCCCGGGAACGGGCTCGAGGAGGACGAGGTCCGCCCAGTCGCCCTCGCTGTTGGTGAACGCCCAGGCCACGTGGCCGTTGCTGCCCGCGACCACGAACGGGGTGCCCGGGAGCGTGACACCGGTGACACGTCTCTCGCCCTCGACGCCCGGGAACACGAGCGAGAGACGGTACCAGGTGTTCGGCACCGAGATGCCGAGGTGCATGTCGTTCGCGAGGAGGGCGCCGCCGTGCGCCGTGTGGCTTCCCGCGACCGCCCAGTTGTTGCTGCCGAAGTCAAGGTCTCCCTCGTCGGCCGACCGCGTCGGAACGCCCAGCAGGGCGAGAGCAACGGGTGGTTCCTCCGGGAGAACCCGAGCGACGGGCTCCTCGGGCTTCGCCTTCCGCAGGTCGAGGACGTCCGGTCCCGGGACGGCCGGCATCGGGATCGGCTCGCCCTCGATCGGGGCGTCCCACTCCGTGCCCACCGGGGCCAGGAAGTCGGCCACAGGCCGAGGGAGCGTCTCCCGCAGGAGGCCGAGGACGGACTCGTGCGCCGGCTGGGATCCCTGGAGGTCGCGATACATGGCGAGCGCGCAGAGGAGCGAGTCCTCGTCCCGCCACTTCGCGGGCGCGGCGCGCAGGGCCAGGTACTCGAAGGGCCGGGCCCCGAGCGCGGCGAGGCCCGCGTTCACCCCCGCCGTGTAGGCGGCGAGGAGGTCGCGCTCGTCCTTCCGCAGCTCCTTCACGGCTCGCCGGGCGACCAGCCGGAGCCGAAGCGGGCGTGCCTCGCGGTCGAGACCGACCGCCACCCGGCCGACGAGCCCAGCGAGCTCTCCGGCCGCGCTGCGGCGGAGGAGGTCCATCTGGAAGAAGCGCTCCTGCGCGTGCAGGAAGCCGGTCGCCCGGCCCACGTCGAGCCGGCTTCCCCCTCTGACCACCGGCACGCCGAGGGCGTCGCGCTCGATCCGGACCGGCGCGCCGAGCCCAGGCAGGGGTCGCTCCCCGTCGAGCTCTGCAAGGCTCCCGCGCAGCTGCGCGCGCACGTATGCACCGACGCCGCCCGCCACGAGGACGAGAGCGGCGGCCGTGCCGCCGAGGACGAGCGGCCAGCGGCGGCGCTCTCCGCTCACTTCGCCTTGGACTGGGCGGCGACCGCCTCCGCCGCCTTCCTCGCCGCCTCGGGGTCGCCCAGGTAGTCGTGGCGGATCGGCCTGAGGTCGTCGTCGAGCTCGTAGACGAGCGGGATTCCGGTGGGGATGTTGAGGCCCACGATGTCGTCGTCGGAGACGCCGTCGAGGTGCTTCACGAGCGCGCGGAGGCTGTTTCCGTGGGCGGCCACGAGCACGCGCTTGCCGGCCCTGACGTCGGGCACGATCGCGTCGTGCCAGTAGGGGAGAAACCGGGCGACCGTGTCCTTGAGCGACTCGGTGAGGGGCAGCAGGTCCTTCGTGAGCCCCGCGTAGCGAGGGTCGCGCCCGGGGTGCCGCGCGTCGTCCGGGGCGAGGGCGGGGGGCGGCGTCGCGTAGGCCCGCCTCCAGATCTTCACCTGCTCCTCGCCGAACTTCTTCGCCGTCTCCGCCTTGTTCAGCCCCTGGAGGGCACCGTAGTGCCGCTCGTTGAGGCGCCACGTGTTCTTCACCGGGATCCACATGAGGTCCATGCCCTCGAGCGTGATCCAGAGCGTGCGGATCGCCCGGCGCAGGAGCGACGTGTGGGCCACGTCGAAGACGTACCCGCCCTCCTTGAGGAGCCTCGCCCCGGCGACCGCCTCCTCGAGGCCTTTCGGCGACAGATCGACGTCGGTCCATCCGGTGAACCGGTTCTCGAGGTTCCAGGTGCTCTCGCCGTGGCGCAACAGGACCAGCTTGTGCATGACGCTCCCTCCGGTGGGAGGCCCATTATAGAGTGGGCGTTCGGCCCATGCTCGAAAGCCCGCTGCGGATCATCGGGCGCTTCCCACGCCCGGTGCGCCTCCTCCTCGTCGGAACGCTCGTCAACAAGGTGGGGACGTTCATCGTCCCCTACCTGACCCTTGTCCTCCTCCGCGACTTCCACATGCGGGAGGCCGAAGCGGCGCGCCTCATCTTCGGCTACGGCTTCGGGTCGGTCGTCTCGATCCTCGCCGGGGGCGTCATCACCGACCGCTTCGGCCGGCGGCGCACGCTGCTCGTGAGCCTCCTCGGCTCCGGCGTCCTCGCGGTGGCGATGGCCTTCGTCTCGTCCACCGCCGGCTTCGTCCCCGTCCTCGTCGCCTTCGGCTTCATCGCCGACCTCTACCGGCCCGCGGCCTCCGCGATCATCGGCGACCTCCTGCCGTCCTCGGAGAGGGCGAGCGGCTTCGCCGGGCTGCGCATGGCGGTCAACCTGGGCTGGGCGACCGGCACCGCGGTCGGAGGCCTCCTCGCGGACTGGGACTGGCGGCTCCTCTTCCTCGGCGACGGCCTCACCACGCTCGCCTACGGTGTCCTCGTGTACTTCGCCATCCCCGAGACCCGGCCCCACGTCGAGACGGTGTCGGCCATCGGCCCTTCTCCCTCGCCCGCCGCCGGGGACGAAGGTCCGCGTCCCGCCGTCGGCCACGGTCCGGCGAGCCTGCTGACGGACGGCGTCTTCCTCGCCACGACGGCCACCGGGTTCCTCTTCACGCTCATCTTCTGCTCGCACCTCTCGATCCTGCCCCTCACGGTGACCCAGTCCGCCGGGTATCCTGCCGTCGTCTTCGGCCTCGTCGCCGCGCTCAACGGCGTCCTCGTCGCCTTCTTCGAGATCTCGATCACCGAGCGGCTGAAGCCCTTCCGCCGCCTCCGCCTCGCCGCCCTCG
Organism: Vicinamibacteria bacterium; assembly: GCA_035577965.1. Classification (GTDB taxonomy): domain Bacteria; phylum Acidobacteriota; class Vicinamibacteria; order Fen-336; family Fen-336; genus DATBSL01. The sequence goes on along the minus strand of DATJYX010000065.1, from coordinate 82,298 downwards.
GGTCCTTCCTCTCCGCGGCCGGCTTCGGCCTCGTCGGCCTCGTGATGCACTGGGCCTGGTTCGCGCTCGCGGCGCTCGTCTACACGGCCGGCGAGATCCTGGCCTCGCCGCAGCAGATGTCGTTCGTCGCCGACTGGGCCCCGCCCCAGGCTCGCGGCCGCTACCTGAGCCTCTACCAGGCGACGTGGTCGGTGGCCTTCGCCCTGAACCCCGCGATCACGCTCCCGCTCCACGCCGCCCTCGGCGAGCGGGCGTTCTGGGGCTTGATGCCGCTCGTGGCCGTGCCCGGAACCCTCGTCCTGCTGCGCCTCGACCGCACCGCTGACCGGCCAGAGCGATTGCGGGGAGCCTCGGGGCCGCGCCCCTAGTAGGCCATGCCGTCGTCCCGAGGCAGCCTTGCCGTCCAATCGACGGGCTCGCCCAGGCTGGCGAGCGCAGCGAGCCAGAACGCGGGATAGGGAAGCGGCACCTGCTGGACGACACGGTGGATCCGGCGACGCAGGGCCCCGTCTGCCGACGCGATCTCGTAGAGCTCCCGCCAGGCCTGGATGTCGCCGCGATCGAGGACCTGGGCGAGCACCTCGTCGCTCGCGAGGTCGAGGCGGCTGCGGTTCCAGCCGACCACGACCCGCTCGAGCGCGCTGCGGCTCACCACGCGCCTCCTCGCAGCAGGGCGGCGGCGAGCACGACGGCCCAATGTCGCCCTCGGGTCGCGAGGTGCAACCAGTCGTCCCACGGCGCGACGAGGCCCTTGTAGCTGGAGAGGTCGATCGACGCCGCGTCGGTCGGCGCCGCCGCCGCCAGGCGCTCGATGACCTCGGCGAGCGGCGATGCGCCGGTCTCCTGTCGGTAGATCTCGTCGAACGGCCCGAAGGCCTCGCGCGCTGCCGGGTCGCCCAGGCGCTCGAGGAGCACCACGGTGTCGAGGTAGTCGCGGGTCGTGTGGCGGGTGGCCAACAGCCAGGCCTTGATGCGGGCCATCTCGCCGAGCGACGGCACGCGCAGGCCGGACACCACCTCCGTCTCGAGCGGCCGCGTCCGTCGGAGCTGACGGATGCCTGTCATGACGCCGTCCAGCCGGCCGAGGATCGCCACCGGCCGCTGGACGCGGGAGGTCGGCCACCCCGCCGCGGCCTCGAGCGTCGCCAGGACGTCGTCGAACCGGGGCCGCAGGTCTTCGAGCACGTGGTCGCCGTCGAGGCTCCGCCGGTGGCCGGCGTGCAGCGCGGCGGCCGTGCCTCCCACCAGGACTGCTCCCGGCACGAGGGCCTGCAGGTGCCTCTCGGCGGACAGCAGGCGCTCCCACTCGGGCATATCCTCGGGCCCCACGGTCACATTGTACCGACGGGGTCGAGCGGCGACGCGACGGCGCGCCGGGCAGGGCCTCCCGGAGTGCGGGCGCGCGGGATCGGACGCCGACCCGATCCGGCGCCTGAACGGCCTACTTGCCCATCTTGCGCAGGTTCTTCAGGCAGTGGTCGACCGCGGGCAGGGCGGGCTGCTTCTCGCGCTCGTACTCGACGATGTACCACTCGGTCCCGCCCACCGTCTCGCAGGCCTCGAAGAGGGCCTTCCACGGTATGTCGCCGTCGCCGATGAACGCGTCCGGCTTCGCCTTCGAGAACTCCTTGATGTGGATGCTCGCCGTGCGGCCCGGGAAGCGCTTGACGAGGGCCACCGGGTCGCCGCCGCCCTCGATGCAGTTGCCGGTGTCGACCTGCTGGATGACCGCCTTCTTCGTCCCGCCGAAGAAGAGGTCCCACGGGGTCTTCCCCTCGAGCGGCGTGAACTCCACGTTGTGGTTGTGGTAGCCGACGCGCATCCCGGCCGGCGCGACCTTGTCCGCCATTCCGTCGAAGAGGGCGGCGAGCGTCTTCCAGTCCTCGGCCGTCTTGCGGCGCTCCTCGGGGATCCAGGGGCAGATCAGGAACTTGTTGCCGATCCCCTTGTTGTACTCGACCGTCTTCGCGAGGGCGTCGCCCTCGAGCGTGTCGAGCGAAGTGTGGGTGCCGCAGCACTTGAGGCCGTTGTCGTCGAGGAGCTTCCGCATGTCCGCCGCCGTCCGTCCGTAGTAGCCGGCGAACTCCACCGCCTCGTAGCCGAAGCCCTTCAGCGCCTTCAGCGTGCCCGGCAGGTCCTTCTCGCAGTCGTGCCGGACCGAGTAGAGCTGCACGCCGATCGGCACCTTGCCCGCGGCGAGCCCCAGCTTCGCCCGCGCGGTCGCCCACGCCGCCGCCGCGCCCACCGCTCCCATCCGCAGCATCTCGCGCCGCGGCATCCCGCTCTTCGTGGTCATGAAGGCCTCCTCGCCGAATGACGCGGCGATTCTACGTCCGTGGTGCGCGGGTCGCCACGGATTCGAGGGGTCAGGCGAAGAGGGCGGGCGCCCCTCCCGTGTGCAGGAAGACGATCGGCTCGCCGGGTCTGAAACGGCCCTTCTCGGCTTCTCCGAGGAGGCCAGCGAACGCCTTCGCCGTGTACACGGGATCGAGCAGGATGCCCTCGGCCCGGGCGAGCCGCTCGAGCGCGGCGTCGCCCGGCTCCGAGGGACGGCCGTAGGCATGGCCCGCGTAGGTTCCCTCGACCAGCGGCACGTCGGCGGGTTCGAAAGGAAGAGGCTCGCCGAGCCGCGCGGAGACCTCGCTCGCGAGATGCGCGACGGCAGCCGGAAACGACTTCCAGAGCTTCCCCACGTCGATGCCGAGGGGACGGAGGCGGGAGCCGACGAGCCGAAGGCCGGCGAGGAGGCCGGCCAGGGTGCCTCCTGACCCCGCGGCCACCACGACGTGCGCGTCGACGATGCCGAGCCGTCGGGCCTGCTCGTCCATCTCGACGGCGGCGCGCACGTAGCCGAGGGCTCCGACCCAGGTGTGCCCGCCCACGGGAATGAAGTAGTGCGGCCCGACCCGCAGGCGGGCGAGCAGCCGGGCGAGTCGGATCGTCCCCTCGAGCGAGCGCGCGCGCGGGCGTCTCGACGTGAGCGGGAAGAAGTGCATCCGGGCGCCAAGGACCTGGTTGACGAGGAGGTTGCCGGTGAGCGCTCTCGGGCGCGCCTCGAAGTAGAGGAGATGCGCCTCCATGCCCACGAGGCTCGCCGCGGCGGCGGTGAGGCGGGCGTGGTTCGATTGCAGGCCGCCGAACGTCGCGACCCTGGTCGCCCCCTGCCGCCGAGCGTCCGCCATCAGGTATTCGAGCTTGCGGGTCTTGTTTCCGCCGAGGGCGGGACCGAGGAGGTCGTCGCGCTTGGCGAAGACGGGCCGTCGGAGCTCGGCCGAGAGGCGCTCGAGCTCCTGGCAGGGTGTCGGGGTCTCGCCGAGGACGACGCGCGGATGGGCGTCGAGACGAGCCCGGAGCTCCTCCGGGGTCACGGGCCGGGCCGGCTCGAAGGTCGAGAGACGGGACCCGGGGCGAGGTGCCCGGCCAGGCGCTTGGCGAGAGCGACGATCGTGAGGACGGTCGGCCGGTCGAGGGCCTCGGGGAACACGCTGGCGTCGCAGGCGTACAGGTTCCTCACCGGGGTCGCGAGATCCCGGTCGACGTGCGTGCCGATGCGGACCGTCCCGCTCGGGTGGGTTCCCCGCAGCGGGGTCGCGAAGATCGAGGACGGCTCGGCCCCGGCGCGGACGAGGATCCTGCGGCAGACCTCCTCCGCGTCGGCCAGGCGCTCGCGGTCGCCCGTCGTGAGGGGCTTGCGAATCCGCCCGTCCGGGAAGACGCCGCCCGAGACCTCGTCCTTGAGCTTGATCATGACGCCCAGGACGTTCCCCCACCGCGGCCACGTGAGGGCATGACGAGGCTCCTTGAGCGCGGCCATGATCGGGTAGAGGAGCCAGGGGTCGACGAGGGTGCTGAGCATGTAGCCGGCGTCCGGGTTCTCGTGCGACCAGGTCATGGGCGGCTCGCGGCCGATGCCGTCCCTCTCGACGAAGCCGTAGACCATGAGCGTCGCGTCCATGGTCAGACCTTCGCCGGCGTCGTGCAGGCCCGAGGCCTGGAGGAGACGTGGAGTTCCGATGCCGCCTGCGGCGACGACGACGGTCTGCGCACGGACCTGGAACGGCGAGCCGGCCAGGCGGCCCTCGAGCCCCGTGGCCTGGCCGCCCTCGATGGTCACCCGCTCGACGTGTGCGCGCGTGCGCAGCTCCGCCCCCCCGGCCACCGCCTCGTCCACCCACTCCGCGGCGTTCCACTTCGCGCCGCACCGGCAGCCCAGCATGCAGCGGGCGCCGCAGGCCCGGGGGAAGGCGTGGGCGCGCGCCGGGCTCATGAACTTCGGCTGGGGGAAGAAGGCGTATCCCGCCTCGCCGGCGGCCTCGGCGAGACGCGTCGACGCCACCCCGCGCATCTCCGGCGGCAGCGGGGCCACCCCCAGCTCGCTCTCCGCCTCCGCCGACTCCCGGTCGAGATCGACCCCGTACCGGGCCTTCATCCAGGAAGGCGGCGGTGCGGCGCAGCCGCAGTACATGCTCGTCGCGCCGCCGAGCATCAGGGGGCGGATCACGTTGAGCCCTTCCTCGGTGAAGAGCAGGCTGGAGCGGTCCGTGTAGAGGAGCGCCCCCAGGTACGTGCCGTAGTAGAAGCGGCGACGCTCGTCGACGCCACGCTCCAGCAGCAGGACGCGGCGGCCGCGGCGGACGAGCTCCCGGGCCACGGTCGCCCCTCCGGGGCCCGAGCCCACCACCACCACGTCGGTGTCGACGAGCGTCATGGCGCCGACGCAAGCATACCGCCGGGCGCACCGTGACAGAATCCCCGCATGTCCCGGCCCTCCTTCCCCCTCGAGCCGGACCGCGAGCGGCTCGAGGAGATGACGAGCGCCGTCACCCGCCTCGTCCTCGACCACGTCTCGAGCCTCGATGCCCAGCCCGCGCACGACCTCGACGGCGTGGACGCCCTGCGGGCGTCGTTCCGCGAGCCGGTCCCGGAGGAGGGGCGGGCGCTCGAGGAGATCCTGGGACGGCTCGAGGCCGCGATCGTGAAGAGCTACAACGCCGCCGGCCCGGGCTACCTCGCCTACGTCCCGGGCGGCGGAGTCTACGCCTCGGCCCTGGCCGACTTCGTCGCCGCGGCCACGAACCGCTACGTGGGCGTGAGCGCGGCGGCGCCGGCCCTCGCCCAGATCGAGGAGACGGCGGTCGGCTGGCTCTGCGCGCTGATGGGCCTGCCTCCCGGATCGCTGGGCATCCTCACCTCCGGGGGCTCGCTTTCCAACTTCAGCGCGCTCGTCACCGCGCGCGAGGAGTGCCTCGACGAGGACTTCCAGGACGGGGTGATCTATCTCTCCGAGGAGACGCACCACTGCGTGGCGAAGGCGGCCCGCCTCGCCGGCTTCCCGCGGTCGAGCCTCCGCGCGCTGCCGACCGACCGCCGGTTCCGGTTGGTCCCGGAGGCGCTCGAGGACGCCGTCCGTGCCGACCGCGACCGGGGCCGGCGGCCGTTCCTGGTCGTGGCGAGCGTCGGCACGACGAACACCGGCGCCGTCGATCCCCTGCCCGAGATCCTCGCGATCGCCCGCGCCGAGGGCCTCTGGGTCCACGCCGATGCGGCCTACGGAGGCTTCTTCCGGCTCGCTCCGGGAGGCGAAGCGCTGATGCCCGGGATCGAGGCGTGCGACTCGATCACCCTCGATCCCCACAAGGGCCTCTTCCTTCCCTACGGCCTCGGCGCGCTCCTCGTGCGCGACGGCGGAGCGCTCACCCGAGCCCACCGGGGGACCGCGAGCTACGTCCAGGACGTGACCGACGAGGGCTCGCTGGGCTCGGCCGACCTCTCGCCCGAGCTGTCGCGGGACTTCCGCGGCCTCAGGCTCTGGCTGCCCCTCGTCCTCCACGGCGTCGCCGCCTTCCGCGAGCAGCTCGCGGAGAAGCTGGCGCTCGCGCGATGGGGGTTCGGGATGCTCCGGGACGACCCGCGGTTCGAGATGCTCGACGAGCCCCAGCTCTCGGTCGTGGCCTTCCGCCTCCGCGCGCCGGAGGCCGAGCGGCTCGGGCCCGAGCTGCTGCGCCGGGTCAACGCGCGCCGGCGCGTCTTCCTCTCCAGCACCCGCGTCGGCGGCCGCTACGCGCTCCGGATCTGCGTCCTCAGCTTCCGGACTCACGCCGACCGGGTGCGGGACGCGGTGCTCGCTCTCAAGGAGGAGGCGGCCGCGCTCCTCGGCTGAGCCGGGGTCAGCCTTCGACCGCCCCCATCGCCTGCAGGCGCTCGAGGAGCGGCGGGTGGGAGTGGTAGACGCGCGAGTAGAGCGGGTGACTGACCGGCAGGTGCCGGCTCCTCTCGCTCAGCTTCCGGAGGGCAGCTCCGAGGTCGACGGCCGCCGCGCCCGAGCGCAGGGCGAACGCGTCGGCGGCGAACTCGTGCCGGCGAGAGAGGGCGTTCTCGAACGGCTGCAGCAGGAAGCCGGCGAGGCCGAACCACAGGCCGAAGACGGCCAGCGCGCCGTACGAGGTCCTCGCGAGCGCGAAGGCCGAGTAGAAGGCCGAGAGGGGCAGGCAGCGGCTGAGTGCGAAGAAGAGGAGACCGCTCGCGGCGACGCTGCGGAGGATCCCCCACCGGACGTGGTGCAGCTTGAAGTGCCCGAGCTCGTGGGCGAGCACCGCGACGACCTCGCGCGGGCCCACCGCCTCCAGGAGGGTGTCGAAGAGGACGATCCGCTTCTGCCCGAAGACGCCGGTGAAGTAGGCGTTCCCGTGGGCGGTCCGGCGCGAGGCGTCCATGACCGAGATGCCTCCGGCGCGGAAGCCGGTGCGGCGGGCGAGGTCGAGGATCGCCGCCCGCAGGTCTCCTTCCGGCAGGGGCGTGAACCGGTTGAAGAGGGGCGCGAGGACGGTCGGGTAGATCCAGGCCGCGAGAACGCTGAAGGCGGTGGTCACGCCCCAGGCCCAGAGCCACCAGGACGACCCCATGCGGTCCATGAGCCAGAGCACCGCGGCGACGAGCGGCCCGCCGAGGACGACCGCGACGGCGGCCCCCTTGAGGCGATCGAAGACGAAGCCACGGAGCGTCTGCCGGTTGAAGCCGTGCCGCTCCTCGATCCCGAAGGTGGCGTAGAGGTCGAAGGGCAGCTCGAGGAGAGCGGCCAGCGCTCCGAGGATCGCGAAGAAGACGAGCCCGGTGGCGATCGTGCCGAGGCCGGATGCCGTCGCCACGCGCCGCGCCGCCGCCTCGGCCGTGCCGAGGAGGCCTGCGGCGAGGAACGCGAGGACCGCCGTGACCTCGGCCCAGCCGTAGGCGAGGCCGAGGCGGTGCCGGTCGCCCGAGTAGGCGACGGCCTTCGCGAGGTCGGCGTCTCCGATGCGGAGGGCGCGGCCCGCCGCCGCGAGCCGGGCGGGATCGAGCGCGTAGCGGCGGTTGAGGCGGGAGAGGGCGGTCTCGACGGCCTGCTGCGCCAGGCGCAGGAGGCCGAAGAGGAGGAGGAGCGGGTGCATACGGGCGATTATCGGCCCGGATCGTCCCGGACGACGGCCCGGTTATGATCCGACTCCATGGCCGACACTTCCCTGACCGTGGTCGGCGCCGGCGTCGTCGGCCTCGCGGTGGCGGCGAGGCTCGCGCCGCGCTTCCCCGACCTCGTGATCCTCGAGCGGCACGAGAGGCCCGGGACGGAGACGTCGAGCCGGAACAGCGAGGTGATCCACGCCGGGATGTACTACCCCACGGGGTCGCTGAAGGCCCGGCTCTGCGTCCGCGGGAACCTCCTGCTCTACGAGCTCTGCCGCCGGCTGGACGTTCCCCACCGGCGGATCACGAAGCTCATCGTGGCCACCGCCCCGGCGGAGACCGCCGATCTCGAGCGGCTCCTCGCCCTCGGCCGCGCGAACGGCGTCGAGCTCGCGATGCTGACCGCGGACGAGTGCCGCCGGCTCGAGCCGAACGTCCCTGCGACGGCCGGCCTCTTCTCGCCTTCGACCGGGATCGTGAGCGCGCACGGACTCATGGACGCCCTCCTCGGCGAGGCGCTCCGGGCGGGCGCGATCCTCCAGCCCCGCGCCGAGCTGGTCGCGGCCGAGCGGCGCGACCGCGACTACCGGCTCGACGTCCGGACGCCCGACGGGATCGAGTCCCTGACCAGCGAGCGGGTCGTGAACGCAGCGGGGCTCGAGGCGGACACCGTGGCCGCACGCGCCGGCATCGACGTGGACGCCGCCGGCTACCGCCTCCACTGGTGGAAGGGCAGCTATTTCTCCGTCTCGGGGGCCTCGGCGAGGCTCCTCTCCCGCCTCGTGTATCCCGTGCCCACCCACGTGAGCCTCGGCGTCCACGCCGTGCTCGGCCTCGACGGCCGGCTGCGCTTCGGGCCGGACGCCGACCCTCCCGACCGCCGCCCGGACTACTCGGTGGCCGAGGCGAAGCGGGAGGCGTTCGGCGCCGCCATCCGCCGCCTCGTGCCCGCGATCGCCGACGGCGACCTCGCGCCCGACATCGCCGGGATCCGCCCGCGGCTCTTCGTCCCCGGTCAGCCCTCCCGCGACTTCGTCATCGCGGAGGAGAAGGAGCGCGGCCTCCCCGGCCTCGTCGACCTCGTCGGGATCGAGTCCCCGGGGCTCACCGCGGCCCTCGCCATCGCCGAGGAGGTCGAGAGGTTGCTCCCCTCGTGAAGGCCCGCCCGGGAGTGATCCCGGACACATCGCGAGGCGCTGTGCGCCTCCTCACCGGCAGCGGGGGCTCCCCCGGGGGGATCATCGGAGAGCCGGTGCGGCCCCGCCCGTGACGGAAGGCCCGCTCCCCACGGGTCCCCGCGCGGCGACGGCTCCCTTCAAGACGGGACCGCCACCGGAAAACGTGGAGGGGGCGGGCGGCCTCCCCGGCCGTCCGCCTCCTCGCTCCCGAGGGACCCCTGCTGGCGGGTCCCGAGGGGTCTCAGTACTCTCTCAGGTCCATCGGATCCACCCCGGACCCGTCCCTTCGGAGTCCCTCGGGGTGCATTACTTGAGCGCCGCGTAGCGCGGATCGCCGACGAGCGTCGCGAAGGCGCCGTCCTTCTCGACCTTCGAGAAGTCGTGGAAGCCGGCCGCGTGCGCCTTCACCAGGTACTCGAGCGCCTTCTCGGTCTCGCCGCGGGCAGCGAGCAGCTTGGCGTAGAGGTAGTACTGATCGGCGAGGGTCACCCCCGCCGCCGGGACCTTGACCGCGTCGCTCTCGAACGTGGCGGGGTCGAGCCGGAAGGCCTCCGTCCACGCCTCGAGCGCCCGCTCGGCGTCGCCCCGGGCGAGCCAGGCCGCGCCCAGGTTCTTGTGGAAGACGGCGTCCTGCGGGTGCAGCTTGATGGCCTTGCTGTAGGCGGAGATCGCCTGCTTGTAGCGGCCTCGCGAGTGGTCGAGCGTGCCGAGGTTGTTCCAGGCCTCGGCGTAGTCCTTCCGCAGGTCGAGCGCCTTGCGGTACGCCGCCCGGGCCGCCTTGTCGTCGCCCTTCCGCTGGTAGCAGATGCCCAGCCGGATACGGAGGGTCGGGTCGCCGGGGCTCGAGGCGATCGCCTCCTTGTAGGCGTCGATGGCGGCGTCCCACGACTGCCGGGCGACCATCAGCTCCGCCCGCTGCAGCGTGTCGAGCGTCGTCGTTCCGCGGGCCTGCGCGGGAAGGTCGGCCGCGGCGGCGTGCAGGCCGGCGAGGACGGCCGCCGTGAAGAACGCCAGGATCTTCGATCTCATGCTTCCTCCTCGTGTGCTCTCGACCGTTGTTGACCGAGGAGGAGTCCAGGGATACGTCTACTGCGAGCCGGCCAGCTCCTTGAAGCGAGGGTCGGCGACGACCTCGCGGAAGTCCGGGTCGGACCGGACGCGCGAGAAGTCGCGGAAGCCCGACTCCTTCGCGCGCCGCAGGAACTCGATCGCGGCGTCCTTCTGCTTGTTGGCGGCGAGGAGCTTCGCGAGATAGAAGCTCTGGGTCGCGGCGTCGAGGCCCGCGGCGGGGATGCCCGGGCCCTGGCTCTCCACGATGGTGGGATCGAGCCGGAACGCCTCCTGGTAGGCCTCGAAGGCCTCCTGCACCTGGTCGAGGGCGAGGTAGGCGTTGCCGAGGTTCTTCCACGGGGTGGCGAGGCCGGGCTTCGCGTCGATCGCCTTCTTGTACGCGCGCACCGCCGCCTTGAAGCGCCGGCGGGCCTGCTCGAGGGTGCCGACGTTGTTCCACGCCTCGGCGTAGCCGGGATCGATCTCGAGCGCGCGGTCGTACTCGCGCCGCGCCATGGCGTCGTTGCCGAGCTGCTGGTAGCAGACGCCGAGCTTGTTGTGCACGCTCGCGTCGTTCGGCGCGACGTCGAGCGCCTTCCTGTACTCCTCGGCGGCGGCGCCGTAGCGGCCCCGTGCGACGTGGGCGGAGGCGCGGCGCACGGCCTGCTGCCCTTCGAGCGCCCGCGCGGCGCCCGTGCGCATCGCGTCGTCGCTGACCGGCCGCCCCGAGACGCGGACCACGTCGAGGATGCGGTCGCCGGTCGTCGGGTTCGCGAGGAGCTCGAGGGTGAGCGCCTCGCCTTCCGCGAGGAGCTGCGGGGCCGGGAATCGCGGTCCGGTCCCGAGGGGAGCGGGCGGGGGACAGGCCGGGCAGTCGCCGCGCTGCTTGAGCTCGCGCTCGACCACCCCGCGGTCCAGGGCCTTGAAGGAGACCCGGAACGGCCGGGGGCCGTCCTTCCTCTCCACCTCCACCCGGTAGCCGAAGTAGGCGCCGCTCTCGCGGTCCCAGAGCACGCGGCTCACCGAGTTCGAGCGCGGCAGCGCCGCCGACCCCATCGTCTCCGAGGGGCCGGTCTCGCCCGTGCGCACGAGGGCGAAGCCGATGGACGCCCCGTTCTCGAGCGTCGCGAACGCGAACCGCTCCTCGGCCGGGGCGGCGGCGGCGGCGAGGCACGCCGCCGCCAGCCAGGCCGCCGCCCTCGCGTTCATTGGCGCGTCTCCGACCGGTCGGTGACCACGGTGGCCGTCACCTCGGTCACCGGCTTGAACCCGGCGAGGCTCGTCCGCGACACCACCGGCACGTCGACGTGGCGGGCCGCCTGCACCGGCTCCGATGGACCGGCCGTCCCGGCGGTGGGCGGCGCGTTCGCCGGACGGAGGGCGAGCGCCACGGTGACGATCAACAGCATCAGCACGCCCACCGCGACGGGCAGGGGCACGCGGACGCTGCCCGTGAAGAGCCGGGACCACCACGCCTCGCGGGCGCCCACCTCGCGGCGGTAGGCGGCGAGCACCCGATCGTCCAGGCCCTCGGGAACCACCGGGGCGCTCCAGCGCTGGAGCAGGCGGTGCAGCTCGTCGTCTCGCTCCGGGTCCAACTCGTCGCGCGTCATGGTCTCGTCTCCCTTCCCGCCGGCTTCACGTGCGCGCCACCCAGGAGCAGGGGCGTGAGCGTCCTCCGGAGGCGCTCACGCGCGCGGTGGAGCCGCGACTTCACCGTCCCCACGTCCGTGTCGCACACCGCCGCGATGTCGGCCAGGCTCATCTCCTGGTACTCGAACAGCACCACCGCCTCGCGCTGGAGGGGCGGCAGTCCCTCGACCGCCGCCCGCACCATCTCCGCGGCCTCCGCGTCGATCGCCGTGCTCAGGGGATCCCGGCCGGCCGCGGCCAGCGAGCCCCCGGCAGCCTCCTCCGGAGGGTCGTCCACCGCCGTCTCCTGGCCCCGCTTCCGCAGGAGCTTCAGGGCCAAGTGGCGCGCGATGGCGCAGAGGTACGTCCGGAGCGAGGCCCGCTCCGGACGGAACGCCTCCGGCCGGCGGAGGATCTGCAGGAAGCACTCCTGCGTGACGTCCTCGGCCTGCGGCGCGGACCCGAGCATCCGGCAGGCGAACCGGAAGACGGGCGTTCGGTGCCGCTCGTAGAGCAGCAGGAACGCCGCCTCGTCTCCCCGGCCCGCCTTCAGGAGCAGCTCGGCTTCCGCGGCGCCATCTTGCATACGCCCCCACCCGGGAGGCCCACACTCCCTTGTTCCGCCCGGGTGCCCCCGGGATACGGCTTCCCCGCCAGCCAGGCGCGGGGACTAGAACGCGTCCAGGATCGAGACGACACCGAGGCCCTTGCGGAAGGCCTCCGCCTCGACCGCCCCTTTCGGCCGGTACACGACCTCGACGGCCCGGCCGGGCACGAGGTCGAAGTAGTTGTCCGAGAACGTCCCGTCGTCGGCGTCGTAGGCGAGCCGGACGTGGCGGGCGAGCGTGTCGGACGTGAGCCTCACCCGCAGGCCCCCGTCCCCCGGCCCGACGTCCACCGAGATCTCCGGCTTCCGGAGGGCGAGGTCCTTCGGCGGCACGAAGAACCGCGTGTTCGACGCCTTCTCGCTCCCGTCCACGACCAGCCGTGCCTCCAGGAAGACGCCTCCCGACGCTCGCCCTTCGAGCAGCTTCGCCTTCTCCGCGACGAGGAGCCTCCGGCTGGACAGGGGCTCGACCGTCACCTCTCGCTTCTCCTCCCACAGGACCGCGCCCGAGAGGTCGAGGAGCCGGGCCTCGAGGACGCCGCTCAGGGGTGAGATGAGGTCGGAGACGACGTGAACACCCACCTGGCCGTCTTCCTCGGAGGTGCTCACGAGGACCGGCGCGTAGAAGCGCCTCGCGTAGTACTGCAGGGCCTTCCAGCGCCCGAAGTAGTCGATGCTCGACCACGAGGCGACCGGCCAGCAGTCGTCGAGCTGCCAGTAGAGCGAGCCCATCGTCCGCGGCCGCGACCGGCGCAGGTACTCCGCCCCGAGCTTGATGCCCTCCGCCTGGAGCACCTGGCTCACGTACAGGAACGACGCGAAGTCCTTCGGCTCGCGGTAGTCGCGGAGCATGTACTGGCGGATGAGCTGGTTTCCGCGCGGGTGCTTCTGGTGGCTCGTGAGCACCGGCGAGTCGATGGCGAGGTCGTCCCAGCGGGCGAACGACCGGATCGTCTTCATCTCGGGGAACGACTGGAAGCCGTACTCGCTCATGAAGCGGGTCTTCTGCCGCTCGTAGGCGGCGAAGGGCTCCGCCGCGTGCCAGACCCCCCAGTAGTGCATGTCGCCGTTGCCGGGGTCTCCGGCCGGGGCCTCGAGGTTGGCGCTCGGCGAGCTCGGCCAGTAGGCGCGCGTCGGGTCGTGCTTCGCCACCGCCTTCGGGAGCAGGTCGTGGAAGATCGCCTTGTAGTCGTTCCACAGCCACCCCGGCAGGCGCTCCTTCCAGCCCCAGAAGAACCAGCCCGCCTCCATCTCGTTGTTGCCGTTCCAGAGCGCGACCGAGGGGTGGTTGCGCAGTCGGCGGATCGCCTCCTCCGCCTCGACCGCGACGTTGGCCAGGAACTTCTCGTCCGCCGGGTAGAGGCTGCAGGAGAAGTGGAAGTCCTGCCAGACGAGGAGGCCCATCTCGTCGGCCAGCTCGTAGAAGTCGTCGCTCTCGTAGATGCCGCCGCCCCACACCCGCAGCATGTTCATGTGGGCGTCCCTCGCCGAGCCGAGGAGCTGCGCGTAGCGCTCGCGCGTGATCCGGGGGAGGAAGCTGTCGGCCGGGATCCAGTTGGCGCCTTTCGCGAAGACGGGCACGCCGTTCACCGCGAACTCGAAGCTCGTCCCCCACTCGTCCTTCGCCCGCCGCAGCTCCAGCGTCCGCAGCCCGAGGCGGTCCTTCGACTCGTCCACCACCCGGCCGTTCACGAGGAGGCGCGTCGTCACCGTGTAGAGCGCCTGCTCGCCGTAGCCGTTGGGCCACCAGAGCCTCGGGTTCGCGATCTCGAACGGGACGGAGTGGGTCGTGGCGCCGGCCTTCAGGGGAATCCTGGCGGTGGCCGGAGCGCCGCCGCCTTCGACGGCCACTTCCAGCGAGGCCTCCGGGGCGGCACCGGCCGCGGCCTTCGCGGCGAGGACCTCGACCTCGGCGGTGAGCGCCGCCCTGTCCTTCCCCAGCTCCTTCTGCCGGATCGCCACGTCCACGAGTCGCGCGTCGTCCCAGGCCTGGAGCCGCACCGGCTTCCAGATGCCGCAGGTCACGAACCGCGGCCCCCAGTCCCAGCCGAAGCTGTAGGGCGCCTTGCGCGCGTACGGGCTCGTCCTCTCGGCCAGGTCGTTCACCGCCGGCAGCTCGTAGCCGCGGGCCGTCACCTTCTTCAGGTCCTCGTTGATGGGCGAGCGGAAGACGACCCTGAGGTCGTTGCCCTTCGCCTTCAGCTTCCCGGCGACCGGCACCTGCCATCGCCGGTACATGTTGTCGGCGGCCAGGACCTCCCGGCCGTTCAGGAACACCGTCGCGTAGGTGTCGAGGCCGTCGAAGACGATCTCGACGTTGGGCCGCGCGAGCGTCGCGGGATCGACGGCGAACGCAGTCCTGTACTCCCAGTCGGTCTTGCCGACCCACTGCAGGCCCTTCTCGTAGTCGCGGTAGAAGGGGTCCCCGACGAGGCCGTTCTGGAACAGGTCGAGGTGCACGACTCCCGGCACCTTCGCCGGGTAGGACTCCTCGCGGCCCACCTGCCGGAAGGTCCAGCCCTCGTGGAGGGTCGCGCTCGACCGTGCTCCGGCCGAGGCGTCGGCAGCCGCGGCGGCCATGGCCAGAAGATAGACGAAGAGGCCGTTACCGGCGGAAGGTCTCATGGGGCGCCCCCTCCTGGGCGGCACCGCGCGCCCGGGCGCCGTGCCGCGAGCGCGATTATAGGAAGCCGCCCTCCTCCGCGCCCGGATCGAACGGCTCAGTCTCGACGCACGGGGCGGCCCGCCTCCTGGCGTGCGGATCGGGCGCCGATGGACCTTCTCGCCGGGCGACGGTAAGATCCCGTCACGTCCTCACGTCGACCGAAACCCACGTCTGCCGTGCCGTCGCAGGGCCACGCCTTTGGCTCGAGGAAGGAGCGACCCATGCCCCGCACCGTCCGCTGCGGACTCATCCAGGCACGCAACGTCCTCGGCCCCGAGGCCGGGCTTCCCGCGATCAAGAAGGCGATGATCGCGAAGCACGGGGAGCTCATCGGCGAGGCGGCGCGCCGCAAGGTCCAGGTCCTCTGCCTCCAGGAGCTCTTCTACGGCCCCTACTTCTGCGCCGAGCAGGAGACGCGCTGGTACGAGCTCACCGAGCGCGTCCCCGACGGGCCGACCGTCGCCCTCATGCGCCGGCTCGCGAAGAAGCACCGGATGGTGATGGTGGTGCCGGTCTACGAGGAGGAGCAGGCGGGGGTCTACTACAACACGGCCGCGGTGGTGGACGCCGACGGGCGCTACCTCGGCAAGTACAGGAAGACCCACATCCCCCACTGCAAGCCGGGCTTCTGGGAGAAGTTCTACTTCCGCCCCGGCAACCTCGGCTACCCGGTCTTCGAGACCGCGTACGCGAAGGTCGGCGTCTACATCTGCTACGACCGGCACTTCCCGGAGGGCGCACGCGCCCTCGGGCTCCACGGGGCGGAGATCGTGTTCAACCCCTCGGCCACCGTGGCCGGCCTCTCGGAGTACCTCTGGGAGCTCGAGCAGCCCGCCCACGCCGTGGCGAACGGCTACTTCGTCGGCGCGATCAACCGCGTGGGCACCGAGCCGCCCTGGAAGATCGGCGAGTTCTACGGGAAGAGCTACTTCTGCGACCCGCGCGGGAAGATCGTGGCCAAGGGCCCGCGCGACGCGGACGCGGTGGTGGTGGCCGACCTCGACCTCCACGTGATCGACGAGGTGCGCTCGGTCTGGCAGTTCTTCCGCGACCGCCGGCCGGACGCCTACGGACCCCTCGTCGCGCCCTGAGGCGGGCGGCCGAGCGCCGTCCGTCGCGGGCGCCCGCCCCTCGCGCGGGGGACGGATCTGCTATTCTTGGGGCTCCCTTCCCAGAGGAGCACGCGCCGAGGAGGATTCATGAGCGTCGATCTCTCGGTGTCCTTCACGGGGATCCGCTTCGAGAACCCGTTCCTGCTGTCGTCCGCGCCGCCCACCGAGTCGGAGAGCAACATCCTCCGCGCGTTCGAGGCGGGCTGGGGCGGGGTGGTCACGAAGACGATCGGCATGCACCCGGTCGTCAACGTCCTCGGGCCGAAGACGAAGTTCCTCCGCACCGAGCCCGAGACGGGGGTCCTCTCGATGAACCGCGGGCGGGCCGGGGTGCTGCACTCCTCGTGGAACTGGGAGCTCATCTCCGACAAGCCGCTCGACTGGTGGATCCCCCGTCTCGAGCGCATCAAGAAGGCCTTCCCCGACCGCGTGCTCATCGCCTCGATCATGGCCGGCTCGGGCACGGAGCGCGAGCTCGACCACTGGCGCACGCTGGCCCGCGCCTGCCAGGACGCGGGCGCGGACGGCCTCGAGCTGAACCTCTCCTGCCCGCACATGGACCGCGAGGACATGGGCTCGAACATCGGCAAGGACCAGCAGCTCTGCTCGTTCGTGACCCAGGTGGTGAAGCAGGCGGCGCGGGTGCCGGTCTGGGCGAAGCTCACCCCCGCGACGGGCGACATCGCCCTCGAGGCGGGGGCCGTCTTCCGGGGCGGCGCCGACGCGGTGACCTCGTCGAACACCTTCCCCTCCCTGCCCCTCGTGGACGCGGACTCCCTCGAGTTCGAGATGAACGTCGAGGGGCTGGTCTCGAGCGGCGGCCTCGGCGGGCCCGCCATCCTGCCCCTCTCGCTCGCCAAGATGTCGGAGATGACGCGCGCCTTTCCCGAGAAGAGCTTCTCCGGCATCGGCGGGATCTCGGAGTTCCGCCACGCCCTCAACTACTTCCTGCTCGGCTGCGGCACGGTGCAGGTCTGCACCGCGGCCATGCTCGACCACGCCGTCGGCCCGAACGTCGTGAAGGGCCTCCTCCGCGAGGCCACCCTCTTCTTCGAGAGGAACGCGGGGAAGGGCATTCGCGGGTTCGCCGACGTCGTGGGGCTGCGCCGGGGCCGGGTCGTGCCCCACTCGCAGATCAAGAGGCCCGACGCCGCCGGCTACCAGGGGGGCTACGAGGCGCAGGAGGGCTACGCGGAGCCCGTGAAGGCCTGAGCATGGGCACGACGCTCGTCCGGAACGGCACCATCGTGACCGCCTCCGACCGCTACGACGCCGACGTGTACGTCGACAAGGGGGTGGTGACGCTCATCGGCCAGGGGCTCACCCTCCCCGCCGACACCGTGATCGACGCCTCGGGCAAGCTCGTGATGCCGGGCGGGATCGACGTGCACACCCACCTCGACATGCCGTTCGGCGGCACGACCTCGGCCGACGACTTCGAGACGGGGACGATCGCCGCCGCCCACGGCGGCACCACCACCCTCATCGACTTCGCGATCCAGGACTTCGGCCAGGGCCTCTACCCCGCCTTCGAGGGCTGGATGAAGCGGGCCGAGGGCAAGGCGGCGATCGACTACGCCTTCCACATGATCGTGCGCGAGCTGACCGACCAGGTCTCGCACGACATGGACCGGATGGTCCGCCACGAGGGCGTCACCTCGTTCAAGCTCTTCATGGCGTACCCGGGCGTCTTCATGGTGGACGACGCCACGATCTTCAAGGCGCTCCTGCGTACCCGCGACAACGGCGGGCTCGTCTGCATGCACGCCGAGAACGGTGGGGTCATCGACACCCTGGTGAAGGACGCGCTGCGCAAGGGCCAGACGGCGCCGAAGTACCACGCCCTCACCCGGCCCACGCGGGCCGAGGGCGAGGCCACCGGCCGAGCGATCGCCCTCGCCGAGATGGCCGGCGTGCCCATCTACATCGTCCACCTCTCTTGCTCGGACGCCCTCGAGAAGGTGAAGCAGGCCCGCGACATGGGTCTTCCCGCCTACGCCGAGACCTGCCCGCAGTACCTCTTCCTCTCGTACGACGACTACGAGCGGCCCGGCTTCGAGGGCGCCAAGTACGTCATGTCGCCGCCGCTGCGGGAGAAGTGGAACCAGGACGCGCTCTGGAAGGGCCTCCAGAAGAACGACCTCCAGGTGGTGTCGACCGACCACTGCCCGTTCTGCATGAACGACGCGGGCCAGAAGCCCCTCGGCAAGGACGACTTCTCGAAGATCCCGAACGGCGCCCCCGGCATCGAGACGCGCCTCCTCCTCGTGTGGGACGGGGGCGTGCGGGCGGGCCGCATCGACGTCCACCGCTTCGTGGAGCTCGTGGCCACGAGCCCGGCGAAGATGTTCGGCCTGTGGCCGAGGAAGGGCACGATCGCGGTGGGCTCCGACGGGGACCTCGTGCTCTGGGACCCCGAGAGGGAGACGACCCTCTCCGCGGCCACCCACCACATGCGGGTCGACTACAACCCCTACGAGGGGCGGGTGGTCAGGGGAGGGCCGGCGGTCGTCCTCTCCCGCGGCGAGGTCATCGTGGACCGCGGGCAGTGGAAGGGGAAGGCGGGCCGGGGCCAGTTCGTGAAGCGCCAGGCCGGGCGTCCGCTCGTGGCGTGAGCCCATGACCGCGAACGAGCGCCACCACGCGGACGGGCGGGTCGAGCTGGCCCGGACCGATCGGATCGAGGCGAGCCCGCTCTACAACCGGGACCTCGCCCCGGTTCCGCTCGACCGCCGCGACTGGACGACCTACAACTACGCCGCCCTCTGGGTCAGCATGGCCCACTGCATCCCCACCTACATGCTGGCCTCCGGCCTCATGAGCGCGGGGATGAGCTGGTGGCAGGCCCTCGTCACCATCCTCCTCGGCAACACGATCGTGCTCGTCCCCATCCTGCTCAACTCCCACCCCGGCACGAAGTACGGGATCCCCTTCCCCGTCTTCGCCCGCGCCGCCTACGGCACGATCGGCTCGAACGTCCCCGCCCTGATGCGGGCCCTCGTGGCCTGCGGCTGGTTCGGGATCCAGGCCTGGATCGGCGGCGAGGCGCTCCACACGCTCTTCACCAGCCTCGTCCCCGGCTGGCCCACGCTCCTCGGGCCGGGCTTCGCGTCCCACACGACGACCGAGTGGGTGTCCTTCGCCCTCTTCTGGGGGCTGAACGTGGCCATCATCTACCGCGGCATGAACCTGCTGCGGCTCGTCGAGAACTGGGCGGCCCCGTTCGTGCTCGCCATGACCGGCCTCCTCGTGGCGTGGGCGCTCCGCGAGGCGGGCGGCGTGGGACCGCTCCTGCAGCAGCCGGGGAGGTTCAGGACCCTGGGCGAGTTCCTGCCCGTCTTCGTTCCCTCCCTCACCGCCATGATCGGCTTCTGGGCGACCCTCTCCCTCAACATGCCCGACTTCACGCGCTTCGCCCGCGGCCAGCGCGAGCAGGTGTGGGGGCAGGTGGTGGCCCTGCCCACCACGATGTTCGTCTTCTCGGCCATGGGAGTCCTCGTCACGAGCGCCACGGTCATCATCTACGGCCGGGCGGTCTGGGACCCGGTGAAGCTCGTGGCCCGCTTCGAGACGCCGGCCGTGGTGGCGATCTCGATGTTCACCGCGGTCGTGGCCACCCTCGCCGTCAACATCGCCGCGAACGTCGTCTCGCCCGCGAACGACTTCGCCAACGCCTTCCCCCGCTTCATCGACTTCAAGGCCGGCGGCCTCCTCACCGGGGTCCTCGGCGTCCTGATGCAGCCCTGGAAGCTCCTCGCCGACCCCACGGGCTACATCTTCACGTGGCTCCTCGGCTACTCGGGCGGACTGGGCTCGATCGCGGGCGTCCTGATCGCCGACTACTGGGTGGTGCGCCGGCGCCGGCTTCGCCTCGAGGACCTGTACCTCGGGGACGGTGAGTACGGCGGCTGGAGCTCCCCGGCCCTTCTCGCCACGCTCGCCGGGTGCGCCGCAGCCTGGGGCGGCCTCGTCTTCCCGGCCCTCCGCCCGCTCTACGACTACGCCTGGTTCGCCGGCTTCGGCGTGGCCTTCCTCCTCCACGCCGCGCTCATGCAGCGGCGTCTCCGGCCCGCCCTCCGCCCCTCGCCCTGGCCCGAGGGCTAGGCGCCACACTCGAGGTACCCCGATGAGCTCCGTCGTCACCCGTTCCGCTCTCACCGGCGAGGAGATCGTCTCCCTTTGCCGGCGCCACACGATCTACGAATGGTCGCCCCAGTCGAAGGCGGACCCGATCCCGGTCGCGCGCGCGGAGGGCGTCTACTTCTACACGCCCGAGGGCAAGCGCTACCTCGACTTCAACAGCCAGCTCATGTGCTCGAACGTCGGCCACTCCCATCCGAAGGTGGTGAAGGCGATCCAGGAGCAGGCGGCGGTGCTCGCGTACGTGAACCCGTTCCTGGCCTCCGAGCCGAGGGCCCGGCTCGGGGCGAAGCTCGCCGAGCTCGCTCCGGGCGACATCTCGACCTTCTTCTTCACGAACGGCGGGGCCGAGGCCAACGAGAACGCGATCCGCGTGGCGCGGGTCGCGACGGGCCGGCACAAGGTGCTGGCGCGGTACCGCTCGTACCACGGCGGCACGGCGGGGGCGATCTCGCTCACCGGCGATCCCCGCCGCTGGGCGGCCGAGCCCGGGCTCCCCGGCATCGTCCGGGCCCCCGAGTTCCACAAGTGGGGGCGGAAGGAGCCGGAGCCGGTCGACGCGTGCCTGCGCGAGCTCGAGGACGTGATCCGCTACGAGGGCGCCTCGAACGTCGCGGCGTTCCTGATGGAGACCGTGGTCGGCACGAACGGCCTCCTGATCCCGCCCGACGGCTACCTGCAGGGCGTGCGGGAGATCTGCGACCGCCACGGCATCCTGCTGATCGCCGACGAGGTGATGTCGGGCTTCGGGCGCACCGGCCGCTGGTTCGGGGTCGACCACTGGAACGTCGTGCCCGACATCATGACCATGGCCAAGGGCATCACCTCGGCCTACGTGCCGCTCGGCGCGGTGGGCCTGCGGCCGCCGATCGTGCGGGCCTTCCAGGACCGGGCCTTCCCGGGCGGCCTCACCTACAACAGCCACCCCCTCGCCTGCGCGACGGCGCTCGCCACGATCGGCGTCTACGAGGACGAGGGTCTCGTCGAGAACGCCCGGCGGATGGGGGAGGTCCTGCGGCGACGCATGCAGGAGCTCGAGCAGAGGCACCCTTCGGTGGGCGCCGCGCGCTCGATCGGCCTCTTCGGGATGTTCGAGCTGGTGCGGAGCCGGAAGACGTTCGAGCCCATGGCGCCTTACGGGGGCACGTCGGACGAGATGGCCGCCCTCGGGCGCTTCTTCCGCGAGCACGGGCTCTACACCTTCGTGCGCTGGAACACGTTCTTCGCGAACCCGCCCCTCACGATCACCGAGGCCCAGATCGAGGAAGGCCTGCGGACGATCGACGAGGGTCTCGAGATCACGGACCGGGCGGCGAAGGACTGACGCACCGCCCAGGGGGGCCGGGGGGGCGCGGCAGCAGAGCGCCCCCCCGGATGGCCGCAAGTTCCCTGTGGACGAGGGATGAACATGGCCGCCACGATCGAAGCGAAGCCGGGCGCGGGGTCGGCGCTCGACGAGGTCCGCCACTGGATGGACGGCCGGACCTGGGAAGGGCCGGTCGAGCGCTGGGGCGCGATCATGAACCCGGCGACGGGCGAGCCCCAGGCCCGGGTCGCGTTCGCCGGGCCCGACGTCGTCGACGCGGCGGTCGCGGCGGCCGCGAAGGGGGCCGCGCTCTGGCGCGAGGCCTCGCTCGCCACGCGGACGCGGGTGCTGTTCGCCTTCCGGCAGCTCGTGGAGAAGCACAAGCCGGAGCTCGCCGCGCTCCTGACCCGCGAGCACGGAAAGGTCGCGGCCGACGCCCTCGGGGAGGTGAACCGCGGGCTCGAGGTGGTGGAGTTCGCGTGCGGCGTGCCGCAACTGCTCAAGGGGGAGTTCTCCGAGAACGTCTCGACCGACGTCGACAGCTACTCGATCCGGCAGCCGCTCGGGGTCGTGGCCGGCATCACGCCCTTCAACTTCCCGGCCATGGTGCCGATGTGGATGTACCCGATCGCGATCGCGTGCGGCAACGCCTTCGTCCTGAAGCCGTCGGAGAAGGACCCCTCGGCGGCGAACTTCTCGGCACGGCTCCTGGCCGACGCCGGCCTGCCCCCGGGCGTCTTTGGCGTCGTCCACGGCGACAAGGCTGCGGTCGACGCGATCCTCGGCCATCCCGGGATCGCGGCGGTGAGCTTCGTGGGCTCGACGCCCATCGCCCGGTACGTCTACGAGACCGCCACGAGGAACGGCAAGCGCGTGCAGGCGCTCGGCGGGGCCAAGAACCACATGGTGGTGCTGCCCGACGCCGACCTCGAGCTCGCCGCCGACTCGGCGGTGAGCGCCGCCTACGGCTCGGCGGGGGAACGGTGCATGGCGATCTCCGTCCTCGTCACCGTCGGCGACGTGGCCGACCGCCTCCTTCCGAAGATCCGCGAGCGGATCCGGAGGCTCAAGGTCGCGCCCGGGGACGAGCCCGGCGCCGAGATGGGCCCGCTCGTCACGGAGGACCACCACGCGCGGGTCGTCTCGTACGTCGAGAGGGGCGAGAGGGAGGGGGCGAGGCTCCTCGAGGACGGGCGGAAGGTCCGCGTCCCCGGCCACGAAGGGGGCTTCTTCCTCGGCCCGTGCCTCTTCGACGAGGTGAAGCCCGAGATGTCGATCTACACCGACGAGATCTTCGGGCCCGTGCTGAGCGTCGTCCGGACCGGTGGCTACGACGAGGCGATCTCCCTCGTCAACGCGAACCGCTACGCGAACGGCGTCGCGATCTTCACGAACGACGGAGGCGCCGCCCGCCGGTTCCAGAACGAAGTCCAGGTGGGCATGGTCGGCGTCAACGTCCCCATCCCGGTGCCGATGGCCTACTACTCCTTCGGCGGCTGGAAGAGCTCGCTCTTCGGCGACTCCCACGTCCACGGGCGCGAGGGAATCCACTTCTACACGCGCGGCAAGGTCGTCACGAGCCGCTGGCCCGACCCTCACCACCGCGGGGTGAACCTCGGCTTCCCCCAGATGAAGTAGGCGCCTCCTCAGAACTCGAGCCGCAGCGAGACCTGCCCGACCCGATTGCCCGCGCCCTCCGCGGTCTGCACGGTCGTCGTGCGGCCGAAGGTGGCCGGCGTCGAGACGTCGACGGCCGGGGGAGCGAAGTTCGGGTGGTTGGGCAGGTTCGTGAACGTCGTGTCGAGCCGCAGCCGCGTGCGCCCCGAGAGCGGGAACGTCTTCGACAGCCCGGCCGAGATCGCCACGGTTCCCGGCCCGACGAGGATGCCGACCCCCGAGTTGCCGATGCGACCGGCGTTCGCGGGCGGGGCGGCGAAGGCGCCAATGTCGAAGTAGTGGTCCGGTGTTGGATTCGCGAGGTTGCCGTCGCCGATGCGGTCGGGACGGAGGATCGAGCCGCGGTTGAAGATGTTGAGGTTCGCGGGATCGACGAGGGCGGCGCTGAATGTCGGGGTCAGGTAGGGCCCCGTCTGGAGGAGGGCCACGGTGCTGACCTGCCAGCCGCCCAGGAAGCGGTTGTTTCTGGCCAGCGGCAGCTCGTAGAGGCCCGAGAGCAGGAAGCGGTGGCGGCGGGTGCCGGCCACGTTTCCGCGGAGCGCGTCGAGGTGGTAGCGGTCGGCGACGGCAGTGCCGTAGATGACCTCCGGCGTGAAGCCCGAGGGCGCGTCTCCCCCGTAGTCGGCCAGGTTCTTGGCCCACGTGTAGCTGGCCTGGAACGTGAGGCCGCCCCTCAGCCGGCGGTTGAGCCCGGCCTGGAGCGCCTCGTAGTTCCCGGAGCCGAGGTTCTCGGAGGAGAGGATGCGGTTCCAGGTCGGGTAGGGCTTGCGCGCGGCGTCGTACGGCCGCGCGCTCGGGGCGACCTGGTTGAGGTCGACGGTCACGTTCATCCGGTAGGACCTCATCCCCACGTAGCTCGCGGAGAGGACCATCTGGCCCGGGATCTCGCGCTCGACCGTGAGGTTCCACTGCATGACCTGGGGGTCGCGGTAGCCGGTCGGCGTGTTCTGGTAGAAGTCCGAGGCGCCGATGAACTCCTGCGTCGTGGCCGCGTAGAACGCGGCCGGGAACGAGTAGCGCGGGGCCCCGGTCGCGGGATCGGCGTTCGCGTAGGTGCGGACGACCGAGCTCGCGATGTCCGTCGTGTTGAACGAGAGCTGCCCGAGGCTCGTGACCGTGAAGAGGCCCCAGCCCCCGCGGACGACGGTCGAGTTGTCGGCGAGCGGACGGTAGGCGAAGCTCAGGCGCGGCTGGAGGTTGCCGAAGTCGGTGCGGCGGAGCCCCTGGGGCAGGCCGGCCTCGCTCGCGCTCCGGACGGAGACGCACGGGAGGTCGGCCCTCAGGCCGCCCCCGCCCGGCCCCGTGCCACAGGCGTTGATCGAGCGGAGGAACTCGGCCCGGGGCTGGAGGGCGTCGGGGACGATCATGCCGCCGTCCTGCACGTTGAAGGCGCCGAGGTTGCCGTTCCGGTCCACGAAGGCCGGCATGACGGCGTAGCGCAGGCCGAGGTTCAGCGTGAGCCGGTCCCCGAGCCGCCACTCGTCCTGGGCGTAGGCAGCGTACTGCGTCGTGTGGGCGTCGATGTCGGGGCCGGACTGGGCGACGTAGGTGTAGGTGGGCAGGCCGAGCAGGAAGTCCGCGAAGGCGTTGCCCGTGAACTGCCCCGCGCTGAAGACGAACTGGCCGAAGTCGTTGGCGCCGCCGAAGCTCTCGAGGTCGTAGTACCCGAGGCGACGCACGTCGACGCCGAAGCGCAGGTTGTGACGCCCCTTCGTCCAGGTCAGGTTGTCCGTGAGCTGGAGCGTCGTGGAGCGGGAGGTGCCCGTCTTGTCGCGGCCGATGGGGGTGAAGCCGGTCCCGTCGCCGAAGTTGAAGACGGGGAACGCGTGCGTGTCCGGGTGGTCGCCGAGGTCGAGCCCGGTGACACCGAGCTGGGCCAGGGCGTCCGCGCCCCGGATCGGGAAGGACACGTGCGAGGAGACCCGGCTCATTCCGAGCCGGAGCTCGTTCACGAGCTTCGAGTTGATCGTGTAGTTGTGAGAGAGGAGCAGGTTGCGGTTCTGCTCCGCGGCCGTCTCGCTCGGGAGCAGCCCATTCTGGACGGTGGACGAGACGTCTTTCCAGCTCACGCGGACGTAGAGCGAGTGCTGCGTGCTGGCCCAGAGGTCGACGCGGGCGTCGAAGCCGTCGGTGTTCGACGGGGTCGGGGTCTGGAGGAGGAGGTTGGCGCTCGGGCTGGCGGAGCTGTTGGGCATCGGGTAGTACCCGTCGAGGAGGGCGCGCGCGGTGGCGTTGATGCGGTCGGCGGGGATCACGTTGCCGGGAAAGGGTCGTCCGGTGGCGGGATCGAGGACGGGAGCGGCGGCCAGGGCCGAGAGGTCGCCCGCGCGCTCGGCGGCGGTCGGAACCAGGAGCTGGAGCGGCGCGGAGGTGCGGCGGCGGTTGCCCTCGTAGTCGACGAAGAAGAACGCGCGGTTCTTCACGAGCGGGCCGCTCAGGCTGCCCCCGAACGTGTCGAACTTCTTGGGTGCCTTGGTCTCGAAGCCGTAGGTCCGGGCGTCGAGCGCGTCGTCCTGGTGGTACTCGAAGACGCTGCCGTGGAAACCGTTGCCCCCGCCCTTCGTCGTCACGGTCACGTCTCCGATTTGGGCGAACTCGGCGTTGTTGTTGAAGGCGGTGACCTTGATCTCGTCGAGGATCTCCGAGGAGGGGTAGAGGTTCGCCAGGGCGCCGTTCTGGCGGTTGTTGGCGGTGGACACGCCATCCACCGAGTAGCCGATCTGGGAAGGCGGAGCGCCCCCGATGGACACGTTGCCGCTCGTGTCCTGCTGGACGCCGGGCATGACCGCGATCGCGCCGAGCGCGCTGGTGGTCGCTCCCCGGGTGTTGACGGGGAGCTGCATGACGTCGTGGAAGGCCTGGCTCGCGCTGAGGGTGCCGGTCTCGGTGTCGACCCTCCCGACGTCGGAGGTCACCTCCACCGACTCGCTGGCCGTCGCGACCTGGAGCGTCACCTCCACCCGCAGGGTCTGGCGGGCGGCCAGGGTCAAGGGGGGCAGGACGACGGGGGCGAACCCGTCCTTGGTGGCCGCGACCTCGTAGCGGCCCGGCTTCAGGTTCACGAGCTGGAAGAGCCCGTTTCCGTCCGAGACCGTGGCCTGCGTCGTGTTCTCCTCGAGGTTCCTCGCCGTGACCGCCGTGGCGGGCGCGACGAGGAGGGACGGGTCCAGGGTGACCCCGACGATCGACCCGCGGGTCGATTGCGCGCCCGCGGTGCGCACCTGGGCCAGGAGGAGGAGCAGGAGAGCCGTCGTCGCGTGGATCTTCCTCATCGTCGAGCCTCCGTTCACAGGCAAGGCGAGTAGACGGTGCCGACCTCGTCCGGGCTGATGCGGACTACCTTCGCCACGCGCGGGTCGTCACGCTGGAGCTCGACGGCGACGCAGCGGCCCGCCTTGACGAACGCGCGGTCGGCCACGGTCTCCTGTTGCCAGGGCTTGTGGGTGATCCACCGGGCGTAGGCGGTCCGGACGTTCAGGGTCGCGACTCTCTCCTCACCGTGCCTGGTCTTGACCCGGACCTCGTCTCCGGAGACGGCGGTGACGACGCCCACGACGGTCTCGGCCGCCGCCATCGTCGAGAGTCCCAGCAGCAGAGCCGCCATTCCCACAGTCGACCTCTTACCGGCCATGGATCCACCTCCCCGCGCGGCGGCCGCGTCAGAGCGCCGCCCGACGGCGCGAGACTCCTAGGCATCTCGCGTGCCAACCGCCGAAGCCAGGAGCGACGGCCCTTTGGCGCCTGGCAGACGAGCGATCCTGCATTTCGCGGCACGGCCACCGAGCATTTCGCACGGCTCGACGCCCGCTTCTTGACGCGCCCTTTACGCTGCGCGCCCCCGTCCTGACCCGGCCTTGACCCGCGAAGGCGTAGGTTGTCGTCCGACTCCTCGGAGAGGAACGAATGGTGGACGGCACGTCCGACGAGACGCGAGACGTCGTCGAGCCCGAGCTCGAGCTACGCCGGCTCCAGGAGGAGAACCGGGCCCTGCGGGACGCCGTGGAGGACGTGCCGCTGCTCGAGACCCGGAGCACCGCGATGCGCCGTCTCCTGGAGACCGCGGAGCGGGCGGCGGCGAGCGACGCGACCGTCCTCCTGCAGGGCGAGAGCGGCACGGGCAAGAACGTGCTCGCGCGCCAGCTCCACCGCTGGAGCCGTCGACACCGGCAGCCGTTCGTCCTCGTCAACTGCACGACGCTCTCCGACCAGCTGCTGGAGAGCGAGCTGTTCGGGCACGTGCGGGGCGCGTTCACGGGGGCGGTGAAGGACAAGCCGGGGCGGCTCGAGGCCGCAGCGGGGGGGACCGTCTTCCTCGACGAGATCGCGGACCTCTCTCCCGAGCTGCAGGCGAAGCTCCTGCGCTTCGTGCAGGAGCAGGCCTTCGAGAGGGTCGGCGGCCAGAGGACGCTCGCCGTCGACACCCGGATCATCGCCGCGTCCAATCGCGACCTGACGACGGAGATCGCGGCGCGGCGGTTCCGCGAGGACCTCTTCTACCGCCTGAGCGTCATCACCCTGACCCTCCCCCCTCTGCGCGAGCGCCGGGAGGACATCCTTCCCCTCGCGAGGCGCCTGCTCGGCACGGTCGCCATTCGCAGCGGGAGGTCTCCGCTGGACCTCTCGGAGGCGTCGGCCCGGGCGCTACGGGATCACGAGTGGCCGGGGAACATCAGGGAGCTTCGGAACGCGGTGGAGCGGGCCGCGGTGCTGTGCCCGGGCAACGTGATCGGGCCCGAGTACCTCCCGGACAGCGTGTTCAAGACGCCGCCGAGCCTCCCGACGGCGCATTCGGCCGCCGCGAGCCTCGAGCAGGTCGAGAAGGAGCACATCTCGCGGGTCCTGAGCGAGAGCCCGACGCTCGAGGACGCGGCAGCGACCCTCGGGATCAACACGTCCACCCTCTGGCGCAAGCGGCGGCGCTACGGCCTCGAGTGAGCGCATCTGCCTGGATAAGAAGCACTTGCAGGATCTTGATGCTTTTCTTATGTGTCGCGGGCGCATCTTGACGCGAGCCTGACGCCGACGTGGCTATCTTGAGCAGGCTGCCGATGGCCGTGTGGCCGTGCGCAGGGCAGGCCTGAACGCCTGGCAGGAGGCTCGACTCATGACTCGCGTTGCCGTCCCTCTCCTCGGAATCGCCGCCGCCCTCTCGCTGACGGGCGGCGCCCGCGCGCAGTCCTCGGACCCGGCCGCGCCGGCGACGACCGGGACGCAGGCGCCGTCTCCCGAGCCCACGCCCAAGCCTCCCGCCGCCGAGCCCTTCGCGTTCGCCGACTTCTCCTGGATGCCGGGAAACTACGGGGCGAGCGAGAGGCCCCTGTCGATGAAGGCGTTCACGGGCGAGTTCCGGGTCGACACCGCCTACCACTACAGCTTCAACAAGCCTCAGGACGACACGATCTCCGGCTCGAGCGAGGTCTTCCGTCACGACGAGTTCCAGCTCACGCAGCTCGGGGTCGGCGGCGACCTCAACTACAAGAACGTGCAGGCGCGGCTGATGACCCAGTTCGGCATGTACTCCTCCACGACACCGCGCAACGACGCGAGCCCGGGCCGCGGGCAGTGGAGCCTCGACAACGCCTACCGCTACATCTCCGAGGCCTACGGCGGGTACCACATCGACAAGTGGAACGGCATCAACGTCCAGGCCGGGATCTTCATGTCCTACGTCGGCCTCTGGAGCTACTACAACTTCGACAACTGGACCTACCAGCCCTCGTACGTCTCCTCGAACACGCCGTGGTTCTTCAACGGCATGCGCGTCCAGATCTTCCCGAGCGACAAGCTGAAGATCGAGCCTTGGTTCGTCAACGGGTGGCAGTCCTACGGCAAGTTCAACAATGCCCCCGGTGTCGGCTTGCAGATCCTCTGGCGGCCGAGCGCGCGCCTGGGGATCCTCGGCAACCAGTACTTCGGAGCCGACACCCTCGGCAACCCGGACCGCAGGCGCTTCCACACCGACGACAGCATCATGTTCAAGTACCACGACGCTCCCGGCTCCTTCCTGAGCAAGGCCGCCGCGTCGTTGACGATCGACGCGGGCTGCGAGTCGGGCGGGGGCGTGAGCTGCTCGGGCGGAACGCCGGAGAGCCCATCGCAGTTCTTCCTCGGGTTCATGGCCTACAACCGGCTCTGGTTCGACCACGACCGGCTGGGCTTCACGGTCGGCGGCGGGGCAATCAACAACCCCGGCCGCTACCTGGTGCTCATGCCGCCGATCAACGGGGCGACCGCCTTCTCCGGGACGCCGTACTTCACCATGAACCCCGGCGACCCCTTCAAGGCCTGGGACACCCAAGTGACGCTGGACTACTACCCGAGCCCGTTCTTCATCTTCCGGCTCGAGTTCAACCACCGGCACGCGAACGTACCGTACTTCTCGGGGAGCGGGGGAGTGACGCCGCCAGGAGGCAACACGGGCGCTCCGGGATCGTCCGTGCCGGGCTGGTCGCCCGACCTGCGCAAGGACGAGAACCGGCTCACGTTCGCCCTGCTCGTCAAGCTGTGAAGACGAGAGGACATCTCGTGGAGGAACGATGATCGACCTGCTTCTCGTGCTGTCGACCGTGGCCTTCTTCGCCGCCGCCTGGCTCTACGTCAGGGCCTGCGAGCGCATCTAGGGGGGGGACATGGGTCTCGAATACCTCGTCGGCCTGCTGCTGTCCGTGCTGCTCCTCGCCTACCTCGCCTACGCCCTCCTGAAGCCCGAACGGTTCTGAGGAAGGAGCCCGAGCCTTGACCCCCAACGGATGGATCCAGATCCTCTTCTTCTTCGCCACGATCCTCGCGGTGACGGCGCCCCTCGGCGCCTTCATGCACCGGGTGATGGAGGGCGAGAGCCACTTCCTCCGCCGCCCGCTCGGGTGGCTGGAGCGCCTCGTCTACCGCCTCTCGGGCGTCGACGGCCGGGAGCAGTCCTGGTCCGTCTACGCCACGGGGCTGCTCGCCTTCAGCGCCTTCACGATGCTCGTGACCTACGCCCTCCAGCGCCTCCAGCACGTCCTGCCCTTCAACCCGCAGAAGCTGGGGCCCGTCGAGGCGTTCTCGTCCTTCAACACCGCGGCGAGCTTCACGACCAACACCAACTGGCAGGGCTACACGGGCGAGGTCACGATGAGCTACCTCAGCCAGATGGCCGGCCTCGCCTGGCACAACTTCATCTCGGCCGCGGCGGGCATGGCAGTGGCGGTGGCTCTCGCCCGCGGGATCACGCGTCGGGGCGATGGCAAGGGACCGGGCACGATCGGCAACTTCTGGGTCGACCTCACCCGGTCGACGGTCTACGTCCTGCTCCCGCTCTCGGTCGTGTTCGCCCTCGTCTTCGTGTCGCAGGGGATGATCCAGAACCTCTCTCCCTACCAGGACGTGGCGACCCTCGAGGGCGGGAAGCAGGTGATCGCGATGGGCCCGGTCGCCTCGCAGGAGGTCATCAAGCAGCTCGGCACGAACGGAGGCGGCTTCTTCAACGCCAACGCCGCCCATCCCTTCGAGAACCCGAACCCCCTCACGAACTTCTTCTCGATGTTCCTGATCTTCGCCATCCCGGCCGGCCTCACCTACACCTTCGGCCGGATGGCGAAGGACCAGCGGCAGGGGTGGGCGCTCTTCGGCGCGATGGCGTTCCTCTTCCTCGTCGGCGTCACTGCGGCCTACTGGGCGGAGTCTGGAGGGAGCCCGTCGATCGTCGACCGGCTCGGCGCCGCGCCCGGGCTCGGGAACATGGAAGGGAAGGAGGTCCGCTTCGGCATCGCGAGCTCCGCCCTGTACGCCACCGTCACCACCGACGCCTCCTGCGGCGCGGTCAACGGGATGCACGACAGCTTCACCCCGCTCGGGGGGCTCGTGCCCCTCTTCAACATCCAGCTCGGCGAGGTGGTCTTCGGCGGGGTCGGCGCCGGGCTCTACGGGATGCTGGTGATGGCGGTCCTGTCCGTCTTCATCGCCGGCCTGATGGTGGGCCGCACGCCCGAGTACCTGGGGAAGAAGGTCGAGACGAAGGAAGTCAAGCTGGCGATGCTGTACGTGCTCGTGTTCCCCCTCGTGATCCTGGCCTTCGCGGCCTGGTCGAGCGTCGCCCCCTACGGTCTCTCCTCGCTCGCCAACGCCGGTCCCCACGGCCTCTCGGAGATCCTCTACGCCTTCAGCAGCGGCGCCGGCAACAACGGGTCCGCCTTCGGGGGCCTGAACGCGAACACCCCCTGGTACAACGTCTCGCTCGGCATCACCATGCTCGCGGGGCGGTTCCTGATGATCGTCCCCGCCCTCGGCATCGCCGGCGTGCTGGCGGGCAAGAAGTCGGTCCCGCCGGGGCCGGGGACGCTGCCCACGAACGGACCGCTCTTCGCCGCCCTGCTCGTCGGCGTCATCCTCATCGTCGGGGCCCTGACGTTCTTCCCCGCGCTGAGCCTCAGCCCCATCGTCGAGCACTTCCTCGCCCAGTCCGGAAAGGTGTTCTGAGCCATGAGCGACAAGGTGCGTGTTCGTGCCATCTCGGCCTGGGAGGCGCCGCTCCTCCGGGCCGCCGCCCTGGACAGCGTCCGCAAGCTCGATCCCCGGGCGATGGTGAAGAACCCGGTGATGTTCGTGGTGGAGGTGGGCAGCGTCCTCACGACGCTCATCTGGGCGCGCGACCTCGTTGTCGCCGTCCCGGGGGCCCAGCCCGCCTGGTTCACCGGCAACGTGGCCCTGTGGCTCTGGTTCACCGTCCTCTTCGCGAACTTCGCCGAAGCCCTCGCCGAGGGCCGGGGCAAGGCCCAGGCCGCCGCGCTGCGCGGCCTGCGTCAGGAGACGGTCGCCCGCAAGCTCGTCGACGGCCGGGAGGAGACGGTCGCCGCGTCGAGCCTGCGCAAGGGCGACGTCGTGGTCGTGGAGGCGAACCAGGTCATCCCCGGCGACGGGGAGGTGATCGAGGGGATCGCTTCGGTGGACGAGTCCGCGGTCACCGGCGAGTCGGCGCCGGTGATCCGCGAGAGCGGCGGCGACCGCTCGGCGGTGACCGGAGGGACGAGGGTCCTTTCCGACCGCATCGTGGTCCGGATCGGCGTCGACCCCGGGCACTCCTTCCTCGACCGCATCATCGGCCTCGTCGAGGGGGCGAAGAGGCAGAAGACGCCGAACGAGATCGCCCTCACCGTCCTGCTGGCCGGGATGACCGTCATCTTCCTGATCGCCTGCGTGACCCTCGTGCCCTTCGGCCTCTACTCCGGCCTGCGCTTCTCCTCGACCGTCATCGTGGCCTTGCTGGTGTGCCTCATCCCGACCACGATCGGCGGGCTGCTCTCGGCCATCGGCATCGCGGGCATGGATCGGCTCATCCGCCACAACGTCATCCCGATGAGCGGCCGCGCGGTCGAGGCGGCGGGCGACGTGGACACCATGCTGCTCGACAAGACGGGCACGATCACCCTCGGCAACCGGATGGCCACCGAGTTCCTGCCCGCGCCGGGCCACCGCGTCGAGGACCTCGCGAACGCGGCCCAGATCGCGAGCCTGGCCGACGAGACGCCCGAAGGCCGGTCGATCGTCGTCCTGGCCAAGGAGCGCTACGGGCTGCGGGGCCGCGAGCTCAAGCAGCCCGAGGCGAGGTTCGTGCCGTTCTCGGCCCAGACCCGGATGAGCGGCTGCGACCTGAACGGCCGGGTGATCCGCAAGGGCGCGGTCGACGCGGTGGGGCGGCACGTGGCTTCGCTCGGCGGCAGCGTCCCGCCCCAGGTCGAGCAGACGGCCGCCTCCATCGCCAAGTCCGGGGGCACGCCCCTCGCCGTCTCCGACGGGCCCCGGGTGCTGGGGGTGATCCACCTCAAGGACATCGTCAAGGGCGGCATCAAGGAACGCTTCGCCCGGTTCCGGACGATGGGGCTGCGCACCGTCATGATCACGGGCGACAACCCGCTCACCGCGGCCGCGATCGCGGCCGAGGCGGGTGTCGACGACTTCCTGGCCGAGGCCACACCGGAGATGAAGCTCGCGCTCATCCGCGAGGAGCAGGCCAGGGGGAAGCTCGTGGCCATGACCGGCGACGGCACGAACGACGCTCCCGCCCTCGCCCAGGCCGACGTGGCCATCGCGATGAACACCGGCACCCAGGCCGCCCGCGAGGCCGGCAACATGGTGGACCTCGACAGCAACCCCACGAAGCTCCTCGAGGTGGTCGAGGTCGGTAAGCAGCTCCTCATGACCCGCGGCTGCCTCACCACCTTCTCGATCGCCAACGACGTGGCGAAGTACTTCGCGATCCTGCCCGCCATGTTCGTGGTGGTCTTCCCCCAGATCGCCCCTCTCAACGTCATGCGCCTCACCTCGCCGGAGAGCGCGATCCTTTCGGCGGTGATCTTCAACGCGCTCATCATCGTGGCCCTCATCCCGCTCGCGCTCCGCGGCGTGCGGTACCGGCCTTTCGGCGCCGCCGCGCTCCTGCGCCGGTCCCTCCTCGTCTACGGCGTGGGCGGCGTCGTCGCCCCCTTCGTGGGCATCAAGATCGTCGATGTCATCCTGGCCGCGATCGGCCTCGTCTAGGGGGATCCCGATGAAGACCGAGCTCCTCGTCGCGCTGCGCATGACCGTGGTGACCCTCGTCCTGACCGGCCTCCTCTACCCGCTCGCGATCACCGGCCTCGCCCAGGCGGCCTTCCCCTACCGGGCCGGCGGCAGCCTGCTCACGAAGGACGGACGGGTCGTCGGCTCGGAGCTGATCGCCCAGGGCTTCAAGAGTCCGGCCTACTTCCAGCCGCGTCCGTCGGCCGCCGGCGACGGATACGACGCCACCGGCTCGTCGGGCTCGAACCTCGGGCCGACGTCGCAGAAGCTCCGCGACCGCGTGGCCGCCGACGTCGCGCGTCTCCGATCGGACAACCCGCAGGCCGCGGGGGCGGTGCCGGTCGAGCTCGTCACCGCGTCCGGGAGCGGCCTCGACCCGCACCTCTCGCCGGAGGCCGCGCGCTGGCAGGCGCCGCGCATCGCCGCCGCGCGAGGCGTCGCCCCGAAGGAGATCCTGGACCTCGTCGAGGCGCGGACGGAAGCCCGCACGTTCGGCCTCCTGGGCGAGCCCCGGGTCAACGTCCTGCTCCTGAACCTGGACCTCGACCGGCGCTTCCCAGGCCCGGCCCACGCGGGAAGCTGAGGCCGGAGGGCCATGGGGCCGGATGGGGGCCATGGACGTGCGGGACGGCCTCCCGGCCGCGCCGAGCCGCCTGCGGTCGTGACGGGCTCGGAGAAGGCCTATCGATGGCGGATCGGTCTCGTCCTCGCCCTCGCGGCGGCCACCGTCCCCGCCCTGGCCGCGGTCTGGTGGACCCTCAGTGCGGCTCGGGCGGTGGACGTCGCCGAAGCGGAGCGGGACGGGTGGCAACGGCCGGCCGAAGTCGTGCGGGCCCTCGACGTCCGAGAGGGAAAGGTCGTCGTCGACCTCGGCTCGGGAGTGGGGTATTTCGCGCTGAAGCTCGCGACGGTCGTGGGCCGCCGAGGCCGCGTCGTCGCGGTCGACGTCCGCCGGTTCCCGCTGCTGTTCCTGCGGGTGCGGGCTCTCCTGCGCGCGCGGCGCAACCTCGAGACCGTACTCGGCGAGACCGGAGACCCTCACCTGCCGGCGGGAGGCGCCGACGCCGTTCTCGTCGCCAACGCGCTCCACGAGATCGAGGACAAGGCGGCGATCCTCGGCCACGTGCGCGAGGCCCTCCACTCGGGTGGACGGCTGGTCGTGGTCGACCCCGGGCCGGACGTCGGCGAGGCGGGATCACCTGGCCCGGGAGGGCATCACCACGACCCTCCCGACGCGGCCGAGGGCTGGCTCCGGCAGGCCGGGTTCGAGATCGTCCGCCGGGACGACCGGTTCACCACCGGGCCGGGGCAGCGGTCCTGGTGGCTCATCGTGGCGCGTCGGCCTTAGAGAGATGATGTGAGCGGCATCGGCCGTCGGGAAGCCCGCCGCTCGGAGGACGCCATGGAGGACGACGGCAAGGACCTGATCTACCTGGGCGCGGGACCCATTGCCGCCGTCCTCCTGGGCATGGCCCTCGTCCCGGTCCGCGACTTCACCACCGCGTCGAACTTCACGTTCCTCTTCCTCGCCCTGACGATCGTGGTCGGGGAATTCGGGGGGCGGACGGCGGCGGTGGCGACCGCGGTCGCTTCGGCCCTCAGCCTCGACTTCTTCCTGACCCAGCCCTACATGAGGCTCACGATCGCCGAGAAGCACGACCTGCTCGCCTTCTTCGGCCTCGCCGCGTGCGGCCTCCTCACGGCCTCTCTGGCGTCGGGGCGGGGGCGATGGGCGGCCCCGCGAGCTCCCGGGCGCAAGCAGCTCGAGCTCGTCCACTCCTCGGTGGCCGAGCTGGAGCAGGGGGGACCGCTCGAGCCCCGGCTGGTCCGGACTCTCGACGCGTGCCGGCTCAGCCTGCCCGTCGCCGCCGCAGTCGTCCGCGACCGGGCCAACGGCGTGCTGGCCACGTCCGGGCCCGGTCCGGCGAGGCCCGTGCCCGGCCAGGCGCTCGAGCTCGACACGCTGCTGCCGCCGGGGCGAGCACGCGAAAGCCTGCCTCGCCGGGGCCTCCCGCTCCCCGCGGAGGGCGGCCGGCTGTCGCTGGTGGCGGGGAAACGGCATTGCGGCTGGCTCGACGTCTGGGGGAGCGGCGCTCCGGCGACCACCGACGCCCGCCGGTCCCTGTCCGACGTGGCTCGGGTGATCGCGGCCCTGCTCGCGGAAGCCGAGCGGGGCAGGTAATCTCCTTCCGAGGCCAGGGGTGAGCGAGACGAGGCCGGACCCCGACGCGTTGCTCCGCCGCGTCCAGCGCGACGAGGCGAAGCGCGGTCGGCTCAAGGTGTTCTTCGGAGCCGCCCCCGGAGTCGGGAAGACGTACGCCATGCTCTCGGCGGCCCGGGCCCAGCGCGCGGCGGGCAAGGACGTGGTCATCGGCTGGGTGGAGACCCACCGCCGCGTCGAAACGGCCGCCCTCGCCGAGGGGTTCGAGCGCCTCCCGCCGCGCGAGGTCGAGCACCGCGGGGTCCGGCTGCAGGAGTTCGACATCGATGCTGCGATCGCCCGCCGCCCGGGTCTCCTCCTCCTCGACGAGCTCGCCCACAGCAACGCTCCCGGCTCCCGCCACCCGAAGCGCTGGCAGGACGCGCGGGAGCTCCTCGAGGCCGGCATCGACGTCTGGACGACCCTCAACGTGCAGCACCTGGAGAGCGTGAACGACCTCGTCGAGCGCGTCACCGGCGTCCTGGTCCGCGAGACCTTGCCCGACCGCGTGCTCGACGAAGCGGACGAGGTCGAGTTCGTGGACCTGCCGCCCGAGGACCTGCTGCGCCGCCTGGAGGAGGGCAAGGTCTACCTGCCCGACCAGGCGGCCCGCGCGGTGAAGCGCTTCTTCCGGAAGGGCAACCTCACCGCCCTGCGGGAGCTGGCTCTCCGCCGCACGGCCGAGCACGTGGACGCGGACGTGCAGGTCTACCGCCGGGACCACGCGATCGAGGCGACCTGGCCCGTGGCCGAGCGCGTCCTCGTCTCCATCCGGCCGAACCCCGAGAGCGGCCGGCTGGTCCGAGCGGCGCGGCGCCTCGCGGCGCGGCTGCGGGCGGAGTGGATCGCGGTGTGGGTGGAGAGCCCCGGCCAGCCCCCGCTCTCTCCCGCCGAGCGGAGCGACCTCGCCGCTGCCTTCGCCCTCGCCGAGCAGCTCGGGGCCAAGACCGCGACCGTCTCCGGGCCGAGCGTGAGCGAGGCCCTGCTCGCCTTCGCGCGCCAGCGCAACATCAGCACGATCGTGGTCGGAAAGCCGGCCCACGGGCGCTGGCGCGACCGCCTGCGCGGCTCCCTGGTCGACGCCATCGTGCGGGCGAGCGGCGACATCGACGTCTTCATCGTCTCCGGCGAGCGGGCCGAGGCGGCGGCTCCGGCCCGGCGGCCGACCCTTCCCCTTTCGGCCCGGCCGCTGCACTACGTCTGGTCGGGGGCGGTCGTCGTCCTGTGCACGCTCCTCTGCTGGGCGATGGTCGGCCGCTTCGACCGGTCCAACCTCGTGATGACGTACCTCCTCGGGGTGGCGTTCGTCGCTTCCCGCCTCGGCCGCGGGCCGGCCGCGGCGACCGCCGTCCTGAGCGTGGCCGCCTTCGACTTCTTCTTCGTGCCGCCCTACCTGACGTTCGCCGTCACCGACACCCAGTACGTCGTCACCTTCGCGGTGATGCTGGTCGTGAGCCTGCTGATCAGCACGCTCGCGGCGCGGGTGCGGGCCCAGGCCGACGCGGCGCGGCAGCGGGAGCAGCGGACGCAGGTCCTCTACGCGATGAGCCGGGACGTCGCGGCGGCCCGCACGGTCGAGGAGGTGGCCGGGGTCGGCTCGCGCCACGTGTCCGACGTCTTCGGCGGCCCGGCCGCGGCCTTCGTCCCGGGGCCGTCGGGCGCCCTCCGCGCGGCGGGCGGGGAGGCGCCGGGGGAGGGCTCCCGGGAGACCGCGGTCGCGCAGTGGGCGTTCGACCACGGCCAGCCGGCCGGCCTCGGGACTGACACCCTGCCCGGGGCGGCGGCTGTGTACCTGCCGCTCCGCGGGACGCGGGCCGTCCTCGGGGTGCTGGGCCTGCGCCCCGACCCTTCGCTCCTCCCCCTGCGCCCCGACCAGGCCGACCTCCTCGAGGCCCTCGCCCGGCAGATCGCCTCCGGCCTCGAGCGGGCCCGCCTGGCCGACGAGGCCCAGCAGGCGCGCGTCGCCATGGAGTCCGAGCGGCTGCGCAGCACGCTCTTGAGCTCGGTCTCCCACGACCTGCGCACTCCCCTGGCCACGATCACCGGCGCCGCGAGCAGCCTGCTCCAGGGCTCGTCCCTCGGCGAGGAGGGGCGGCGCGATCTCGAGGAGGCGATCTACGAGGAGGCGGGGCGCCTCAACCGGCTCGTCACCAACCTGCTCGACATGACGCGGCTCGAGTCGGGCTCGCTCCAGCTCAACCGCGACTGGCACTCCCTGGAGGAGCTCGTGGGGTCGGCCCTCGCGCGGCTCGAGCCCGCCTTGAAGGACCGTGCGGTCCGCGTCTCGATCCCGGTCGATCTCCCCCTCGTGCCCGTCGACGGGGTCCTCGTCGAGCAGGCCCTCGTGAACCTCCTCGAGAACGCGGCGAAGTACACCGAGAAGGAGGGCGCGATCCGGGTCGCGGCGCGAGCGGCGGACGGCGCGGTCGAGGTGGAGGTGGCGGACGAGGGGCCCGGTCTCCCTCCGGGGACGGAGGAGAGGGTGTTCGAGAAGTTCTACCGCGCGGACTCCGCTCCCCGCGGCTTCGGCCTGGGCCTTCCGATCTGCCGGGCCATCGTGACCGCGCACGGCGGCCGCATCTGGGCCGAGCGCGGCGAGCCACGGGGGACGCTTTTCCGCTTCACGCTTCCCCTCGAGCCCGCGCCCCCGCCGGCGGCAGAGGACGACGGTGAGCGAACGGCCGGCTGAGGACGCGGGCGAGGGATCCGGCCGGCTGGTCCTGGTCGTCGAGGACGAGCCCCAGGTGCTGCGCTTCCTGCGGGCGAGCCTCTCCGCCCACGGCTATCGCCTCGCCGAGGCGGCGACGGGGGAGCGGGCCCTCGTCGAGGCCGCCGTGCGCGCGCCCGACCTGGTCCTGCTCGACCTGGGCCTGCCGGACCTGGACGGGGTCGAGGTCGCGCGGCGCATCCGGGCGTGGTCGGCGGTGCCGATCGTCGTGCTCTCCGCCCGGGGCCAGGAGCGCGACAAGATCGAGGCCCTCGACGCGGGTGCCGACGACTACCTGACGAAACCGTTCGGCGTGGGCGAGCTCCTCGCCCGGATGCGCGTGGCCCTGCGGCACGCGGCCCGGCTCGCGTCCGGCGGCGGCGAGACCGCGTTCGAGGCGGGCGACCTGCGCGTCGACCTCGCGGCGCGGCGCGTCTCCGTTCGAGGCGAGGAGGTGCGGCTCACCCGCACCGAGTTCAACCTTCTCGCGGCCCTGGCCCGGCACGCGGGGAAGGTCCTCACCCACCGCCAGCTCCTCCAGGAGGTCTGGGGGCCGGGGTCCACCGGCCAGTCGCACTACCTGCGCGTCTACATGGGCCAGCTCCGGCACAAGCTGGAGGAGGACCCGGCGCGGCCGAAGTACCTGCTGACGGAGACCGGCGTGGGCTACCGGCTGGCCGCGGAGTGATCAGTCGGTGCGCCCGGTCCCCACGAGGAGCGCGGCCACGACCATCAGCGCCGCGCCCGCCGCGTAGGGCGCGCCCGTCGCGCGGTCGTAGAGCCAGCCCGCCCCGATCGGCCCGACGGCGCGGGCGGCGGCGGCGAGCGACTGGCCGAGGCCCAGGGTCCCGCCCTGCTCATCGGCGTCCGTGGCCCGCGAGAGGAGGGTCGAGAGCATCGGCGTCGTCAGCCCCTGTCCGGCCGCGAGGCCGGCCAGCACGCCCGCCGCCGCCGCGAGAGAGGACGCGAGCGGGAGCGCAGCGAGGCTCGCTGCCATGAGGAGGGTCCCGGTCGTGGCGACGGCGCGCTCCCCGAAGCGGAGGGCGAGGCGCCCGACGAGGCCGCCCTGCACGATCACCATGACGACCCCGACGTACGCGAACACCAGGCCGAGCCGCCCCGCGGTCAGGCCGAAGCGAGCCTCGCCGAGGAGCGCGAACGTCGCCTCCATGGCCACGAAAGCGAGGGTGCAGAGGAACGTGGCGGCGAGGAGGCGCCCGATCGAGGGATGGCGGAGGGCGTCGAGGAGGTTGGACCAGTCGACGCGCGAGTGGACGTGCCGGCGCTCCGCGGCGCTCCGCGTCTCGGGGAGGCGGAGGAAGGCGTAGAGCAGGTTGGCCGCGGCGAGGAGGGAGGCCGAGAACGCGGCGGCGCCGAAGCCGAACCGCGCGAGGCCGGACCCGAGAGCGGGGCCGAGGACGAAGCCGAGGCCGATCGAGGCGCCGAGGAGGCCCATGTACCTCGCCCTCTCCCGCTGCGTCGTCACGTCCGCGATGACCGCCTGGGCCGCCGCGATGCTGCCCCCGAAGAGCCCGGCCAGGGCCCGGGCGGTGAGGAGAACGAAGAGCGAGCCCGCGAGCCCCGAGAGCAGGAAGGAGGCCGCGGAGCCCGCGAGGCTCATGAGGAGGACGGGGCGGCGGCCGACGCGGTCGGAGAGGCGCCCGAGGACCGACGCGCCCACGAGCTGCGCCGCCGAGTAGGCGGTGAGGATCGCCCCCACCCAGACCCCGGTGGCGCCGAACCGCTCCGCGTAGTACGGCAGCTGGGGCAGGATCAGGCCGAAGCCGACGAGGTCGATGAAGACCGTGAGGTAGACGACCGGGAGACCGCGTTTCAAGGAATGGTCATTCTAGATCGAGGCCGCGCGGGACGCCTGGGTGTCCACCCTCCCCTCACCTTGACAGTCGCGGCGAGAGAGCGTTATCTGGCTGTTCTCAAGCCCCCTCGGACCCGATTCCCGGAAGGAAGAAGGCATGTCCCTCACGCCGCCGGTCGCCCTCGCCACCGCCGCGCTCGGCCTCTTCGCCGTCCCCGCCCGGGCCCAGACGAGCGCCGCCCCCGCCGACACGAAGGCGGTGGACGACAAGGCCTTCAAGCTCGATGCGCCCGGCTTCTACGCCAACGCCGACCTCTCCTACGTCCTCACCTCCGGCAACTCGAGCTCGCGCAGCCTCGGCTTCAAGGGCGACGTCGCCCGGCGCTGGACGAAGCAGGGGATCTCCTTCGCCGCGGGCGGCATCCGTGCGAGCTCGTCCCCCGACTCCCGCTACGCCGTGGGGACCCCGACCGACTTCGATGTGCGCGTGCCCGACCCCCAGCCGACCGCCGAGGCCTACTACGCGCGGGGGCGCTACGACTACAAGCTGTCCGACCGCGTCTTCACCACCGTGGGCGCGGGCTGGGAGCGCAACCGCTTCTCGGGCATCCAGAACCGATGGGTCGGCGACGCCGGCTTCGGCTACCTGTTCGTGAACAGCGACGCGACGAGCTATAGGGCTGCGCTCGGGGTCACCTACACGGACGAGGCCTACACCGTCGGCGGGAGCAAGTCGTTCGTCGGCGCCCGCCTCGGCTGGGACTTCCGCCAGAAGCTCTTCCCGAGCACGACCTTCAGCCACACCTTCATCGGCGACCAGAGCCTGGAGGACTCGACCGCCCGGCGCTTCGACGCGCAGTTCGGCCTGCAGGTGGCGATGACGAAGGGGCTCGGCCTCAAGGTCAACTGGCGCATCCTCTACAACAACGACCCGCCTCTCGCCGAGGTGCCGCTCTTCACGCCGGGCGGGATCTCCACGGGCCTCACCGTCCTGGCGCCCTACAAGAAGACCGACCAGGGCTTCAGCGTCTCCCTCGTGCTGAGCCTGGCTCCGGCGAAGAAGAGCTGAGGCGGGGGCGGGGCTCAAGGGCGCGGCGAGCTCCGAGCGCTCGCGAGCGCCGAGGCTCCGATCGCGTGAAGCCACTCCCGCTTCCACTCCTCGTCGCTCCGGCCCGTCGCCGATCGGAGTCCGTCCGATTGGAGTCCGTCCTCTCCCCCGCCGACCAGGCTTCGGACCACGGCCGCGAGGCCGGCCGCGTCCACGACGTGCTTGGTCAGGGACTGGGAGAGGACGTAGAACGGGCGGGCCACGCCCGAGCGGTCCTCCTCCATGAAGGGCGGCTCGCCCCGGGCGCCGACCCACGGCAGGACGGCCCGGCCGGGCCCGGTCGCCAGGGTGCGCCGCGCCGCCTCGTGGATGCCG
Organism: Vicinamibacteria bacterium; assembly: GCA_035577965.1. GTDB lineage: Bacteria > Acidobacteriota > Vicinamibacteria > Fen-336 > Fen-336 > DATBSL01. The sequence goes on along the minus strand of DATJYX010000065.1, from coordinate 40,812 downwards.
CGGTCGCCGGCCCGGGTGAAGACGTGGGCGTCGTAGCCGCCGCGGTTCTCGCTCACCCAGCTCTCGAGGTAGGACGCGAGGCCCTCGGAGAGCCAGACGCGGTCGCCGCGCGCGGGCACGAGGGCGTGGACGGTCTCGTGGAGGTAGGGGGCGCTTCGAGTGCGGACGCGGTCGAGGGGAAGCCCCACCGTTCGTCCCCAGGTCCTGGAGATCGGGACCCAGGAGCCGACCACGAAGCGGATGCGGCCGCGCCGCCGCGCCCAGTCGGGAAGGCCGGGGGCAACGAGCGCTTCGATGTCCGCCACCCCGCGGTCGGCCATCTCCAGGAAGGCCTCGGCTTCGCTCGCGTCGAGGTCACCCTTCTCGTACTCGAGGACGGCCCGGTCGGCCTCCAGGCGCACGCTTTCTCCCCTCGGCCGCAGTGGGCGCGCGCCGGCCGGGGAAACGAGAAGGACGAGCACCGCCGCCACTCCGCCGGCCCGGCGCATCCGAACCTCCGTCCTCTGCCGCCCTCTCCATCGTAGCAGCGGTCGGAGAAGGACAGGACGACGCGAGCCGGCCCGCTCAGTCGATCTCGAAGGCGACGTAGCGGAAGACTCCGTCGCGCTCGATCTGGACGACGATCGGGTCGCCGTCCTTCATGTCCTTGACCGCCCGCTTGAGCTCCGACAGGGAGTCGACGGAGACGCCGTTGACCGCGTGGATGACGTCCCCGGGCTGGAACCGGTCACCCGGCGGGGCCGCCTGCGTCGACATCGCGGCGACGAGGACACCGGTCGAGTTCCGGAGCGTGCGGAGGGCCTCGACGAGCGACGGGTCGAGATCGATCCCCAGAAGGTCGAGCTGGGGCACGAGATTGGTCTCCGGCCGGACCATCTCCAGGAAGCGGGACGGATCGTCCGGGCGCTCGATGACGCTCGCCCGGATCGTGAGCAGCTCCTCGCCTCGCTGGACCTCCAGGTCGACCGTGGCGTCGACCGCGATGCGGTAGAGGCTCGACGAGAACTGCCGGACGTTCTCGACCGGACGGAGGTTCGCGGACAGGACCACGTCTCCGATCTGCAGCCCGGCCTTGGCCGCGGGGCCGTTCGGGTCCACGTCGGCGACGATCACGCCGTAGCGGTGGGGCAGGCCGAGCGCGGTCACCATCGTCGGGGTCACCGTCTGCACCTGGACGCCGATCACCCCCCGGTGCACGTGCCCGTGCCGCCGGAGTTGCTCGACGACGGAGCGGACGGTGTTGCTCGGGATGGCGAGGCCGACACCCTCGCTGCCCCCGGACTGGGTGAGGATCATCGTGTTGAGGCCGACCACCTCTCCGTTCGAGTCGACGAGCGGGCCGCCGGAGTTCCCGGGGTTGATCGGGGCGTCGGTCTGGATGTAGGCGAGGGTCTCGTCGGGACCGAGCTGTCGGGTCACCGCGCTCACCACCCCCATGGTGACCGTGTTGCCGAGGCCGAGGGGAGAGCCGAAGGCGAGCACGAGCTGACCCTGGCGGAGCTTGTCCGAGTCGGCGAGGCGCAGGGCCGGCAGGTCGTCGGCCGCGACCCGGAGGAGGGCCAGGTCGGTGACCGTGTCGACCCCGACGACCTTGGCCTCCAGCTTCGGCCGCGCGGCGCGCAGCAACGGGCGCCCGGGGTGCGCGGGGTCGGCCGGCGGCGCGAGCTGCACGGTGATGCGTCCCACCCCGCTGACGACGTGGGCGTTCGTGACGATGAGGCCCCCGGCATCCACCACGATGCCCGAGGCCGTGCCCTCCTGCTTGGTGAGCACCTCCCCGTGCTGGGGGCCCAGCCCGTAGCCGCTCGTGAAGATCTGCACCACGGAGGGCGACACCTCGGCGGCGATGCGCTCGAAGGAGCGGCTCATCGTCTCGAAGGCGTCGACGGCGGGTTGGTCTCGCGGCGCGCGGCTCGACGCGAAGGCGGCGGAGGCGGCGAGCAGCGCCGTGAGGACGACGGTGGTCTCGACTCGCATGGCTCGCCTCCTTGCTCGGACGATCGCCTCTGGCCTCTGTTTGGAGCAGGCTGACCGAAGCGCGCCCTGAGCGCAACCCCCCGGGAGCCCCCCGCCTGAGCCCCGAGTCGCCCGGTTGGAGCGTTATCTCATGAACGCCATGGAGGGAGACCCGGGCTCCGGTCAGGCGCGCTCCGCGGGGATGGGCGCGTCCTGCCCCCCGGGGGCGGGAACGCGCCGCAGGGGCGGCACGTCGTGAGACACTGGCCGTGGTTCGTCAGGAGGCTCAGCTTGGCACTTCACGGCCAGGACGTGACGGGCCTGCTCGACGCGGCGCGCGAAGGCGACAAGGACGCCGCCGACCTCCTCATGCAGGCCGTCTACGCGGACTTGAGGCAGAAGGCGGCCGCCTTCCTGCGCCGCGAGCGGCCCGGCCACACCCTGCAGCCGACGGCCCTCGTCCACGAGACCTACCTTCGGCTGGTGGACCAGAAGCGGGTCGTCTGGCAGAACCGCGCCCACTTCCTGGGCGTGGCGGCGGAGATGATGCGCCGCGTCCTCGTCGACCACGCGCGAAACCGCAGGGCCCGGAAGCGGGGGGGGACCCGCACCCGCGTGACGCTGGACGAGGCCGTGGCCAGCACGGGCCCCCGCTCGCTCGACCTCATCGCGCTCGACGACGCGCTCAACGAGCTGGCCGCCCTCGATCCCCGGCAGAGCCGCGTCGTCGAGCTGCGGGCCTTCGGGGGCCTGAGCGTCGAGGAGACGGCGGAGGTGGTGGGCATCTCGCCGGCCACGGTCAAGCGATACTGGTCCTTCTCGCGGGCGTGGCTGGCCCGGCGCCTGGCCGCCTCGCGCGCCGTGGCCGCGGAGGACTGACGGAGACCCCGGAGCACGCGGACGCCCGGCCGCCCGCCTTACACCGCTTACACGTCGCCGACGCCCGCCGGCTGAGCCCCCGCCTCCTCTTTGCGCGCGTTCGCAGGCAGGGAGGCAGAGAGCATGGCGACGCCGGCCGAGATCGAGAGAGACGGGGAGGTGGCGGACGAGCTGCCGTCGACGAGGGACCCGCGCCGCCGAGCGGCCCTGTGGATCCTGGTCGGCGTGGCGGCGCTCACGGGTGCGGCTCTGGCCTACCGCTACCACGCGACCACCACCAAGGGCGTCCTTCGCTTCGAGACCGCGAAGGTGGACCGGGGCCGCGTCGTGTCCAAGGTCACGGCGTCGGGGACGCTCTCGGCGATCGTCACCGTCCAGGTGGGCAGCCAGGTGTCGGGGACCCTGCAGCGCATCCTCGTCGACTACAACTCGCCCGTGCGCAAGGACCAGCTCATCGCGAAGATCGACCCGCGCCTCTTCCAGGCCGCGTACGAGCAGGCCAAGGCCAACCTCGCCGCGGCCAAGGGGAACCTGGCCAAGGCCGAGGCCCAGGCCCTCGACGACGACCGCCAGCTCGCCCGGTCCAAGAGCCTGGTCGCCCGCAAGCTGATCGCCCAGGCGGACTTCGACACCACACAGGCCACCGCCGACGCCGGCCACGCGACCGTCGCCGCTTCCCAGGGCGCGGTCGAGCAGGCCCAGGCCGCCCTCTACCAGGCCAAGATCAACCTCGCCTACACCGACATCTTCTCGCCCACCGACGGCGTCGTGATCTCGCGCAACGTCGACGTGGGCCAGACCGTCGCCGCCTCGCTCCAGGCGCCGACTCTCTTCGTCATCGCCCAGGACCTGCGCAAGATGCAGGTCGACACGTCCGTCGCGGAGGCCGACATCGGGAGGCTCACGGACGGGATGCCGGCGACGTTCACGGTCGACGCCTACCCGGGGGAGACCTTCCGGGGCAAGGTCCGCCAGATCCGCAACGCCGCCCAGACCGTCCAGAACGTCGTCACCTACGACGCCGTGATCGACGTCGACAACGAGGGGCTGAAGCTCAAGCCGGGCATGACGGCGAACGCGACGTTCGTGGTCGCGGAGAAGGCCGACGTGCTGCGGCTGCCGAACGCCGCCCTTCGCTTCCGCCCCAGCGCCGAGGTCCTTGCCCTGGCCGGTCTCTCGGCGACGAGGTCGTCCCGAGGCGGCGCGCGAGGCGGCGAGGCGCGCGACGGCGCCCCTCCCGCGGGAGGGCACGGGGCCGGCGCCGCGCCGGTCACGACCACCCGCCGCGTCTTCGTCCTCGCCCAGGGCAAGCCGCGCCCCGTCGTCCTCAAGGCCGGGATCTCGGACGGCAGCCTGACCGAGATCGTCGAGGGGCCGCTGGGCGAAGGCGACCAGGTGATCGTGGACGTCACCGGCGGCGGGCCGGCCGCGGCCTCCCCCGCGCAGGCCCAGGGCGGGCTGCCCCGCCGCATGTTCTGAGGCTTCCCATGGACACGCGGCCCGTCGTCGCGCTCGAGAACGTGACCAAGGTCTATCGAATGGGTGACGTCGAGGTCCACGCGCTCCGGGGAATCTCGTTGAGCGTCGCGCCGGGGGACTTCGTGGCTGTCATGGGCGCGTCCGGCTCGGGCAAGTCCACGCTCATGAACATCGTCGGCTGCCTGGACCGGCCCAGCTCCGGCCGCTACCTGCTCGCGGGCGAGGAGGTCTCGCGTCTCGACCGCGCCGCCCTGGCCGAGCGGAGGAACCGGACCCTGGGCTTCGTCTTCCAGAGCTTTAACCTCCTCGCCCGGACGAGCGCGCTCGAGAACGTCGAGCTGCCTCTCCTCTACGCCGGCGTCCCGACCCGCGAGCGCCACGCGCGGGCTCGGGAGGCCCTCGCCCGCGTCGGGCTCGGCGACCGGACCGGCCACCACCCGAACCAGATGTCCGGGGGACAGCAGCAGCGGGTGGCGATCGCGCGGGCGCTCGTCAACCGGCCCAAGGTCATCCTCGCCGACGAGCCGACCGGCAATCTCGACTCCACGACCAGCAACGAGGTCATGGCCCTCTTCCAGGAGCTGCGCGACGGCGGAATCACCGTGGTGCTGGTGACCCACGAGCCCGACGTCGCCGCCTTCGCCTCCCGCGTGATCGTGGTGAAGGACGGCCACCTCCTGTCCGATCGCCGCCAGGAGTCCCGCCGCGCCCCCGGCGGCGCCGCGCGATGGGCCGGAGGCGCCGCATGAACCTCCTGCAGACCCTGCGCGTCGCCGCGCGCGCGCTCCTCCGCAACAAGCTCCGTTCGTTCCTCACCACCCTCGGCATCGTCATCGGCGTCGCGGCCGTCATCGCGATGGTCGCGATCGGCGAGGGGGCCAAGGCCAAGGTCGAGCAGTCCTTCGCCTCCATGGGGTCGAACGTCCTCATCGTCCTGCCCGGGTCGACCACGGCCGGCGGCTCCCGAGGAGGCTTCGGCAGCCTCCCCACCCTCACCTGGGACGACCTGCGCGCCATCCACTCCGAGGTGCCGACCGTCAAGTACGCGGTCGCGCAGCTCCGGACGAACGCGCCCGTCGTGTTCGAGGACCAGAACTGGACGACCTCGGTCTACGGCACCGGCCCGGAGTACTTCGCGATCCGCAACTGGCCCGTCTCCACGGGCACGCCCATGACCGACTCCGATTCGGAGAACGGGGCCAAGGTGGTGTTCCTCGGCCAGACCGTCGTCGAGAAGCTCTTCGGCGAGAACGCGGACCCGGTGGGTCAGCTCGTGCGGATCAAGAACATCCCGTTCCAGGTGGCGGGGGTGCTCGCCGGCAAGGGCCAGTCGACGACCGGCCAGGACTACGACGACGCCGCCTTCATCCCGCTCAAGACGTTCCTGACCAAGATCCAGGGCGGGCTCCAGAACTACATCGCGGGCACGATCTTCGTTGGAGCCACGAGCTCCGCCGACACGGCGCGCGCGCAGATCCAGATCACCGCGCTCCTGCGGGACCGCCACCACATCCAGTCGGCCCTCGACGACGACTTCTCGATCCGCAACCTGACGGAGCTCGCGGGAGCCCAGGAGGAGGGGACGAGGACGCTCTCCACCCTCCTCGCCAGCATCGCCGCGGTGTCCCTGCTCGTGGGCGGGATCGGCATCATGAACATCATGCTGGTCTCGGTCACGGAGAGGACGCGCGAGATCGGCGTCCGGATGTCGGTGGGCGCGAAGCCGCAGAACATCCTCGCCCAGTTCCTGGTCGAGGCGCTGACCCTCGCGGTGGCGGGAGGCGTCCTCGGCCTCGCTCTCGGCGTGGGCACCGCCCTGCGCCTGGCCGCGCAGTTCGGGTGGCCGACGCTCATCCGCGCCGACGTGGCGGTGACGGCGGTCGGCTTCTCGGCCCTGGTCGGCATCGTCTTCGGCCTCTACCCCGCCCGCAAGGCCTCCCTCCTCGACCCCATCGACGCGCTGAGGTACGAATGACGGATCCGCGCCGGGCCCTCGCCCTGGCCTGCGGGCTCCTCTCCGCCGCCGCCGGCTCGCTGCGGGCCGAGCCCCTCGGGCGCACGCTCACCCTCGAGGAGGCCGTCGCCACGGCGCGGTCCCGCCAGCCGCAGCTGCGCGAAGCCCACGCCGTGGCCGAGGGCGCGCACGCTCAGTCCGACGTGGCGCGCGCCGCCCTCCTGCCCCAGGTTGGAGGCGCCGCGGGCTACGAGCGCACGACGGCGAACTACGTGCCCCGGCCCGGCTCGCTGCCGGGCGGCATCGGCTCCTCGGCCGGGGCGAGCTCGAGCTGGAGCACTCTCCCCTTCTACAGTTTCGGCCTCAGCGCGACCCAGCTCCTGTGGGACTTCGGTGCGTCCTCCTCGGCGTGGCGGGCGAGCCGGGCCGCGGCCGCCTCCCAGGCGGACAACGAACGGGCGACCGCGCTCCAGGTCACGACGGTGGTGCGCACGGCCTTCTTTCAGGCCCGCGCCGCGCGCGAGCTGGTCCGGGTGGCCTCCGAGACCCTGGCCGACCAGGACCGTCACCTCGCCCAGGTGGTGGGGTTCGTCGAGGTGGGCACCCAGCCCGAGATCGCCCTCGCCACGGCGCGGGCTTCCCAGGCCAACGCCCGCTACCAGCTCGTCCTCGCCCGCAACGGCTACGAGACGGCCAAGGCCACCCTCAACCAGGCGATGGGGGTGGAAGGGCCGACCGACTACGACGTGTCGGACGAGACGGTCCCGCCCGTCCCCGGCGAAGGCGCGGACACCGAGGCCCTTCTCGCCGAGGCGCTCTCGGCGCGGCCGGAGATGGCGGCGATGGAGAAGGCCGTCCGCGCCCAGGAGCTGACGGTGAGAGCGGGCAAGGCCGAGTACTGGCCCTCGATCTCGGCTTCCACCGGCATCACGGATGCGGGCAGCCAGGTGGCGAGCCTCGGCTGGAACTGGAGCGCGTCGCTCAACGTCACCGTGCCCGTCTTCACCGGCGGGCGAACCGGCGCCCAGGTTCGGGTGGCTCAGTGGAGCCTGGAGTCCCTGCGGGCCCAGGCCGACACGCTCCGACAGCAGGTCCGGCTGGACGTGGAGCAGGCGCGGCTCGGCGTCACCTCCGCGAAGGCGGCTCTGGACTCGGCCAAAGACGCCCTCGCCAACGCGCAGCAGCAGCTCCGCCTGGCCGAGGGCCGGTACGAGACCGGGGTGGGCACCGTCATCGAGCTCACCGACGCCCAGGTCGCCCTGACGTCGGCGGGCCAGCAGCAGGTGCAGGCCGAGTACAACCTGGCCTCGGCCCGCACCCAGCTCCTGCGCGCCCTCGGGCGCTCGTGAGGAAGGCTTCGGGGCGGAGGAGGCTCGGATGATGACGCGGAGGATCCAGTCGGCCGCTTTCTCCCTCTTCGGACTTCTCGTCGTGCTCTCCGTCGGGCCGGCGATGGCACAGATGCCGCCGGGCGACGAGCCGCCTCCGCCCCCGCCGCCTCCTCCGTCGGCGGTCGGGCCGGCGGCTCCCGCTCCCCTGCCCCGCAGCGCCGAGCAGCTCGGTCAGCTCGTGCGGAGGATCGCTCTCTACCCCGACCCGCTCCTGGCCCAGGTGCTGACCGCCTCCACGTACTGGGACGAGATCCCGGAGGCGGCGGATTGGGCCCGCCGTCACGGCTACCTGAGGGGCGACGCCCTGGCCGCGGCGATCCAGGAGGACGGGCTGCGTTGGGCGCCCAGCGTCCTGGCTCTGCTGCCCTTCCCGTCGGTCCTGGACGCGATGGCGAAGGACCCCGCCTGGACGGAGGAGCTGGGCCGCGCCGTCCTGACGCAGAGGGCCGAGGTCATGGACGCCGTCCAGGGGATGCGCAGGGAGGCGTACCGGTACGGATACCTGCGAACGAACCCCTACAACAGGGTGGCCGACGCGGGGGGCTCCATCGAGGTCCTGCCCGTCAATCCCGCCTACGTCTACGTCCCCGCGTACGACCCCTTCGTCGTGTTCGGCCCCCCGCCTCCGGGGATCCTCGTGGGTGGCGCCGTCCACGTCGCTCCGGCGGTCGTGATTGCCGCGGGCTTCTATCCCTGGGGATGGGCGCACCCCTACCTCGCGTGGAGCAGCCACCTCATCTACTTCGACGAGACTCCGTGGGGCCGCGGATGGGCCAACCGGGTCTACTACGCCCACTCCTACGCGCACCCCCCGGCGCGGCAGGCCGGTCATCGCACGGAGCGCCACGAGCAGCGACGATAGCGAGGCGACGCGGCCGCGTCGGTCGAGGGATCGGCGGTAGGCGCGCGCCGCCGTCCGTACTACGATTCCTGGGGCATGGAGCGGGACCGCTTCGCGCGCCTTCAGGAGCTGTTCCACGCGGCAGCCGCCCTGGCCCCGGATGCGCGGCGGGCGTATCTGGAATCCGCCTCTGTGGGCGATCCCTCCCTCCGCGACGAGGTGAGCGACCTGCTGTCGGCGTGGGAGGCGAGCGGCGACAGCCTCGCCGAGGGCGTCCGCGCCGCCGCCTCGGATCTCGACGCGCCGGCGGAGCGCCGCATCGGGCCCTACCGCGTCCTCCGCGAGCTGGGCGAGGGAGGGATGGGCGTCGTGTACCTCGCCGTCCGGGACGACGACACCTTCCAGAAGCACGTCGCGATCAAGGTCGCCTCCGGCCCTGGAGCGCGGGAGGAGGCGCGGTTCGCGACGGAGCGCCAGATCCTGGCCACGCTCGAGCACCCGGGCATCGCCCGCCTCCTCGACGGGGGCACGACCGATCGCGGACGGCCGTACATCGTCATGGAGTACGTCGAGGGGGAGCCGATCGACGACTACTGCGATCGCCGCCAGCTCGCGACCGAGGCCCGGCTCGCGCTCTTCCGCTCGGTGTGCGCGGCCGTCCACCACGCGCACCAGAGCCTCGTCGTCCACCGCGACCTCAAGCCCCGGAACATCCTCGTCACCGCCTCCGGCGAGCCGAAGCTGCTCGACTTCGGCATCGCGAAGCTGCTCGCCCCGGACCTGCTCGGGGAGGCGGCCCCCCTCACCGCGACCGGCTTTCGCCCCATGACGCCCGACTACGCGAGCCCGGAGCAGATCCGGGGAGAGCCGATCACGACGGCGAGCGACGTGTACTCGCTCGGGGTGGTGCTGTACGAGCTCCTCACCGGCCGCCGCCCCTTCAGGCGGCGCGACCACGCGCTGGGGACGCTCGCCCACGCGATCACGGACGTCGAGGCCGAGAAGCCGAGCGCGGTCGTGACCAGGGCGGTTCCGCCTTTCGAGAGCGCGGCCGCCGCCGCCACGCCCGAGGAGCTGAGCCGGGCCCGGGGCGCGGAGCCGGAGAGGCTTCGGCGCCGCCTGCGCGGGGACCTCGACAACATCGTGCTGAAGGCGATGGACAAGGCGCCCGCCCGCCGCTACGCGTCCGCGGCCGAGCTCTCCGAGGACCTCCGCCGGCACCTCGAAGGCGAGCCGGTCCGGGCCCGGCGGCCCACCCTGACCTACGTCGCCGGCAAGTTCGCCTGGCGGAACCGCACGGCGGTCGCGGTCGCGGCGGCGTTCGCCGTGCTCGTGGTGGGCTTCGCGGCGAACCGGGCCCGTCTCGCCGCGGAGCTGGCCGGCGAGCGGGACTTCGCGCGGCGCGAGGCGGAGACGGCGCGGGGGGTCTCGGCCTTCCTCCAGGACCTCTTCCAGGCCTCGGGACCGACGAGAGGCGAATCGGTCACGGCGCGGGAGCTCCTCGACCGCGCGACCGCGCACGTCCGCTCGGAGTTCGAGGACGAGCCGCGCGTCGAGGCGACCCTGCTGGACACCCTGGGCAGCGCCTATCGCAACCTCGGACTCTACGACGAGGCCGTCCCTCTGCTGGACGAGGCGCTCCGGATCCGGAGCCGTACGTTCGGCCCCGAGAGCGTGGAGGCGGCGGCGAGCCTGGAGAGCCTCGGCAACCTCCAGCGAGAGCGCGGCGAGTACGCCCAGGCCGAGACGCTGTTGCGCCGCTCGCTCGCCATCCGCGAGCGGCGGCTCCCGGCCGACGCCGCCGAGGTCGCGGCTTCCCTGCACGCCCTCGGCGTCGTGCTGCGGGACGAGCGGCACAACGCCGCGGCCGAGAACCTCCTCCGCCGCGCGCTTTCGATCCGCGAGAAGCGGGGAGACGAGCAGGCGGGCACGGCCGACACGCTGGAGCGCCTCGCCCAGATGCTCGAGGACCAGGGGCGGTCGGACGAGGCGAAGGCGACCGCCGGGCGCGCGGTCGAGATCTACCGCCGCCTGGGAAGCCTCTCGGACGCGGGTCTCGCGAGCGCCCTCGACCGGCTGGGCTCGATCCTGCGGGCCCGGGGAGAGCTGCGCGCCGCCGAGGCCGCGACTCGGGAGGCGCTGAGGCTCCGGATCACCCGCTTCGGCCCCGAGCACCCCAGCGTGGGCGCGAGCCTCAGCCGGCTGGCCAGGGTGCTGGCCGAGAAGGGGGACCTCTCCGGCGCCGAGACCCTCTATCGTCAGGGGCTGGACATCGTCCGCCGGACGCTCGGCGACGACCACCCCGAAGTGGCCACCGTCGAGCTCAACCTGGCCCAGCTCCTCGAGCGCGAGTCGGCCTTCGGCGAGGCCGAGGCCCGGGCACGGACCGCCTTGAGCGTCCGCCGCCGCCATCTCGGAGAGGACCACCCCCTGACGCTGCGCGCGCTGGAGGAGCTCTGGCGGTGCCGGGCCGCCCTCGGGGCCCGGGCCGAGGCCGAGGCGGGCTTCCGCGACGTCCTCTCTCGCCGCCGCCTCGCCCTCCCGGCCGGACACCTCGACATCGCCGAGTCGCTCGTGGACCTCGGGACCCTCCTCGAGCAGGCTTCCGACCCGAAGTCGGGCGAGCCTCTGCTGCGGGAGGCGGTCCAGATCCTCCGCGCCCGGCTGCCGGCGGGACACTGGCAGATCGCGGAGGCGGAGAGCGCCCTGGGAGGCTGTCTCCTGGCGCTCGGGCGCACGACCGAGGCGGAACCGTTGCTCGCGAGGAGCGAGCCCGTGCTGGCCGCGACGCGTGGCGACGGCAGCCGCGAGGCCCGGGACGCGAGGCGTCGGCTGGATCGCCTCTACGAAGTCACCGGCCGGAAGGCGAGGGCGGCCTCTCCGGGCAATCGCGACCCGCGCTGATCCGCGATCGGGGTCGGGTCAAGCTTCTCGGCGCCCCGCCCCGCCCTCGTCGAGGATGTCCTTGAAGAGCGACTTGTCGATCGCCTTGTCGAGGGCGGCCCGGGCGCTGATCTTCTTCTCGTCGTAGAGCTTCCGGATCGACGAGTCCATGTCGATCATGCCCTCCTTCACTCCGGTCTGGATGGCGGAGGTGATCTGGGGCGTCTTGCCCTCGCGGATCATGTTCCCGATCGCGGGCGAGGAGAACAGAATCTCGATCGCGGCCACCCGCCCCCCCCCGATCTTCGGGATGAGCTGCTGGGCCACCACCGCGCGCAGCGTCTCCCCGAGCACGTTGCGCACGCCGTCCTGCTCGCTGGCCGGGAAGACGCTGATGATCCGGTCCACCGTCTTCGACGCGTTGTTCGTGTGCAAGGTGCCGAAGACGATCGTGCCCTTCTCGGCCGCGGCGAGGGCCATCGAGATCGTCTCCAGGTCCCGCATCTCGCCGACCAGGATGAGGTCGGGGTCCTCGCGGCCCGCCGACTTGAGCGCCTCGGCGAAGCTCGTGGCGTGGCTCCCGATCTCCCGCTGGTGCACGAGGCATCTCTTGTTCGGGTGCACGAACTCGATCGGATCCTCGATCGTGATGACGTGGTAGTTCCTCGTCTCGTTGATGAGGTTGATGATCGCGGCGAGGGTCGTGGACTTGCCGGAGCCGGTGGGGCCGGTCACGAGGACGAGTCCGCTCTCCATGGAGGCGAGGCGCCTCACCTGCTCCGGCATCCCGAGCTGCTCGAGGGTCATGATCTTGGTCGGAATGACCCGGAAGACCGCCCCCGAGCCGCGCTGCTGGCGGAAGAGGTTCACGCGGAAGCGGGCGAGACCCGCCACCTCGTAGGCGAGGTCGGCGTCGCCGGTCGCGGTGAACTCCTCCCAGAGGGCCTTCGGCACGATGGGGCGGACGAGCTCGACGTAGTCCGCCTCCAGGATCGTCCGGTAGCGGATGGGCTCCATGGTGCCGCCCACCCTCAGCATGGGCGGCCGGCCGACGGTGAGGTGGAAGTCGGACGCCCCCCGGCTCGTCATGAGGCGCAGGAAGCGGTCGATCTTGGGGGCGACCGCCGGGGCGGGGCCGCTCACTGCTTCTTCCCCTCGGCGGAGGCGCCGGGCAGGAAGGCCTCGAACTCCTCCTTCTTCGCCGCCGCCCGGTAGGCCGCCTCGCCGGTGATCCGTCCCGCGGCAAGGAGCCCCCGGAGCGCGTCGTCGAAGGTCTGCATGCCGTGGGTCCGGCCGATCTGCATGGCGGAGGGGATCTGGAACGTCTTCTCCTCCCGGATCATGTTCGCGACCGCCACCGTGTTCCGGAGCACCTCGAAGCACGCCACCTGCTTGCGCGGCTCCTTGGCGGGCAGGAGGCGCTGGGCGACCACGAACTTCAGCGACTCGCTGAGGGCGGCCCGCACCTGCCCCTGCTCGCCGGCCGGGAAGGAGGAGAGGATGCGGTCGACCGCCTTCGCGGCCGAGGTCGAGTTGAGGGTGCCGAGGACGATGTGGCCGGTCTCGGCCGCGGTGAGGGCGAGGGACACGCTCTCGGTGTCGCGCAGCTCGCCGATCACGATCACGTCCGGGTCCTCGCGCAGCGCGGCCCGGAGCGCGCGGGCGAACGACTGCGTGTCCTTCCCCACCTCCCGCTGGTTGACGAGGCAGCTCTTGAAGGGGTGGATGAACTCGACCGGGTCCTCCATGGTGATCACGTGGTCGTGGCGCGTCTCGTTGAAGAGGTTCACGAGGGCGGCGAGGGTCGTGGACTTGCCGGAGCCGGAGGGCCCGCACACGATGACCAGCCCCTGGTGGTAGTCGGCGATCTCGGAGAGGTGGGCGGGCAGGCCGATCTCGGCGATCGTGGGCGGGCGCTCGGGGATGACGCGGAAGACGCCGTTCACGCCCTTCTGGTCCACGAACACGTTCGCCCGGTAGCGGCCGGCGGTCGGGATGTAGTGGCAGAAGTCGAGCTGCTTCTCCTTCTGCAGCCTCTCCCACTGCGCGTCGGCGAGGATCTCGCGGACCATCGCCCCGGTCTGCTCGGCGGTGAAGGGCTCCCCCTGGGCGCGGACGAGGTCGGCGGCGAGGCGGAGGACCGGGGGCTGGCCGACCGAGAGGTGGAGGTCCGACGCCCCGTTGTTCCGGGTGGCCACGAGGAGCGCGTTGAGCCTCGGCTCGCCGGCCCCGGACTTGGCGGCGAGCGCCGCCTGCTTGAGCGCGTCCGCGTCGGCGAGCGGCGTCTTGCTGCGGGCGGCCATCTCGCAGGTGATCTCGAAGGCCCGGGCCCGCACGCCGCGGGAGGGATCCTGCTTCGCCACGTTGCGCACGAAGGCGAGCATCTGCGGGTGCTCGAAGTGGCTGAGGGCCTGGATGACCTCGATCCGCACCTCGGGCGCGGGGTCCTGGAGGAGCTCCGAGAGGGAGGGGACGGCCCGCAGGTCCCCGATCCGGCCCAGGGCCTCGACCGCGCTCCAGCGGGTCTCGGGGTCGGAGAGCGCCTCGACGAGGGGCAGGACGCCCCGCGGGTCCTTGAGGCGGCCGAGCGTCTCCGCGGCCGTGATGCGGATCCACCAGTCGGGGTCCTTGAGCATCGTGATCGTGGCCGGCACGATGCGCGGGTCGTCGAAGGACTGAGCGACGAGCATGGCCGAGGCGCGGATCTCCTGGTCGGGGTCCTGCAGGAGCTCCATCGTGGGCTCGAGGAGGTCGTTCTCGAAGGCCCGCATCGACTCGAGCGCGCGGTCGCGGGCCCACCCGGCGAGGGACTTCGAGAAGACGATGTAGCGGCGGACGACCTCCCGCCGGTTCGGCATGCCGAGGAGGATCTTGAGGATGACGGAGCGCGTGCCGGCCTCGCCGGAGGCCATGAGGGGCAGGAGCCGGTCGGCGAAGGCCGGCCCCTGCCCGGCGGCGGCGCGGGTGAGGGCGTCGACCAGGACCTGCTGGGTCGAGTAGTCGACGAGCGGGAGCTGCTCGACGAAGAGGTCGACCTGGCCGGCCGGATCGCGCTGGGCGAGGACCGCGAGAGCCTTCTCCCGGACGGCCCGGTCGGGATCGCGGGCCAGCCGGTGCCAGCGCGGGAGAGACCGCGGGTCGGGAGTGCCCGAGGCGAGGCGGGTGAGGAAGGCGAGACGGTCCTCGACGCGGCCCTGCGCGGCCAGGTGCCAGAGCACGGGCTCGAGCGCGGGGGTGACGGGCGCGTCGAGCAACAGCCGACGGACGATCTCCTGCGCCTCGCCCTTCCCGTGGACGGCGATGTCGGCGAGCCGCTGCTCGGTGCCGGGGACGCCGAGAGTGAAGAGGGTGGCCGCCGCGGCCCGGACCGCGGCCTCCGGCTTGCCCTTGCACTCCGCGAGCACGGCGTCCACCGTCTCGGGGTCGGCGACGCGCTTCAGCAGGGCGACGACCGCATCGCGGTAGGCGCGGTCGGGGCGGAAGAGCATGAAGCTCACGTCCTTCGCCCGGAGGCCTTCGGCCGCGACGACCTGGGCGAGCAGCTGGTCGCGCTCCTGGCTCGTCGCAAAGGCCTTGTCGGCGAGCCGCTTCAGCGTGACCCGCGCGTCGGACTGGAAGATCGCCATTCCTGCGGGAGTATAGCCGGCCGGAGGCCGCCGCGACGTCCGGCCGGCCGACGGGCTCGCGGGCTCAGGGGCCGACGCGGCGGAGGACGCTCGATCCGGAGACCGTCTGCTCCACGGCCGGGTCTCCGGCGTACTCCAGGGTCGACGCGCCGCTCAGGTTGGCCACGAGCGACTCGACCACGCGCACGAGCGCGTAGCTGGCTCCCGAGACACCCGCCACCACCGTCCGACCACGGAGGTCGGCGGCGTTCCAGCGGCTGGCCTCGGTGACGTCGAGAGTGAGACGCCCGACGGCGCCGCTCGCGCTGCCGACCGCGGCTCCGGAAAGGCGCACGCCCAGGTCGACGGCGTCCACGCCCTGCATCTCCACCCGCGCCGCGCCCGATGCGTCGACATCGCGGATCTCGGCCACGGTCACGCGGCACAGGACCTCGCGCGTGAGGGTGAGCCTGCTGTGCGGCACGAGCCCGAGGAACAGCCGGCCGCCCCTCACCTCGGACTGGACGAGGGGGAGCACGTTGTCCTCCGCCGTGACCAGAAGCGACTCGCTCCCGCCCTGCGTGAGGACGACGTGGAGGGGAGCGTCCACCGTCACCCCGTCGAACCCGGAGACCGGTCGCGACTCCGAGGCGAGGACGCCGGAGCCGACGATCCCTCCGGCCGGATTCACGCTCGTGACGCCGTCGGTGTGGCCGCAGCCGCTGAGAAGCGCCAGGGCGGCGCCGGCGGCGGTGTGAAGCAGTGCCCGTCTCATCGCATCCTCCTCGTGTCTCTCCGGACGTCCCTCGGGGCGGCTCCGCCGGTCAGCGGCGAGAGGCGGAACCCGCTCCGAAGAGCCAACCGACGTTCAACGTGAGCTCGAAGCCGCCGTAGTTGGAGCGGCCCCCGACCGGGTCCGCGAAATCGGCCATCCAGTTGTAGCCGGCGGAGAGGCCGAGCGAGAACGCGCCGCTCAGGTGGAAGTCCACGCCCCCGCCGACGTGCCCGCCGACCGTGACCTCCGTCAGGTCGCCCGCGTAGACGCCCCGCGCGCTCACGGACGCCCCGTTGCCCGTCCCGATCACCGGCCCGAGCGCGAGCGCGAGGTAGGGCTTCACCGCGCGCGCCTGGAGGTCTTTGCGCATCGGGTTCCATCGCAGCCCGAGCGGCACCGCCACGATCGTCCTGTCCCCGGCGAAGACGCCCTCGGAGCTGACCGTGGTCCCGCTGCTGCCGGGGAGGACGCTCGCCCCCAGGGTGAGGGCGAGGTCCTCGCGCAGGAAGCGGGTGTACTGCAGGCTGCCCAGGAGGTCGACCGTCGAGGCGCCCGCCACGATCGTGCCCGTGGGCGGAGAGCTGGCGATCCGCCACATGCCGAGGCGCAGGTCGAGCCGGTTGCGCCCGGAGACGGCGAAGAGCGGCACGTCCGGCTCGCCCCGGCGGCGCGTCTTCTCCGGGGTGGTGGCCGCGAACTGCCCCGGCTCGAGGACGACCCGCGTGCCTTCCCCGACCTGGGGCCTGGCGAGGAGCGCCGCCGCCTCGCGTTCGACCCGCACCTCGTAGGCCCCGGGCTCGAGCCCCAGCTCCACCGTCCGCCCGTAGGGCTTGTAGAGCTCCACGACCAGCTCCTGCTTCGCGTTCCGCACGAAGAAGCGCCCTTCGAGCGCCTCTCCCAGGACCAGGGTGGCCGAGGTCTGCCGGAGGTCGGTCATGACCACGTCCCCGGTGCCGGAGAGGTTGATGTCGTACGAGGGGTGCTGGGCGCCGGCCTTCGTGTCGACGGTGCGGCCGAGCGTCTCGCTGAAGGCGAACTGGTAGGCCTCGTTGAGGGTGACCTTCCCTTCCCCCGACAGGTCCGCCGCGCCCCGGAGGCCGGAGACGAGGTAGTGAGTGAAGTACGAGCCCTTGATCCGGTCCGACTCCTGCGCGGCCTCGGTGGCGGAGCTCGAGGTCAGGAACGCGTGCCCCCGCATGTCCGCCGACTCGTCGACGAGGAAGGGCTGCTGCAGGCGGCCGCCCTTGAGCCGCGTGATCGCGCCCGACGCGCACGCGTCGAGCACGGCGATGCGGACGTCGGCGGGCACGTCGTCCAGCCGGTCGCGGAGGCTGCGGTAGGAGTACCGGTCCTCGCCGAGCAGCAGCCCCTTCTCGTCGGCGTGGCCCGAGTAGTAGACGAGGAGCTCCGTGCGGCCGCCGCCCTTGCGCTGCGTCTCGGCGACGCGGGCCCGCAGGTCGTCGAGCGCGGCCTCCAGCTCCCCGAGCCTCGGCTGCCTGAGGAGGACGGCGTTCGCCGGGCTCACTCCTCCGAGCTCGACGAGCACGCGGGTGAAGCGCTCGGCGTCGGAGACCGCGTACTGGAGAGGCGGGCGGTCGGAGCCGCCCTGGTTGGCCCCGACCACGAGCGCGAAGCGGTGGACGGTGGCCGAAAGCGCCACGCCCGGCAGGGCCGCCAGGGCGACGAAGGACGCGAGGGCGACGAGGGCCGGCTTCATGGTCTTGCCCCTTTCTCCAGCACGAAAGCGGACTGCTCGAGCTCCCGGGGGAGGCGGAGAGCGTCGGGCGCCTGGCCGCCGGACGCCGCTCCCCGCACCGCCTCGAGAACGGGAGCCACGTCGAACGGGGACGCTGCGGTGACGAGGAAGAAGCACTCCCACCGGGGCGCGTCGTCGAGCTCGTAGGCGGTGTCCAGGAGCGCGACGTCCCCGGACCGGAGCACGGCCGCTCCTCCCCCCTGAGCGGGCAGGTGGAGGGTCACGGTCCCGCGCCCGTCGAGGGAGAGGATCACGCCGTATCGGCGGCCCGCGGCCCGATAGCCGATCCGGATGACGTCCCCCGCCCGGGCCACGTCGCGGGCGGCGAGCGTCTCGCTGCCAGCCGGCGTCTTCCGGAAGAGGACGAGCGCCGGCTTCAGGCCCTTGATCCGGTCGCCCGTCGCCTCGGCCGGGCCGGGCTCGACGGCCGGTGCGACGGGGGGTGGGCTCGGGAGCCGAGGCCACAGGACCGCGACCAGAGCCGCCGCAACGGCGAGCGCCGCGGGCGCTGGCCAGCTCACGCTCCACGTCGCGCGCGGGGCCGGCCGCGCGGGATGCTCTCGCCCGAGGCGCTCGCGGATCCGGCCGGCCAGCCAGTCCGGCGGGTAGAGCCGGCGGATCTCCTCGTCCGATCGGTCGAGCGCCTCGAGCCGCCGGCGGAGGCCCTCGTCCCGATCGAGGCGCCGGGCGAGTGCCTCCGCCTCGCCCGGCGGCAGCTCGCCGAGCCGATGGCGCTCCAGGACGAGGTCGGGAACCGACACGGGATCACTGTCTCGGCTCATGGGTTCTCCATCTCCGCGAGGCCGGCGCGAAGGACCTTGAGACGCCGCCGAACGCCGGAGACCGAGAGGCCCACCACCTCGGCCACCTGCTCGAGGGTGAGCCCGTCGACGTGGTGGAGCACGGCGATCGTCCGGCTCGACTCCGGCTGACGTCCGAAGAGCCGATCGAGCACGGAGCGGGCCTCGGCGGCTCCTCCCGGGTCCTCGGCGGAAGCGATCCGTTCGAGCTGCTGACCCTCGACGGTCGGTGCCGTCCGTCTCCTCCGATCCCGGATCCGGTTCAGGCAGAGGTTGGTGGCGATGCGGTAGAGGAGGCTGGAGGGGTAGCGGGCGTCGAGGCGGTCGCGCCGCTCGAGGAGGCGTACGAACACGTCCTGGCATGCATCCATCGCCTCGTCCTCGTCGCGCAGGAGGTGACGGCAGCGCCGGAGGACCATCGGTCCGTATCGCTCGCTGAGGCTCTCGACGTCCAACCCGCCGTTGCCCACGCTGCCTCTTCAACCCCCGGGGACCCCGCCGGTGTCACCGGTTCCGCCCCGTCCACGGAGAAATACGGTGGCAGCGCCTCAGCAACCCAGAGAAAACCGGCGTGAGAGTCGTTCGAAGCGGGCCGTTCCGATCACGACGCCCGAAGACACCAGCGGGCGCGGCGGAGCGGGTGACCCGGCTCACGACCGCGTGCGGTGACGAGGACGCTCAGGCGCCCGGGCCGGGGCGCCGGAGAAGGACCTACCAGACGCGGACGCGGTCGGCCGGCGCGAGGAAGAGAGACTGGCCGGCCCGGACGTCGAACGCCGCGTACCACTCGTCGAGGTTGCGCACGGTGTCGGCGCGGTACTCGTCCGGCGAGTGGCCGTCCTCGATGATCTGCTGGCGCAGGGCCGGCTCGCGGGTCTTGTCCCGCCAGCTCTGGGCAAAGCTCAGGAAGAACTGCTGGTCCCCGCTCAGCCCGCCGACCACCGGAGCCTCCCCCGACGACAGGGAGAGCCGGTACGCGTCGTAGGACGCGGCCAGCCCGGCCACGTCCGCGATGTTCTCGCTCAAGGTGAGCGTGCCGTTGACGTGCAGGTCGGGGAAGGGGCGATATGCCTCGTACTGCCGGACCAGGCGGGCGGCGGCCTCCTCGAAGTGCTTCCGGTCGGCGTCGGTCCACCAGTTCAGCAGCCGGCCCGCGGCGTCGAACTGCGCGCCCTGGTCGTCGAAGCTGTGGCTCACCTCGTGGCCGATGACGGCGCCGATCGCCCCGTAGTCCATGGCCAGGGGGCGGTCGGGGTCGAAGAAGGGCGGCTGCAGCATGGCGGCCGGGAAGTTGAGCGCGTTCATGGCCGGCAGGTTGACCGCGTTCACCGTCTGGGGGGTCATCACCCACTCGGATCGGTCGACGGGCCGCCCGAGCTTGGCGAGGTTGCGATCGAGCTCGAACCGCTCCGCGCGCTCCGCGTTGCCGAAGGCGTCCCCGCGGACGACGCGGAGGCCGGTGTAGTCGCGCCAGCGATCGGGGTAGCCGACGCCCACCTGGAGGACGGCGAGCTTCTCCCGGGCCTTCGCCTTCGTGGCGGGAGCCATCCAGTCGAGGGCGTCGATGCGGCGGCCGAACGCCGCGACGAGGTTCCGCACCATGCCCTCGATCCGGGCCTTCGCCGCGGGCGGGAAGTGCCGCTCGGCGTAGAGCCGGCCGACGTCCTCGCCGAGGGCGTTGCTGGTCGAGTCGGTCGCGCGCTTCCAGGCCTCGCGCCTCTGCGGCACGCCGGCGAGGACGGTGCCGTGGAAAGCGAACCGCTCCTCGCCGAAGGGCGCGGGGAGCACGGCAGCCACGTGCTCCAGGGCGTGGAACGTCAGGTAGTCCTTCCAGGTCTCGAGCGGCCGGGCCGCGACCAGGGCCGACAGGCCGGTGACCGCGCGCGGCTGCCAGACGACGAAGGCCGACTCCCGGGCGAGCCCGGCCGCCTCGAAGTACGCCGGCCAGTCGAGGCCCGGGGCCAGCGTCTCGAACTGCGCGCGCGTCCAGTGGTTGTCGCCCTTCTTCACGTCCACGTCGTCCTCGCGCGTGCCGTGCGCCTCGGCCATGCGGCGCTCGAGATCGACGATCCGGGCCGCCTTCGCCGCCGCGTCCGATACGCGCGCCAGCTCGAGGACGCGCGCGACGTGGGCCTCGAACCTCGTGCGGATCTCGGCCATGCGGGGCGACGGATCGACGTAGTAGGCGCGGTCCGGCATGTCGAGTCCGCCCTGGAGGAGGAACGCGGAGTACCGTGCGGGGTCGTCGAGGTCCTGGGCGACCCAGAGGCCGAGAAGGTTGTCGGTGTAGAGGTTCGTGGCGTTGAGCACGTCGACGTCCGCGCGCAGCGTCTCCCCGAGGGCGCGCGAGAGTGCCTTCCGGTCGGCGATCGCACCGATGCGATCGAGGCGGGGCTGGAGCGGGGCGAGGCCCCTCGCGTCGATCGCCGCCTGGTCGACGAGGCTCGCGTAGTAGTCGCCGACGCGCTGCGCGGCTGAGCCGTCGGGAGCCACGGACCGGGCCGCCTCCTGGAGGATCGCCGCCGTGCGCTGCGTCGTCAGCTCGGCCAGGATGGCGCCCGGCCCGTAGCTCGCGCGGTCGGCGGGGATCTCGGTCGTCTTGAGCCAGGTCCCGTTCGCGTAGCGGAAAAAGTCGTCGCCGGGCTTCACCGATCGGTCGATGCCGGCGAGATCGAGCCCGGTGGCGAGGGCCAGGGCGGGGACCGCGAGCCAGAGCTGCCGCATGTGTTCAACTCCTTGGAGTCACAGGGCCGTCAGCGAGCATTCTGCGATCGTCGATCGGCGAGGGCAAGCTGGATGCCCTGGCCGGTACCGCGCCACCGCGCCCGGCTGCTCCAGGAGGCGGGCGAACGCTTCGGGGCGGGGCTCTCCGTCCGCCGGCACCCAAGGGAGAAGAGCATGAAGAGAAGCCTGCGCGGCATTGCGTTCATCGGGGCCTTCGCCGCCGGCGCGTTCCTCGGCGTCGTCGCGGCACCGGGCCAGAAGGCGGTCCACGTCGACTCCGCCACCGCCGCCTACAAGGAGCTCTCGCCGGGAGCTTCCGCCGCGATCGTCTGGGGCGACATGGACAAGGGGCCCTCCGGCGCCTTCACCAGGTTCGTGCCCGGAATGAGCGCCCCCCTCCACACGCACACGAACGACGTCCGCATCGTCGTGCTGAAGGGCGCCTACCTCTACAAGCCGGAGAACGGCCCCGAGCAGCGAGTGAGCGCCGGCCACTACATCTTCATCCCCGGCGGCGACCGGCACGTGAGCGGGAGCGACGCCAAGGAGGGAGCGCTCTTCTACCAGACGTCCTCGGCAAGTTCGACCTGAACCCCGTGAAGTAGCGCGGCCGCGGGGACTGCGCCTCCCGACGCTCAAGCCGGAGGCCGCCTCCGTCGCCGCTCCAGGAAGACGCCCAACCCGTGCAGGAGGACGAGCCAGGGTGCGCCCAGCGCCGCGGCCACCATGCCCGTGCGGCCGGCCGGGCTCATGAGACCGCTCGCCCCGAAGGGGTTCTCGCCCACGAGGTACGTCCAGGTGGCGGAGGGGCCGCGGAGCCCCTCCCGCTCCCAGTCGACGCCCGCGACGGTGACCTCGATCCTCTCGAAGTCCCTCGCGACCTCGTCCTCGATCCGCGCCTCGAGCGCGCCGAAGCTGTCGCCGGCCTGGCGGTGGAACTCGGCCAGCGGGAACCGGCCCGCGAAGGCGAGGAGCACGCTGTCCTCCCTCATCTCCCGCAGCTCCCCGAGGTGGTCGCTCCAGCACCGGTCGATCGCGAGCAGGGTGAGCCGTCGCTCGACCTCGCCGAGGACCTCCTCCCCCACGAGCGGGAGGAGGCGCGCGTGCTTCTCGCCCGCGCGCTCGCCGAGGAGGCGGGGGCCGGCGGTCCGCTCGAGCACGGCCTTTCGCCAGCGCCGGATGGCCCGCCGCTGCCTCTCGACGATGTCGGAGTAGCCGTACAGGGTGCGCCGCAGCCGGAAGCCCTCGTCCTCGACGATCCTCTGGGCGCGGGCGATCTCCTCGCGGAGGAGCCGGCTCTCGACCGGCGCCTCCTGGCGGGGGGGCAGGCGGCGGGCGGAGACGAGCTGCTCGACGCCGTAGCGGCGGACGAGCGGGTCCTCGAGGCTCACGAAGAAGCGCGAGGACCCGGGGTCTCCCTGGCGTCCCGCGCGGCCCCGCAGCTGATGGTCGATGCGCAGGCTGGCGTGGCGGTTGGTCCCGATCACGTAGAGCCCGCCCCTGGCCGCAACTTCGGCCCGACCCGACTCGTCGGCTCCGCCGAGCCGAATGTCGGTCCCGCGTCCGGCCATGTTCGTCGAGATCGTGACCGCCCCCGCGACGCCCGCCTCCGCTACGATTCCCGCCTCGTCCTCGTCGTTGCGCGCGTTCAAGACCCGGCAGGGGACACCGGCCCGCGTCAGCGCCGCCGCCAGGTCCTCCGACTCCTCGACGCTCGCCGTGCCCACGAGGACGGGGCGGCCGTCCCCGTGGACGCGCCGGACTTCCTCGACGAGCGCCGCTCGCTTCGCGTCCCGGTGGGTGAACACGACGTCCGGCTCGTCGCGGCGGATCATGGGGCGGTGGGTGGGGATCACGACCGTGCGCAGGCCGTAGAAGGCCTCGAGCTCTTCCGCCGCGGCCCGCGCGGTGGCGGTCATGCCGGCGAGGAGCGGGTAGAGCCCGAGGAAGTGCTGGAGGGTGACTTGGCCCAGGATCCGGCCCTCCGACGTGAGACGCAGGCCCTCCTTGGCCTCGACCGCGGCGTGGAGGCCGTCGGGCCAGTGCCTCTCGTCGGCGACGCGCCCGGTGGACTCGTCCACGAGCTCGACCCGGCCACCGCGGACGATGTAGTCCACGTCGCGCTTCAGCAGGTGCTCGGCGTGGAGCGCGTGACGGAGCTGGGCGTGCAGGGAGACGTTCTCGAGCGCGTGGAGGCTCCCGCCGCCCAGGGCCGCCTCGATCCGCGCCGTGCCCGCCTCGGTGAGGGCGATGTTGTGGGCGTGCTCGTCGGTGTCGAAGTCGAGGCCGGGCACGAGCCCACGGACGAGCGCGGCGAGACGCTCCGGGCCGGCGAGGGCCTCGCCCGTCTCGCCGGCGATCACGAGGGGGATGCGGGCCTCGTCGATCAGGATGGAGTCGGCCTCGTCCACGAGGGCGAAGTGGTACTCCCGCTGGACGCGATCGCCCGGTTCGAGGGCGAGGCCGTCGCGGAGGTGGTCGAAGCCCGCCTCCTTCGCCGTGAGGTAGGTCACGTCCGCGCCGTAGCCGCGCCGACGGTCGGCGGCGCTCATCCGCTCCTGCACGAAACCCACCGACAGGCCCAGCCGCTCGTAGACGGGGCCCATCCACGCCGCGTCGCGCCGGGCCAGGTAGTCGTTGAAGGTGAGGACGTGCGCCCCTCGGCCGGCGACGGCGTGGAGGAAGACCGGCGCCACGCCGGCGAGCGTCTTGCCTTCGCCGGTCGCCATCTCCGCGACCTTGCCCTGGGCGATCGCGAGTCCGGCCAGGACCTGCTCGTCGAACGGCCGCTGGCCGAGGGCCCGCCGCGCCGCCTCGCGGGCGAGAGCGAACGCCTCCGCCTGCTCCACTTCCCGCTCGGCGCCGCCCTGCACGCGCGAGCGCAGGGTGCGGGCGGCCTGCGTGAGCCCGGCGTCGTCGAGCTTCTCCATCGCCGGCTCGAGGTCGGCCACCCGGGCGAGCACCACCCGGTAGCCGGCGAGGTCGCGCTCGATCGGACGGCCCCGCAGCCGGTCGAGCAGGGAGGCGAGGCTCAAGCGATCCAGTCTACGCCGGCGACGGGGCGAACCGAACGAGCCGGTCGGAGCGAGGCCGGCGCGCGACGGGTGGCACCACCTAGCGAGCGGCCGCCCGCATCTCGCCGAGGACGGCGTCGGTCACCTGCGACGTGCGGGCCGTGCCGCCCAGGTCCGGCGTCAGCGCTCGTCCTTCCGCCAGGACGGCCCGAACGGCGGCCACGATGAGATCGGCCGCCGCCTTCTCTCCGAGGAACTCGACCATCATCGCACCGCTCTCGATCTGGGCCACCGGGTTGGCGATGCCCTTGCCCACGATGTCCGGCGCCGACCCGTGCGCCGGCTCGAACATCGACGGGTACGCCCGCTCCGGGTTGATGTTGCCGCTCGGGGCGAGGCCCATGCTGCCGCAGATCGCCGCGCCGAGGTCGGTCAGGATGTCGCCGAAGAGGTTGCTCGCCACCACCACGTCGAGCGACTCGGGGGCGAGGACGAACCGCGCGGCCAGGGCGTCGATCAGGACGCGCTCCATCGCCACGTCGGGGAACTCCCGGCTCACGGCGTCGGCCACCTCGTCCCACAGCGTGAGGGCGTGCTGCTCGGCGTTCGACTTGGTGGCGCTCACGAGCCTCTTGCGGCGGCGGCGGGCGAGCTGGAACGCGTAGCGGACGACCCGCTCGACGCCGACGCGCGTGAAGACGGCCGTCTGGACCGCCACCTCGATGGGCAGGCCGAGGTGGGCGCGGCCGCCCGCGCCCGCGTACTCGCCCTCGGTGTTCTCGCGGACGACGACGAAGTCGACGTCGCCCGGCCGCTTGCCGGCGAGCGGGCTCTTCACTCCCGGCCGCAGCACGGCCGGGCGGTAGCAGACGTACTGCTCGAAGCCCTGGCAGATGGGGAGGCGGAGACCGCGCAGCGAGACGTGGTCGGGCACGGTCGGGAAGCCCACCGCGCCGAAGAGGATGGCGTCGAACGGACGGAGGACCTCGAGGCCGTCGGCGGCCATCATGACGCCGTGCCGGAGGTAGTACTCGCAGCCCCACGGGAACTGCTCGTATGTCAGGCGGTAGGAAGCCGTGATCTCGGCTGCCGCGTCGAGCACGCGGACGGCCTCGGGGACGACCTCGTTGCCGATGCCGTCGCCGGGGATGACGGCGATCCTGTAGTCGCGCATCGAAGCCTCCTCGGAGGTCGCTCGCGGAAGGGGCAGTATCCCCCATCGGAAGGCCGATTCGCGATCCGTACCGAGGCCGAAGCCGATCGCCGTTCGGCGCGGACGGTACGGCATGGCGGGGGTGATCGTCGCCGTCGGTACAATTGGCCACCCTGCCGCAGCCGTAGGGGAGCTCGCATGACTGTCCCAGCAGCTCCAGCGCCTCGGCTACCGGTGCGAGGACGTGCGGACGGTCGTCCTGACGCACCCCCACGAGGACCACGTGGGCGGTCTGCGCGACCTCACCCGGGCGAAGGTGGTCGTCTCACAGGCCGAGGGGGACGCGAGGCACATGAGGATGTTCGGCTTCATCCGCATGTTCTATGCCCCCTCCTACGGGTTCGTCGAGAGCTGGGAGCGCGTGGGCTTCGATTCGGGGGCGTTCCACACCTTCGATCGGAGCCAGGACCTCCACCTCCTGGTGACCCACGACCACACCGACTACCAGTGGAAGCACCTGGTCCCGTTCCTTTCGAGGGGCGGCCTCACCGAAGCCGAGCGGGGCGCGATGGCGCGATACGAAGCGAGCGTGCTCGACGGCGACGGGACGCTGCGACCCGGTGCCATGCCCGCGTTCCAGCCCGACCCGGCGGGAGGACCAGTCGGGACGGTCAGCGAGCCGAGGACGGGACCCTAGGCTACCGACGCGGGCGGACGACCCAGTAAGGGGTGTTCGACCAGGTCGCGTCGAACCCGGGGCACAGTACGACCGTGGCCGGCGCCGCCAGGACGAGCTCGAAGTAGTACTGCAGGGGGAACACCGAGTCCGTGTAGCCGGCCGGGACGACCGCTCGCCAGCCGCCACCCTCGCGAACCATCGGTACGGTCGGCCAGGGCTCGGCCTGGTTCGTGTGACGGTACCGGAGCCGGACGGCCTCGACGCCGGACACCTCCACCTCGAGCGCGAGAGGCTGGGCGCGGTCGAACGACGGTGGCGGAGTGTGGCGGACGGCCGGCCGCGGCCGCTCGGCCGGGGCGAGCACGGCTCTGGCCCAGGCGGGACCACGCTCCGCGGATGCATCGGCGAGCGGAACCGGCGTCCCGAGCGCCGCCATCGCGGCGCAGTCGCGATCGAGAGCGGCGAAGCGATCGGCCCAGTGTCCCCGCTGGTACCACTCCGGGCCGTACGTCACGTCGTCGACGTACACGCCGCGGGTGACCGCTGCGATGCGCGGCCACACCTCGCGCGCCCGGCCGTAGCTCTCCACGGCGCTCGCCAGCATCCCCGGATCCCGCGTCCGCTCGAAGAGAGCGTACAGGCACGCGGCGCGCAGCTTTCCGGCGAAGAAGCGGCCCAGCTCGACCTGGACCGTGGCATCGACGAGGACGCGCCGGAGATCGGGAGAGCCGGGATCGGGCGCTCGCGCGCGCGCCTCTTGCAGGCGAGCGGCCGCCTCTTCGGCGAGCCGATCGAGCGCGACCGCGACCTCGGCTGGCGTGTAGCGCCCGCTCGGGGGGCCTTCCACCAGCTCGCGCGCGAAGTCGTCGGCGGAGGCGAAGAGCTGCGGGTCGAGCGGGCTCACCGCCCCGAACCGCCGCGGCACCGGCGTGTCCGTGAACGGCTCCGGATGCGAGGCGTCGAGGATCGACATGTGGACCGGCATCTCCGGCCACCAGTGGTTGTTCGCGGCGGAGGGTGTGTGCGCGGTCGTGAGCAGGGGCAGGATGCGGCTCGCGGCCGCGAGAGACGCCTCGACGGGCGCCGCCGCCTTTCCGTACTGCCGGCGCAGCTGGCGCTGCCAGGACTCGGCCGGGGTGTCGGGGTCGTAGAGCAGGCGGCCCCAGAGCCTGTAGGTGTAGAGGTACTTCTCGTAGTCGTACCGGGTCGCGAGGGACGCGTCCGCGTACCCGGTGCGGGAACCCTTGCGCCCGGAGCCCTTGCGTCCCTTGAACGAGAGCGGCTCCATGAGCTCCGCACCCTGCGTCCCGCAGAAGCCTGCGCTCCGGGCGAAGGCCGCGGCGAAGCGGGGATCGCCCCAGAGCAGGACCCGCTGCGTGCCCGGCCAGATGCGGTGGAGGATCCCGTAGCGGCGCTGCTCGTCGAGCAGGTCGCCATAGCCGTAGCGCAGGAAGCTGCGCGCGCCCGAGCTGCGGGCGAAGAGTCCTTCGCCTCGCTCGCGCTCCGGCAGCTCGGTGGGACGGATCCAGGCCTGGTGGTAGGGCAGGCCCATGTGCTCCGCCCAGAACTTCGGGGAGACGACCACCGGGAGCCCCGTCTGCAGGGCCAGGTCGATCATCGTCCGATCGACGCCCTTGGCGTGGAGGTCGATCTCGACCGGCCGACCCGAGCGGCGGACGCCTTCGAAGACCATCCGCCACAGCTCGTAGTTGCCCTCGCCGATCCCGCTCTCCCCGTGGGTGCGGATCGTCACGCCCGAGATGTGGGGGCACTCCCCGAGGAGGAGGGTGAGGGCGTCGCGGCAGTACGGTCCGAGCGTCTCGGGCGTGAGCCCCTCGATCCGGTGGTTGGCGTCGGGGCTGTCGGTCCACTGGTAGGCGTGCGTCCACAGCCCGAGCTGGAACTGCAGGCCGCGCTGAGCCGCCTGATCGCTGATGAAGCGCAGCGTCTCCAGGTTCAGGGCGCGCTCCGAATCGGGCAGGCTGGTCGACCGCACGTCGTACCCCGGCACCGCGAGCAGGAACGGATAGGCGAAGTGCAGGTACGCGTCGCGGATCCCCGTGGTGAAGTCGTAGCCGAGGCCGAACGAGAGGTTGAACCGGTTGAAGCGCTGGGCCACGAGCATCGTGAGGTACCCGGCCCAGAACTCCCGGTCGCGGAACCACGCCTCGTCCTCGACGTCGCTGCAGAAGAGGCGCATGCAGCTGCGAATGGCGTTCGCGGGCCGGGCGCGCACCTCGATCCCCGCCCACGCCGTAGCCGGATCGTCCGAGAGGGTCACGCGATCGGCCAGCTCGGTCATCGCGTACACGCAGCCGCGCCGGTCCCGGGCCCGCACGAGGACGGCGTCGCGGCCTTCGATCTCGCCGCGGGCGATCGAGAACGCCTCGTCGGAGAGGGCGGAGCCAGGCCCGGGCGACGAGAGCGGGTCGGCGGCGAGCACGACGAGGTCGCCCGGGGGCGCCTCTCCCATCCGACCCACGAGGCGTGACGGCACGCCGCGGGCGCGCAGGCTCTGCTGGAGGTGTTCCGCGGCCCAGCGGACGGGCGATCCGGGAGCGGCCGTGTGCCTCCCGTCGAGGACGATCGACACTGCCCTCGGCTCGCCGGGACGCGCCGCGCCGGTGTCGCCGACTCCCAGGAGGCTCCCTGCCGCCAGGCCGGCCCGTTTCAGGAACTCACGTCGCTCGGTGCCGTCTGCCCGCTTCCGGCCCACGGGCCCTCTCTTCCTGCGGCGATCGTACGAAGTCCCTTCGGCTCGGCCGCCTGCGGCGCGGCTGGGCAGGATCGTACAGCAGGCGGTCGGGTGAACGGGAGGGGAGTCGCGACGCGGACGACCCAGCCGTGGCAGGCGCGCCGGAGGGCGGCCTGGGCGCGCCGCGTGCTCCTCGGCCCGTGAAGGACCTCTTCGCGGTCAGGCGGCGGCGGGCACCATCCCCGTGGCCAGGCGATCGGCCCACGAGCCGATGGCGTTCCAGTCGCGGAAGTCCCCTTCGGGCACCTTCATGGCCTTGACGATGAGGCGCGGACCGAGGGCGAGGCGCCGGTACTCCATCTTCCCCGCGAAGAACTCGATCCAGTCGGGCTCGAGGACCTGGCGCATCGGCTTCAGGTAAGCGGCGACCTTCTCGCGGTTGGCCGGAGTGTCCTGCTGGAGCGTCATGCAGAGCGTGAAGAACGCGGTCTTGCGCGCGACGAGGGCTTCCCGGTGGGTCTTCACGAAGCCGCTCGCCTCGCCCAGCCAGTGGCCGGCCCGGATGGCCGAGCCGACGACGACGGCGCGATAGGCGTCCACCGAGCGGACGTTCCTCGCGCGGCGCAGGTCGACCGCGAGACCCGTGTCGGCGAGCTTCCGGGCGACGACGGCCGCGACCTCGGCCGTGGAGGCGGCCTTGCTGGCGTACGCGACGAGCACCCGGCCCTGCGCGACCTCGTTTCCCGGGTAGCTGACCTCGGGATAATCGACGTGCGGCGTCGCCGCCCAGAGCCCCGCGCCCCCCACGACGAGCCCTCCGGCCGCCGCGCCACCCGCTTTGACGAATCTGCGACGTCCGAGCCCCTTGGCGCTCATGCGGACCTCCATGGGCTAAGGACGTGCGAACTCCGGGAAGAGTTCACGCCGCCCGGGCTGCGGCCTACGGCTGGATCTCGAAGGCCGCGTCCGCCGCGATCGTCTTCTGCGCGATCTTGTCGGTCGCCTCCACCCGCGCGAGGTACCTGCGCGGCGGGAAGCCGGCGAGCGGCACCGGGCCGATGCCGGTGCTGAAGACTGCCGTCCAGACCGGCGTCTCGCTCGAGCTGTTCACGAGCGCGCCGCCTTCCTTCATCAGCTTCAGCCGCACCGAGCCGTTCGCCCGGCCGGTGGCCGGATCGACCTGCAGGTCGTAGAGCTGGAAGAAGAAGATGACGCTGTCGCTCTTGTGCAGGCTGGCCGTGAACACGGGGATGAGACGGGCGGTCGAGAGCCGGAAGGCCGCGAACGGGTCTGCCGGGTCCTCCGGCGCGTTCGGCGCCGACTCCTTGATGTCCTTCAGCACCAGCACCGTCCCCGTCGGCTGCGGCTTCGTGCTCCCGTCCGCCGCGGTCGTCACCTGCGAGAAGTCGGGCACCTCGATGGGCACCGACACCGTCGAGGCCTTGGCGCCCTTGAGGTCGAGAGCGCCGGTTCGGAGCGTGTACTTGCCGGGCTTGAGCCCCATCTTGAAGCTCGCCAGGAAGCGCCCGTTCGCTCCCACCGGGGCGTTCACGGCCTGCTCGGTCCAGCCGGCCTCCTTGCCGTCGGCCGAATGCGCCCTGGCGGCGACCGAGACGTTGACGGTCTTCGCGCCGCCGCTCTCCGCGGAGACCAGGCCTCCCGCGTCACCCTCGACGAGCCCCAGCAGGGCGGTCGCGCCGCTCGCCACCTTGAAGTACGCCGGCTGGAACGCGAGCGCGAACTCCTGCCGCGCCTCCTGGAGGACCGCCCGGATCCGGGTGTCGCGCGGGAGCTGGTCGGCGAGCGTCACCAGCCGGCCGTCCTTGCCGACCTTGTAGTCGATGTCCGGGTGGAGGATCCGGGCGGCGGCCATCCGGCCGAACTGCTGCGCGAAGTCGCCCTCGGCGCGGCACTCGGAGTCGAACGCGACCATCACCTTCCCGCCCTCGACGCGGCGGTCGGGGCGGTCCTTGTAGATCCAGACCTCCGGCACGCGCGCCCCGGCCTCCATCGCCGTCGGACCGCGTGACGGCCGATGCTGGACCTCGTCCGGCTTGCCGAGCAGGATCAACGTGCGGCCGCAGTCGCTGAAGGAGCCGGCCCGGCCCGCCACCCGGAAGCTCTCGTCCGCGGTGGCGCGGTCCTTGTAGTACTGCTGCTGGAACTCGTTCTCGGTCGTGCCCAGGTTCGGGTCGCGCCGGGCCCAGAAGATCCTCTGGAACTCCCGCCGGTCCGCCTTGTCCTGGAGCTTTTCGTAGGCCGACCTCTCGGCCGGCAGCAGGAGCGGCTGGACGTCGGCGAGGAACTTCTTGTCGTCGTCGTCGAGCTTCTGCGCTCGAAGCGCGACGGGGAGGAGCAGCAGGACGCCGGCGAGGAGCAGCTTCGCCGATCGGGCGTGGCGCATCGTGGTGTCTCCCTGGACTGACGGCGGATTCTGGCCACTCGCGGCCGTCCGCCACAACGACCGGCGGCCATCCGTCACCGGCGGCACGGCCGAGTCAATCGATCGTGAACCCGACGCGGCGGGTCGCCACCGCGCTCGCGTTCTGGTCGGTCACGCTCACTTCCAGCTCGTACTCCCCGGGCCCGAAACGGTCGAGCTTGATCCTGCGGGTGTAGGGCACGGGTGGCCCCTCCCCCGCGCTCACCACCAGGGGCTCGGGCGCGCCAGCCTCGACCACGACGCCCCCATTCAGGATCTTGGCCTGCCAGACCAGATCCGTCGCTCCCGAACCGTCGCGCGCCGCGTTGTAGGCGTAAAGCTGCGCATACAGGCTCTCGTCCGACCGGAAACGGCGACGCGCCTGGTTCAGCACCAGAGGAGCCGGGTCCCCGGACCCACTCGCCTTCAGCAGGAAAAGGCTGCTGAGGGTCAGTCTCCCAGGGCCGAGGTCGGGGATCTCGACCCGCTGCGACGCGACCCCGACCGCGCCCGCCCCAGCCTCGCGCACCACGAACCGCACCTCGTATCGACCCGCCTTCAGCGCCGCCGACTGCTGATACGGGAGCCCCTCCCTCGAGAGCACCTCGTGCTGCCCCTCGGTCATGTCCAGCGACATCCGCTGCGGGGTCAGGGTCGCCGCCACCGCTCCCGTCTCGTCGTGGACGACCGCCGTCATCTCCACGACGGCGTCGTAGCGGTCGCCCCGACGGACGAACGGCAGGGTCGCGGAGTCCGCGTGCCCGCTCACGACGACCTCGGTCACGCCCCGTTCGACGCTGACGAAGTCCGCGGAGAGGTGAACGGGGATCACGGCCAGCGGAGCGGATGCCCCGCCCGTCCCCGCGGACCGCCGCTGCCTCCGGCCCTCGTCCTGCGCTGGCGCCCCCGACGGAGAGCTCGCACCGCGGTCTCCCGGCGCGAAGTACCCGGAGCGCGCCCGCACCTTGAGGTCGCGCAGTCGGGGCAGCCGCACCTCGATGTGCCGGAAGGCACCGTCGCGTTTCGTGTTCGTCGGCTCGTAGGCCAGCACGTAGTAGGTCTCGGCGTCCTCCAGCATCCGCCGGAGCCCGGCGTGAAGGTCGTTCGAGTTCTCGGCGAGAAAGCCGCCCGTGTCCGCAGCCAGCGCATGCATCGCCTGCCGCGTCGCCTCCTCGCTCTGCCACTGCATCGAGAACATGATGGGAAACGTGTTCAGGGTGGCTCGCCTCTGGGTCGACGGGGTCGAAGGGCTCAGCCCTGGAGGTGCGGTCAGCCCGCGAGTCTCGAGCGAATAGATGACGACGCCGGCCCGGGTACAGGCGTCGGCGATGCGGCGGATGTCGAAGCCGGCGCCGCTGTACGCCGACAGGCCGGTCAGGAACCCGTCCGAGAGAAGGAAGATCACCTTCCGGCCCGGCAGCCGGGCCAGGCCGCCGATCAGCCGTTCGAGCGCCTCGAGCGTGAGACGGGACTGATAGACGGTCTCGGTGAAGATGGCCTGGGCCTTCCGTCTTGCCTCCGCTTCCGGATCAGGGACCATCGTCCCCTGTGCCTGAATCTCCTCGACGGCCGCCGCGAGCGCGTCCGGGTCGCCGCGCTCGATCAGCTCGGCCTGGTACTCGGTGATGTTGGGCACCCCGAACCACTCGGACCGGCGATCCTTCGCGCTGATGCGTGAGATGGTTCGCCGGAGAGTCTCTCGGTCCTGTGTGAACTCCTGCGAAAGCGTCTGCGCGCCGCTCGTCGTGAGCAGCGCGACCAGGTCCTCGGGGCCCATGTCTTCGTCGATGAAGCGGGTGAGCGCCTTCTGGATGCGCACGGCGTTCGCGAACTCCATGTGGACGTCGTCGATCGCCAGGACCACGAAGCGGCGCGGGACAGGGCGCGGGGCCTCGTCGCGCGGGACCGGCGCGGAGGCAGGGGACGCTGGGGCCTGGGGCGGGGCCGCCACGCGGCGCGCGAACGCCTCGAACTGGACCAGCTTCTGGGGGACCCCATCCTCGAACACGGCGAAGTCCTCGCGTTCGAGGCCCGCCCTGGAGTGACCGCCCTTGTCCGTGACGACGGCGTCGATCCGGACGACCTCGACGCTCGCGGGGGGGAGTCGTGTGGGTCCCGTCGGCTCCGCCGGCGCCTGAGCCCGGGCCGAAGAGACGCTCACGAAGCCGGTGAAGACAAAGGCGGCACAGCACGCGTGACCGCGCCATCCCTCCATGACGTTCGAGTCTACCGCCCCGGGGGGCCGAGAGGGGCCCGGGTCGCTGCTCAGGCAGGATTCGAAACGGGGAAGACCCTCCTACGCCCGACGACTCGGACCCGCTCGATCCTGCCCACGACGCGACCTCTAGCGGTTGCTCATCCGTTCGAGGTGCTCAGGATACCGGGCGCCGTGGATCGTGATCTTCGAGGCTGCGCATTCGATCTCGCGAAGATCGTCCGTCGTCAGGTCGACCGCTGCCGCGCCGGTGTTCTCCTCGAGACGATGCAGCTTCGTCGTGCCCGGAATGGGAACGATCCAGGGCTTCTTGGCCAGCAGCCAGGCCAGCGCGATCTGCGCGGGCGTGGCCTGCTTGCGCCCTGCGATCTCGTGAAGGAGCTCGACGAGCCCCTGGTTCGCCCGGCGGTTCTCGGCGCTGAAGCGGGGGACGGTGTTGCGGAAATCGGAGCCGTCGAACGTCGTCGTCTCGTCGATCTTCCCGGTCAGGAAGCCCTTCCCGAGAGGGCTGAAGGGAACGAAGCCGATTCCCAGCTCCTCGAGGGTCGGCAGCACTTCCTTCTCGGGCTCACGGTACCAGAGCGAGTACTCGCTCTGAACGGCGGCGACGGGCTGGACGGCGTGCGCGCGGCGGATGGTCTTCACGGCCGCCTCGGAGAGGCCGAAGTGCTTGACCTTGCAGGCCTGGATCAGGTCCTTGACCGCGCCGGCCACGTCCTCGATGGGGACCTCCGGGTCCACCCGGTGCTGGTAATAGAGATCGATCGCCTCGACCTTGAGGCGCCGGAGCGACCCTTCGACGGCTTCCCGGATGTGAGAGGGTCGGCTGTCGAGGCGACTCCACCTCCCTTCTCCCTCGAGAGCGGGCGCCCAGCCGAACTTCGTGGCGATCACGACCCGCCCCCGGAACGGCGCGAGCGCCACGCCAAGCAGCTCCTCGTTCGCGTGCGGGCCGTAGACCTCGGCGGTATCGAACATGGTGACGCCGCGGTCGACGGCCGCGCGAAGGAGGGAGATCATCGCCGTCCGGTCCGGAACCGGACTGTAGGACCAGCTCATTCCCATGCAGCCCAGCCCGAGGGCCGAGACTTCGAGGCCGCCCCTTCCCAGTGTGCGTGTTCTCACGGCATTCCCTCCAGGGTGGTCGCGGGCCGCGGGCAGACGACCGCGGCAGCCGAGCGAGTCCCTCAGTCGTGTTCCCAGGCGACGCGCCAGCGCTCCGCCGGATCCGCGGACTTGACGATGAGCTGGTTGCCGGTCAGCTCGTAGGCGCGCTTCAGCTCCTTCCCGACGAGGCTCCGGACGAGGGCGCCCTCGACGTGGTACGTGAACGTGTGGGTCCGTTCGTCGACTTCGTACCGGCCGAAGGTCGCCTCGTAGCCGCCCGTCGCATACTGCACCGGCCCGGCGGCGGGCGCCGCGGGCGGGGTCTCGTAGGACACCTGGACGGCCGCCCGGCCTTCGCGCGTGAAGACGAACATCCCGGTGCAGTCCGCCTTGTGCACCTTGCCGTCCGGTCCCGGCTCCTCGAGCCGCACCAGCCGCCACGCGCCGACGAACCGGTCGCGATCGCCGCCCGGTCGTTCCTCGGCGCCTCCCCCATTCCTCGCGGTCGAGGCGACGGCCGCCCATACGACGATCGCCATGACTGCTGGCGTCAGCCTTCCTGCTCGCATGATCCCTCCGCTCGTCCCGTCGAGACGAGCCGTCTCATCCTCGGACGTCGCCGAACACCTTCCTCGCGATCGCCACGGCGGTATTGGCCGTGGGCCAGCCGGCGTAGAAGGCGAGGTGGGTGATGAGCTCGATCAGCTCCTCCCTGGTCACGCCGTTCTCGAGAGCCCTCCCGAGGTGGAACGGAAGCTCGTTCGTCCGGTAGAGCGCGACCAGCGTCGCCACGGTGATGAGGCTCCGATCGCGCGGGGACAGCCCCGGACGCTTCCAGACGTCGCCGAACAGCACCTTGCCGGTGTACTCGTCGAGCGCGGGCGCGATGTCCGCGTACGGGCCGCGAGTCTGCTCCTGGCTCATGCGCCTTCTCCTTCCCTCCCCCTCGTCTTCCGGAGGCCGACACCAAGGTAAGCGAGGCGCGGAGGCTTCCGGTAGACGGTGAAACCGGGATAGGCTGGTGAGGTGAGTTCACCAATTCCGGGCGACGAGCTCGGCCCCCTCGCCGCCTTCGCGATCGTCGCCGACGAGCGCAGCTTCACCAGGGCCGCCTTAAGGCTCGGGGTCAGCCGATCGGCCGTGAGCCACTCGGTGCAGGCGCTCGAGGAGCGCCTCGGGCTGAGGCTGCTCGCCCGCACGACGCGGAGCGTCGCGCCCACCGAGGCGGGAGAGCGCCTGCTCGCGCAGCTTCGCCCTGCACTTCAAGGGATCGCGGCCGGCCTGACCGCGGCCGGCCGGCTCCGCGAGAGGCCGGCGGGGGTCGTCCGATTGATCGCGCCTCCGATCGTCCTCGGCACGCTCCTGAGTCCGAAGCTCGCGAGGTTCGCTCGCGAATACCCCGATGTCGCGCTCGACATCACGAGCGAGGACGACACGCGTGGCGACCTCGTCGCCGGCCGCTTCGATGCCGGCATCCACCTCGGCGAGTTCATCCAGCGCGACATGGTCGCGGTCAAGGTGACGGGCGAACAGCGCGCCGCCGTCGTGGCCGCACCTTCGTACTTCGACTCGCATCCGAAGCCCAAGACCCCGCGCGACCTCGTCGCCCACCGCTGCCTCCGATACCGCATGGGCGTCCAGGGGCCGGTCTATCGGTGGGAGTTCGAGAAGCGGGGCAAGCCGGTCACCGTGTCCGTCTCCGGTCCTCTCACCGTCAACGACGCGGGAATCATGATCCGCGCCGCGCTGGACGGCGTCGGATTGGCGTACGCGCTCGAGGACTACGTGACCGAGCACATCGCGCGCGGGAAGCTGGTCCGGGTTCTCGAGGACTGGTGCCCCCCGTTCGATGGCTACTTCCTCTACTACCCGGGTCGTCGTCATCAGCCGCCGGCCCTGCGGGCGCTCGTCGACGCGCTCCGGGTTTGAGTTTCGCCGCTGGCTGAAGGGCGGGCCTGGAAACGACGGCGCAGCCGACCGACTCGTGGTCACGAGACGAGACCGCACGCGCGACCCGTTCCACCCCCCGCGCGGATGCTCCGGACGGCATCCGAGCTTGAAACGGGCGCGAGGGTATCATCGTGCGGGACCGTCGGGATTGGGAGATCGAGAATGACCTTGGTGAGGAGACCGACGTGGGCTCCGGCGATGCTGGTGGCCCTCCTGGCCGCGGGCGCTCCGGCGAAGGCGCAGGGCCTGCGCGTGGGCGCCGCGCGGCTCGACATCACACCGGCGGCCGATCCCGCCCATCCGCCGTCGGGCCGGTACGCCCACGAGAAGCTCTACCTGCGGGCGATCGTGCTGGACAACGGTGCCGCCCGGGCGGCGCTGATCGGGGCCGACCAGAGCATGCTCTCCGAGGAGGTCTGGGAGGCCGCCTCGAAGCAGGTCGCCGCGGAGCTGGAGTGCCCCGCGGAGAACATGGTCCTGTCGGTGACCCACTCGCACAGCGCGTGGGGACCGGGCGATCAGCCCTTCCGCCGGTTCGGCCAGGCCGGCGGGCGCGCCGGCGGCCCTCCCACGCCCGACGCCAGCGCCCCGCCGCCGCCCATCGTCGGAACGATCCTCGCCGCCGTGAAGCAGGCGAAGGCCGGGCTCCGGGCCGCGCGCGTCGGCTTCGGCACCGGCCTCTCCTATCTCAACGTGAGCCGGGACAACATCGACGGCGACACCCACCTGTGGACGCAGGCCCCCAACCTGGACGGGCCGTCGGACAAGGCCGTGGCCGTGATCAAGTTCGAGTCGCTCGAGGGCCTGCCCATCGCCGTCTACATGACCTACGCCATGCACCCGGTCAACGGCTTCCTGAGCGAGATCACGAGCGCCGACTTCTGCGGCTCCGCCTCGAGGCACGTCGAGCGGGCGTTCGGCGACAAGGTCGTCGCCGTCTTCGCCCAGGGGGCGTCCGGCGACCAGAACCCGCTCTACCTGCGGGCCTCGACCAACGTCATGGCCTCCCGCTACGACGCTCCGATCACCGGGAACGTGATGACACGGGAGCCGATCGAGGCCCCGCTGCGCGACGGCAGGGTCCGGGCCCACCGGGCCGATCCCCAGACGCTCGACGCGCTGGAACAGGTGATGGAGAGCGAGGGCGTGCTGCTCGGGGAAGAGGTGATCCGGGTGATGACGAACACGCGACGGATGGATCCGGCCCCGGCCATCTCTGGCGTCCAGACGACCCTGACGTGCCCGGGGCGCAACCGTCTGGACAACGCGCGGGAGGGCACGCCCGGCAGGTACGAGGACGGCGAGCCGGTGCACATCCGGCTCGGGCTGCTCCGCGTCGGCGACATCGCCCTGTGCTCGGCCAACGCCGAGATCTACACCTCGATCGGCCAGAAGCTGAAGGCCGCCTCGCCCCTCGCCAACACCCTCCTCGTGACCATCGCCAACGGCCGCGCCAACTCAGGCTACGTGCCCAACGACGCCGCCTTCGGCGAGTTCAGCTTCCAGGTGCTGGGCTCCCGTCTGAAGCCGGGCTGCGCCGAGGACGGAATCGTGAACGGCCTGGTCGACATGATCCGGAAGAGCCAGAGGTAGCCGTGCTTCGGCGTCTTCGAGCGTCGGCTCGCCGGGCCACGCCCGGCGATCAGCCCTTGCAGTTCGCGCGCCTGAGCTCGACCCGGCGGTTTCGGGCGCGGTTCGCGTCGTTCGTGTTCGGCACCAGGGGCTTCTCGTCGCCGTAGCCCGCTGCGGTCAGCCGCACCGCCGGCACGCCGTGAAGCGTCAGCCAGGCCTTGACCGACTCGGCCCGGGCCATCGATAGCGTGCGGTTGTGGGCCTTGCCGCCGACGTCGTCGGTGTGGCCGCCGATCTCCGCGGCGTACGAAGGATCGCGCTGGAAGATCGCGAGCACCTGGGTGAGGACCGGCTCCGCGTCCGGACGCAGGGTCGCCTGGTCGGTGTCGAAGTTGACGCCGTACACCTGCAGCGTGCACTTGTTCGGCGGTGGCACGCCCACCCGCACGTCGGTCAGCTCATAGGAGGTGGTCGACTCCTCGTTCCCCGACCCGTGCTGGTACAAGTACCAGGTCTCGCCCTGCGCCGTCTTCCGCGTGAGCAGGGCCTGGTTGACGTCGTCCTCGCGGCTCACCAGCCGCGCGCCAATCCCTCGCAGGGCGTTGACGTAGTTCCTCCACAGCGCCAGGGGCGGAGGATCCTTCTTCGGGTCGCTCAGCCGGAACGTCACGTGCTCGACGCGGCCGGCGATCGTCCGGGGCCCCGAGTCCAGGTCTACGGTGACGGCGCCGAAGTCCTCGGTCTCGCACCCGTCGAGGACGAAGGCCGCGAGCTGCTTCACGAGCCACGCCGGGGCTCGACACTCGGCGGCCGGGCCGGCCGGCGCCTCCGCGACGTCGTCGGCAGCGCGGACGACGACCTCCTGCTTGAGCGGAGCCACGCGCACGGTGGTCAAGGTGAACGAGCCGGTCGACTCTTCGTTGCCGCTTCCGTGGGCGTACGCGTACCAGAACTCGCCCTGGGCGCTCTTGCGCGTCAGCGTCGCGCTCCAGCCGCCTGCGGGATCCGACACCAGGGTCGCGCCGGCCTTCTGCCCCTCCGCCGCGAAATGCCGCCACGCGACCGCGTTGGCGGGATCCTTCGACGGATCGACGAGCGTGAAGTCGACCCGGTCCACCTCGCCCTCGACGGCCTTCTCCCCGCTCGGCAGGTCGAAGGTCACACGCGCCCAGTCCCGGTGGGAGCACGAGGTGATCTCGAAGCCGGGCATCCGCGACTGCGCCCAGGGCGGGCTTGCGCACCCGGCCTGATCCCCCGCCTGCGCCGCCGACGCCGTCGCGCTCACCACGACCGCCGCAGCCGCACACACCCACGACCTTCCCGGGACGATTCGGCTCACTGCTTTCTCCTCTGGAGTTTCGACCGATGGAGCACGCCTGGCCGCACGCCAGCATCGCCGACCTGTAGCCGCGCCAGGCCTCCGTCCACGCTCTCCGACCGAAGATGTCTCCCGAAATGGGGCTGCAGTCTACACCATTGCCGGGCTCGCCTGCGGTGACGAGCAGCCGCGGGTTCCGGGCTCCTTCAAACGCGCGGCTGGCGATCGCGTCGTCCCACCGTCGGAAGCTGCGCACCGCAAGTTGGGCCGGACCAGGCGTAAGGCGCTCTTCGCGTGTTCTTCGCGTTGTGGTGGTGAGCGCGAGGTGCTATGGATGCAGTCCCTGGGATGCCTCTCTCGCGGGAGGCAGCAACTGGAGGGAACAGATGAAGCTCGGCACCCCTTCGACGGCCCGTTTCCTCGCCCTGACGATGGCCGGCCTCGTCTCGGCGGTCGCGCCGATCGCCGCGCAGACGCCGCCTTTCCGCAATCCCGAGCTCCCGGCCGAGCAGCGCCTCGCGAGCCTGCTCTCGCTGATGACCACGGAGGAGAAGGTGCAGGCGCTGGGTGGCTTCAGCTCCGGCGTGCCCCGGCTCGGCGTGTCGAGCTTCGGGTTCTCGGAAGGCATCCACGGCCTCGTCCAGCGAGGCATGCCCGAGTTCGGTATCCCCGCCACCACGACGACCCAGTTTCCCCAGCCGCCCGGGATGGGTGCGTCGTGGGACCCGGACCTCGTCCGCAGGGCGGGCGGCGTGCAGGGAGCCGAAGCACGCTACCTGACCCACAAGAACGGGTTCAAGTTCCCCGTGCTCACGACTTGGGGCCCGCA
Source organism: Vicinamibacteria bacterium (assembly GCA_035577965.1). GTDB lineage: Bacteria > Acidobacteriota > Vicinamibacteria > Fen-336 > Fen-336 > DATBSL01. The sequence goes on along the minus strand of DATJYX010000065.1, from coordinate 815 downwards.
GGCCGATCTCGCGCGGGACCCTCGCTGGGGGCGCAGCGAGGAGGTCTACGGCGAGGACCCGTACCTCAACGGCGTGATGGCGACGGCGTTCGCGCGCGGCATCGAGGGGAACGACCCGAAGTACTGGCAGGCCGCCCCGCTCCTGAAGCACTTCCTCGCGAACTCGAACGAGAACGGACGCATGTCGTCGAACTCGGTGTTCGACGAGCGGCTGTTCTGGGAGTACTACTCGGTGCCCTTCCGCATGGCGTTCCAGGACGCCGGGGCCAACGCGGTGATGGCCTCCTACAACGCCTGGAACGGCACCCCCATGACCGTCAACCCCGTCCTCCGCGACGTGCTCATCGGCCAGTGGGGCGTGCAGGTCATCTCGAGCGACGGCGGTGCGGTGCAGAACCTCTGGGAGGACTTCAAGATCTTCCCCGACCAGAAGGCCGCGGTGGTCGCCTCGCTGAAGGCCGGCATCAACCAGTACCTGGACCGGGCCCTGGACGAGCTGCGCGCCGCGGTCAAGGAGGGCCTGGTGACGGAGTCGGAGCTCGACGAGGCGCTGCGGCGCAAGTTCCGCGTCTCGCTGAAGCTCGGCCTGCTCGACCCGCCGGAGATCGTTCCCTACGCGAAGGTCGCCGAGGGCCCCGCACCGTGGACCTCCGAGGAGCACCTCGCCCTCTCGAGGACGATGGCCCTGGAGTCGATCGTGCTCCTGAAGAACGAGCGGGCAGCGCTCCCTCTGCGCAGGGACGCCCTGCGGTCGATCGCCGTCGTCGGCCCGCGGGCCGACAGCGTCCACTGGGACTGGTACGGAGGGACGCCGC
>DATJYX010000064.1:0-3737 GCA_035577965.1 Vicinamibacteria bacterium | reverse complement strand
CGGGCTACCATCACCCCCGCGCACCCGGTGTGCCGCCGCATGGCCAGCACGTCGTCGGCGGTCTTGATGTCGCCATTGCCGATCACCGGAATGTCCAGCGCGTCGACCAGGAGCGCAATCTCGTCCCAATTCGCCGACCCGCTGAACAGCTGCGTGCGCGTCCGGGCGTGCAGGGTAAGCGCCTGCGCGCCGGCGTCTTGACACCGCAGCGCGATCGTCACGGGGTCGCGCTGGGCATCGTCCCACCCGCTGCGGATCTTCACCGTCACCGGGAGCTGTGTGGCACTCCGCACGGCGCGGATGATCTCCTGGACGAGCCCCAGGTCGCGGAGGCATCCCGAACCGCCGTTGTTGCGGACCACCTTCTTGACCGGGCAGCCGAAGTTGATGTCCACGTACTCGGGCGCGAACAGGTCGGTCACCAGCGCCGCGGCTTCCGCCATCGCCGCCGGCTCGGCGCCGAAGATCTGGATGCCGATCGGCCGCTCGGCCGGGTCGAACCCGGCCATCCGCAGCGTGCGCTCGTTGCCGCGCCGCAGCCCCTCGGACGACAGGAATTCCGACACCACGACGTCGGCCCCGAACCGGCGGCACAACCGCCGGAACGGCGCTTCCGACACCCCGGCCATCGGGGCCAGGAACAGGGGCACCTCGGCCCCCACGGCGAACGGAAACTCCATGGGCCGCAAGCTACGAAGCGGCCCGGAGGGAGGCAACGGGCCGTTTGACCGGGTGTGCGACGCTCGGTAGCTTGTTCACCATGCTGCTACGCGAATTCCTCCGTGACGACGCGATCAACCTGTCGCTCGCCGCCCGCGGCAAGGACGAGATCCTCAAGGAGCTGATCCGCCTCCTCAAGCTCGACGAGAAGTCGGAGGGCATGCTCTACAAGATGCTCAAGCGCCGGGAGAACCTCGGCTCGACGGGCATCGGCCGCGGCATCGCGATCCCCCACTGCCGCTCGCTGGTGGTGAACAACCTCAGGCTGGCGTTCGGGCGCCGGCTGGAGGGCGTCGAGTACAAGTCCATCGACGAGAAGCTGGCCCAGTACTTCTTCCTGATCGTGGCCCCGCCGCTCGAGGTCTCGAACCAGTACCTGCCCGTCCTGGGCAGGATCGCGCAGTTCGCGAAGGAAGCGGACGTGCCCGCACGGCTGGCCGCTCTCAAGACGCCCGAGGAGTTCCTGAAGTTGGTAGAAGAGAAAGGACTCTAGAGCGCAGAGGAGTTGCGAGACGGCGAGTTGCGAGCGGTTACGAGACGACAGTCGTCAGTAACAGTGCAGGCCTCGGGCGGCGTTGGAGCCGACCGAGGCCTGTTCCGTTTCTTGGGGCTCGCAACTCGAGACCGCTCGCAACTCAGCGTCTCGCCACTCCTCTCGCAACCGCCCTCCGCCCGACCCGTCCTACTCCCACTCGATCGTCGCAGGCGGCTTGGATGAGACATCGTACACCACCCGATTGATGCCCTTCACCTCGTTGATGATCCGGGTCGCGATGCCGCCCAGGACGTCGTGGGGGAACTGGAACCAGTCCGCCGTCATCCCGTCCTGGCTCGTCACCGCGCGCAGCGCGATGGCGTTGGCGTAGGTCCGGAAGTCGCCCATCACGCCCACCGAGCGCACCGGCAGCAGCACGGCGAACGCCTGCCAGATGTCGTCGTAGAGGCCGGCGGCGCGGATCTCCTCGAGATAGATCGCGTCGGCGTGCTGCAGGGTCGCGACCTGCTCCGCGTCGACGGCCCCCAGGATGCGCACCGCCAGGCCCGGACCCGGGAACGGGTGCCGCCGCACGATGTCCTCGGGCAGGCCCAGCTCCCGGCCCACCTGGCGCACCTCGTCCTTGAACAGCTCCCGCAGCGGCTCGATCAGGGCGAAGGGGAGGTTGGGCCTCAGCCCCCCCACGTTGTGATGGGTCTTGATGGTGGCCGAGGGACCGCCGCGCGGCGACACCGACTCGATCACGTCGGGATAGAGCGTGCCCTGCACCAGGAAGCCGACGTCGGCGCCGACCTCGCGGGCCGCCTCCTCGAACACGTCGATGAAGGTGTGGCCGATGCGGCGGCGCTTCTCTTCCGGCTCCGCGACGCCCGCCAGCGCGTCCAGGAACTGGCGCGAGGCGTCCACCACCCGGAGATCCGTGTCCAGCTCGCCGCGGAAGGTGCGCTCGACCTGCTCGCGCTCCCCGCGCCTCAGGAGGCCGTGGTCCACGAAGATGCAGGTCAGGCGCTTGCCGATGGCCCGCTGCACCAGGGCGGCGGCGACGGCGGAGTCCACGCCGCCCGAGAGGCCGCAGATGGCCCGCCCATTCCCTACCCGCTCGGCCACCTCCCGCACGGTGCGCTCGACGAAGTGGCCGGGCGTCCAGTCGGGCCTGGCCCGGCAGATCCGGAACAGGAAGTTCTGCAGGATCTCGCCGCCGCGCGGCGTGTGGGCGACCTCGGGGTGGAACTGCACGCCGTAGAGCGGCTTGGAGCGGTGCCGGAACGCCGCCACGGGCGTGTTGCCGCTCCGGGCGAGCACCTCCCAGCCACCCGGCGGGGCGTCCACGCGGTCGCCGTGCGACATCCACACCGGCGTCCGCGAGCCCACGGCGAAGCCGTCGAACAGCCCCTCGTCCTGCAGCACCTCGATCTCGGCGCGCCCGTACTCGCGCTCCCCGGACGGCCGCACCTCGCCCCCGGCGAGCTTCGCGAGCAGCTGCATGCCGTAGCAGATGCCGAGCACCGGCACGCCCAGGTCGAGCAGGCCGGGATCGGCCGTGGGAGCGTCCTGGTCGTAGACCGAGGCCGGACCACCGGAGAGGATGAGGCCGGTCGGGGCGAACTCCCGGATCCAGGCGAGGTCCCGCGTCGGCGGGTGGATCTCGCAGTACACGTGGGCCTCGCGCACCCGCCGGGCGATGAGCTGCGTGTACTGCGCGCCCAGATCCACGATGAGGATGCGCTGCGCCGCGTTCACGTTCCTCCCGGACCCCGGATCCCGGTTCCCGGAACCCGCTCTAGTACGCCTTCGCCCACACCGCTTCCACGACCGACGGCTTGCCGCACCACACGCACGCGGTGGGCGCCGGCGTCGAGCGGAACTCCTCGTCCGGCAGCACCCGCACGGTCGCCTTGGTCGCTTCCTTGATGGCCGTCTCACACTCCCCGCCCCCGCAATACCCGCCGTAGGCGAACCCGCCCGGGCCGGCCATCATCTCCAGCAGCTCGTCCTTGGTGACGCCGCGCCTCGAGGCCGCCTCGCGGCGCTCGCGGGCCGCGCGGAACAGGCCCGCCTGGATCTCGTCCAGCGCGCCGCGCACGCCGTCCACGAGTCCCGCGAGCGGGATCGGCGCCTTGCCTCCCGTGCGCCGGGCGGCGAATACCTGCCCCTTCGCCACGTCCTTGGGCCCGACCTCGAGCCGCAGCGGGACGCCGCGCCCCTCCCACTCGTAGTACTTCGCGCCCGGCTTCATTCCTTCGCGGGCGTCGAGCTCGACGCGGAAGCCCGCGTCGCGCAGGGTCCGCGCCGCCTGCTCGGCCGCCGCGCCGACGGACGCGCGCTCCTCGTCCGACCTGTAGATCGGGACGACCACCACCTGCGATGGCGCGAGGCGCGGGGGGCAGACGATGCCCACGTCATCGCCGTGCGTCATGACCAGGCCGCCGATCATCCGCGTCGAGACGCCCCACGACGTGTTCCACACGTGGTCGAGACCACCCTCCGCGGTCTGGAACTGGACCCCGAAGGCCTTGGCGAA
>DATJYX010000063.1:0-20383 GCA_035577965.1 Vicinamibacteria bacterium | reverse complement strand
CACCGGAACCAGCACCTGCACCGTCACCATGAGTGCGGCCCAGTCCGTCACCGCCACCTTCAACCTCAACCCCGTCACCTACACCCTCACCGTCACCAAAGCTGGAACGGGAACCGGGACAGTGACCTCGTCTCCCGCCGGGATCTCCTGCGGTGCCACCTGCAGCGCCAGCTACAACTCCGGAACCGCCGTGACTCTCACCGCTTCCCCCGCCGCCGGTTCCACCTTCGCCGGCTGGAGCGGAGCCTGCACCGGAACCAGCACCTGCACCGTCACCATGAGCTCGGCCCAGTCCGTCACCGCCACCTTCTCGACCACAGAATCCGTTCCGCTCGGGGACTTCAATCACGACGGCTGGGTCGACATCCTGTGGCACAACGGCGTCTCCGGATCGTTGAACGTCTGGCTCCTCGTCGACGGCAAGTCAACCGGCAACCCCGCTCTCGGCCCGGGGGCGCTGGCCGATCCGAACTGGCAGGTCCGCGGCCTCGCCGACTTCAGCGGAGACGGGAACACGGACCTGCTCTGGCACAACAGCGCGACGGGACAGGTCTACGTGTGGCGCATGAACGAGACGACCGTCCTCGGCGGAAGCTACCTCTCGCCGGACCGATTCGCCGATACGAACTGGCGGATCAAAGGGGTCGGCGATTTCAACGGCGACGGCAAGCCCGACCTCCTCTGGCAGCACAAGAAGACCGGCGGACTCTACGTCTGGCTGATGAACGGGCTCACCGCGATCAGCGGCGTCTACCTCAATCCGGGCAGCTTCAGCGGAGTGAACTGGCAGGTTCGCGCGGTCGCCGACTTCAACGGCGACGGCAAGCCCGAGCTGCTCCTCCAGAGCCAGAAGACCGGCGACCTCTACGTCCTGTCCCTGAGCGGGACGAGCGCCTCCGGGGGAACCTACCTCAGCCCGAGCCGGCCCGCGGATGCGAGCTGGCAGGTGGCACGGGTGGCGGATTTCGACGGCGATGGGCACGTGGACATCCTGTGGCAGAACGCGCAGACCGGCGACCTCTACGTGTGGTTCTTGAAGGGGACGGTTCGAGTCGGCGGAGCCTATCTGGCGCCGAGCCGGCCCTCCGACCCCAGCTGGAAGATCGCTCCCCAGCCGGACTACCCCGCTTCGAGCAGCCGGAAGAAGAGGACGCTTCTGGCTGACCAGCCCGCGGAGTGACGGCGTAAGTCGACCGAACGGTCGGGATGGCGGGAGGTCGCGAACGACCTCCCGCCATTGGTCCGATGCTAAGATCGGCCCGCCCGTGCGTTGTCAGCGGAAGGACGAAGGGACGCGATCGAGGCTCGTCCGCCTCGCTCTCGGAGCCGTGGTGAGCCTCGCGGTCTCGTCGCCTCCCGCCCGCGCGCAGACCCTTCCCATGCCCGCGCTGCCGCCGGAGGAGCCGCCGGCCGACACGACCGGCCCCGACGAGATCACGGCCGTCGGGCCTGCGGCGAGGGAGGTTCGGCCGCCGCCCTGGGAGCTCGGCCTCGGATTCGGCGTCGGTTACGACAGCAACATCGACTTCCTTGTGCCCGACGGTCCGAGCAGCTGGGCGATGCAGCCGTGGGCCGACGTGACCCGCGTCTTCAGCAGCCGTTCCGGCGACCTGCGACTCGGGGGATCCGGGCGCTGGGTCGGATATCCGGATCGGACGGACCTCAGCCGATACTACGCGGACGCCAGCCTGGACGGGAACTACCGCACGTCTCCCGCCACGTCCTGGCGGGTAACCGGCCACTACGATTTCGGCCACAGCGACTCGATCGCCACCCTGAGCGCCCAGGGCGTGCTTTTGCCTCTCGTGAAGACGCAATCGCTGACCGGTGGGTTCGGGATGACGCACCGGTTCGGTCAGCGGACGTCCCTTCGCCTAGACGGGCGGATCTACCGCACCGAGTTCGATCGAAGCGACCCGGCTTCGCTCGGGCTCGTCGACGGCCAGAGCATCCGAGGCACGGTTGGGCTCGAGCAGCGACTTGGTCCGCGCGACACCTTGGCCATCGAGTATTCGCTGGAGAGCGCACTCGCCCGCAACGTCTCGGTCTCGGCCGCCGAGGGCCGCCGGTACTACCTGACCCACTATGGATCGCTCCAGTGGACTCGCCTCTTTTCGCCCCGCAGCGGCCTGCTGCTCGAGGGCGGCGCGAGCTACACGCCCGACTACGCCCTGGCGGAACTGGCGAGGCCGGAAGGCTTCTTCGGGGGCGCGACCTTCAGCCGCCTGGTCAAACGCTCGAGGCTCGCGATCTTCGCCCGACGGGAGGTCACACCCGCGTTCGGCCTCGGAGTCAGCCGCGTCGACAGCCGCTTCGGCCTGGACATCGCGACGCCGATGGGTCGCGCTTGGCGGCTCGCACTGAGTGGCACCTACACTCGTCCTGAGACCCCAGAGGGGGCGGCCTTCGCATACGGGATCAGCAACGAGGCTCTGTTCACCCTCGGTCGCCGCCTGGGTCGGTACCTCGAGCTCTCGGCCGAGGGCCGCTACCGTTGGCGCGGGGCCGCCGCCACCTTCCCCCAGATCCAGGCCTACCAGGCTGGCCTCTTCGTCTCCCTGATCGCTCCCTGGAGGACCCTGGGCTTCCGGTATCAGTAACGACGTCGACCGTGATCGCCGCGTTTCGGGGTGGCGGACATGCCGTACCGCTCGTACGCGTAGGATGAGTACGACCGGCGATGCTCCCGGTGATCGTTCAGGATGACCCCAAGCACCTTCCCGGGCTTCAGCCGTCCCAGGGCGTCGAGGATCGCCGCGCGGGGCGTCATTCGGGAGCGCACCACGAATAGGAAGCCGTCCATCAGGTCCTGCATGAGAACCGTGTCGGCCACCGCAAGCAGAGGAGGAACGTCCACGATCACGTCGTCGAAGGCCGCGCGGGCCGCACGAAGAAAGGCACCCATGAGGGGCGATCCCAGGGATTCGGGTCGCTTGAGGGACTCCTGTCCCGCCACGAGAGCGAAGAACTCCCCGCGGTGAACGTGGCGGACTGGGATCTGCTCGACCTTCCGGCCGAGCCATTCGCTGAGTCCGCGGGCCGGGGGTAGCCCCAGGCTGTCGGAGATCGTCGGCCGCCGGAGATCGGCCTCGGCGAGCAGGACGCGCCGCCCCTCCGTCCGCGCGAGAGCGGCCGCGAGACCGATCGCCATGGTGCTCTTCCCTTCCTCTGGCAGCGCGCTCGTCAGGGCAAGGCATCGGGCGCCGGCCGACTTGCTGTCCGTTCGCAGTCGGCTCACGAGGAGCCTGAATTCTTCGCCCAGGATCGAGCTGGGATCCTGCAGGCCCTCGATGATCGGCGAGTTCCTCGATGGCGTCACAGACCCTTCGTCGAGGAATGAGACGCTGGTGGGCGCGTGGGGCCGGATTGCGGCGTGATTCTTCACGCGACGGGGTGGCGCAGGCCAGGCAAGTGGGGGATTCGGGCCAGCACCGGGTAATCGAGGAAGCTCGCCAGATCCTCGCTGTCCTTGACCGTCGGATCGAGGTACTCCGCCCCCAGGGCGGCAGAGAGCCCGACGAACAGACCGAGGATCGCCCCGAGCGACAAGAGGATCACTGGCTTCGGGAAGTACGGCTTCTCGGGGAGGCTCGCGGGGTCGAGCATCCGGAAGCGGTCTCCCTTCCATCGCTGCTCGAGCCGACCCGCCATCTGCGCCTCCAGCTGCTTGCTGAGGAGCGTCGTGTAGTTCTCGTTCATCTTGTCGTAGTCGCGCTTCAGGTTGGCGAGCTCCTGCTCGGTCCGAGGAGTGTCCTCCACGCGGGCGCGCAGATCGGTGATCCGGCGTTCGAGATCGGCACGCCTGTCCTCCAGCTTCTTGACCTCGGCCGTGGCTCTCTCCAGCTGCTCCCGGTCGAAAACCACCGGCGACTCGGCGGCCGCCTCCTTGCCGGCGGAAGTCGCGAGCGCCATCCGTGACTCCAGCCGCGCGATGCGGGTCCTCAGGTTCTGCACGTCCGGGTGCTCGTCGGTGTAGCGAGCCCGCAGGGCGGCGAGCTGGTTGCGCATCGTGGTGAGATCGTCCACTCCCGCGGGGCCGGGGGCGCCGGACGAGACGGCGACCGGCGGTCGGTTGAGCCCCCGGGCGAGGCCCGCCTGCCGCTCCTGGGCGAAGAGGAGCGTCTCCTCGACGGTGCGCATCTCCTGCTGGAGCATGCTCATGGTGGCGAGGTTCGCCTGGAGCTGCTCGGGGAGCCGGCCCATGCGCTCCTCCTTGTAGCGCCGCATGGCCTCGTCCTTCTTCTCGAGCGACTTCCGCGCGTCTTCGACCTGGGTCACCAGGAAGTCCACCGCTCCCGCCACCTGCTGCTCTCTCGCCTTGGCCGTTTCCTCGATGAACAGGGAGGCGAGGCGGTTCGTGACCTCCTGTGCCTTGTGCGGGTCGTGGTGCACGAACTCGATCGTGAAGCCGTCGCTGCCGCTGCCGTTGACGGCGATCGCCCGTCGCATCTTCTCGACCGCCGTCGTCCTGGACTCGATCTCGGGGAAGGGCGCGGTCTCCTCCAGCACCCTCTCGAGGCGGGTCCGACTCAGGATCTCGGGCCGGATCGTGTCGACGCTCCGCCCGTGGTTCTCCGTCGCCACCTTGGGGACGAACGAGTCCGGCACCTTCTCCGACTCGATGATGATGAGGGTCGAGGAGCGGTACTTCTTGGGCAGGACGAGGAGGGCGACGCCGGAGAGGGCGATGATCCCCGCCCAGGGCAGAATCACCATGAGGGGGCGGCGCAGCGGCGCGTAGACGAAGTGGTGGAGCCGCTTCCAGTCGAACGGCTCCTCGTCCGGTTCCTCGAGGTAGCCTGGCTTCCGCCCGCCGGCGGTGCGCTCGGCCGCGCTCATGGAACGACGATCGTGTCGCCCGGCGCGAGGAGGACGTTCTGCGACACGTCCTTTCCGTCGGCGATCCTCTTGTAGTTCACCGGCACGACGGTCTGGTCCTGGCGGACGATGACGATCCCCTCCGGCTTCGCGAACTCCTTGAACCCGCCGGCCAGGGCGAGGCCCTGCAGCACCGTCGTGCGGCCCGAGAGCGGGAACTCGCCCGACTTCGTCACCTGGCCCACGACGAAGAAGTGAGCGCTCATCGGCTGGTTGACGGCGACGGTCACGCGCGGGACCTCGATGAACCGCTTGAGGCTCTCGGCGAGGCTGTCCGCGAGCTGGCCCGGGGTGCGCCCCGCCGCCTGCACGTCGCCGACGAGGGGGATGGTGACCATCCCGTCGAACCGGACGGTCACGTCGCGGGTGAGGTCGGGCTCCTTCCACACCGTGATCTGCAGCACGTCGGCGGGGCCGATCGTGTAGCCGCTGGACGGGGCGGGCGGGGTGGGGTGGGCCGGCCGCTCCTGGGCGCTGGCGACGCGGCCGCTGCCCGCGAGGGTCACGACCCCCAACGTCAGCGCGGCGACCTCGTCCCACTTCGGTGCTCGAGCCTTCACGGGTCTCGCTCTTCCGCCGCCGCGCGTCCCCGGCGCTCGGGCTCCGCGGTCGGCCGATCGCCCATCGTAGGTGGCCGTCTCTGCGCCGTCAAGGCAGACGCGTGTCCGCGGGCTCCGCCGCTTCCGGGGCATCGAGTCGCAGCGCCTCGTGCTGATCGATCTGGGCGTCGGGCTGCCGCGAGGCGGTTCGCCGCTCGCCGTACGTCGCCGGCGAGAGCAGCCAGCTCAGGGGTATCGCCCCGCTCCTCAGGAAGGAGAGCGGCGTCAGGGCGAGGATCTTGACGTCCAGCCACAGCGACATGTTCCGGACGTAGAGGAGGTCGTAGTAGATCCACTGGTGGAAGTCGCCCTTGTGGCGGTCGTGGCGGCAGATCTGCCAGAGGCCGGTGATGCCGGGGCGCACCGACAGCCTCCCCTCGCGCCAGGGGACGCACACCTGGTTCTCGCGAAAGGGCGAGGGCCGGGGGCCGACGAGGCTCATCTCACCCAGCAGCACGTTCCAGAGCTGCGGGATCTCGTCCAGGTTGGTCAGGGAGAGGAGCCGGCCGACCCGCGTCCGGCGGGGGTCCCTCTTGACCTTGAACTGTGGACCGTCCACCTGGTTCAGGCGGGCGAGCCGCCTCTGCTGGACGTCGGCGCCCGTGACCATGGTCCGGAACTTCCAGCATCGGAATGGTCGCCCGTCCAGGCCCTCCCGCAGGTGCCCGAAGTGGACCGGGCCCCTGGACTCGAGCTTGACCAGGATCGACACGAGGATGCCGAGCGGCGACAGCAGGACGATCCCCAGGGCGGCCGCGACGGCGTCGATCGCGCGCTTGATGGCCGGGTAATAGCGCCGCCGGGTCGTCTCGGGGGAGAGCGGGTGGGGAGAAGTCTCCCAGGTATTCGGTTCCTGCCACGCCGACTGGATGTCGGTCTCCCCTGCCCCGACCGCGGAACGTTCTGGATCCCCGAGGTAGACGTGGTGACGCAGCTCGGCGCCCGCCCTCACCTCCTGGTTCGCCCCCACCACGGACTGGGCGACCGTGGCGCGCGCCCCGACCCGTGATCCGGGGCCGATGACGGCGGGGCCGATGATCGTCGCCGCCTCTTCGATCTCCGCTCCGTCTTGAAGCACCACGGGGCCGATCAGGCTCGCCGACGGGTGGATCCGGACGTTCCGGCCGGCGTGGACGGACGAGCGCAGGCCGTCCCGGGCGGGCAGGTTCCGTGCTATCGCCAGGACGCTGCGCTCGTTCATCGCGAGCAGGCCCTGCTCAGTGCTCAGGCTGACTGCGCCGCCCTCCAAGGGGAAGTCTCGACTGGGCACCCCTTGCGAGGAGAGGACGCGCCGCAGGCGGGCCAGGGAGCCGAGCGGCGGCTCGTGGGACACTCTCAGGCAGGCCACCGGGACGAGCGACGCCGCGACACCCGTCGTGAAAGGCCAGGTCGCGGAGTCGTAGTACCGCTGAATGGCCCGGACCCGGCCGGAGGCGTCCGCGTCCACGAACTCGCGGGTCCCCTCCCGGTGCTGCTCGAGCGCCACCAGGTGCCGGACCGCCCTCGAGTCGGCCTCTTCGCGAAGGCGGGCCAGGGCGCCGTCGCGCGCCTCCAGGGGAAGACACGTGGGGTCGGCGAGCAACAGCCGGTCCGAGGGCTCGTACGTGTGGAGCCGTTCGGCGAAGGCGGGAAGGGGCTCCACGATCTCCGCGTCCGGGCAGGCGTCGTGGATGGCCGCCCGGTACGCCGCGTCGACGTCGAACCGGGCCACGATGACCGGGGGTGCGGTGGTCACCGCGTCGAGCCGGGCTCGGAGGTGGCTCAGGACGGTGCCGTCACCGAGGGGCGCGAGCAGCAGCGACCCTGGCTGGGCTCGGAGGAGGAAGGCCGGGCGGCAATCGAGAAGGACGGGAAAGGTCCACACGTGTGGGACAGCTCAGCCCTGGGGGTGCGAAGCGTGGCCGAGAGACGCCACGAGGGGTGTCCACGGTGCCCGAAGCGGCCGCCGGCTCGGCGCCTCCGCGCGGATCTGATCGGCCTTGAGGACGGAGATGAGGGTGTCGCGCGCGGGAACGCGGACGCGGTCGGCCAGCATCGATCGGTCAACGAAGGCTCCGTCGCCCACGGAGCACTCGCTCCACAGGACGGAGCGGGAGACGACGGCTTCAGCGCCGATCGTGCTCCCGGGACCGACGCTGACCGGCCCCACGAGCGTGGCGTCCGGCCCCACCGTCACCTCGGCGCCGAGGAAGACCGGGCCGAGCAGGCGCGCCGTCGGGTCCACGGCCGCGCTCTCGTGGAGGATCGTGCCTCCCAGCACGCGAAAGCCCTCGGGAGAGTCGCGGTGGCGCGAGGCGCGCCCGACCAGCCACTGGTTCAGGGCCAGGTACGTGTCGGCGTTCACGACCCTCGGGGCGGCCTCCCGAGCCACGTGGATCGCGACCGTCTCGCCCGCCGCGTAGAGCGACGGGATCAGCTTCTCCTTGATGTCCTGGAAGCCCTCCTCCGAGACGAGGGAGAGGGCCCGGCGGTCGAAGACGTAGAAGCCGCTCGGCTGCAGGCGGCCCGCGGTGTCGGCCGCCACGACCGCGGTGATCGCCGCCCGTTCGGCACGATGCCGCTCGAGGAGATCCGCGAGCTCCGCCACCGGCACCGCCGTCCCGTCGGCGACCACGAACGTCCCGGCCGTCGTCCGCAGGCCGGCGTCGCGGGCACACCCGGCCGCGCCCCGCGGGTGCCAGTCCTCGAGGTAGTCGAGGCTCGCGCCGTACGCGTACCGGCCGAGCCGGGCCCGGACCGCACGGGCCGCGGTGTTCGCGCATATCGTGGCCGTTTCCACGCCTCCGTCCGCCATCCAGCGGATCGCGTAGCTCACGAGGGGCCTCTGGGCGGCGGGCAGGAGCGGCCGCGGAGCCAGCAGGTCGATCGTGTCGTGACCCGGGTAGGCGCCGGCGAGGACGATGCCGTGGAGCGAAGGGTTGCGATCGTCTTCCATGACCCTGGAACTCTCCCAGCTCTCCGGAGCGAAGCCCCCGACCTTCGCTTCGGCGCTCCGTCGTTCCGTGGGAGGGGCAGGAAAACGAGAGCGGAATTGAGAACCCGTATTCTGGCGCTCGGGCCGAGCGGAGTCAAGGCCCGCTCTCAATCGAGTCGCGCACCGAGCGGCTCCACGTTGGCGGGAAACGGGCACTGGGTATCCATTCCCGGGGCGGTTCGGAGCGGGAGGGTCTGATCGGCGGAAGGCTCGACCCGGGCTCGTTTGGCGAATCGGGCCGCGTCGGATAGCCTCCTCGGGTCACGCCGGCGGAGGTCCGAGATTGTCGAGAATCGAGCCGATTCCTTCCGTGCTGGGGACGAGCCGGCGCCTGTGGCTCGTCACGGGCGTCGCCGGCTTCATCGGCTCGAACCTGCTGCAGTCGCTCCTCGAAGGCGACCAGCGCGTGGTGGGCCTCGACAACTTCGCGACCGGCAAGCCGACGAACCTCGACGAGGTCCGGCGGCTCGTCGGCCCCGAGCGCTGGAGCCGCTTCCGCTTCGTCGAGGGGGACGTCTCATCGCCCGACGTGTGTGGCGCAGCGGTCTCGGGCGTCCACGTCGTGCTGCACCAGGCCGCGCTCGGCTCGGTGCCTCGCTCGGTCGAGGAGCCGCTCGCCTCGAACGCCGCCAACGTGACCGGCCACCTGGCCCTCCTCGAGGCGGCCCGGCGTGCCGGCGTCCGCCGGTTCGTCTATGCCTCGAGCAGCTCGGTCTACGGCGACAGCCCGACCCTGCCCAAGGTCGAGTCGGACCTCGGCCGGCCGCTCTCCCCTTACGCGGTGACCAAGCTCGCGGACGAGCTCTACGCCACCGTCTACGGCGAGCTGCACGGCATGGAGACGGTGGGCCTCCGCTACTTCAACGTCTTCGGCCCCCGGCAGGACCCCGAGGGCGCCTACGCCGCGGTGATCCCCAAGTGGATCGCGGCCATGCTCCGCGGCGAGGAGGTGCGGATCAACGGCTCCGGGGAGATCAGCCGCGACTTCTGCCACGTGCAGAACGTGGTCCAGGCGAACCTGCTCGCGGCGACGGTCACGACGCCCGCCGCGCTGAACCAGGCCTACAACGTGGCCGCTGGCCGTCGTACGACGCTCGACGAGCTCTTCGCGCTCCTGCGCGACCGTCTCGCCGGCCGGCATCCCCGCCTCGCCGGCCTCAGACCGACCTACGGGCCACCCCGCCTCGGGGACGTCCTCCACTCGCTGGCCGACATCGGCAAGGCCCGCCGGCTCCTCGGATACGAGCCGACGCACTCGATCGAGCGGGGCCTCGACGAGTCGCTCGCCTGGTACGAGCGGAACCTCGCCTAGAGAGGCCCGCCATGCTGGAGCGGCTCTTCCGCCTCTCCGCCCACGACACGACCCCGCGGCGGGAGGTGCTCGGCGGCGTGACGACGTTCGCCACGATGGCCTACATCATCGTGGTGAACCCCGCCATCCTGTCCTTCGCCGGCATCCCGGTCGGCCCGGGCACCGTGGCCACGATCCTGGTCGCGATCGTCGGGACGCTCCTCATGGGCCTCTACGCGAACCGGCCCATCGCCGTCGCCCCCTACATGGGCGAGAACGCGTTCGTGGCGTTCGGCCTCGCGGCGATGGGCGCGACCTGGCCGCAGATGCTGGGGGCGGTGTTCGTGAGCGGCCTCCTGTTCCTCGCCATCACCGTGGTCGGGGTGAGGGCCTGGCTGGCGGAGGCCATATCCCCCAGCCTGAAGCACGCGTTCGCCGTCGGCATCGGCCTCTTCCTCGCCCTCATCGGCCTCTACGAGACCGGCATCGTCTCGAGCGCCGTGGCGGGGATGCCCGCTCGGGCGCTCGCCGGACCCGCCGGCCTCCTCCGCGCCCCCGACGTGCCGCTGAAGGTGGGCGACCTGCGCGACCCGCGAGTCCTCCTCGCCGTCTTCGGTTTCCTGCTCATCGCGATCCTGCTCCAGCGCCGGGTCCGCGGCGCCCTCCTCATCGGCATCGCCTCGACGGCCGTCGCCGGCGCCCTCCTCGGCCACGGCGAGGCGCCGAAGGCGTTCGCCGCCCTGCCCTTCACCGGCGCGCTGAGCCTCGCGCCGCTGTTCCTGAAGCTCGACGTGGCCGGCGTCCTCCGTCTCGCCTTCCTGCCCGCGCTGCTGACCCTCGTCATCATGGGCCTCCTCGACACGCTCGGGACACTGGTCGGGCTCGGAGCCGCGGGCGGCCTATTGGACGGGAAGGGCCACTTCCCCGAGATCGGGAAGCCAATGACGGTGGACGCGCTGAGCTGCGTCTTCGCGGGCCTCGTGGGCACGACGACGAGCGGGGCCTACGTCGAGTCGGCCACCGGCATCCGGGAGGGTGCGCGGACCGGCCTCGCCGCGGTGACGACGGCCGGCCTCTTCGCGGCGAGCCTCTTCTTCGTCCCCCTCGTGGAGCCCCTCCAGCGGCTGCGCTACGCGTACGCGCCCGCCCTCGTCGCGGTCGGCCTCCTGATGACGGCGTCGGCCCGGCGCATCGACTTCGACGACCTCACCGAGCTCGTGCCCGCTTTCGCGACGGTCGTCATGATGGTGTTCACCTACAACATCGGCAACGGGATGACGGCCGGCCTCGTGCTCTACCCGGTCGTGAAGGTCGCCGCAGGCCGGTCCCGCGAGGTGAAGGGCGGCGCGTGGGCGCTCGCGGCGATCTCGGCCGTGTACTTCGCGTTCGGCCTGCCCCACTGATCCGGGCAGGAAGAGTATGCTCGGGCCGACGGACCGGTTCGATCCCTCGGGGCCCGGCCCACCAGAGCCCCTCGGGACAGCAGGGAGGTCGCGATGCCACAGCCACCGTGGGAGAAGGGCCCCATCATCGACATCGGAGGCCGGGGCTTCCGCCTGCCCGCCGCGCCCCGCCCCCCCCTCGGAGCGTGGAAGGGCCTCGCCGGTGCGCTCGTGGGCGGGCTCCTCCTCTTCACGACCTACTACCAGGTCGAGCCGGAGGAGGTGGGCGTCGTCCAGCTCTTCGGGGCGTACGTGGGGACGAGCGAGCCAGGCCCGCACCTGAAGCTCCCGTTCGGGATCGAGACGGTGGCCAAGGTGCCGGTCCGGCGACAGCTCAAGATGGAGTTCGGCTTCCGCACGACCCGGCCCGCGGTGCGATCGGAGTTCGCGACCCCGCCCGAGGCGCAGGCGGAGTCGGTGATGCTCACCGGGGACCTGAACGTGGCCGTCGTCGAGTGGATCGTCCAGTACCGCATCAAGGACCCGAAGGCCTACCTCTTCCACGTCCGCGACGTCCCCGAGACCTTCCGCTACATGTCGGAGGCCGCGGTGCGCAAGGTCGTCGGCGACCACAGCGTGGACGAGGTGATCACGATCGGCCGGGCCGAGATCGCCCTCGAGGCCAAGGAGGAGCTGCAGCGGCTCTGCACGCTCTACGGCCTCGGCATCGAGCCCCAGCAGCTCGTCCTCCAGGACGTGAACCCGCCCGCCCCCGTGCGCCCCGCCTTCAACGAGGTCAACCAGGCCATCCAGGAGAGGGAGCGCGCGATCAACGAGGCCTGGGCCGAGTACAACCAGGCCGTGCCGCGGGCGAAGGGCGAGGCGGAGCAGGCGGTGCGGGCCGCCGAGGGCTACGCGCTCGAGCGCGAGAACAAGGCCCTCGGGGACGCGCAGCGCTTCGACTCGCTCTACGAGGAGTACCGGAAGGCACCCGACGTGACGCGGAAGCGGATGTACCTGGAGACGATGGGCGCGCTCGTGCCGAAGCTCGGCAAGAAGGTGATCGTGGACGAGAAGGCGAGGGGCGTCCTGCCTCTCCTCCAGCTCGACGGCTCCGCCCGGCCCGAGGCGACGAAGGAGGTGAAGCCGTGAAGACCGCGCTCCTCGTCGGCGGCGCCGTGCTCGCCGCAGCCCTCCTCTTCTCCTCCGTCTACACGGTCAGCGAGACGGAGCAGGTGATCCTCACCCAGTTCGGCAAGCCCGTGGGGGGCGTCGTCGCAGTGCCCGGCCTCCACGTGAAGGTGCCCCTCGTGCAGAGCGTCCACCGCTTCGAGAAGCGCTGGCTCGAGTACGACGGCTCCCCGAACGAGATCCCCACCCGGGACAAGAAGTACATCTGGGTCGACATCTACGCCCGCTGGCGGATCGCCGACGCGCTCCGCTTCTACCAGGCCCTGCACGACGAGCGCGGCGCCCAGAGCCGTCTCGACGACATCGTGGACGGCGAGACACGGAACGCCGTCGCCTCCTTCGACCTCATCGAGATCGTGCGCTCGACGAACCGCCCCTTCGCCACCACCGGCGAGCTGGAGGGCATCGGCGAGGCGGAGGCGGTGGCGAAGATCGCCACCGGCCGGGAGAAGATCGGCCAGCAGATCCTGGAGCGGGCGGCGAGGATCACCCCGGACTTCGGGATCGAGCTCGTGGACGTCCGCTTCAAGCGGATCAACTACACGGA
Source organism: Vicinamibacteria bacterium (assembly GCA_035577965.1). GTDB lineage: Bacteria > Acidobacteriota > Vicinamibacteria > Fen-336 > Fen-336 > DATBSL01. The sequence goes on along the minus strand of DATJYX010000063.1, from coordinate 7,521 downwards.
GTCGGTCCAGCAGGCCGTCTTCCAGCGCATGATCGCGGAGAGGAAGAGGATCGCCGAGCGCAGCCGTTCCGAAGGCCAGGGCCGGGCGGCCGAGATCCGCGGGCAGAAGGAGCGCGACGTCCTGGCCGTGAGCTCGGTCGGCTACAAGACGGCCCAGGAGCTGAAGGGCAAGGCCGACGCCAAGGCGACGTCGATCTACTCCCGGGCCTACGGCCGCGATCCCTCGTTCTACGAGTTCTGGAAGTCGATGGAGACGCTGCAGACGGCGCTCGACAAGGACGCGACGGTCGTGCTCTCCACGGACTCCGAGCTCTTGAAGTACCTGAAGGACTCGAAGGGCCGGTAGCCTAGGCCCCCAGGCTCCCCCGGAGCTTCTCCAGGCCGATCAGGCGCTGGATCGCGTCGAGGGTCAGCTCGTCCTTCCCCAGCTCCCGCAGGCGCGACCACTCGCGCCGCAGCTCGAGGGCGAGGGTGTCCGGCAGCGTGCGGAGCCAGCCTTCGATCCGCAGGTCCACAAACTCCCTCTTCTCCTCGAGGGTCAGCTCGCGGGCGAGGAGGAGGCGCGAGGCGTCCTCGGCGTCGACCAGCGTCTGGAGGACCGGCCAGCGGTCACCCGGCCGCTCGGCGCAGAGGACGACGAAGGCCACGCTCGACGTCTCGCGGACGAGCTCCTCCTCGCGGGTCGTCCGGCTCTCGTGCTCCTTCGTCTCGTCCCAGCTCTCCGAGTCCTCGGCCAGGTACCGGAGGTACTCCATGGCGAAGAGGCAGGTCGGGGCCACGAGCTCCTCCCTCGGGCGGGCGTCGACCCACAGGGCGGCGGCGGCGCGCAGGCAGCGGCGGGCCGTCGTCTCGGCCAGCTTGCGGCCGAAGACGAGCCCGGCCGACTCCTTGACGAACCGGGGCAGCTCGCTGGCCACGATCTCGCGGTAGCCGGGGGCGTGTCGGTCGAGGAGGACGGCGGCCCGCCGGTCGAGCACGGCGAGGTCGCTCGTCACCGCGGGCAGGCCGAGCGTCGTGGAGGCGAGGTTGTAGACGATGGCCCGGGGGAGGGTGACCCCCTCCGGCCAGGCGTCGCGGAGGTCGCGGTCGTCGGGGAGCGCCTTGCCGCCGCCCCACTCCTCGGGGTAGGCCGGGATCGAGCGGCCGTAGCTCACCGAGCCGGTGGCCCGGATGCGGACGCGGGTCTGGGGCACGAGGCTCCCGAACGGGGCGAGGAGGGGCGCGATCCGGAGCAGCGTCTCCGTGTGCGCCCGCACGCCCGCCTCGAGGAGCTTCGAGAGCGAGTCCGCGTCGGCGGCAGGAAGGACGGGCCGGGGGTCCCTTCCCCGCGCGGCGACCTCGGCCCGGAAGACCGAGGCGAGCCGCTCGGCTTCGCCGGGAGCGTCGGCCCGGATGCCCTGGAGGGTGACGCCGTCGGCGCCGCAGAACTGCCGGAGGACCCCCGGGTGCGCAGGGTCGAAGCCGCCGCGGAAGCCGGCCCGGCCGGCGCCGACCAGGAACGTGACCGTCGGGGCGGGCTCTTCGACCCGGGCCGCGTGGGCGGCGAGCCGGCGCTCCGCCTCCGCCCGTGCGCCCAGGGCGAGGGCGAGGGCGGCGTCGGTCGCGATCTTCCCGCTCTGCTCCGCGGTATCGGACATGGCGACGAACACGCGGACCGTGGCCTCGGCGCCTTCGAACGCGGTGCGGAACGTGGCCGGCGTCGGGAGGTCTTCCGCACCGACGCCCCGCTCGAGGGCGAGGTAGAAGGCCTCGAGAAGATCGGGCAGGTGGGCGAGAGCCCCCACGTTCTCGCAGAGGGGGACGAGGCGGACGCGGAGGACCTTCTCGAGGAGGCCCTTCCGCCGCGAATCGGGGACGCGACGGGCGAGGAAGGCGTCCTGCCCCTCCGAGCCGTCGAAGAGCGAGGCCGCCGCCTTCAGGTAGAGCGAGCCGATCTTCACCACCGCCCCGATCTCGGCGGTGGAGTTCACCTGCGGGACGGTGAGCTCGTGGATCGCGTTCTGCCGGGGCTCGTGCCCGACCCGCGCGCACGCGAGGTGGAAGAGCACGTTCGCGCGGGCCACCGAGGCCAGGATCTTCGAGATCTTCTCCTCGTCCTGCTCGATGAACGGGTTGGGGACGCGAAAGAGGAGGTGGCGGTCCTCTCCGGGCACGACGCCGCGGCGGAGGAGGGCGAGCACGACCTTCTCCGGGACGTCGAGCCAGTCGGGGCTGATCTGCCGTCCCTCGAGATCGAGCATCACCTCGCTGCAGGGTCCGAGGAGATCGGCGATCGACTCCTCGAACTCCTCCCGCGCCTCCATGAGGGGGTTCCACTCGATGTGGGTGAGGGCGGAGCGGGCGGGGTCGGGCGAGCCCTCCGCCGCGCGGAGGGCGCGGTCGAGCTGCTCGGCGCGGTGAGCGGTCGAGTCGGGGTGCTTCGTCCCGGTGAGCCGCAACGTCTCGCGGCGGGGATCCTCCAGGAAGCGCTTCCGTGCCGCGCCGAAAGCCTGCGCCTCGAGCCCGTCGAGCGCGGCGTACCCCTCCGCCGTGCACACGCTCGCCCAGACCGCTCCGTCCGGCGTCGCCGGGTCAGCAGTGGCGGCGGGAGCGCTCGAGCCGAGGCGGGCCTGCTTCTCGAGGCGTGCCCGGACGCGGTCGACGAAGACGGCCAGCTCCTTCACGTCCTTCGAGCCGTAGGAGAGGCGCTGCCACGTCCCGTACCGCTGCGGGCCCGAGGGGCCTCCGGCGAAGGCGGCGAACGGGATCCCGCCCACGCCGCCCGCGAGCAGGAACTCGAAGGCGTCGACCGAGTCCTTCACGACCGCCTTCTCGTGGACGCCGTGGCGGAGGCGGTCGAAGGGCTCCCCGACGAGGCCGGGGAAGGCGAGCGGCGAGTAGAACGTCCCCCCGAAGTCGGTCCGCTCCACGCCGAGGGACGCGAGATCGTCGGCCGCGCGGGCCATGAAGTCGCGGCGCTCGCGCATGTAGGGCGAGGGGCGCCGGAGGGCGGCGAGGGGGCTCTGGAGCGCGGCGAGCGCCCAGTCCTGGGCGAGGGTCGAGGGAGTGGCGACGAGCCAGGCCGAGAGGTTGGCGAGGATCTCACGGGCCCTCACCCCGTTCGCGCGGATCTCGTCCGAGATCACGAGCCAGCACGCTCGGGCGCCGGTCGAGGCCCCGAACATGTCCATCTTCGAGAGGCCCGAGAGCGAGACCACCCAGTCCCGCCACTCGGGAGAGGCGAAGGCCGGGTTGACGAACCAGCCCACGTAGTCGAGCCGCTGGTACACGGAGTCGTAGAGCACGTACACGCGGTGCTCCACCGCGACCTTCACCAGCTCCTCGACGAGGGCCCGCGGGTAGACGCGGCCGGTCGGGTTGTGGGGGTTGTTCAGGATGACGGACGAGATACCGCCCTTCCCGAGGAGCCGGTCGAGCTCCCGGGGGTCGGGGAGGAAGTCGGGAGGCGACGTGGGCAGCTCCACCACCCGCTTGCCGGCCCGCTCCACGAACCAGTCGTACTCCCAGCTCGGGCGCGGCACCACGACTCCGGAGCCGTCCTCGCCGAGCACCTCGAGGACGAAGGCGAGCCCCGCCCGCGTGCCCGGCGTGAAGAGCACCTCGTCGGGCAGGAAGCGAACCCCGGAGTCGGGATAGTCGAGGAGGCCGTCGCGGTTGAAGAAGCCCGCCACCTCGCTCCGCACGTCCATCCGGCCCACCGCCGGCCCGTAGCTGTGGACGGTGTTCCGAGTGATCCGCTGCGCGGCCCGCACGACCTCGGGGTGCGGCTTGAAGTCGGCGTTCTTGTAATCGCCCTGGGTCAGGTCCAGGGCGCCTTCCTGTTGCACCCGGCGCGAGAAGAAGCGGACGTAGGGCTCGGGGGTGGCGAGGGCGCGCGCGGAGAGCGAGCGGCCCTTTCGCGCCCGAGGGGCATGGGCGAGGGACGTTCCTTCTGTCTTCAAGCCTCCGATTCTCGCACGACGGACGCGGGCCCCGCGAGGACGCGGCTCCGTCGAACCCGTCCGATCGCTCGACGGGGGACGCCCGTTCGGGACCTCAGAAGGCGAGCCCGAAGCGGAAGTACACCTTCGTGTCGCCCTTCTCGTCGAACCCCCGGGCGAGGCTCAACTCCGCGGTGAGGGGCAGGGCGAAGCCGATCGCGCTGTCGAGGCCGACCGACGCTCCCGCCGAGGTCTTGAGGTCGGCGACCCGGAAGGTGCCCGACCAGGCGTTCGCCGCGTCGAAGAACACCGTCCCCCGGAAGTGGCGCAGGAAGACGGGCAGGGAGCGCCAGCCCCGCTGCGGCGAGAAGAGAGGGAAACGGTACTCGGCGTTGACGGCCGCGTAGCTGCGACCGGTGAAGGCGTTGTCCGGGTAGCCGCGCAGGACGGCGTCGTTCGAGCGGACGATGTCGAAGAGCCCGACGTCTCCGTAGCCGCCCACCGCGAACGAGCGGGTGAACTGCGGCTCGCCCCACGTCGTGCCTCCCCCGGCGCGCAGGGCCAGGACGTCACGCTCGCCGATCGCCCGCTGGTAGAGCCGCGCGTCGACGGTCAGCTTGTCGAGGGAGAGGTCGCTGCCGAGGGCCTTCGCCTCGTGCAGCCAGGCGACCTGGAGCTGTCCTCCCTCGGTCGGCGAGATCGAGTACGGGTACCTGAGGGCGTTGCTGATCGTCCACGCCGTTTCGATGCCGCCGAAGTCGGTGCGGTCTCCGGGCCGGGAGCTCCCCGGCACCTGCTCCCGCTCCCGCCGCCACGTCGCGGAGAGCGACTGGATGGACCGGACGGTGCGGCGCAGCGGCATCGTGGCCTCGAGGTCGATCTGCGTCGTGCGCAGGAGACCGCTCGTCGAGTAGCTGGTGTCGTCCTCGGCGGCCACGAGGAAGGTGGGCCGGAACCGGTCGTAGAGGTAGAAGCCGCTCGCGTTGATCCGCTCGGACCCGGTGCCGTAGGTCGCGCGCGCCGCCCAGATGTGCCGAAAGAGCGCGTCGGAGCCGCCGGTGGCGAGGCCGACGCGGTCCTCGGTGTCGCCCAGCTCCACCCACGGCGTCCAGAACCGCGGGAGGAGCATGGAGCCGGGACGGTAGGGCCTCACCTCCCCCTGGGCGGGCAGGGGATCGGGCCGAGGAGCGGGGTGGTCGTCGACGTAGGGCTCGGCGGGCGCCGCCGACGCGAGGTCGAGCGGAGCCACGTGCACGTCGTAACCGGCCGCAGAGTAGGCCGCGTAGGCCACCGAGCCGCCGTCGGGGCTGACCGAGGGCTGAAAGGCGCCGCCGAGCACGTTGGTGACTCGGACGACCGACCGGTCGGCGAGCCGCAGCGCGTAGAGGTTCGAGACGCCGTCGCGGTCGGATCGGAAGACGACCTCCGCGCCGTCCGGCGTGAGGGTCGGCTCGACGTCCTTGGCCCGGTCGTGGGTGAGCTGCTCCACGGCGCCCGTGGCCGGGTCCACCCGTACGAGGTCGAGCCACCCGCCGGGCAGGAGGCGCGCCGCCACCACTGCGTCGCCGCGCGGGCTCCAGTGCGGCCCGCTCCACTCGACGCCGGCCGCCGACGCGGTCATCGCCGCGAGCCCCTGGCCGTCGAGGCCGACCGTGAAGAGCTCCGACCGGTCCCCCATCTTGCGGGCGAACACCACGGCCCGGCCGTCGGGGGAGACGTCGGCGTCGTACGCGCGCACCCCCCGGGTGATGCGGCGCACGTGGCCGGTGGCCACGTCGACGAGGCTCAGGTCTCCGAAGAGCGAGAAGGTCCCGTGCACCTGGAACTCGTCGAAGACGAGGGCCTTGCCGTCGGGGGTCCAGGCGAGGCCCGTGCCGCCGTTGCGCAGGACGACGCGCCGGTCGTCGCGGCCGTCGGGGCGCACGAGCCGGATCTCGGGGAAGCGCGTCAGGGTCACGCTCGTGTAGGCCACCCACTGGCCGTCGGGGCTGAAGTGCGGCGCGACCTGCCGGATGCCCCGGGCGGTCAGGGGACGCCCCTCGGTGAGGCCCCGCGCCTCCCTCGCCGCGGCGTCCCGCTCGAATGCCCTCGTGGCCTCCTCGGCCCACGCCTGCCAGCCGGCGTGCAGCCCGGTGCCGGTCACCTTGCGCGCGGTCCGGCCGTCGAGGAAGGGCGGGAACTGCGTCGCGTGCTGACGCCCCATCCTCGGGATCGTTTCTTCGCCCGTCTGCTCGGTCAGGCGGCGGAGGAAGGCCTCGCCGAAGACGTACGGCGTCTCGCCGCCCGGCCACGCGTCGAGAGCGTAGATGGCCTGGTCTTCCTTCGGGAAACGTCCCTCGAGCGCGGCCATCCGGAGGATCATCGCCGAGTCCGGGTTGCGGCCACGCCCGAACGCGGTCCCTTCGGTCTCCTCGTACACCGCCAGGCCCTCGATCATCCACGACATGGCGAACGTGTTGGGGAAGAGGAAGGGCGCCCGGCCGAGGACCTTGCGACCGAAGCCCCAGAGGCCCCGCGCCTCCTCGAGGTGCACGCTGTGGGCGAGCTCGTGGGTCAGCACGAGGCGCAGCCAGCCCTCGTGGTTGCCGAAGTCGTCGGTCCCGTCGGGGGCCACGGCGTGGAGGGTGACCAGCGGGAAGGGCAGAGGCGTCGTGAAGCCGTTCGAGTCGTCCTCGGCGTCGACGAGCACGATGTGGACCCGGCCCACGCGCTGCCCGTAGCGCGCCTCGTGGCGGGCGAGGATCTCGGTGGCCATCGCGGCCGCCTGCCGGGCCATCGGCTCGAGGCCCTCGTGGAAGTGGACCGACACGCGGTCGGTGGACACGGTCTGGAAGTGGTACTGGGGAGGGTAGGAGGCGGCGCGCGCCGGTGTCGCCGCCGACAGAGACAGCCCGATGAGGAGGAGCGCCGTCGGGAAGGTGTCTCTTCGGGCGGCGCCGGGCATCCAACCGGAGGGTAGCACGGGCCGCGCGGGCGGGCGCGCGCCAACCAGAGGTTGACGAGCGTCCTCATCGACGCATAGCCTGCCGAACGATGCGACACAACCTCCGCCGACTCTCCCGCCGACAGCTCCTGTCGCTGTGCGGCGGCGTCGGAGCCTTCGCCGCGATCGGCCGTCCGGCCGAGCCTCGACCCCCTTCCGACGCGGCCCCGACCTCGGGCGAGAAGGCGGCCGACGCGCTGCCCGCCGCCATCCGAGCCCTCCGGCCGATGACGGAAGGCGTCGCGCCGATCACCGTCGACGAGCACCGCGCGCGGCTCGCTCGCGCCCAGCGACTGCTCGCCGAGAGCGGGCTCGACGCGGTGGTCGTCGGGCCGGGATCGAGCCTCAGGTACTTCACCGGCGCGGAGTGGGGCCTGTCCGAGCGATTCCTGGGCATGGTGCTGGGCCGCGAGGGCGAGCCGGTCTGGGTCGTCCCGGCCTTCGAGAAGGACCGCGCCCTCGAGCAGGTCCGGATCGGGACGGACGTCCGTCCCTGGGACGAGCACGAGTCGCCCTTCCCGCTCGTGGCGCGGGCCCTCGCCGATCACGGCGTGGGAACGGGCCGGATCGGCATCGAGGAGACGCTGCCGTTCGCCTTCTCGGACGGGATCGGTCAGG
>DATJYX010000062.1:0-23563 GCA_035577965.1 Vicinamibacteria bacterium | reverse complement strand
GGCCTCGTCGCCCTGGACGCGGGCGGCGAGGTCGTCGAGCGGCGCAACACGCCCTTCATGGCCGCGACGCGCCGGACCGCTTAGGGGCGCCGTGGTCCTCCACCGATCCGGACCGCTGCCGAACCCGGACGGGCTCGCGGCGCAGGGCCGCTACTCGGAGGCCGTCGACGCCCTCCAGGCGCAGCTCCGGGACCGGAACGCGACGGGCGCGCGCAGAGCGCCGAGGAGACGGCGGTCCGCTCGCTGCCCGAGGCGGCGAACCCCGAGCGGGCGGCGGCCGTCCTCGCCGCGCACTTCGGCGGCGCCGCGTGGAGCCCGCGGGTGAGGCTCCACCTCGCGAAGCAGATGCTCGACGCCGGGCAGGAGGGCGACGCCCTCGCCGGGGTCGTGAACGTGGCCGAGGAGCTGGCCGAGAGCGTCCACCCCGAGACCGGCATCGCGATCCTCAAGAGGGTCGAGAAGGCCCGCCGGCGCGATCGCGGGGCGAAGCACCCCTCCTCGCCCGCCGCTTCCGAGGCGGCCTTCCGCGTCTGGCTGAGCTGCCTCGCCTACGGCGACGATCTACTGCGCCCGGCCTCGCCCCCCGCGGAAGAGAAAGAGACAACAGGCGAGCGCGACCGCTAGGGCGGCCGCCTCCCCGGCGAGGCCGCCGAGCCGCGGCTCGAGGGACCGCGGCGCCACTCCGGCGGCCACCAGCCCGGCCACGACCACGCCGGCCAACCCCTCCCCTGCGACGAGGCCCGAGGCGGCGAGGACGCCCGGATCGCCCTCCCCGTCTTTCGGCTTCCCGAGGCCCCGCTCGGCGAGAGCGCGCACGCAGCCTCCTACGTAGAGGGGGGCCATCGATGCGAGGGGCAGGTAGACGCCGATCGCGAAGGCCAGGCCGGAGACCCCACAGAGCATCGCCCCGATCGAGAGCCCGGCCCCGGTGAGGACGAGGCCCCATGGCAGAGCGCCGGCGAGGACGCCCTCGATGATCGTCTTCATGAGCGTCGCCTGCGGGGCCGGGATCTCCCTCGAGCCGAACCCGTAGGCGCGGCCCAGCAGGATCACCGTCGCCGCCACCGCCCAGCAGGCGAAGGCGGCGCCGATCACCTGCCCGATCTGCTGGCGGGCGGGGGTGGCTCCCACGAGCCACCCGGTCTTCAGGTCCTGCGAGATGTCGCCCGCCTTGCTGGCCGCTATGGCCACGATCGTACCGACGGTGAGGACGGCCGCTCGCGCGCCGGGGTCGACCCACCCCGCGGCGGCGAAGACCGACGCGGTGCCGAGCAGCGTGACCAGCGCGATCCCGGAGGTCGGCTGCGAGGAGACACCCACGATCCCCACGATCCGCGCCGCGACCGCGACGAAGAGCACGCCGAAGACGCCCACTCCGGCCGCCAGGACCCCGCGCTGCAAGGGCGCCATGCCACCGGCGAAGACGCCGGGCACGAGCCCGGCCACCAGCACCACGGCGGCGATGCCGCCGAAGACGAACGCGGACGGCAGGTCGCGATCGGTCCTCTCGCTGGCGAGGGCGTCGTCCCGGCCCTCTCGGCGGAGCCCGCGGACGACAGCCAAGAAGGCGCCGGCCATGGTGGGCAGCCCGCGGAGCACCGTGAGGATCCCCGCCGCGGCGACGGCGCCCGCGCCGATGTAACGGACGTAGCGTCCCCAGATGTCGTTCGCGTCCATCTGCGAGACGAGCTTCTCGGTCTCCGGATAGAGCGGGGCCGGGAGCCCCGACCCCAGCCACGCGATGAGGGGCGTGAGGGTCACCGCGGAGATGAGGGCGCCGGCCACGCAGACGGCGGACTGCCGGTAGCCGAGGATGTACCCCACGCCCAGGAGGGCGGGGGCGATCTCGAGGGCCAGCTCGGCCTTCGGCAACACGGGCAGCGCGGCGTGGACTTCGCCGGGGATGAGGGAGGCGAGGGAGACGAGCACCTTCACGAGCGCGCCCACCGCCATGCCGCGGAAGATCCAGGCGCTGCCGGAGGCCGCGCCCGACCTCTCCGCGCTGGTGGCCCGGAGCACCTCCGCGCAGGCCGTGCCCTCCGGGTAGGGCAGCTCGTCGTGCGCCTCCACGATCAGGAGGCGCCGCAGGGGGACCATCGCCGAGAGGCCGAGAAGGCCGCCGAGGAAGGCGAGGGCCACGACCTGCAGGTACGGCGGCACCATGCCCCAGAGGAAGAGGGCAGGGATCGTGAAGATCGTGCCGGTGGCGAGGGACGTCGAGGCCGAGGCCACGGTCTGGGAGATGTTCGCCTCGAGGAGGGTGCCGCTCGAGCGGAGGAGCCGGAAGGCGGCCACCGTCATCACGGCGGCCGGGATCGAGGCGGAGACGGTCATCCCGACCCGCAGCCCCAGGTAGGCGTTCGCGGCCCCGAAGACGATCCCGAGCACGACCCCGGTCGCGACGGCCTTCAGCGTGAGCTCGGCCGGACCTTCCGGGCGTGACACGCGCCGGATCATCGCCCGTCACGGCGGGCAGCTGCAAACGCGGCCCGCGGCCGCGGCCTTCCGGGTGGGACCGGGACGCCCCTGCTCAGGCCACGGAGCCGCAGGAGCGGCGCACGACCAGCCGCGTCGGCAGGATGACGTCACGCGCGGCGGTGGCCTCGCCCTCCATGAGCGCGAACAGGAGATCGGCCGCGGCCTGGCCCAGGTCGTGGACCGGCTGGCTCACCGCCGTGATCGGGGGGTCGAAGTGCTCGTAGTACGGGTGGTCGTCGAACGCGCCGAGGGCGAGGTCGGACGGGACCCGGAGCCCCATCTCACGGGTCGCGGCGAGAGCGGGGATGACGAGGTCCCCTGCCGCCACGAAGAGGGCGGTCGGCCGGGGCTCGGCGCCCAGGAGATCGAACAGCAGCTCCTTGATGTATCGGACCGCGGTCTCGTCGTGGTAGGCGCTGTGGTAGGCCCGGGGCTCGAGGCCCGCCGCGGCCATCGCCGAGCGGTAGCCCTCGAGGCGCTCGTGGACGCAAGGGAAGTGCGCCGGCCCGCCGAGCATGGCGACCCTGCGGTGACCGAGCCTCAGGAGGTGCTCGGTGACGAGGCGGGCCCCGCCGGCGTTGTCCACGTCCACGTGCCAGTGCGAGACGAACGGGCTCTTCCCGACCATGACGAACGGGAAGCCCTTGAAGAGGAGCTCCACCAGCTGCTTCTGGCCGAACTGCTCCGCACCGACCACGAGGCCGTCCACCCGCCGGCCCCTGAGGATGGACTGGTAGGCCGAGTCCACGTCCTCCTCGGAGCGGGCGGTGGACAGGAGCACGTTCTGGCTCCGGGCCGCCGCCGTCTCGGTGATCGCGGTGAGCAGGACCGGCCAGTAGCTGCTCGCCATGGAGTAGCTCCCGGTGTGCGGGATGATGACGCCGATGCTGCCCGTCCGCCGGACGACGAGGCTGCGGGCCGACGCGTCGGGCTGGTAGTCGAGGTCCTGGATGACCTTGAGCACGCGGGTCCTCGTCCCGGCGCCGACCCCGGGTGCCTCGTTCAGGACCTTGGAGACCGTGCCCTGCGACACTCCCGCCAGGGCCGCGACGTCCCGGATGGTGAGATGGGTCTTCGCTCCGTCGGCGGCGCTCGCGCGTCGCCGGCGGGCGGAACGTGGTGGGGCGACCCTCATGGAGGGCCACACTACCCCAGGACGAGCCTCCTCGGGAAGGACGTCCACCGGAGGGCCGAGACCGCCTCCGCGGCCCCCGCACGGCGCGGCCTCAGTGGCTGCGCAGGAGCTCGAGCATCTTCCGGTCGAGCTGCGAGCCCTTGTAGCTCTCGTACCGCACGTCGGCGCGCTCGCTGTCGAGGACGCCGAAGCTCCCCCGCAGGTTCCAGAGCGACCAGCCCCAACCCGCCTCCTGCCAGAGCTCGAGGTAATCCTCCATCCAGGCGAGGGTCGCTTCGTGGGGGGTCTTGTTGAAGCAGCCCCACTCGCCCACGTGGACGGCGACCCCCTTTCCGGCGAGGCGCTGCCAGGGCCCGATGAGCTCCCTGCGGAGCCTCTCCTTGTCCCAGGTCGTCCCCTTGTCGTCGCGGAGGGGCCAGGTGGGCACGGCGAAGCTCTCGAACTCCTCCTTCGGGACCCAGGTCGCCGTGTAGTGGCTGACCGCCTTGGGCAGGTAGCCGCGCGTGCTCTGGACGACGCCGACGTCGACGATCTCCATGACCGGCGTCTGGCCGATGTTGAGGCCGTCCGCGAAGACGAGCCGGCCGGGGTCGGCCTCGCGGATTCCGGCGACGAGGGCCCGGACGATCTCGTCGTAGCGCTCGAAGAGGTAGCCCTCGTACGGCCTGACCCACGGCGGCTCGTTGATGAGGTCGAAGCTGAGCCGGCGGCTGGAGATCCCCTTGTATCGCGCGGCGAACGTCTTCCAGTGGAAGACGGCGGCGGCGAGCGCCCTGTCCCGCTCGGCCTTCCGGCCCGAGAAGAGGTCGAAAGGCTCCATCTCCCGCCCGTTGATGCAGTAGCCGGGGATGCGGTGGAAGTTGATGTTGACGTGGATCCCGTACTGGCGGCCGAGGTCCACCGCCCGGTCGATCTGCGTGAGCGGCTCTTCGCGGATCTCGGACCAGTCGTCGCGGCTCCCCCAGGTCCAGTACCAGAGCGGCAGCCGGGCGAAATCGAAGCCCCACTCCGCCATCGTCTCGAAGTCCCTCTCCTCGAAGGCGGGGCCGCCTTCGGGACGCCCCGGCATGCCGAAGCGGCCCTGCAGGTTGAAGCCCCGCCAGCGCGGGATCCGGCGGGAGCTGGGCTCGTCGTCTGCCGGCGCACCGGACACCGTCCGCGCGACGACGCCGAGGGCGGCCAGGTCCTGGACGAAGTGCCTTCGCTTCATCGCTCTTCTCCTCCCCGCGGGAGGGGAGACTATACTCCCGGCGCCGCACGATCCCGGAGGAGGAGACATGCCCCGGCTTCCTTTCTCCCTCGCCCTCGCCCTCCTCGTCACCGGCTCCGGCGCCGGCGCGCTCGCGCAAGCTCCGGCCCCGCCGCTCACGCCGGAGGCCCGCGAGGCTCTCGCCGCCGAGCTCGACGCCTTCCTCTGGACGCACGTGCTGAAAGCCCGCTTCCCGCTCTGCGTCGACCGCGACCACGGCGGCTTCCACGTGAACTACGCCCGGGACTGGACCCCGCTCGAGGACCGCTCACGGTTCGTCGTCTACGAGGCGCGGGTCGTGTGGACGGCGGCGACGGTCGCCCAAAGGCGCCCCGACACGCGGGCCGAGTACCTGCCCTACGTCCGCCACGGCGTGCGCTACCTGGCCGACGTCCTGTGGGACCGCGAGCACGGCGGCTTCCACACCCTCGTCGACCTCGCCGGCCGCGCCGTCACCGGCGAGTTCGGGAGCCGGCCGGTCTACGGCCAGGCGTTCGCGGTCTACGGCCTCGCCGCGGCGCACGCGGCGACGGGCGACGCCGAGCCGCTCGACCTCGCCCGCAAGGCGTACCGCTGGATCGAGGACCACTACCGCGACGACCTGGGGCCCGGCTACCGCAGCGGCGTGAAGCCGGACGGGCGGCCGTTCCCGGCGCCGCAGGACGAAGCGGGTGCCGTCCCGCAGTCGATCGAGGGACCGGCCCTCAACCGCACCATGAACGACCACATCCATCTCCTCGAGGCGTACGCGGAGCTGCTGCGGTCCTGGCCGGATCCCGAGCTGCGGCGCCGCACCGAGGAGCTGCTGGCATTCGTCCGCGACCGGCTCGTCGTGGAGCCGGGCTGTCTCTACCTCGCCCTCCGCCCGGACGGAAAGGTCGTACCCGCCCCGGTCTCGTTCGGCCACGACGTGGAGACGGCCTTCCTCCTGATCGAGGCCGAGGAGGCGCTCGGCCGCGAGCCGCAGCCGGCCACGCTCCGCGCGGCGAGGATGCTCGTCGACCAGGCGCTGGACCACGGCTTCGACCCGGTGCGGGGCCAGCTCTTCGAGGCGGGCAGCGCCTACGGCCCTCCGGTCGACCGCTCGATCGAGTGGTGGGGGCAGTTCGAGGCCGTGAACGCCTTCCACCTGATGCACGAGCGCTTCGGCCGCGAGAGCACCCGATACGGGGACGCGTTCTCGAAGGCGTGGGCCCTGACCCGGGACGTGCTCGCCGACCGCGAGCAACCCGGGGTGTGCAGCCGCATCGACGAGCGGGGCGCGGCCCACTGCGAGATGAAGAGCCACGCGTGGTTCGCGAGCTATCACACCTCGCGCGCCCTTCTCTTCACCGCGGACCGCCTGCGCCGGCGGTAGAGCCAGCCATGAGGATGCCGTCTCGATGTCACAACGCCGGCAAATGTCCGTGGCACAACATAGTTCGCTTGGCCCACCGGCCATGGAACGGCCGTTTCTTGTGCCTCGCGCGCGCCGTGGGCTAGACTGAAAGTTCGGTTAATACGGGGAGGTCGACGAGATGGCGATCAAAGTTGGTATCAATGGGTTCGGCCGGATCGGCCGCCTGGTCTTCCAGGCCCTCTGCGACCAGGGCCTCCTCGGCAAGGAGATCGACGTCGTCGGCGTCGTCGACATCGTGACCGACGCCGACTACTTCGCCTACCAGATGAAGTACGACTCGGTCCACGGGCGCTTCAAGCACGCGCTCTCGACGAAGAAGAGCGGTCCGAACGTCGAGGGAAACGACGTGCTGGTCGTGGGCGGCGACGAGGTGAAGTGCATCCTGGCCGCCAAGGACCCGAGCCAGCTGCCGTGGAAGGCGCTCGGCGCCGACTACATCATCGAGTCGACGGGCCTCTTCACCGACGGCGAGAAGGCCAAGGGCCACCTCGCGGCGGGGGCGAAGAAGGTCATCATCTCCGCCCCCGGCAAGGGCGGGGTGAAGACCCTGCTCATGGGCGTGAACGAGGGCGAGTACGACCCCGCCCAGCACCACGTCGTGTCGAACGCCTCGTGCACCACGAACTGCCTGGCCCCGGTCGTCCACGTGCTCCTCAAGGAGGGCATCGGGATCGAGACGGGCCTCATGACCACGATCCACAGCTACACGGCGACCCAGAAGACGGTCGACGGGCCGTCCAAGAAGGACTGGCGCGGCGGCCGCGCGGCGGCGATCAACATCATCCCGTCCTCGACCGGCGCCGCGAAGGCGGTGGGCGAGGTGCTGCCGGCGACGAAAGGCAAGCTCACCGGCATGTCCTTCCGCGTCCCGACGCCCGACGTCTCGGTCATCGATCTGACGTTCCGCGCCGCGAAGGACACGTCGATCGAGGAGATCGACGGCCTGATGAAGAAGGCGAGCGAGACCTACCTGAAGGGCATCCTCGGCTACTGCAACGAGGAGGTCGTCTCCACCGACTTCATCCACGACGAGCGCTCGTCGATCTACGACTCGCTGGCCACGCTCCAGAACAACCTGAAGGGCGAGAAGCGCTTCTTCAAGGTCGTGTCCTGGTACGACAACGAGTGGGGCTACTCGAACCGCTGCGTGGACCTCGTCCGCTACATGGCGAAGAAGGACGGCGCGAAGTAGGAGACGCCGGCCCCCGGGGGAAGGCCCCGGGAATCCCTGGGGGCGGCCCGCCGCGGGCCGCCCCTTTCCACGTGAACGAGAGAAGGGGCAAGGACCATGGCCAAGCTCTTCATCGAGGACCTCGACCTCAAGGGCAAGCGCGTCCTCATGCGCGTCGACTTCAACGTGCCGGTGAAGGACGGCAAGGTGGAGAACGACAAGCGCCTGCGGGCGTCGCTGCCCTCCATCCAGTACGTGCTCGCCAAGGGAGCGAGCCTGGTGCTCATGAGCCACCTCGGCCGCCCGGACGGGCAGAAGGCGTCGAAGTACTCGCTCCGGCCGGTGGCGGGGAAGCTCGAGGAGCTGCTCGGCCGGCCGGTGGCGTTCCTCGACGACTGCGTCGGACCCGAGGTCGAAAAGGCCTGCTCCGCCCTGAAGCCGGGCGAGGTGGTCCTTCTCGAGAACCTCCGCTTCCACATCGAGGAGGAGGGCAAGGTCAAGAAGGAGGACGGCACGTCGGTCAAGGCCGACCCCGAGGCGGTGAAGGCGTTCCGCGCGTCCCTCACCCGGCTCGGCGACGTCTACGTGAACGACGCCTTCGGCACCGCCCACCGGGCCCACAGCTCGATGACCGGCGTCTCGCTCGAGAAGCGCGCCGCCGGCTACCTGATGAAGAAGGAGCTCGACTTCCTGGGCGACGCTGTCGACAGCCCGAAGCGGCCGTTCGTGGCGATCATCGGCGGGGCGAAGGTCTCCGGGAAGATCGACGTCATCGAGTCCCTCCTGCCCAAGGTCGACCAGCTGATCATCGGCGGCGGCATGGCGTTCACGTTCTACAAGGCCCAGGGAAAGGAGATCGGCGGGTCGCTGGTCGAGGACGACCGGGTGGAGATGGCGAAGGCCCTCCTCGCCAAGGCCGGGGGCAAGCTCGTCCTTCCCGTCGACACGGTCGTGACCGACGTCTTCGACTTCGACGCCCGCAAGGTCGGGACGCTCCGGACGGTGGCCTGGGACCGGATCGGCCCGAAGGACATCGGCGTCGACATCGGCGAGGCGACACGCACGAGGTTCGCCGACATCGTGAAGGGCGCGAGGACGGTGGTGTGGAACGGGCCGATGGGCGTCTTCGAGATCAAGGACACCGCCAAGGGCACGCTCGCCATCGCCCAGGCTCTCGCCGACGCCACGGCGAAAGGTGCGATCACCGTGGTGGGCGGGGGCGACTCGGTGTCGGCCATCGAGAAGAACGGCCTCGCGGACAAGGTCACCCACGTCTCGACCGGCGGCGGCGCCTCCCTCGAGTTCCTCGAGGGCAAGGCCCTGCCCGGCGTCACCTACCTGACCGACAAGTAGTCTCACCCGGGGCGCGGCCACCGGGCCGCGCCCCCGCACCTCACGGGGGAACCCGCTCATGCGACGCAAGCTCATCGCCGGAAACTGGAAGATGTTCAAGACGGTCTCGGAGGCCGTGGCCCTCGTCGAGGAGATCAGGAAGGGCGCCGCGGGCGCGCCGGGGGACACTCTCGTGGCGCCGCCCTACACCTCACTCGTCGCGGCGGTCGCGGCGGCCAAGGGCAGCCCGGTCGCGGTCGCCGCCCAGAACATGCACTTCGAGAAGGAGGGCGCCTTCACCGGCGAGGTCTCGGCGGTGATGCTCAAGGACGTCGGCGTGACCCACGCGATCCTCGGCCACTCCGAGCGGCGGCAGTACTTCGCGGAGACGGACGAGGGCGTCGCCAGGAAGACGAAGGTGGCCCTCGACAACGGCCTCGGTCCGATCTCCTGCGTCGGCGAGACGCTCGCCGAGCGCGAGGCCGGCCGCACGATGGAGGTCGTGGGCCGGCAGGTCGACGCGATCCTCGACGCCGTCTCCGCCGACGAGGCGAAGAGGGTCGTCATCGCCTACGAGCCCGTGTGGGCGATCGGCACCGGCAAGGTGGCGACGCCGGAGCAGGCGCAGGAGGTGCACGCCTTCATCCGCCGGCGCGTCGCCGCGAAGCACGGCCAGGCCGTCGCGGACGCCCTTCGGATCCTCTACGGCGGCAGCGTGAAGCCCGACAACGTGAAGGGCCTGATGGCGCTGTCCGACGTCGACGGCGCGCTCGTCGGAGGAGCCTCGCTCAAGGCCGACTCGTTCCTCAAGCTCGTCCACTACGACAAGCAG
This sequence comes from Vicinamibacteria bacterium, assembly GCA_035577965.1. GTDB lineage: Bacteria > Acidobacteriota > Vicinamibacteria > Fen-336 > Fen-336 > DATBSL01. Next base: position 13,967 of record DATJYX010000062.1, on the reverse strand, counting down.
TAGGCTGGGCCCCGAGGCGGGCCCGCGGACCGCACTTTCATCGCCGGGCGTGCGACGTGGGGGCCGCCCGTCGCTTGGAGTCGAGGCGCCGCTCTGCTAGACTCGCGGTTTGGCGAGCCTTCGGAAGGGCGCGTCAGACCGGACAGAATCGAGGATCGGCGGCGGACATGGCTCTTCTCTACTACCTCATCATCGTCGTGCACGTCGCGGCGTGCCTGTTCCTGATCGCCGTGGTGCTGCTCCAGCAGGGCAAGGGGCAGGACCTCGCGAGCGCCTTCGGTGGCGGCGGCACCCAGACCGCCTTCGGCCCGCGCGGGTCGGCCACCGTCCTCTCCCGGGCCACGACGATCCTGGCCGGCGTCTTCATGGTCACGAGCCTGGCCTTGTCGCTGATCCGGCCCGGCCGGAGCGGCGTCCTCGACCAGGTCCCCTCGGCCGTCACGAAGCCGAGCCCGGCCGCGAGCGCCGCGCCCGTGAAGCCACCCGCGGCTCCGGCCGCGCCCGCCGGGGCGCCGGCTCCCGCGGCCACTCCCGCCGCGAAGTAAGGCCGCGCCGGCTAGCTCCCGGGCGGCGACTTCGATTCGGCTGGAGGCGCGTTCGCGGACGGGGGCGCGGGCAGGGCCGAGGCCGGGAGGGGCTCGGTGACCCGGAAGGGCTCCCGCAGCTCGAACGATCGGCCCGCGAGGTCGTCCCGGATGGCCATCACGATCTCGTAGTCGCCGGGCGGCGCTCCGTCGAGCCGGAACCCGAACATCCGCGTGACCTGGCCCAGGGACGTGGGCTTGATCACCGACGGCTGGGAGGCGGTGAAGACGCTGCCGTCGGGCCGGTTGACGACGTAGCCCTGCGTCACGTGCGGCATCCCCGTCTTCTCGTCCTTCTTCGCGCCGTACACCTCGAACTGGCAGAAGAGGTTCATGCCCGAGGGAAACTCCCTCCGGGCGAGGACGGCGAGGTTGCCTCCCGGCAACCCCTCCGCCGCCCGGTCTCGCGACGGGCTGTCGCTCAGCACCGGCGTCGAGACCCGCAGCTGGCCGAGCGGCGGCACCTCGAACTCGTGGATGACGGTGCCCACCCGCTTGCTGCGCGCGTCGCGCACCACGATCTTCGCCTGGTAGTCCCCGCTCTTCAGCTCGAAGTCCCTCACGATCGGGTACCAGAGGAGGGTCAGGCGCTCCTTCGTCGACGGCTGGAGCTTCATGGTCACGCCCTGGTCGTAGCGGAAGAACTCGCCGCTCTCGCGGTGGGCCACCACGAGGAGGAACTGCAGGTCGGCGAGGCTCCGGCCGTCCTTCTCCTCGAACTGGAGGGCCCGGATGTCGACCTCGGTCGCGACGAGGACCGCCGCCTTGCCGAGCGACCGCTCGTCCCCGATGAAGTGGGTCATGCGAAGGGGGATCCCGTCGTCGGACCACGGCGAGTCGAGGGCGGCCTGGATCACCGGGTCGACGCCCTTCTTGGGCGCCATGACCGTCTTCCCGCTGTCGTCCGGGGCGTAGTAACCCTTCCGGGCCCGCACCTGCAGACCCTTCGGGTTGGTGAGCTTCACCTGGATCTTCCGGTACTTTCCGTCGCGGGCGGCGTTCGTCGGGATGTAGCCGAGCAGGTAGTAGGCCTGGGTCTCGTTCGCGATCTTCTGGATGCCTCCGGAGAGGTCGTTCGTGTTGCGGACGGTGAACCCGCCGCTGTCGCTCGCCACGAGGTCCGCCCCCGCCACCGCGTCGATGCTCTCCGCGAAGGCGAAGCCCACGTCCTGGTCGGGCAGGGCCGGGCCGAACTCAGCGGTCATCGCGACCGGCATGCCCTCCAGGCCCCGGGCGTTCAGGAAGTAGACGGCGGCGTTCGCCCGCCGCGCGGCCTCGTTCACGCGCCGGAACTCGTTCGCGTTGAGGTCGTAGATGAAGCCCTCGGAGACGAGGATGAGCGACTTGCGGCCCTTGGCCGTGGAGAGGCCGTTCAAGGCCCGCTCGAGGGCGTCGAGGGTCGTCCGCAGGCGGGTCAGGGCCTGGTAGTAGACCTCGGAGGCCTTGCCGTTCACGTACGGGTCGTCGGCGGTCCCGTTGCTCATGTTGCTGGTGGTGCTGCCGCCCTGGTTGCGGCCCATGATCGCGCTGACGCCGTAGGCCTCGTACCGCCGCAGGACGCGCTCCACGACCGTGGGGTCGTGGTACTCGAAGATGCGGAGGGCCTCCCAGTCGGACATCCGCTCCTGGGACGTGTCCGGGATGTAGCGGCCGTCGAAGCGCTTCACGAGGTCGAGCAGCTTGGCCCGGCCCGACTCCATGCGGGCCGTCCACCACACGCCGCCTGCGGCCGAGATGAGCGTCACCCGGTCGCCCTCGCGGGTGCCCTTCTCGAGGAAGCTCGCGATCGCCGCCTTCGCCTGGTTCGCCCTCCAGGGGGTCGTGTTCATGTCGTCGAACAGGATGACGAACGTGCGGCCGCGGTGCTCCTCGGGATCGGTGTTGACCGACACGCGCGGCGGCGGGGGGGGAGCCGCGGACGGCTGGTCGGGCAGCTGGACGGCCTCGAAGGAGACGATCGACTGGGGGACGTTGTCCTCGGTGACGCTGAGGTCGTCGCGGGTCAGCCCCCGGATGACGTTGCCCTTCTTGTCGGTCACCACCACGTCCACGATCACCTGCTCGACCTGGGCGGCGAACGTGGGGGGCGGCTCGGCGGCCGGCGCGGGGGCCGTCGACGCCGGCTTGGCCGAGGGGGTGGCGGGCGCCTTCGCCTCCTGCGCCGCCAGGGCGGCGGCCGAGAGAAGGGCCAAGAGTGCTGGAGCGAAACGGCTTCCGGTCGTGGTCCTCATCCGAGCCTCACGCAGACCTTCCCGTCGTCGACCTTCACCTCGTAGCGGGCCACCTTGAGGTCGGCGCTCACCACGTTCTCGCCGGTCGTCACGTCGAAGGTGTAGTTGTGCCAGGGGCAGCTCACCTGCTGGCCTTCCAGGAAGCCCTGGCCCAGCGGTCCGCCGCGGTGCGGGCAGCGACCTTCGAGGGCGTAGAACGTCCCGCTCACGTTGAAGAGGGCGATCACGCGGCCGTCGACGGTGACCTCCAGGGCCTGGCCAGGGGGCAGCGCGTCGACGTCGATGGCGGCATGGAACTCGGACAAGCTCGTCTCCGGCGGGCCCCTCAACACCCAGTCTATACCAGCGGGGCGGGCCCTTCAGCCGACCGCCGCCGCTGACTCCTGATTAGGCCAACCGCGCCGAGATCAGGCCTCGTCGGCCTCGTCCAGCGCCCGAGAGAGCCGCAGGAGCCCGCCCTCGAAGGTCTCGAGCGCGCACCCGAGGGCCAGGCGGAAATGGGAGGGCGCCCCGAAGAACCGGCCGGGCACGACGGTCGTCTCGTGGCGGTCGCGCAGGCGCCGGCAGAGGGACTCTGCGTCGCCGCGGAGGAGGCGCGGGAAGGCCATCATCCCGCCGTCGACCGGCGGGCACGCGAGGTCCGGGCGGGCGGCCAGGAAGGCGTTCGCGCCCTCCGTGTTGGCCTCGAGGATGGCCCGGGCGCGAGCGGCGATGGGACCGAGGTGGTCCAGGGCGATGACGCTCAGCCGTTCCGCGGGGTGGGCGGGAATCACGCCGAAGAGGTCGTTGAGGCGCCACATGCGGCGAGCGAGGTCGGGGTCGGCCACCACCCAGCCGCACCGCAGGCCGGAGAGGCCGTACGCCTTGGTCAGGCTCGACGTCACGACGAACTCGGGTCCGAGTCGCGCGGCCGAGCCCGAGGGCCGGCCGCGAACCGCGAGCGTCTCGAGGTACACCTCGTCCACGAGGACGCGGGCCCCGACGGACCGAGCCGCGTCCCCCACCGCGCGCAGGTCCTCGGGCGGGGTGAAGGCGCTCGACGGGTTGTGGAGGTTGGTCAGGACGACGAGGCGGGTGCGCCGCGAAAGGGCCTTCGCGATCCCGCGCGGGTCGACCCGGAAGGCGTCCTCCGCTCGCCTCGCGAAGCGGCGCACGTCGAGCCGCAGCCACCTCGCGGCGTCTACGAGCAGGGAGTAGGTCGGCTCCTCGATCAGCACCTCGTCGCCCGCGTCCGCGGCGGCGGCGAGGACGAGGAAGTTGGCCATCGACGTCCCGGTGGCGTGGACGATCCGGTCCGGGTCGACCCCGGCCTTCCGGGCCAGCCGCTCCTGGAGCGGCGCGTAGCCGTAGGCGCTGTCCCCGCAGATCTCGAGGTCCTCGATCCGGGCCGGCAGGTCGGCGAGCGGGAACGCGGCCACGCCGCTCGAGGCGAGGTTGAAGCGGGCGGAGGAGCGGGTCTTGGCCCACTCCATGTACTCCGAGAACGTCGTCATCCCCAGGGACTCCTGTCTGCCCCGTCGCTCGAGCTCCGCACGGGGTGCGCCGGCGGGGTGGCGGCTTCCCGGCCGGCCACCTCCAGGACAGCGCCTTCGGACGACGCCGGCCTCCACAGCCTGTAGACGGGCAGGCCGAGGGCCAGGATCGAGATCCCGATCGCGCTGTCGCCGGGGTAGCGCCGCAGGGTCGCCGCCACGACCGCCCAGCACGACAGGACGAAGAACGCCGTCGTCCACGGGTGGCCGGGGACCCTGAACGCCCCCGCCTCCCCGCGCCGGCGGTAGACGAAGAGCGCGGCCCCGGTGAGCCCCATCGCGATGAAGTCCACCGAGACGACGTAGTTCAGGATCTGCTCGTAGCGTCCGGAGAGGGCGATCACCGCCGCCACCGCGCCCTGGAGGGCGATCGCGAGCGCGGGCACGCGCGTGAGGGGATCGAGCCGGCCCACCCGCTCGAAGAAGACGCCGTCTCGCGCCATCGCGTAGTAGACGCGGGGCGCGGTGAGGATCCCCTGGGCGAGGAAGCCGAGGGTCGAGATCGCGATCCCCACGGCGATGAGACGCGCGCCCCGCGCGCCGAGGGCGAGGCGCATGACGTCGGTGGCCGGAGCGGTGCTCGCGGCGAGGCCGGCCGCCCCCAGCGCACGGAGGCAGACGACGTTGACCGAGAGATAGAGGAAGACGACGCCGGCCACCCCCAGCAGCAGCGCGCGGGGCATGTCGCGCTCGGGCCGCCTCAGCTCGCCCATCACGAACCCCGACGTCTGCCAGCCGCCGTAGGCGAAGAGGACGGGCACGAGAGCGGCGCCGAAGGCGGCGAGGAGCCCGAAGGACGGCGGCCGGTCGAGCGCGGGCTGCAGGGTGACGCGGTCGCCGCCAAAGGCGAGGAGGCCGACCGCCACCAGGCCCAGGATGGCCACAGTCTTCAGGACCATCAGCAGGGCCTGGACGTCGCTCCCCGTCCGGACGCCGCGGCAGTTGACCGCGGTCAGCGCGCCGAGGGCGAGCACGGCCACCGCCGACTCCGGCACCGGGAGCGGCAGGAGCTCGCCCAGGTACCGGGCGAAGGTGACCGCGACCGCGGCCATGCCGCCGCTCTGGGTCACGAGGAGGAGCACCCAGCCGTAGAGGAAGGCGACCCGCGGGCCGTACGCCTCGCGGAGGTACGCGTACTGGCCGCCCACCGCGGGCCGGAGCGAGGCGAGCTCGGCGTACACGAGGGCGCCGGCGAGGGCGACGAGGCCCCCGAACGTCCAGGCCGAGAGCACGAGGAACGGCGTGCCGACCTGGCGGGCGACCACGTACGGGTTCATGAAGATGCCCGAGCCCACGATGCCGCCCATCACGAGCATCGTGGCCCCGAAGAGGCCGATCTCGCGGGCGAAGGCCGCGCCGGGTCCGAGCGGCCGGCCGGCCGGGTCCGGCGAGCGGGTCTCTTCCCTCACCCGCAGAGCGCCGCCTGGAGCATGGCCTTCGCGTAGGCCACGTTGTAGACGAGGCCCGCGTAGCCGCCCCCTCCGGGGTAGTAGGAGTTGAAGCCCGGGGCCTCCCGGTCGACGTCGAGGGCCCTCGGGTGCTCCGGATAGAGGGCCCGGGCGTACCCCTGCCGCACCAGCTCCTTCATCACTGCCAGCATGTCGACCTGGCCCTCGTCGGGGAAGACTTCGGTGTAGGCCACGTACGGCCGGCGCACGCGGACGTTGCGGTAGTGCACGTGGTTGATGCGGTCGCGCTCCCCGAACCAGCGGCACACCTCGACCGGGTCCTCGCCCATCTCGCGCGTCACCCCGCAGTCGTAGGTGATGCCGTTCGCCGGGCTGTCGACGATCGTCACCAGCCTCTTCCAGCCCTCGAGGGTGGCCATGATCTGGCCCGACCCGCGGCTCAGGGGGACGGGCGGGTCGTTCGGGTGAAGGGCCAGGCGAACCCCGGCCTTCTCGGCCGCCGGCACCACCGCCTTCAGGAAGTCGGTGACGTTCGCCCACATCTCCTCGAGCGTGTGGGCGCCCTCCTCGGGGAGCGGAGGCAGGTCCTTCGAGCGGTCGTAGTCGTAGGCGGTCATCCCGGCGCCGGCCCGACCGCGCTCTTCGTAGTAGCCCTCGGTGAGCCGGTGGGCGTAGAAGTTGTACTCGACCACGGGCACGCCGACCCGGCCGGCGGCCCGGATCGACGCCACCACACGGGCGATCTCCTCGTCCCGGCCGGGTCGTCCGTAGAGCGCCTTCGGGAAGCCGGAGATCATCAGGTTGGCGACGGTCAGGCCGCCCTTCCGGAAGGGATCGACCGCGGCCCGCAGGGTCTCCTCCGTCCAGGGGATCGGCGGCCCTCCCAAGAGGACGTGGTCGACGCCGATCTGGAGGATCCGGCGCATCTCCTTCTCGTCCGCGGCCGCGCCGGCCCCGAGGCAGAGCCTGGGCGTGCCCGCTCCTTCCGCCGGCGGCCAGTCCCGAGACACGGACCTCGCCAGGGCTGGCGAGAGGGCGAAGGCTCCCGCCGCGTGGAAGAAGCCCCTTCGCGGCAGGGAGGAGGTCACGGAGAGGCTCCGCATCCGCGAGTGGCGGACACGTCCCCGCGCGGAACCCGGCGGCCGACGTCCGCGCCGTCCATGGTGCACCTCCGGCGAAACGGCGTCGATCATAGCGTGGATGTCCCGGCCCGGCCGGCATAAGATGGCCCGAGCCCGCGCGAAGAGGAGAAGGCATGGCGTCGGCGTCACGGAGGGCGTTCCTCGGCATGGCCGCCGGCGCCACGGCGGCGGCCGCGTTCCGCGACGACGCGCTCGATCGAGTGCTCGCCGCGTCCCGCTCCGCCGGGGGCGCGTCGCCGGAGGCGATCGCCGCGGACGAGGGCTACTGGCGGGAGGTCCAGCAGGCCTTCACGGTGAACCGCAGCTATGTCAACCTGAACAATGGCGGCGTCTGCCCCTCGCCCCGCGTCGTCCAGGAGGCGATGAGGCGGTATCTCGACCTCTCGAACGAGGCGCCCGCCTACACGATGTGGCAGCTCCTCGAGCCGCAGGTCGAGGCCGTCCGCCGGGACCTCGCCCGCGAGTTCGGCTGCGACCCGGAGGAGATGGCCGTCACCCGCAACGCCAGCGAGGGGCTCGAGATCGTCCAGCTCGGCCTGGACCTGAGGCCGGGCGACGAGGTGCTCACCACGACCCACGACTACCCGCGGATGCTGACCACCTGGCGACAGCGCGAGCGGCGCGACGGCATCGTGCTGAAGACGATCTCCTTCCCCTTCCCCCCGCCGAGCCTCGACACCCTGGCCGAGCGCTTCGAGCAGGCGGTCACCCCGCGGACGAAGGTCGTCCTCGTGTGCCACATGACGAACCTCACCGGCCAGATCTTCCCGGTGAGACGGATCTGCCGGCTGGCCCGCGAGCGCGGGATCGAGGCGATCGTGGACGGCGCGCACGCCTTCGGCCACTTCCCCTTCACCCACGCGGACCTCGACTGCGACTACTACGCGACGAGCCTGCACAAGTGGCTCTTCGCCCCCCACGGCACGGGCTTCCTCTACGTGCGCCGGTCGAAGATCGGGAGGGTCTGGCCTCTCATGGCGGCGGAGAAGAGGCAGGACGACGACGTCCGCAAGTTCGAGGAGATCGGCACCCATCCGGCGGCGAACCACAATGCGATCGCCGAGGCGCTCGTCTTCCACCGCGGGATCGGGATCGAGAGGAAGGCGGCCCGGCTGCGCTTCCTGCGCGACCGGTGGATGAGGCGGCTCTCGGGGCAGCCCCGGGTCAGGATCCACACGAGCTTCGACCCCGCGATGTCGGGCGCGATCGGCAACGTGCAGATCGAGGGCGTCGACAGCGAGAGGCTCGGCCGGCACCTCTTCGACGCTCAGAGGATCATCGTGGTGCCCATCAAGCACCCCGAGTTCGAGGGCCTGCGCGTGACGCCCTGCGTCTACACGACGACGGACGAGATCGACCGTTTCGCGGACGCGATGGAGCGGGTGCTGGCGAGGGGCCTGCCCGGCTGACCGCCCCCGCTATGGCCCGGGGTCGCCTCGTCAAGGGCCGCCGACCATCGGACGGCCGCCGCCCTTCCGCAAGAGGTACACGTCCTGGTACACGCCCTCCCGCTGCCCCACCGGAACGAAGTCCAGCACCTGGAGACCCGATCCCATCCGCTCGCGCACGTAGGCCTCGGGATGGTAGACGGTACAGAGGTTCAGGCCGCTCGCTTCCCGATACCTCACCACCAGGTCGCCGGCGGCGAAGGCCTCCTGCTCTCGCGCCGTGAGCCGACCGCGATAGCTCGCGCCGTGCGTGGTGACGGGCAGGTGGCCACCCGGGCGAACCACGCGGCACAGCTCCCTCATCCACGGGAGCTGAAGGTCCTCCGCGAGGTGCGTGAAGACCGAGATCGCGTATGCGAAGTCGAATGCGCCGTCGTCGAAGGGCAAGGGCGGGCGAGAGCGGCTCGTCGAGCACCTCGCGAACGGCAGGTTCGCCTGGCACCAGGGCGACCAACCGCTCGCTGCAGTCCACTCCATGGACACGGGGGCCTCGGAGAGCCCGCCAGTGGCGGAGCACCCGGCCGCAGCCGCAGCCGAACTCGAGGACGGTACGAAGATCATGGAGCGGCGCCCCGTTCTCCCTCATGACGGCCCCGACCGCCTGGAACATCGAGCGACCGATCCGAAGAAAAGCGTCCGGGTCGGGCGAGCCCCAACCAGGACCCTCAGGTGCGGCGGAGGGATCGGCAGTCCGTCGGCGGGATCTTCCGCAGGTCCCCGTCGGGCGGCGCGCGCGTCCACGGCGAGAGCCCTCTCGTAGATCGCGAACGCCGGCCGGAGCAATCCACCTCTCCTGCTCGCGAAGAGGGGCGGCGGCCAGCCGGTGGAGGCCTGCTATGATTCGCGAAGAGGTGTTCCGCCCCGTGACCACCGTCCTGCGCCCGAGCGGCACCGCCGCCCGGGCCGTCGAGCCCGCGCGCAACCCCGGCACTTCCCTCGACCTCTCCCTCCTGGACCGGTTGCGCGTGAACCGCAGCGCCGTGGAGCGCCGGGCGGCGACCCTCGGCACGCGGCGGACGGTGAAGAAGGACTGGCAGGCGGCGTGGCTGCTGAAGGCCGTCACCTGCCTGGACCTGACGACGCTCGCCGGCGACGACACGCCGGGCAACGTCCTCCGGCTCTGCGCGAAGGCCCGGCAGCCGGTGCGGGCCGACCTCCTCGACGCTCTGGAAATGGCGGGCCGCACGCTCCACGTGGGGGCGGTCTGCGTCTACCACAACCTCGTCCCCACGGCGGCGGCCGCTCTCGCGGGCAGCGGGGTGCCGGTGGCCGCCGTGTCCACCGGCTTCCCGGCCGGCCAGACGCCGCTCGACCTCAAGATCGAGGAGATCCACCGGTCCGTCCAGGCGGGGGCCACGGAGATCGACATCGTCGTCTCCCGCGCCCACGTCCTCACCGGCGACTGGCAGGCCCTCTACGACGAGGTCCGCGCCTTCCGCGAGGCCTGCGGACCGGCCCGCATGAAGACGATCGTGGCCGCGGGCGACCTGGGGACGCTCCGCAACCTGGCGCTGGCCAGCCACGTCTGCCTGATGGCGGGGGCGGACTTCATCAAGACCTCGACCGGCAAGGAGCCGGTGAACGCCACCCTGCCGTTCGGCCTGGTCATGGTCCGGGCGGTGCGTGAATACCACGGACGGACGGGCCACCGCGTCGGCTTCAAGCCCGCGGGCGGCATCCGGACGGCCAAGCAGGCCCTCGACTGGCTGCTGCTCATGAAGGAGGAGCTCGGCACGGAGTGGCTGTCGCCGGCCCTCTTCCGGATCGGGGCGAGCGCCCTCCTCACCGACATCGAGCGCCAGCTCGAGCACTTCGTGACCGGCCGCTACTCGGCCGCCCATCGCCACCCGATGGTCTAGGCAGGAGGACCAGGCATGAAAGTGGCGGAGATCTTCGAGACGCTGGAGTACGGTCCGGCCCCGGAGGCGGCGGCCCCGGCCCTCGCCTGGCTCGACCGCCACGACCGGACGCTCGGCCACTTCGTAGGCGGCGCCTTCGTCCACGGCCGCGACCACTTCGACAGCGTGAACCCCGCCACCGGCCGGACGCTCGCCCGCATCGCGCAGGCCACGCCGCAGGAGGTCGACGCCGCGGTGGCGGCGGCCCGGGAGGCGCTCGCCACGTGGAGCGCCCGGCCGGGACACGAGCGGGCGCGCTTCCTCTACGCCCTCGCCCGTCAGGTGCAGAAGCACTCGCGCCTCCTCGCCGTCCTGGAGACGCTCGACAACGGCAAGCCCATCCGGGAGACCCGCGACATCGACGTGCCCCTCGTGGCGCGGCACTTCTACCACCACGCGGGCTGGGCCCAGCTCCTCGAGAGCGAGTTCCCCGGCCAGGGGCCGGTCGGCGTCGTCGGACAGATCATCCCGTGGAACTTCCCGCTCTTGATGCTGGCCTGGAAGGTCGCGCCCGCCCTCGCGGCCGGGAACACGGTGGTCCTGAAGCCGGCGGAGTTCACCTCCGTCACCGCCCTCGCCTTCGCCGAGCTCGTCCAGGAGGCGGGCCTCCCGCCCGGCGTCGTCAACATCGTGACCGGGGACGGGAAGGTGGGCGCGCTCCTCGTCGAGCACCCGGGGGTCGACAAGATCGCCTTCACCGGCTCGACCGACGTGGGCCGGCTGATCCGCCGCAAGACCGCCGGGACCGGCAAGCGCCTCTCGCTCGAGCTGGGCGGGAAGAGCCCCTTCCTCGTCTTCGACGACGCCGACCTCGACAGCGTGGTCGAGGGGGCGGTCGACGCGATCTGGTTCAACCAGGGCCAGGTCTGCTGCGCCGGCTCGCGGCTCCTCGTGCAGGAGTCGGTGGCGGAGCCGGTCCTCGCGAAGCTGCGGGCGCGCATGGAGAGGCTCCGCGTCGGCGACCCGCTCGACAAGGCGGTGGACATCGGGGCCATCGTCGCTCCGGTGCAGCTCGCCCGCATCGAGCGGCTGGTGCAGCAGGGCGTCGCGGAAGGGGCGACGCTCTGGCAGCCCTCCTGGGCCTGCCCGAAGGAAGGCTTCTTCTTCCCCCCGACGCTCTTCACGAACGTGGCGCCGTCGGCGACGATCGCGCAGGAGGAGATCTTCGGCCCCGTCCTCGTCTCGATGACCTTCCGCACGCCGGCGGAAGCGGTCGCCCTCGCGAACAACACGCGCTACGGCCTGGCCGCGAGCGTCTGGACGGAGAACGTGAGCCTCGCCCTCGACGTGGCCCGCCGGGTCAAGGCGGGCACGGTCTGGATCAACTCCACCAACCTCTTCGACGCCGCGAGCGGCTTCGGCGGCTATCGCGAGAGCGGCTTCGGGCGCGAGGGAGGGCGGGAGGGCATGCACGAGTACCTGCGGCCGACCGAACGACGGCCCCCGGCGGCGCCGAGCCCGGCCATGTCGAGCGCCGGTGTGCAGAGCCCGGCGACGGCCCCTCCGCGAGCGGCGGCCGGCCCCACCATCGACCGCACACCCAAGCTCTTCATCGGAGGCAAGCAGGCCCGGCCGGACGGGGGGGCCAGCCTTCGCGTCCTCGGCCCGGGGGGCGGGGCGATCGGCGAGGTCGGGGACGGGAACCGCAAGGACGTGCGGAACGCCGTCGAGGCGGCGCACGCCGCCGAGGACGGCTGGAGCCACGCCACGGCGCACCTCCGCGCGCAGATCCTCTACTACCTGGCCGAGAACCTCTCCGCCCGCGCCGCCGAGTTCGCGGACCGGATCGCGGCGCAGACGGGCCGCGACGGGACGGCCGAGGTGGAGGCGACGGTCGGCCGCCTCTTCGGCTACGCGGCCTGGGCCGACAAGTACGACGGCGCGGTGCACGGCGTGCCCCTCCGCGGGCTCACCCTCGCCCTCGTCGAGCCGATCGGCGTCATGGGCCTCGTCGCGCCCGACGAGGCCCCGCTCCTCGGCTTCGTCTCGCTCGTGGCACCCGCGGTCGCGATGGGCAACACGGTGGTGGCGGTGCCGTCGGAGCGGCACCCGCTGAGCGCGACCGACCTCTACCAGGTCATCGAGACGTCGGACGTGCCGGCGGGCGTCGTCAACGTCGTCACCGGCCGCCGCGACGTCCTCGTTCCGGTCCTGGCCGGCCACGACGACGTCGACGCCGTCTGGTACTTCGGCCCCGCGGCCGGGATCCGCGAGGTCCAGGAGCTCTCGGCCGGCAACATGAAGCGCACGTGGACGGGAGACGCCGGGCGCGACCCGTTCCCTCTCGCCTCCGCCTTCGGCCCGGAGTTCCTCCGCGAGGCGACCCAGGTCAAGAACGTCTGGACGCCCAGCGGCTGGTAGCCTCTCGACGCGCGGTCACCGCGGCCGGCAGGTCGTCGCCTCGAGCGTGGAGCGTCGTCCGCTCGCCTCGTGGACGAGGACGCAGCGCCCGCCGCTCTGCACGAGGCGGAACCGCTCCGGCCGCCCCGTGTCGCGCCCCGTCGACGGCGTGCCGTCGAGGCTGCGGTGCCGCGCGCGCTCGACGACGAGCGTGTCCTCCCGCGTCAGGGCGTCGTCGGCCAGCGTGACCGGCGCGCCGTTCAGGGCGCGGCTCACCGCGCCCGTGATCTCGGCCCGGCTCTCGGGGGTGAGGCTCGTGACGAGGGCCGGCACGTCGGGCGCCGCGGTGCGGCAGCCGGCGAGGGCGAGCGCCCCCGCGAGCGCCACCCTGACGGCCGGGAGCGTCACCGACGGTAGATGCGGTTCTCGCGCCAGGGCGACTTCGGGGCGACGCCGTCGGCCGAAGCGGCGGACCGGCCCACTCCCGGCGGAGGAGCGACCGCCGCCGCCGCCGGGCAGGGCTGACCGGCGAAGTAGCCGAGGGCCGCCGCGAGTCGCGCCTCGCCGGGGTCGCCGAGGGCGTGCGTGAAGTCGTCGCCGACCGAGCACCCCGGCACCGTCACCCCGGGGCTCGTCAAGGTGTTGGCGGGCGAGAAGCCGTCCGGGTAGTCGCCGAAACCCAGGGCGTTCACGCCCTGGAACTGGATCGAGAAGTACGTGGTGCCGCAGTTGTCGGCGGGGTAGAAGCCGTAGGGCTTCCCGCAGGTCGTGGTCCCGACCTGGACCACCTGCACGCCCACTCCGCGCAGGCTGTTCATGATCGACTCGCTCGCCGAGCAGGTGTTGCCGCTCGTGAGCACGGCGACCCGGGGCAGGCTCAAGGTGGGCAGGGCCTGGCCCTGCGGCCCCGAGAAGCCCTGCGAGGTCGAGTGGAAGGGCACCGGGGTCAGGGCCTGGCCGGTGACGGGGTCCGTCGTCGGGTACTTGTCGTTGAACACCGTCTTCTCGAACGTCTTCCCCGCGGTCGCCGCCGGCCCGGCGACCATGTAGCCGACCTCGCTCGCGATGTCCAGGTAGCCCCCCCCGTTGTAGCGGATGTCGAGCACGAGGTCGTTCACGCCCGCCGACGCGAGCTGGGCGAAGGCGCTCACGAGCTCGGCCTCCGCGGTGGCGATGTGGTCGTTGAAGAGCATGTAGCCCACGGTGCCCGTGCTGGAAGGGATCGTCCCCACGTTCTGCACGGGCGTCTCGGTGACGTTGGCCGAGGTCATGGTCACCGGCCGGCCGCTCGCCGCCCCGAGGTCGAGGATGGAGAAGGAGTGGGTGCTCCCGGCGGCGGCCGGGAAGAGGCCGGCGTTGAGCGTGGCGACGCTCGCGCTGTCG
>DATJYX010000061.1:0-29998 GCA_035577965.1 Vicinamibacteria bacterium | reverse complement strand
GCGGCGGACCGCAGCCCAGCCGGCGCTGTGTCCGGCCAGAGCGACCTTCTTGAATCCCAGACTCTCCAGCAGATCGACCCAGGCGGCGACGTCCCGCACCTCCTCGCTCGCCAGGCCCCAGTACCCGCCTCCACGCACGCGTTTCCCGCTGATCGTGTACTTCTCCACGTTGCCGATGTCGTGCATCCTGGTGTTTCCGGCGAGGGTCGCGTAGCCGCGGGTCGCCAAGGCTCTCCCGATCCGTACATAGGTTGGAGAGTAGAAGTTCACCCCCCACCCATGAATCCAGATCACCGCGATGGGCTCGGCAGTCTCCCTTGGCGGAGCGAAGAGCACTCCGGCGTCCACGACGTCGTCCTCTGTCCGAACGTGGACGAGCTGCTCCGGGAGCTTGCCGGGCGCCGGGATCTCGGGACGCCGGCCGACCCTCCGCCCGAGGAGGAAGACGGCCGCCGCCAGAGCGAGAGCGAAGGCTGTGACCACGACCTGCCGCCACCTTGTCGGACGTTCTCGTGTCATCGACCCGTCTCCAGACGACGAATCCCCGGCCAGGAGTCAATCCCCGGCTCTGGCCAAGGCTAACAAAGAGCCCGAACCCCGTGGCGAAGAGTGATCTCGGCGGCCTCGGCGGCCGGCACGCTCCCTGCAGCGCACAGACGGCGGCGCTGTCAGGTGACCGATATCGCGCCACGGGAGGGTTGCCAATGGGCAGCTGGTTCATGAGCGGATCGGACACCTTCTGGCTGAACTTCACGAACCTCGCGCTCGGGCTGGCCACGCTGGAGGCGTGGCTGTGGGTCACCTGGGGACTCCTGCAGGAGGCGGCCTTCCGGCGGCGCCTCCGCAAGGCGGCGGTCATCGCATCCCATGGCCTGGCACTGCTCTTCGCCGTCGCGCTCGTGCCCCACCCGGCCGAGGCGACGGTCGAGATGCAGAACCAGGCGAAGAAGCTCGGCTTCGCCATCAAGAACTGTCTCGACTGCCACGCTTCGCCACATGCGGTCGACGTGATGCACAAGAAGGCGAAAGACCTGAAGATGGCGGACGGGAACTGTCTCGCGTGCCACGGCGCCAACATTCCGGTCAAGCTCAACCAGCAAGGAGAGTGGCTCGTGGCTGAGAAGGCGCGCCGTGGCGCAAAGGCGTGCGACATGGCGTGGCTGAAGGGCTACCAGCAGCCGTCGATCCCCGTGACCTCGACCGGCAAGGCTGGAGCGAAGGGAGAGACGGGTCAGATCGTCCCTCGGCCGTAGCCGCTCGAGGCCAGCGTGATCCGGCCCGTCGGCATCGCTGACGCCACGGTGTCGCGCAAGTCGCCGATCCGCCTGGTGCGCCCGGTGGGGCTCGAACCCACAACCTCGAGCTTAAAAGGCTCTTGCTCTGCCGTTGAGCTACGGGCGCACGAGAGCGCTGTGGCCAGCCTGTCGATCGTAGCACGCGTCAGTCGAACCAGCGTGCGAGGGCGCTCCGGCCGCGGATGACCGTCTGCTCGCGGTCGGGGCCGGTCGAGACGAGACCGATCTCGGCGCCGACCAGCTCGGCCAGACGCTCGACGTAGCGGCGGGCGTTGTCGGGGAGGGCCGTCCAGTCGCGGACGCCGGCCGTCGAGCTCCTCCAGCCGGCCATGGTCTCGTAGATCGGCGCGCAGGCCTCGAGGACCGACGTGTCCGACGGCATCTCCTCGAGGATCTCGCCCTCGAACCGGTAGCCCGTGCACACCGGGACGGCCGCGAGCTCGTCCAGCACGTCCAGCTTGGTGACCGCGAGCGTGTCGAACCCGTTCACGCGGACGGCGTAGCGCGCCGCCACCGCGTCGAACCACCCGCAGCGCCGCGGCCGCCCGGTGGTCGCGCCGTACTCCCCGCCCCGGGCCCGGACGGCCTCCGCTTCCTCTCCGTGCAGCTCCGTCGGGAAGGGGCCCGTGCCCACGCGCGTGCAGTAGGCCTTGGCCACGCCGAGGACGCCGTCGATTCGCGTCGGCGGCACCCCGCAGCCGATCGCCGCCCCGCCCGCGGCGGCGGCGGAGCAGGTCACGAACGGGTAGGTTCCGTGGTCGAGGTCGAGGAGGGTCGCCTGGGCCCCTTCGAAGAGCACCGAGTAGCCCTGCTTCATCTGCCGGTGCAGGACGAGGGAGACGTCCACGATCTGCCGCCGGTGCCGCTCCCCGAAGGCCGCGAGGTCGGCGTAGAGCCTCTCCCAATCGATCTTCGGCTGGCCCCCGGCGCCGCGCAGCACCTCCTCGTAGTGCCGCCGCGCCTCGGCCAGCTTGTCGGGTATCGAGGCCGGCCGCAGCAGGTCGCCCGCGGTGAGTCCCCGCCGGCCCGCCTTGTCCTCGTAGGCGGGACCGATGCCGCGCAGCGTGGTGCCGATCTTGCGCGCGCCCCGCTGCTCTTCGGAGAGGGCCTCCAGCCCCCGGTGGTGGGGCAGGATCAAGTGGGCGCGGTCCGAGAGGAGGAGGTTGTCGCCGACCTCGACCCCGAGCGTCTCCAGCTCCTCCGCCTCCCGCTCGAAGGCCACGGGGTCCACGACGACACCGTTGCCGATGACGCACAGGATCCCGGGGTGCAGGATCCCGGACGGGACGAGGTGGAGGACGACCCTCCTCCCCCCCGCCATCACCGTGTGGCCCGCGTTGTGCCCGCCGTTGTAGCGGGCGACCACCTGCACCTTCTCCGTGAGCAGGTCGACGACCTTGCCCTTGCCCTCGTCGCCCCACTGGGCGCCGGCGATCACGATGTTGGGCATCTTCCGGGGTGCGACGCGGGCCTTCGAGCCGCTAGTCGAGCGCGGGCTCGGGCAGCACGTCGGGGACGGGTCGGGAGGGCTCGGCCTCGAACGTGTAGCTGCACTGGCCCTCGAGCTCCCGGAGGTCGGCGGCGTGGAGCGGGTAGAGCCGGCACTGGGCGAACCGCTTCTCGTAGATGCGGCAAGTGTACTGCCCCTCGGCGTCCGTGCCGAGGAACGGGCACCGGAAGAGGATCTTGCAGCAGGCGCCGCAGCGGTTGCACTCGCCGCGCCGCTTCGCGAGGAGCGGCTCGGGGTCCTGCCGGAGGAGGCTCGCCTGGACGAACCGCCGCGTCTTCCCCTTGAACTGCAGCGCCACGAGCGTCCAGTCCGCCATGAAGGCCCTTTCCAGTCGATCGAGGACAGGAGCCTGCATTCTAGCCGCCTCCGGGGCCGAGCGGCAAGGCGAGGGCGGATGCTAGACTCGCCGCCGTCCGGCCATGAGCGCCACGGCTCCGCGCGACGCCCTGACGATCGACGGCGCGAGCCTCGACCTCGCCGGCCTGGAGGCCGTGGCCCGTGGGGGTCGCGCCGTTCGCCTCGCGGAGGCGGCGCGACAGGCCGTGCAGGCGGCGCGCCGCGTCGTCGACGACGCGGTCGGGCGGGGGGCGGTCGTCTACGGCGTGACCACGGGCTTCGGCAACTTCGCCGACGTCCACATCCCCCTCGAGAAGCTGCGCGAGCTCCAGCTCAACCTCCTCCGCTCCCACGCGGCCGGCGTGGGCGCGCCTCTCGGCGAGGAGGAGACCCGCGCCTTGATGCTCCTGCGGGCGAACGTTCTCGCCAAGGGGTTCTCGGGCGTGCGCCTCGAGACGCTCGAGCTCCTTGTCGAGCTCCTCAACCGCGGCCTGCACCCCGTCGTCCCGTCCCAGGGTTCGGTCGGGGCGAGCGGCGACCTCGCCCCCCTGGCCCACCTCGCCCTCCCGCTCGTCGGCGAGGGCGAGTGCCTGGTCGGAGGACGGCGCCTCTCCGGCGCCGAGGCGTTGCGAACCGCCGGCCTCGAGCCCCTGGTCCTCGAACCCAAGGAGGGCCTGGCTCTCATCAACGGCACGCCGCTCATGACGGCGATCGGCGGTCTGGCCGCGGCCGACGCGCGACGTCTCACCCGCTCCGCCGACGTGGTGGGCGCCCTCACGCTCGACGCCCTCGAGGGCACGGACGTCGCGTTCGATCCCCGCATCCACGCCGCCCGGCCCCACCCCGGCCAGGCCGCCTCCGCCCGCAACCTGCGGCGGCTCCTCGCCGCGAGCGCGGTCCGGGAGTCCCACCGGGACTGCGGGCGGGTGCAGGACGCCTACAGCCTCCGCTGCATGCCCCAGGTCCACGGGGCCGTGCGCGACGCGGTCGAGTACGTCGCCCGCGCCCACGACGTCGAGATGAACTCCGCGACCGACAACCCGATGGTCTTCGCGGACACCGGTGAGATCCTCTCCGGCGGCAACTTCCACGGCCAGCCGGTGGCGATCGCCGCCGACCTCCTCGCGATCGCGGCCGCCGAGCTCGGGGCGATCAGCGAGCGGCGCACGGAGCGGCTCGTGAACCCCGCCCTCTCCGGCCTCCCCGCCTTCCTCGCCCGGGAGGGCGGGCTCCACTCGGGCCTGATGATGGCCCACGTGACCGCGGCCGCCCTCGCCTCCGAGAGCAAGTCGCTCGCCCACCCGGCGAGCGTCGACTCCATCCCGACGTCCGCGGGCAAGGAGGACCACGTCTCCATGGGCCCGACCGCGGCCTGGAAGGCGGCGCGGGTCGTCGCCAACACCGGCCGCGTCCTCGCCGTCGAGCTCCTCGCCGCCTGCGAGGCCCTCGACTTCCGACGGCCCCTCCGCTCGTCGCCCGCCCTCGAGGCCGTCCACGCCCGTGTGCGCGAGCGCGTCCCGAGCCACGGCCAGGACCGCGTCCTCGGCCCCGAGATCGAGGCCCTCGCCGTCATTCTCCGCGCGGGCGACGTCCTCGCCGCGGCCGAGCTCGCGTGCGGTACCCTGGAGTAGCTCTCGAGCCGAGGAGGCCGATGTGACGACCGCGATCGCCGCCCGCATCGTGCGCGCCCCGCGGGGCACCGAGATCTCCTGCCGGTCCTGGCCGCAGGAGGCCGCCTTGCGGATGCTCATGAACAACCTCGACCCCGAGGTCGGCGAGCGCCCGCAGGACCTCGTCGTCTACGGCGGGATCGGCAAGGCGGCTCGCAACTGGGAGTGCTACGAGGCGATCGTCCGGTCGCTCCGGGAGCTGGGCGACGACGAGACGCTGCTCGTGCAGTCGGGCAAGCCGGTGGGCGTCTTCCGCACCCACCGCGACGCCCCGCGGGTCCTCATCTCGAACTCGATGCTCGTGCCGGCGTGGGCCACGTGGGAGCACTTCTACGAGCTCGACCGCAAGGGCCTGATGATGTACGGCCAGATGACCGCGGGCTCCTGGATCTACATCGGCACCCAGGGCATCCTGCAGGGCACCTACGAGACTTTCGCCGAGGCCGCCCGCCAGCACTTCGGCGGCTCGCTCGAGGGCCGGCTCGTCCTCACCGCGGGCCTCGGCGGCATGGGCGGGGCCCAGCCCCTCGCGGCGACGATGAACGGGGGCGTGCTCGTCGCGGCCGAGGTGGACGAGAAGCGCATCGCCCGCCGCCTGGAGACCGGCTACCTCGACCTCTTCGCGCCGACCGTGGACGAGGCCCTCGCCCGGGCGCGGGAGGCCCTCGAGGGCCGGCGGCCCCTCTCGGTCGGCGTCCTCGGCAACGCGGCCGACGTCCTGCCCGAGCTCGTGAAGCGCGGCGTCGTCCCCGATCTCGTCACCGACCAGACGAGCGCCCACGACCCCCTCAACGGCTACGTGCCCAACCGGATGAGCTACGAGCAGGCGCTCGCCCTCCGGCAGTCGGACCCGGCCCGCTACATGGCCGAAGCGCGGCGGAGCATGGGCGAGCACGTGCGGGCGATGCTCGACCTCAAGGCGCGCGGCTCGATCGTCTTCGACTACGGCAACAACATCCGGGCGGAGGCAAAGAGGGCCGGGGTCGAGAACGCCTTCGACTTCCCCGGCTTCGTGCCCGCCTACATCCGGCCCCTCTTCTGCGAGGGCAAGGGACCGTTCCGGTGGGCCTGCCTCTCGGGAGACCTGGAGGACTTGCGGGCGACCGACGCGGCGGTGCTCGAGACGTTCCCGAGCGACCGCTCCCTCGTCCGCTGGATCACGCTCGCCCGCGAGCGCGTGAAGCCGCAGGGGCTTCCCTCCCGCATCTGCTGGCTCGGCTACGGCGAGCGGGCGAGGATGGGTCTCGCCTTCAACGAGCTCGTGCGGACGGGCCGGGTGAAGGCCCCGATCGTGATCGGCCGCGACCACCTCGACGCGGGCTCGGTGGCCTCGCCGAACCGTGAGACGGAGGCCATGCGGGACGGGTCCGACGCGGTGGCCGACTGGCCGATCCTGAACGCGCTGCTGAACGCGGTCTCCGGAGCCACGTGGGTCTCGGTGCACCACGGGGGCGGCGTCGGGATGGGCTACTCGATCCACGCCGGCATGGTCGTTGTCGCGGACGGCTCGCCGGAAGCGGCATCCCGCCTGGAGCGGGTCCTGACGACCGACCCTGGCACCGGCGTCATGCGCCACGCCGACGCGGGCTACGACCGGGCGATCGCGGTGGCGCGGGAGCGAGGGGTCAGGATTCCAATGCTGAAGTAGCCGTTCCCGTGCGGGGCTACTCCTGGGGATGACGGACTACGAAGAGGGCCTCGCGGGGCCTTGCGGAGGCGGGCCGTGACGGCTTGGCGAATCCAGGGGGGCCTCCCGCCCCCCTGGCCCCCCCGTGACCCTACAGGTGCGCGTCGAGCAGCTTGACGAGGGCCTCGCGGCTCATCTTCCCCACGCGCTGCTCGGCCACCTTGCCGCCCTTGAAGACGATGAGCGTGGGCATGGCGGTGATCCCGTACTGGAACGGGACCTGGTCGTTCTCCTCCACGTTCATCTTCCCGACGCGGAGCCGGCCTGCGTACTGGGCGGCCACCGCCTCGAGGTCGGGCACCATGGCCTTGCAGGGCGCGCACCACTCGGCCCAGAAGTCCACGAGCACCGGCTTGTCCGAGCCCAGGACCTCCTTGGCCCAGCTCTGGTCGGTCAGGATCTCGATGTTGGCGGACATAAGGCTTCGTCGTCTCCTTGTCTCCGGCGCCGAGGCGCCCGTCTACACCTTGCCCATCGCCCGCCGGTACAGCTCCACGTACTCGCGGGCCGAGCGCTCCCACGAGAAGTCCCGCTCCATGCCCCGCTTCTGGAGGGCCGTCCACGCCCGGCGGTCCTTCAGGGCGCCGAGGGCCTGATCGAGCGCCCACAGGAGGCCCGTGCCGTCCGGGCTGTCGAACCGGAAGCCCGTCCCCGTGCCCTTCGAGCCGTCGAAGGGCTCGACGGTGTCGACGAGCCCGCCCGTCGAGCGTACCACCGGCACGGTCCCGTAGCGCAGAGCGTACATCTGCGTGAGGCCGCAGGGCTCGCTCCGCGAGGGCATCAGGAAGAGGTCGCAGCCGGCCATGACCTTGTGGGCGAGGGCCTCGTCGTAGGCGAAGCGCACGGCGAACCGGTCGGGATCGCGCTGCTGGAGGTGGCGGAGGCCTTCCTGGACCCCGTGGTCACCGGTGCCCAGGACGACCATCCGCAGCGGCCGGTGGAGGAAGTCCCACCACGCTCCGGCCACGATGTCGAAGCCCTTCTGCCAGACGAGCCGCGACGTCACGCCGACCACGGGCAGGTCCGGGAACTCCGGGAGGCCGAACACCCGCAGGAGGTCCGCCTTGCACGCCACCTTGCCGGAGAGGTCCTCGGCGGAGTACCGCGTCGCGACGTGCCGATCCACCCGCGGGTCCCACTCGTCGTAGTCCACGCCGTTCAGGATCCCGACCACGTCCGCGGCCCGCGAGCGGACGACCCCGTCGAAGCCGAGCCCCTGCTCCGGCCCCTGGATCTCCAGGGCGTAGGTCGGGGACACCGTGTTCACCATCTCGGCGAAGACCGTCCCGCCCTTCAGATAGCTGACCGACCCGTGGTACTCGAGGGCGAAGGAGCCGCCGAGGTTCCACGGGAGGCCCAGCAGGCCCAGGGTGTCGGTCCCGAACTGCCCCTGGTAGGCGACGTTGTGGATCGTGAAGACGCTCGGCATGCGGTAGAGCGTGGGGTCGTCCCAGTAGAAGGACTTCAGGTACACCGGCACGAGCCCGGTCTGCCAATCGTGGGCGTGGAAGACGCTCGGCCGCTCCCCGCGGCTCCGGAAGTGCTCGAGGGCGGCGCGGGCGAGGAAGGCGAAGCGGAGGCGGTTGTCGTCGTAGTCGCCGTAGGGGACGTCCCGGTCGAAGAAGGGCGGATACTCGACGAAGACGACGTCGACCCCGGCCTCGGTGCGCGTCCGGTAGAACCCGGCGCTCCGCGCCATCCCGTCGACCGGGACGTGCACCGAGCCCGAGAACTCGCCGGGAGGAAAGGAGACCTGACGGTACCGCGGCAGGACGACGGTGACCCGGTGGCCCATCCTCACGAGGGCCTTCGGCAGCGCGGCCGAGATGTCGGCGAGGCCGCCCGTCTTGACGTACGGGCCCATCTCGGGCGTGACGAACGCGACGTGGAGCTCGGCGGACAAGGGTTCTCCGGCGGAAACAAGGTCAGGCTAACACGCGCGGCGGGTGCTTTTCGAGCTACCCTGCCCCATGCCGCGCCGGCTCGGCCAGCACTTTCTGCGCTCTGCCTCCGTCGAGCGGCTGCTGGGCGTCATCGCCCCCGCTCCCGAGGACGTCTTCCTCGAGATCGGACCCGGGCGGGGAGCGCTCACCCTGCCCCTCGCCGCCCGCTGCGCACGCGTCGTGGCCGTGGAGATCGACGGGCTCCTCGCCCGAGGCCTGCGCGACCGCGCGCCCGCGAACGTCGAGATCGTTCACGCCGACGCCCTCGCCACGGATCTCCTGGCGCTCGCCCCGGGCGGCAGCCGCCTGGCCGGAAACCTCCCCTACGCCGTCTCGAGCCCTCTCCTGCGGCGGTTCCTCGCCCTCCGGGGCCACATGCGCGACCTCCACGTCATGCTCCAGGAAGAGGTCGCGGAGCGCATCGCCTCGCCGCCCGGCTCCAGGGCGTACGGCATCCTGTCCGTGCTCTACGCGCTCTGGACCGACGCCGACATCCCGGCCCGCTTTCCGCCCGGAGCCTTCGTGCCGCCGCCCAAGGTCGCTTCCGCCGTCCTCCGCGCCCGGTTCCGAGAGTCGCCCCGGGCAACGGTCGCGGATCTCGAGGCCTTCGAGCTCTTCCTTCGGACAGCTTTTGCACGGCGGCGGCGGACCCTTGAAAACAACCTCTCAGATAGCTATCCTTACCTCAAGGAATACTTTAGGTCCCTCAACGTCGAGGGGTCGCGACGGGCGGAGACGCTATCGGTTGTGGAGCTGGCGGCGATCTGGAATGCTCTGAAGGGGCATCGGGCGGGGGCCACAGGTTGAGCCGACGGGAAGGCGACGAAGCGAAGCCGATCCGGCTCGTTCCGCTCGGCGGGCTGGGGGAGTTCGGCCTGAACGCGCTCGTCCTGGAGTGGGAGGATCACCTGCTCCTCCTCGACGCGGGGGTGCTCTTCCCTTCCGCGGACATGCCCGGCGTCGACTCGATCGTTCCCGACTTCGACTACCTGCGGGAGCGCGCGGCGAAGGTGCGCGGCGTCCTGCTCACTCACGGCCACGAGGACCACATCGGCGCCCTCGCGCACGCCCTCGACGCCGCGCCCGCCCCGGTCTACGGTAGCCGGCTCACCCTCGGCTTCGCCCGGAAGCGCCTCCAGGAGCGAAGCGTGAGGGCCGAGATGCGGACCCTCGTGCCCGGAGAGGCCGTGGAGATCGGGCCCTTCCGCGTGCATCCCATCCGCGTCGCCCACAGCGTCCTCGACAGCCTCGCCCTCGCCATCGAGACGCCGGCCGGGGTCGTGCTCGCGAGCGGGGACTTCAAGATCGATCCCCACGCGCGCCCCGAGGAGCGCACCGACCTCGAGACCCTCTCGGCGTGGGGAGACCGCGGCGTCCTGGCCCTCCTCTCCGACAGCACGAACGTCGAGCGGCCGGGCCTCACCGGAGGCGAGAACGACGTCCTCCCCGCGTTCGAGGACGTGCTCGCCCGCACCCGGGGACGGGTCCTCGTGTCCTGCTTCGCCACGTCGATCCCGCGCATGCAGCGCGTGGCCGACCTCGCGGCCCGCGCGCGCCGCCCGGTCGCCTTCGTCGGGCGCCGCATGGTCGACAACGCCGAGGTGGCCCTCGACCTCGGCCTGCTGCGCCTCGACGAGAGCGCGCGCCTGCCGCCTGCTGGCCTGTCCGAGCCCGCGGGCCACCGGGCGGTCGTGTTCGTGTCCGGCAGCCAGGGCGAGCCCCTCTCGGCCCTCTCCATGGTCAGCCTCGGCGAGCACCGCGACGTCGCCGCCGGCCCGGGGGACACGGTGGTGCTCTCCGCCCGGGCGATCCCGGGGAACGAGCGGACCGTGTCCCGCCTCATGAGCAACCTCTTCCGCCTCGGCTGCGACGTCGTCCACCCCGGCACGGCGAAGGTCCACGTCTCGGGCCACGGCAGCCGGGGCGACCTCGTCGAGCTCCTCCGGCGGGTGCGCCCGCGCTACCTCGTCCCCGTGCACGGCGAGTACCGCATGCTCGCCCAGCACGCGCGGCTGGCCGCGGCGGCCGGACTCTCCGCCGACCGCGTCCTCGTTGCCGAGGACGGAGACGTGCTGAGCCTGAGTGCGGCCGGTGCCCGGCGGGAGGCTCGAGTCGCGGCCGGGCGCCTGCTCCTCGACCGGGGCGGGGCATCCGAGGTGGAGGACCTCGTGGTGCGCGACCGCCGTCACCTCTCCTCCGACGGCATCGTGGTCCCGATCGTGGTCGTCGACCGCCGGACCGGCCACCTCGAGTCGCCGCCCGAGATCGTGAGCCGGGGCATCGTCGACACGGACGAGGCGGCGAGCCTGGCCGAGGAGGCGGGCCGGCTGCTCGCCGGCGCCATGGACGCCCGGCCCGCCGAGGAGAGGCTCGACTCCGACCTCACCCGCGAGCGGGTGCGGGACGAGCTGCGTCGGTTCTACAAGCGGCGCACCCAGCGCCGCCCCATGGTCATCCCCGTGGTGATGGAGGTCTAGGCCGGCCATGATGGCCACTCCCGAGTCGAGATCCAACCGGGGCGCGGAGCTCGTGGGCCTCGTGGCCTTCGCCCTCGCGCTCATGCTCCTCATCGCCATCGCGACCTTCGACCCGCGCGACCCCGCGCCCTTCTTCCGGGCCGGCGTCGACGGCCCGGCCCGGAACTTCATCGGGCCTTTCGGCGCGTTCCTGGCCGAGATGCTCGTGCCCCAGCTCTTCGGCCTCGCCTCCCTGCTCGTCCCGATCGCGCTCGGCCTCCTGGGCTGGAAGCTCTTCTGGTGCCGTCCGATCGAGGCTCCCTACACGAAGGCGGTCGGAAACCTCGGACTGCTGGTCGCGCTCGCGGGGCTCCTCTCGCTCGCGGTGGGGACGATCCCCTACGAGGGCGAGCCTCTGCGGGCAGGGGGGGCGGTCGGCCAGCTGGTGGCCGGCCTCCTCGTCGGGACCTTCAGCCGGACCGGGGCCTACATCGTCTCCGCCACGGCCCTCTTCGTCGCCCTCATCCTCGCCACCCAGTTCTCGTTCTCGACCTTCCTCGGCGGGGTGAGCGGCCGCCTCGGCGACCGCATGCGGGCGCTCCAGACGGCGTGGGCCCACTACCGCGAGAGCCGGCGCAAGGAGAGGCTGCG
Source organism: Vicinamibacteria bacterium (assembly GCA_035577965.1). Taxonomy (GTDB): domain Bacteria; phylum Acidobacteriota; class Vicinamibacteria; order Fen-336; family Fen-336; genus DATBSL01. The sequence goes on along the minus strand of DATJYX010000061.1, from coordinate 18,450 downwards.
CCGCGACGTCATCCGCAAGCACACGACCGCGAAGGAAGGCGACGGCGGCTTCCCGCGCATCCGAAGGATCAAGGCCGAGGGCGAGCCCGCGGACGCGATCGACGAGGGCGCGCCCGAGACCGTCGCCGATCCGGACGACCTGCCCCTCAACGCCCCGCTCCCCCCGCGGGTGGCGGCACCGGCCCAGAAGCCCCTGCCGTTCACCGCCCCCGAGGACGAGGCTCCGGAGCCGGAGGCGCCCCGGAGACCCCTGCCCCGCCGGCGGCGAGCGGAGCGCGACGAGGCCGAAAAGGGCGAGAGGACGCGCGGGGGCCACGTGCTCCCTCCGATCACGATCCTCGACGAGCCGAAGGGCGGGGCCGCCGTCGACAACGACCGCCTGCTCCAAAAGGGCCGCATCCTGCAGGCGAAGTGCAGCGAGTTCGGGGTGATGGGCACGATCAAGGAGATCCACCCCGGGCCGGTCGTCACCACGTACGAGTTCAAGCCCGACGCCGGCGTCAAGTACTCGAAGATCGTCGGCCTCGCCGACGACCTCGCCCTGGCCCTCGAGGCGGAGTCCATCCGCATCGACCGCGTCAGCGGGAAGGGCAACGTGGGGATCGAGATCCCGAACGAGGCGCGGGAGACGATCTACTTGCGGGAGATCCTCGAGTCGGACGCCTTCCGGCGCGCCTCCGGCCGCCTCACCCTCGGCCTCGGCAAGGCGGTGAACGGCGACGTCTGGCTCACCGACCTCGCGGCGATGCCGCACCTCCTCATCGCCGGCTCGACGGGCACCGGGAAGAGCGTCGGCCTCAACTGCATGATCTCGTCGATCCTCTTCCGATCGACGCCCGAGGAGGTCCGGCTCATCCTCATCGACCCGAAGAGGCTCGAGCTCGGGGTGTACGAGGACATCCCCCACCTCCTCACCCCCGTGGTCACCGACGCCAAGGTCGCCTCCAACGTCCTGAAGTGGGCGGTGGCCGAGATGGAGCGGCGGATCCGCATGCTGGCCTCGGAGGGCGTCCGGAACATCGAGCAGTTCAACAACATCATCCGGGCCGAGCAGGGGGCCCGGGACGAGGACACCGGCGAGGAGCTGCGGCCCCTCCACTACGTGGTCATCGTCATCGACGAGCTGGCCGACCTCATGATGGTCTCCTCGCACGAGGTCGAGGAGTCGATCACTCGCCTCGCCCAGATGGCCCGCGCGGTCGGCATCCACCTCATCCTGGCCACGCAGCGGCCCTCGGTCGACGTGATCACCGGCCTCATCAAGGCCAACTTCCCCTCTCGCATCTCGTTCCGGGTGGCGGCGCGGGTGGACAGCCGGACCATCCTCGACTCGATCGGGGCCGAGCAGCTGCTCGGCCGCGGCGACATGCTGTTCCTTCCCCCGGGCAGCGCCCGCCTCATCCGCGTCCACGGCGCGTACGTCACGGAGCACGAGATCGCACGGCTCACCTCGTTCCTGCGCAAGCAGGGCGAGCCGGCCTACGACGACACGGTGGGACGGACCGAGAAGGCCGCGGAGGCGGCGGAGACGACCGAGCGCGACGACCTCTTCGACGAGGCGGTGCGCCTCGTCGTCCAGAGCGGGCAGGCGTCGACGAGCATGCTCCAGCGCCGCTTCCGCGTGGGGTTCTCGCGGGCCGGGCGGCTCATCGACATGATGGAGCGCGACGGCATCGTCGGCCCCGCCGACGGCTCCAAGCCCCGCGAGATCCTGGTCGCGAAGGACTACTACGAGGCGGTGGACAGCTGGCCCAAGTGAAGACGATCGCGCGGAGGCTCCCGAAGGTCGCCGCCGTCCTCGGGCTGGCGATGGCCCTGGGGACGAGTGTCGAGACGCCTTCCGTGGCGTTCGCCGCCCCCGCGCGTCCCGCGGCGAACGCCGCAGTGCATCCCGACGCCGCCCTCTATCGCGACGCCCAGTCGGCCGAGGCCCGGCTCCGAGCCTCCGCCACCCGCATCGCCAAGCGCTCCGAGTGGGACGGCGTCGTTCTGCGCTACCGGAAGGTCGTGGCCCGCTACCCGCGCAGCGGCTACTGCGACGACGCCCTTCTCGCCGCCGGCAACCTCTACCGGGAGATGGCGACCCGCTTCCATTCGGCCCGCTACCGCGAGGACGCGCTCGCCGCCTACCACACCCTCGTCACCGAGTACCCGTCGAGCCGCCTCGGCGACGACGCCCTCTGGGCGTCCGTCCAGCTCGCCCGCGAGACCGGGGAGCGCCGACGGGTGAGCGAGGCCGCCCGTGCCTACCTCGAGTCCTACCCGGAGGGGGGGCACGCCGCCCGGGCGAAGCGGCTCCTGCGGGAAGGCGAGCCCGCCGCCCCCCTCCCCGCGGCGCCTCCGCGGGGTCTCGCGCAGGTCTTCGACCTGCGCTCGTGGAGCGGCGACTCGTCGACCCGGGTCGTGATCGACCTCGAGCGCAAGGTCAAGATCGAGTCCGATGTCGCGACGAATCCCGACCGCCTCTGGGTCGACCTCCAGGGCGCGCGCCTCCACCCGAACCTGGCCCGCCGCATCTTCCCCGTCGGCGACGGGCTCCTCGAGCAGGTCCGCATCGCCCAGAACCGGGACGACGTCGTCCGCGTGGTTCTCGACTTCAAGGAGGTCCGGGAGCACCAGATTCTCTACCTGGACGACCCGACCCGTCTCGTGATCGACGTGCAGGGTCCGAAGGCCTCTGCGTCCAAGGTGGCCGACTCGGCGCCGGCCGCGACACGTCTCCCGACGCCGGCTCCGACGCCGATCCCGGCCCTCCCCACGCATCGCGTCGACGGCATGGTGCCGAGCGCGACGGCGCCCTCGCCACCTCGATCCGCCCCGATCGCGATCGCCGGGGTGGACCGCCTTCCCGGCGGCCGGCCGGCGAGCGCCGCGAGCCCGGCGGTGCCCGCGGTCTCCGCTCCCCCCGCCCGTCCGGCGCCGCCGCCGGAGCCCCCGGCCACGAATCGGGCCGGCTCCTACAGCCTCGCCCGCCAGCTCGGCCTCGGCGCCCGGCGCATCGTCATCGACGCCGGACACGGGGGCCACGACCCCGGCACCACGGGCAGCGGCGGCCTCGAAGAGAAGGACCTCGTCCTCGACGTCGCCCTCCGCCTGGACCGCCTGGTCCGGCAGGAGCTCGGCGCCGACGTGGTCCTCACCCGCTCGACCGACGTCTTCATCCCCCTCGAGGAGAGGACGGCGATCGCGAACTCGCGGGGAGCCGACCTCTTCCTGTCGATCCACGCGAACTCGAGCCGGAGCTCGCGTGCCCGCGGCATCGAGACCTACTTCCTGAACTTCGCGCAGGACCCCCACGCCGAGGCGGTCGCCGCCCGCGAGAACGCGATCTCCGCGGCCACGCTGAAGGACCTCCAGAACCTCGTCCGGGCCATCACCCTGAACAGCAAGATCGACGAGAGCCGGGAGTTCGCGGGCGCCGTCCAGGCGAGCATGGTGGCCGGTGTTCGGGCCCACCACGCCGTGCCCGACCGGGGCGTCCACACCGCGCCCTTCTACGTCCTCATCGGCGCCAACATGCCCGCGATCCTGGCCGAGATCGCCTTCGTCTCGAACCCGGAGGACGAGAAGCGGCTCAAGAGCCCCGAGTACCGCGAGGTCCTCGCGGAGAGCCTGCTCCGCGGCGTCCGGGGCTACCTCGAGGCCCTGAACCGGACCCAGATGAGGCAATTGACCGACGCCGCCCGGCGGCCTACAGTGGCGAGAGAGACCGGAGGCCGGTGAGGCAGTGACGTCGCTCGAGCCCGCCGTCACGTGGATCAAGGTCGAGAAGCCGACCTTCGATCTCATCGGCGTCGTGCTCGGGTCCTTCAAGCTGGCCGGGTTTCTCCTCCTCGCCGCCCTCGTCCTGGGGCTCGTCTTCGGGGCCGCTCTCATCCGGTCCCGTCGACGCCTGATGCTCCCCCCGATGGACGACGTGTCCCTGCACCTGGACCGGGCGGACGCCGGCGGCCGGGCGACACCCTAGCCGGGATCCGCTCGCCCTCGCCGGAGGGATCATTCCAGCTCCGTCGCGCCCCCGAGGCGCGTCCAGGTCCGACGCCCGCCGGGTTCGCGACGCTTGGCGTTATTCTCGTTGCCATTGCTGACGCGCTGCGTTAGCATCGACGCATGCCCCGCGACGAGCCCTCCCCCGCCCCGCGCGAGATCCGCCGCTACAGCAACCGGAAGCTCTACGACACCGGAACTCGCCGGTACGTGACCCTCGACGACCTGGCGAGGACGGTCGCGGGAGGCGAGGACGTCCAGGTCCTCGACCAGGCGACCGGGGAGGACCTCACGCGCCTCACCCTCGCCCAGGTGCTCCTCGAGGGGGTCAAGCGGGGAGCGAGCCGCATCCCCCACCGCGTGCTGGTCCGGCTCATCCGCCTGGCCGCCGGGCCCGTCGCGGCCTGGGGAGACTGGCCCGAGCCCCGGGACGCCGCGGGTCACGCCCGCCTGGAGGCGGAGCGCATCGTCTCCCGCGTGCTCGGCCGCGGCCGGCTCAGCCTGGACGACGCCGTGGCCCTGCGCCAGGAGCTGGGCCAGATGGTTCACCGATTCGTGACCGAGGCCCAGGCCGGGGTCGAGTCCCGCCTGCGGGCCATCCTGGAGCGCGGGGAGGACGTCGCGGGGCGGTCCCTCGAGGCGCTCCGGGGCCGCATCGAGGCCTACATGGAGAAGACCCCGCCGCCCCCGGCGGCTGCCGCCCTCCGCGGCGGGGGCCGCCGGAGCCGGAAGAAGTGAGGAGAACGAAGATGCCAGCGAAGAAGAAGGTGGCCCGTCGTCGGTACCGCAGGCCGGCCAGCCGGGTGCGCACGGTCCGCGCAACGCCCATCGGCCGGGCGGCCCGCCGCCTCGAGAAGACGTGGAAGGACACGCGGGCCGCGCTGACCACGGCCGAGGCGACGGTCGAGCGGCGCGTCAAGGCGTTCGCCCGTCGCAGCGGGGTGGACACGCGCCAGGCCGCCCAGACCCTCCAGGCGTGGCGTGCGCGCCTCGACCGGGAGCGCAAGAAGGCCATGAAGCAGGTCGAGGGTCGCCTGGCCGTGGTCCAGACCCGCGCCCGGAGGGAAAGGCGGGCCCTCGGCCGGACCGTGGACGAGGCCGTGCGGCGGACCCTGGCCGCGCTCAACATCCCGAGCCGACACGAGGTCCAGGAGCTCACCCATCGGGTGGAGGAGCTGTCCCGCAGGATCGATCGCTTCCGGCGCTGACCGGCCGCCCGGGGGGGGCCCACGATACCTCCCGGGCCGCCGTGCCGAAGTGCGGAGTGACCCCGGGATCCCCCTGGCGTAGACTCCGCCCGAGGCCGAACGGTGCAGAGGAGCCGCCGCAGGCGTTCCGCGCGACGGAGGACCAAGGTGGCCCTCGTCTGCGCCGGGGGCGGCGTGACGGGGGCCGTCTACGAGATCGGCTGCCTCCGGGCCCTCGACGAGCTGCTCGGCCGCAGCCTCCTCGACCTCGACCTGTACCTCGGCATCTCGGGCGGCGCCTTCGTCGCCTCGATCCTCGCCACGGGCGTGTCGCCCCGCGAGATGTACGACGAGGCGACGACCCGCACCCGCTCGCCCCTCGGCGTGTCGGCCGCTCCTCTCTATCGGCTCGGGTCGCTCGAGTTCCTGAAGCGCTCGATCCGCGCCCCTCGCGTCTTGTCGGACGCGCTCGTGACGAGCCTGACCGGCGAGGGCCGGAACCTCTCCGACCTCGCCTGGGCGGTCTTCGAGCTCCTGCCCCCCGGCCTCATGGAGACGGCCGGCATCCAGGAGTACCTGCACCGCCTCTTCCTCTCGCGGCTCCGCAGCGACCGCTTCCGCGACCTGCCCCGCGAGCTCTTCGTGGTGGCGGTCGACCTCGACAGCGGGGAGGCGGTCGCCTTCGGGAAGGACGGCTTTCGCGACGTGCCGATCTCGAAGGCCGTCGAGGCCTCGGCCGCGCTTCCCGGCCTCTACCGGCCGGTGCGGATCGGCGGCCGCGACTACGTGGACGGAGGGGTCAAGAAGACCGCCCACATCAACCTGGCCATCCAGAGCGGGGCCGACCTCGTCATCTGCATCAACCCGATCGTGCCCTACCTCAACGACACCGCCGACGGGCCGCTCCGCGGCCACCTCAGCAACCACGGGGTCGGCTGGGTCCTGGACCAGGTCATGAGGATCATGCTCCACGGCCGCATGCAGTACGGCCTGGAGCGCTACCGCCGGGAGCACCCGGACGTGGACGTGCTCCTCATCGAGCCGACCCGCGACGACACCCGGATGTTCGGCTACAACATCATGCGCTACAGCGCACGGCGCGTCGTGGCCGAGCACGGCTACCGGACGACCCTCGAGTTCTTCCGGCGGCGTCCGGAGCGCTACCGCCGCCTCTTCGCGAAGCACGGGATCGCGATGGCGGACCCCCGACGGGTCCCCGAGGAGCCGCTCCGGCATCCGCACCGGTCCGACCTCGCTCGAGTCCTCGACGCCTCGCTCGAACGCCTCGAATCCCGGCTCGGGGTGCGCCGCGGCTGACCGGCGCTAGCCGAACCAGATGGACCGACGGCGAGCCAGGCGGCCGTCCACCATCCGCTGGATCGTCGACCGGACCTTCTCCGAGATGCGGTTCACGAGGATGGGGTCTTCCGCGTCCTCGGGGCCGCGGCCCTCGATGTCGATCGGATCGCCGAAGTCGATCGACCACTTCGTCGGCAGCGGCACGACGCCGAGCGGCCCCAGCCACGGGAACGTGGGCGTGAGGGGGAAGTAGGGCAGGCCGATCGGACGGCCCACCCAGTCGGCCTTCGCGATCACCGGGTGGATCTCCTCCGCCCCGACCACCGCGCAGGGGATGATCGGGCTCCCCGTCCGGAGGGCGATCCGAACGAAACCGCCGCGACCGAAGCGGGCCAGGCGATACCGATCGCGGAAGAGCTTCCCCACGCCCTTGACCCCCTCCGGGAAGACGCCGAGGAGCTCTCGCTGGCCGAGGAGCCGCTCCGCGTTCTCGGGGTTCGCGCGCACGGATCCCGACTTCGAGAGGATGGGGGCGAGCGCGGGGAGGAGCGCGAACATGTCGAGGGCCAGCATGCGGCAGACGCGCTTCGCGGGGTGCTCGTGGCGGATGGCGAGCTGGACCATCAGGCCGTCGTAGGGCAGGACGCCCGAGTGGTTCGCCACGATCAGCCCCGGGCCCTCCGACGGGACGTGCTCGGTGCCCGTGGCCTCGACGCGCCACCACACCGCGTAGAGGAAGTCCAGGACGGGCTCGAACGTCTCCGTGAACCGCCGGTCGGCGCCGAACTCGTCCGTCTCCTCCGAGTGCCACGCGAAGTAGAGCGCCCGCTGGAGCCGGGCCAGGCTCGCCCAGCTGAGGCCCCGGGCGCCGGCGTGCAGGACCCGGGCGAGCGTCACGAGCAGCCCCTCGTGCTCCTGCGCGGTGCGGGAGGCCGCGATCTCCCTCTCGAGGTCGGCGAGCCGCTCGTGGAGCGCGGCTTCCTCGGGGCGCGCCGGGCGACGGTGCCGGGACGGGCTGGCGTCCGTGCGGCTCCCGACCGCACGCCCCTTGCGGGCGGCGGTGATCGGGACGACCCTGGCTCCGCCGCTCATGCCGGTGCCTCCCACGCGTCCGCCTTCCCGCCCGTCCCCTGCTCCTTCGCCCGCCGCGCCGTCTCCGGGTAGCGGTACTCGAGGTAGGCCGTGAGCGCTTCCCGGCTCGAGTAGCGGGGCGCGAAGCCGAGCTCGCGCCGCGCCTTCTCGCCGTCGGCCACGAACAGGAAGCGCGCGTAGTCGATGAACCCGCCCGGGGCCTCTCCGAGGCCCGAGCCCCACCACATGTCGGCGATCGCGTAGGCGAGAGCGTGGGGGACGGGGACGGTGAGCTTGTCCGAGAGGTGGAGCGCAGTCAGGAGCGTGATCGTTCCCCGCGGGACGACGTTCACGACGCCGCACGGGCCCGTGGCGAGGGCTCTGTCGACCGCCGCGAGCGCGTCCTCCGGATGGAGGATCTGGACGAGCGGGTCGTAGCCCATCACCACGGGAACGACGCGCTTGCTGAAGATCCGGGTGTAGAAGGTGTGCAGGCCCGGCCCCATCAGGGTCGCGAAGCGGAGCACAGTGACCCCGAGGCCGGGATAGCGGCGGGAGAACGAGAACGCGTGCTCCTCCGCCTCGGCCTTGTCGCGCACCCAGGCGAGACGGGAGCTCGCGTCCGGACGCCGTTCCTCGGTCAGGAAGTTCGGGTTCTGCCCCCGCGCGCCGTAGACGGCGGTGAACGAGCGCAGCACCAGGAGCCGCACTCCCGCCCCGGCCGCCGCGGCGGCGAGGTGCAGCGTCCCGATCGACTCGAGCTCGTGGGCGTAGGCGGCGTCGCGGCGGGGGGTCGTGAAGAACGCGGCGTGGAACACCGTGTCCACGTGCTCCTCGCGGAAGACGTCGACGAGCCTCTGGTCGGCTCCGGGCAGCGTCAGATCCACCATCCGGTGCCGCACGCCGTGGAGCGTCGTCGGCGGGGCGGCGATGTCGACGGCCACGACCGCGTCCGCGCCGCGGGCCTCCACGAGGCGACGCAGGACCCGCCCCCCGAGGTAGGAGGCGGTCCCGGTGAGGGCGATCCGGGACACGAGGGGCCTACTTGGCGGCGGTCGGCTTCGTCCGGCGCGGGGCGCTCTTCCGCGGCGAGGCCGGCCGGGACCTGGGTCTCGCCTTGAGAGCGGCCACCTCCCGCTCGAGCGTCTCGATCCGGGCGAGGGCCCGCCTGAGCTCGGTCCGGGTGGGGACGTTCATCTGCCTGAGGGCCCGGCCCGCCGCCTCCTCGAGCTTCTCCTTGCCCCGAGCCGCGCTCTCCACGGCCTTCATGAACCGCGGGTTCGACGTCAGCTCGGCGGAGACCTGGGTCAGGACCTCCTCGCCACGGGTCCGGATCCGATCCAGGAGACCGCGATCGACCGTCATGGTGGGCTCCTTTCGGCCGGTCTTCCCGGCCTGCCGACAGCATACGCCCGCTCCCGGGACACCGGCAATGGAATAGGACGACGGAGCGGCGCGACCGCGCGTGCTCAGGCAGGTCGAAACGCCCGCAGGTCGATCTTCTCCCCGAGCAGGCGGCGGAACTCCCGCGGCCGGAGCGAGGCCGCTTGACGGCCCGTCTCGAACTCGATCTCGTCGATGACGTTCTCCCACAGCCGCTCGCGCCGGGCGACCTCGTCGAGGTCGCGGACCTGGCCGAACTCCTGGACGTACCTGTTGTGGCGGCACAGCATCCGGAAGCCGGCGAGGGTGTCGGGCCGGCGGATCGGCAGGCCGAGGAGGCGCACGTCGTTGCCGACGTCGTGGATCGGCTGGCCCCACTCGCCGTAGACGCCGAAGATCGTCCCCAGCCGCTCGAGGACGCTCGCGAGCTTGGGCTCGCCGAGGGCGAGGAGCAGCGCCTTCACGAGAGGCAGGGTCAGGTTGCGGGTCAGGGTCGGGTCCGCCATCCGGACTTTCACGTCCAGCTCCTCCTGGGTGATCTGGCAGATCTCCTCCGAGCGGATCCGGTTGTCGGTGGCGAGATGCACTCGGGCCCCGATCGCCTCCGGAGCGGTGAGCGCGGCCAGGATCCCGGCCACCACGCGGTCCACCGGCACCAGGTTGAGCTCGGCCGACCGGTCGGCGGGGAACGTGGTGGCGATGGTGCCGACGAGCCAGGCCCGGGCGCGGTCCGCCCAGTCCCCTCCGAGCGAGGCCAGGGCCTCCTTCGCCCGGCCGAAGGCGTTCACGGGGGCGTTCAGGACCTTGGTGTCGCCGCGGTTGTTCCCCGTCCGGGCGTGCCCGATCACGATCGACGGCAGGAGCTGCGTGACCCGCAGGCCGCCCTCGACGAGGGCGCGGTCGGTCTCGATCGAGGCCATGGCCTTCGTGAGCTCGTAGTAGTTGTTGTAGAAGTGGCGCGGGAAGGAGAGCGCGTCCTCCTGGGCGATCGAGCGCTTGCGGCGGCCGTGGACGTAGGAGGTCTCGATCGCGACGTGGGCGACGAAGGGCGAGCCGGGGGCGAGCTGCAGGCCCCGGGAGAACGCGAGCGCGTTGCGGCAGCCGAGGACGTTGGCCCGGAACGAGCTCTCGTACGTGTCGTCGAAGGAGACGCTGGCCGCACAGTGGACGACGTGGGTCAGGGTCTTCTTCAGGCGCTCCGCCTCGGCGGAGTCGATCCCGAAGCCGGGCCTCTCGACGTCTCCCTCCACGAAGCGGAACTTCCGCGCCGCCTTGCCGCTCACGTGCAGGCGCTTGAGGAGGAGCGCTCCCCGCTCCCGGGCCGAACGCACCTTCACGACCTGCTTCGTCTTGCGGTCGCGCACCTCCTCCCGGCGGACGCACGACACCACCTCGGCCACGTACGGGTGGGCGGCGGCCTGGGCCAGGAACTCCCGGCCGAGAAACCCCGTGGCCCCGGTGAGGAAGACGCGAAGCCGGGGGCGCTTGCCCAGCGCCTGGAGCTTCGCCCGGGCCTGCCTCTGCAGGTCCTGCACCCGGTCCTTGATCTGCCTCTCGCTGAGGTGTGCGGGCTCGCGGAACCGGTAGACGTAGTCGCGGGCGGTCACCCCCAGGAAGCGCCTCGCGCGGCGCGCGTCCGCGGGGTTCCCGGTCAGCTCGCCGACCGCCGTCCCGAGGTGCGAGCCGACCCTCTCGACGAGCTTCAGGCCGCCCTTCACGAGCCTCTCGTTGCCTGTGACCTGGATGAACCGGCTGGCCAGGAACTGCGCCGCGATCTCCACCGGGTGCCGGTCCCGGTGCGCGTGAACCAGGAGGTCGGCGGGCTCGATCGGGTCGGACAGGGGCTCTCCGGTCGCCCGGTCCACCTTGACGATGTACTGGGACGGGGACGCGTCGACCTCGGCGATCACGGCCGTCCGGGGCCCGCCCCGGGGCTTCCTGCCCCCACGATCCCTCGCCGCGCCGTTGCTCCTCGCCACGGCACTCCTCCCCGCCCCGCGGTGCCGGACGTTGTGGCGCTGAGACTACTCCATCGCCTTCTCCCCGACAACGACGCGCCCGGTCACGACGCGCCCGGTCCCCCGCGCGGCCCGGAATGGACAGCCCTCCGGTCTGCTAGACTCGCGGCAACGGCGGCTCGGCTCTGACCGGGAGCCGATCTTTCCCGCGGCCCGGCCGCGAAGGAGCGAGAAGGCATGACGAGGCGGATGATCCTGTCGGTGTCGGTCCTGGCCTTTGCCGCACCCCTCCTCCACGCCCCGGCGGTCTTTGCCCAGCTCGAGCACGACCGCGGCAACATCGTGTCCATCAACTGGAACCAGCTCACCATGGACTTCAAGGACCCCAAGGGCCGGATCGCCACGAGGAAGTTCGCCCGCGACGCGACCGTCAAGTTCACGGACGGCGCCCGCTTCTTCCCGAACCCCTCCACGAAGGACCTGCGTCCCCCGATGTACGTGCACTACGTCTTCGAGCACGACGTCATCCAGTCGTTCGACGTGGTCGAGCTCGGGTTCACCCCCGGCAGCGGAGGCGGCACGGGCGGCACGAAGCAGCAGGGGATCCCCCGGACCGTCGTCGGCCGGCTCACCGCCTTCGACGCCCGCGTGAGGCAGGTCGAGCTGGAGGTCAACGGCGTCCGCGAGACCTTCCAGCTCTCGGGCAAGGCCTCCATGAACGGCCTGGCGGCCGGGCAGCGGGTCCAGCTCAAGACCGAGTGGTCAGGCCAGAAGGAGCTCGTCTACGAGCTTCGGGTGGTGGGCCGGTAGCCACTAGCGGAAGCTCCGGGCCGGGGTGGCGGGCACCCCGGCCAGGGCCTTTCGTACCGCGTGCGCCCGCACCGAGAGGCCGTCCCTCGCCTGAAGGACGCCGTCCACCTCGAGGGCGCTCTCGCTGACCAGGACCGCCCGCTCGCGGTGGAAGAGGTCGGGCCGCACGATCACGTTGACGAGGCCCGTCTCGTCCTCGAGGGTCAGGAAGAGGAACCCGGCCGCCGTCCCCGGCCTCTGCCGGCAGATCACGGCCCCCGCCACCCGCACCCACTCGCCGTCCGTCCGCCTCGGCAGCTCGGCCGCCCGCAGCACCCCCCGCTCGCGGAGGTCCTCCCGGAAGAGCGACACCGGGTGCGGGCCCAGGGTCAGGCCGGTCGAAGCGAGGTCGGCCGTGAGCCGCTCCTCGAAGCCCATGTCGGGCAGAGGGCTGTCGACCCGGGCCGCTCCATGCGTATCGGGCGGCGAGAGAACCTCTGGTGTGTCAGGTGCGTCGGGTCCTTCGAGACCCTCCTCGGAATCCCTCGGGACGACGTTCCGGAAGAGCGTCCCTCGGGGGCGTCCCGCCTTCTCCACCTGCCAGAGGGCGCTCCGGCGAGTCAGGCCGAAGGCGTTCAGGGCGCCCGCCTCGGCCAGGTCGCGCTGCTCGTCCCGCCGGAGCCCCGCCCGGTCCACGAAGTCCTGCAGCGAAGCGAACGGCCGGCGCGCCCGCTCCGCCTCGATCGTCTCCGCCGCCTCCGCCCGCAGCCCGCGCACGTAGGAGAGGCCGAGGCGCACCTCGCCCTCCTCGAGCGTGCAGAGACGGCTGCTCCGCGTGACGTCCACCGGCCGGAAGCGCACGCCGTGCCTCTGCGCGTCCTTCACGAGCGTGAACGGGTGGTAGAAGCCCATCGGCTGGTTGTTGAGGAGGGCGCACGTGAAGGCGGCCGGGTGGTGTCGCTTCAGGAACGCGCTCGCGTAGGCGATGAGGGCGAAGCTCGCCGCGTGCGATTCCGGGAAGCCGTAGAGGGCGAAGGAGCTGATCGAACGGACGATCGTGTCCGCCGTCTCCCCCGTGATCCCCCGCTCGGCCATGCCCGACCGGAGGCGCGTCTCGATCGCCTTCATGCGCTTCTCCGAGCGCTTGAAGCCCATGGCCCGGCGCAGCTCCTCCGCCTCCCCGCCGGTGAACCCGGCCACGGCCATGGCGATCCGCAGGAGCTGCTCCTGGAAGAGGGGCACGCCGAGCGTGCGCTCGAGGATGGGCTCGAGCGAGGGGTGGAGGTAGCCGACCGGCTCCTCCCCGTTCCTCCGCCTCAGGTACGGGTGGACCATCTTCCCCACCACCGGCCCGGGACGGATGATCGCCACCTCGACCACGAGGTCGTAGAAGTGGTCCGGCTTCATCCGCGGCAGCGTCGCCATCTGGGCCCGGCTCTCGACCTGGAAGACGCCCACCGTGTCGGCCTCGCGGAGCATCGCGTAGACCGCGGGGTCGTCCGGGGGCAGGTGGGCGAGGTCGATCTCGACCCCCGTCCCGCGCAGGAGCGCGAGGCCGTCCTCGATCGCCGCCATCATCCCGAGGCCGAGGAGGTCGACCTTGATGATCCCGAGGTCGGCGCAGTCCTCCTTGTCCCACTGGACGATCACGCGGTCGGGCATGCTCGCCGGCTCGAGGGGCACCACCTCGTCGAGCCGGCCCTGGGCCATCACCATCCCTCCCGAGTGCTGGCCGAGATGCCGGGGCAGGTCCTGGATCTCGTCGAAGAGCCGGGCGAAGAGGGCGATCCGCCGGTCGCCCCGGTCGAGGCCGGCCCGCTCGAGGCGCTTCTCCAGCGTGTCGTCGGGGTCCACGTACTCGAAGCTCCGCATGTGCGTCGCCAGCCGGTCGATCTCGCCCGTCGGGATGCCGAGCACCTTGCCGATCTCGCGCGAAGCGCTGCGGTCGCGATAGGTGATGACGTTCGCGGTCATGGCCGCCCCCGCCGCCCCGTAGCGCTCGTAGACGTGCTGGATGACCCGCTCCCGCCGATCCCCGCTCGGCAGGTCGAGGTCGATGTCCGGCCACTCGCCCCGCTCTTCGGAGAGGAAGCGCTCGAAGAGGAGGCCCATCCCGACCGGGTCGACGGCGGTGATGCCGAGGCTGTAGCAGACCGCGCTGTTCGCGGCCGAGCCGCGGCCCTGGACCAGGATGCCCTCGCGGCGGCAGAAGTTCACGAGGTCCCAGACGATGAGGAAGTAGCCGGACAGGCTCAGCTTCCCGATGAGAGCGAGCTCCCGCTCGATCTGCCGCCGGGCCTTCTCGTGGTACGGCCGGTACCGCTCGCGCGCCCCGGCCTCCGTGGCCCGGCACAGGAAGGAGAACTGCGACTCGCCCTCCGGCACCGGGTAGTCCGGGAAGCGGTAGCCGAGGTCCTCGAGCGTGAACGTGAGGCGCTCGGCGAGGGCACAGGCGTTGCGGAGCAGGTCTCTCCGGTCGGCGAAGAGCACGGCCATCGCCCTCGGCCCCTTGAGGTGGCGCTCCGCGTTCTCGGACAGGAGCCGGCCGGCGGTGGCGAGCGTCCGCTTCTCGCGGATGCAGGTGAGCACGTCGAGGAGAGGCCGGCCCCTCGCGGTGGCGTGCCGGACGCCGTTCGTGGCGACCGCGCGCAGGCCCAGGGCGTCGGCCAGGTCGAGGAGGCCCCGGTTCGCCGCCTCCTGCTCTCTCCGGCGGTGGCGCTGCACGTCGAGGAGAACGCGGCCGGGGCCGAAGGCGTCCACGATCCGCGCCAGACGGTCGGTGTCGGGGGACGCTCCGGCGGTCCCCTCGGGGCACAGCGTCTCGACGCCGGGCAGGGCGAAGAGCCCCTCGACGAGCCCGTCGAGCATCTCCGGCCGGAGCCGTCCCTCCCCCTTCGGCACGCCGGCCTTCATCCGCGTGACGAGCCGGCAGAGGTTCCGGTAGCCCCGCTGCGTCTCGACGAGGAGCGGCAGCGCTCCCCCGCCGTCGAGGCTCAGCGCCGCCCCCACGATCGGCCGGACCCCGGCCGATCGTGCGGCCTTGAAGAAGCGCGGGGCCCCCGCGACGCCGTCCCGGTCGACGAGGGCGAGGGCCGTGATGCCGAGGGCGGCGGCCCGTTCCACGAGGTCTTCCGGCAGGGACGAGGCCCGGAGGAAGGAGAAGGCCGAGGCGGCGTTCAGCTCGACGAACCCGGGCATGATCTTCGCCTTTTCTTCGCCTATGCTGACGCGGAGCCGGACGGGCGTCAAGAAGCGCAGACGAGCCGACGGATCGGCCGGGCCGAGCCGCGCGCCGCGCACGACGGGCGTCGCACGGCTCGGGTCAGTCGACCCGCCAGTGCTCCCGCTCGGCCTCCCACCGTCCGACGATCCCCGCCGGCGGCCGGGCGAGGACGACCTGCGCCCGCGCCGACACGGTGCCGTCGGGCAGGAGGAGCTCCGCCTCCGCCCCGGCGCGCGTGCCCGACCGGCCTCGCAGCCGGCCCACGACCCGGAGCGCCACTCCGGTCGGCGTCGGCCGGCGGTAGCTCACCTCGAGCTTCGCCGTCACCATCAGGTCCTCGAAGCCGCCGTCCATCAGGACCGTGCGTCCGGCCGTCTCGTCGAGAAGCGCGGCCACGATCCCGCCGTGGGTCACGCCCGGGTAGCCGTTGAAGTGCTCGGGGACGGTGACCGTGCCCCGGATCTCCCCCGCCTCCGGGTGCTCGTCCCACCGCACCTTGAGGCCGACGGGGTTCTCCCGTCCGCACACGAAGCAGGATCTCGAGCTGGGTTGGCGTTTCGACATCGGGACGTCCTCCTGCCCTCCCCGAAGCGCGGGGCGATCTGGGTCGCGGCGGTCGAGCCCGCGAAGGCCTCCCTCACGCGACAACTCACCTCTCGTGTCCGCCCGCCAGGGCCGCGGCCAGCTTCATCGCCTCGACGAGGCTGCCCGCGTCGGCCGTCCCCGCTCCGGCGATGTCGAAGGCCGTGCCGTGGTCGACCGACGTGCGGACGAAGGGAAGGCCGAGGGTGACGTTCACCGCCCGCCCGAAGGCCAGGAGCTTCACCGGCACCAGGCCCTGGTCGTGGTAGGCGGCGACGACGGCGTCGAACTCGCCGCGGACAGCCCGGACGAAGGCCGTGTCGGCGGGCAAGGGACCCGAGACGTCGAGGCCCTCGGCCACGAGAGTCGCGACAGCGGGAGCGATGACCTCGCCGTCCTCTCGGCCGAAGAGCCCTCCCTCCCCGGCGTGCGGGTTCAGGCCGCAGACGGCGATCCTCGGGCGCGGGGCTCCGAAGCGCGGCAGCTCGCGGTGGACGAGGCGGGTCACTCGCCCCACGTCGTCGGCGGTGATCGCGTCGGGGACGGTCCGGAGCGGCCGGTGGATGGTCAGGAGAGCGACCCGCAGGCCACCCCCGACGAACATCATGGCGACGTCCTCGACGCCAGCGGCCGCGGCCAGCAACTCCGTGTGCCCGGGCCACGGGTGCCCGGCCGCCCGGAGGGCTCCCTTGTGGAGGGGCGCGGTCACGAGCCCGTCCAGGCGGCCAGCGAGGGCCTCGCGGGCGGCGGCGAGGACGGCCTCCGCCGCCGCCCGACCGGCTTCTGCCGACACCTGCCCGAGAGCGAACGGACCGCCAACCACGTCCACGAGGTTGCAGCCGAGAGCCGCCGGTCGGGGCAGGCCGAGCCGGGCCGAGCGGTCCTCGAGACACGCCGTGGGCCCGTAGACGGTCCAGTCTGCGTCCGGGCGCTCCGGAGACGCCAGCGCCCGGAGCACGATCTCGGGACCGATCCCGGCCGGGTCCCCCACCGTCAGGCCGAGTCGGAGGCGGCGGCTCAAGCGGCGGACCCTGCTGCCGGCTGGGTCGTGCTCGAGCCTCGCCTGACGGCCATCGGCGCCTGCTGAACGGTTCGGGCCGCGGGGGGATTCGCGGCGCCGGTCGCAGCGGGGCTCATCGGGCGGTCGGAGTCGAGGGCTCGAGCCGGCGGGTGTCGCATCCGCGAGGCCATCATACGACGGACCTCGCGGCTCCTCGGTTTGCGTCTCGCCTCCGGAAGGAGGTCCCGACGGCTTGTTCCGAAGCCGTCTGGTTCGAGCGTTCCTCGCACATGCCCAGCACCGAGGGAAGGGACGCGTTCAACCAGTTCATGATCGAGACCGTCCTGCCTTCGCTCTCGGGTTAGAACAGCGGAGGCAGCGGTCGCAGTCCAGGCTCTCCGTTGCCGGCCGTCACCGTCGACGGGAAGGCGGCGTTTCCGATAGCATGCGGCCACCATGCAGACCAATCGCTGGCCGGTCGTCATCGCTCTCACGGCGCTCGACGCCGTCTGCCTCTCCGTCACCGCTCACGCCCAGGGCCCCACGTACCTTGAGGCGCGCGTCTACGTGACCGCGCCGTCGCCGCTACAGCTCCTGGCCGACCGCGGCTTCTCGGCCTTCGAGCCGCTCGATCAGCCGGACGAGAACTACCCGACGATCATCGTCGACCCCGCCCGCAGCTTCCAGACGATCGAGGGCTTCGGCGGCGCCTTCACCGACGCCGCCGCCGACGTCTTCACCGCGCTGCCCGCCGCCGCGCAGGAGGCGTTCCTGAAGGCCAGCTTCGACCCGGTCGAGGGCAACGGCTACACCCTGTGCCGCACCACCATCCACAGCTGCGACTACGCGGCCGACATGTACACGTACGACGAGGTGCCGGGCGATACGACGCTCGCGCACTTCTCGATCGAGCACGACCGGAGGAACCGCCTGCCGTTCATCAAGCGCGCGCAGACGGTCTCGGGAGGCAGGCTCCGCCTCTACGCATCGCCCTGGAGCCCGCCGGCGTGGATGAAGACGAACGGCGAGATGCTCCACGGCGGCAAGCTCAAGCCGGAGTACCGGCAGACCTGGGCCGACTACTTCGTCCGGTACGTCAAGGCCTACGCCGCCGAGGGCGTGCCCATATGGGGTCTCACGGTGCAGAACGAACCCCTGGCCACGCAGGTCTGGGAGTCGTGCCTCTTCACCGCGAACGAGGAGCGCGACTTCGTGCGCGACTACCTCGGGCCGACGCTGCACAAGGGCGGTCTCGGCGACCTGAAGCTCATGATCTGGGACCACAACCGGGGTCTCATCTACCAGCGGGCCGAGGCCGCCTATTCCGATCCCGCGGCCTCGAAGTACATCTGGGGCACCGCGTTCCACTGGTACGTCGGGGACCACCACGACAACGTGCGCCAGCTGCACGACGCCTTCCCCGACAAGGCGCTCTTCTACACGGAGGGGGGGCTCGGCGGCAGCTGGGAGGAGGCCTCACGTCTGGCCCAGAGCGTGATCCGGGACCTCAACAACTGGACGGCGGGCTGGACCGTGTGGAACCTGCTCGTCGATTCGGAGGGCGGCCCGCGCCACGCCGGCGGCCTCATGGGCAGCAGCAGCGTGAACGCGGACCTGCGAACGGGGCAACTGACGTTCAACCCGCCCCACTACGCCTTCGGTCACTTCACGCGCTTCATCCGGCCCGGCGCCCGACGGGTCGCCTGCACCTCCAGCAGCGACGACTTCCTGGCCACGGCCTTCCGCAATCCCGACGGGAAGATCGCGGTCGTCCTCACCAACCTGACGGACCACGAGCAGATCTTCCAGGTCTGGGTGAAGGGCCGAGCGCTCAGGTCCTCGAGCCCCGCCAGGGGCATCCTCACCATCGTCCTCTGACGCCACGCCGGACACCCGACGGAGGGTCCGGGGGCCGGCAGGAGGGGCCCTCGAGCGCTGGACTACTCTTCCTCCTCGTTCCCCTTGTCCTCG